>NZ_JALPRG010000012.1:0-315389 GCF_030464945.1 Paraburkholderia sp. CHISQ3
ATGATAGTGCGGATTGCCCGTGTGAAAGTAGGTAATCGTCAGGCTCCTCATGCTGCAAGACAAGACCCCGCCCTCAACCAGCGGGGTCTTGGCGTTTACGGATCTGACAGGCCTCACCGTAAGCGCCTCCGCTACGCACCCAGTTGCAATACCCCACACAGCGCAAGCGTCCCCGTCCAGAGCAAATCGAAGTTCACCCACTTCGTTCTGAGACCGCCCAATCCCCACCAGTCGAACACAGCTAGCGATATCGCCGCAATCGTCGCGAGCATGGCTGCGCTGTGCAGCAGGAGCGCGGTGAAAGCGAGCATCGCAATAGATGGCGTACCCGTGCCCACGGCCGCCAACGCATTGCAGGTCGGCATCAATACCGGTATCAACATTAGCCCTGCGCCGTGCGATCCCGACATGGCAAAAGACCAGGCAGCGAGCCCGACAAACCCTGTTTGCATGCCGACGCGCGAGCGCATCTTGTGCCCTCGCACCCAATGCCAGATGGCCCAGCCGATCAACAGCGCGCCACACACGCGGTTGAGCGTCGTATGACCGATGGCAGCGCTTAACGAGAGCCCGGCGGCCAGCATCAGACCTGCTGCAAACGCATGTCCCAGCGCAATCGGCACGAGCGCCAGCAGCACCACACGCCGGCTTTTTCGATAGAGACCTAACGCCACGGCGAACAACCAGCCCATCGCTGGATTGATGCCATGGAACACGCCGAGCCCGACGATCGTGGCCCACATCCAGGCGGGATGCGTCGTTGAGCTCCAGGGTGTCATGGATAGCAATACGAGTCCGACGAACAGTCGCCACCTTCAAGTCTGATCTGGTGCGGACGATGCCCGGCAGGCCACTCGAGAAAGAACTTCGGATCGAACGCAATGCCTCCGTTCGCGGCGACGTCGAGCTTCACCATCCAGCCGTCGATACCATCGGGGTAGAACTGCGAGTCGACAGCACCGTACAGTGAATTCGTGAAGTAGACGCGTTTGCCGTCGCGACTCACCTCGACCATTTGCGGACCACCATTGAGCGCACCGTTCGACGCGCCAGGATGCGACGCGCGCGACACGATGCCGCCGATCCGCACCTTGCCCACGAGCTTCGGCGCGAACGGATCGGAGACGTCGTATTGCAGAAGATCACCGGTTCCCCAGCAAGACACATACAGAAAGCGATCGTCCATCGACAGATCGATATCGGACACGAGCGGTGGCACCGCGCCGAACGACTTCAGCATCGGTGGCAGGAGTTCAGCGGCGGCTGGTTCGGCAGGGATATCGATGATCTTGCGCACGCCCCATGCGTTTCCATCGCGATACCAGACCCAGATCGACGACGAGAGATCCTTCAGGCTGATCACGCAATTGACGAAACCATATGCCTTGGTCGGATCGTGAGCCGGCCGCAGTTCGAATACCAGCTGATACTCCGGCCCGAAGTCGATTTCCTGCAGGTGCTTACGCCGGGTAAGGTCCCAGAAATGCAGTCGGTGTCCATACTTCCCACCGAGCAGTATCTCTGGAACCAGACCGTTCTCGAACGTATCGGGCGTTCCCCATTCGCTCGTGACGAGCGTGTCGTAGCCGAGATGCCACCAGCCGTCGTAGGCGAGCTGCTGTGGACCGCGTTCGACTTCCCAGCGACCGAGTGGCTCGAAGCTATCCGGATCGAGCAGAAAGATACCGCCAGGCGCACCGCCCTCCGCATTACCGAGCGCAGTCACATAGATACCTCCCGGCCCGCAGTGCACCGTATGCGGACGGGAATAGCCGGTCCGTTTCGCGATCGTTTCCGGCTCGATGATTTTGGCAATCGAGGGCTTCAGCGGATCGGGTTTCGTATCGAGGATATAGATACGCGACGAGCGGAGCCCAGGTACAACCAGATAGCGCCGCTCGGTATGCGGATGAGGCGCATTCGGACAAAGACACGATGAGCACGCGTTCCATCCAAAGTGATGCAGCTCGTCGCCGATGTTCGGCATCGCGAGGTTGCTCACGATCGTCGCGTAACGCGATGAGGCCGGGTCGACGTCGACGACTGCTATGCCGTCGGGTTGCTTGCGTTCGGGATCGAACGCGGCGACGTAGGCGAACTTTTCCGGCGGTGCCTGCGCAGCGAGGCGCGGCGAAGGATAGAAGCTTGGGTCCGGTTTCCAGATGCCCATAATGTTCCTCCGTATCTAGACAGCAGAGTCAGACAGGACAGCAACATCATGAACTGTAGCTGCTTCGGCCGCTGCTCAAAGCTCGATATCGAATAAGCAAATGAGTCCGCGGCATGTGCCTGGCATTCAGTAATGCACGAGCAGCACATCGCTATACGCAGACCGCGTATTGAACGAATGGAGAAACGCAAGAGAGGGGAAGAGAAGAAGAAAGAACAGCTTGCACAACGTGCGGCACGACGCGGCGCACGCAGTTCGATCGAACCGTCCCGATGCGACAGATTGCTACGTGAGTAGCCGGGCGGTGCGTGATGAGGCGATCAAAAAAACGATCAAAGCAAACTGAAACGACGCGTCGATCGCAAAAGCGTCAGGCAGCGGCTGCTGCCTGACGCCGGAAACACTACGCTCCTCGTCGGAAGAGCCGGATGATGAACAGCAGAATAACCGCGCCGATTACCGCAGTGATGATCGAACCGATCCAGCCACCGCCGAGCGTAATACCCAGTACGCCGGCCAGCCACCCGCCGATGAACGCACCGACGATGCCGACGATGATGTCGACGATCAATCCGAAGCCGCCGCCTTTAACCAGCACACCTGCTAGCCAGCCAGCGATCGCACCGATGATGAGCCATGCAATGATGCCGTGTTCCATAATCGAGACTCCATGGTTGAACGTGAGGGGTTCACCGAACGGAGCTTAGTCGATGGCGACGGCGCCGTCCATCTCTGAGGATACTGAATTAACAATATCT
Source organism: Paraburkholderia sp. CHISQ3 (assembly GCF_030464945.1). Taxonomy (NCBI): domain Bacteria; kingdom Pseudomonadati; phylum Pseudomonadota; class Betaproteobacteria; order Burkholderiales; family Burkholderiaceae; genus Paraburkholderia; species Paraburkholderia sp. CHISQ3. The sequence goes on from NZ_JALPRG010000012.1 coordinate 2,929, forward strand.
GAAGCAACCGGTAGCGTATTGCAACCTGGCGTGAGGTACCCGCGAGGTATCGCGAGCCCGGAAAGGCCCCATGCAAAGGGCATCTGGCGATGCAGCATTACGGCGTCATTCCGGCGTCGGCTCCGCTTCCTGAGCGATCCAGCTCACGCTCGACACACTCTTTTCCATGCTGATCCGGCTGGCCATCCACTCAAGCTTCGGCTGGTCTTTCGGATGCAGTTTCAGAGTTGCGGTGACGAGAATGCGTCCTGGTTGATCGGCGACATCCTCGCTCGTCAGGCTCTGGAACGAGAGCGGCGTCGACGACATCGCGTTGGACAGGGCCGTGCGGATATGGATTTCGTCTTCATCGCGGCACACGACGCTCAACACGTACGCCCGGATAAGGTCGGCGTTTGAAACGGGTGTCGCGTTGATCAACTGGCTGACTTCGCGCAGCACGGTGTTCGTCAGCAGTACGACGCAGGTGCCGGCAATCGCAGGACCGAAGTGACCGCTGCCGCTCAGCACACCGACTGCTGCAGAGCACCACAACGTGGCCGCCGTATTGATGCCCTGGACGGAGCCCTTCTCGCGCATGATCACGCCGCCGCCGAGAAAACCGACCCCCGAGACGACATACGCAGCGATCTGCGTGACGCCGGCGGTACCGTTGCCGGTGAGTACGCCAAGCGTAACGAACAGGCACGCGCCGCTTGCGACCAGTGTGATCGTGCGCAGGCCGGCCGTGCGCTGGCGCATCTGCCGTTCGATGCCGATCGCGACACCACAGGCAAACGCGACGAAAAGCCGTAGAAGGAATTCAAGCGTCATGAGATGAAAGACAAAAACGTGCAGACGTACAGGTTGATCGATACGCATGACAGGCGCGCGAAACGGACATGCGATGCCGATACGCAACATGCAATGCATGGCGGTAACGCGCGACGTGCGTGGAAACGGTATGACGCGCGCCGCTTGCCCGGATGGCAAGACGGCGGCAGGAGGAAATCGGGCGCGGGGTCTTGCCGGTCAGGCGAGCGGGAAAGTCGGGATTCGGCTACTGCTACTGTCCAAGATACAGGTTCCTGTTCGACGGATGGCCGGATTTTAGGCGGGGCGTTCGTGCGAAGTCAACCGCTGTGAGGGATGGTGTGCCATTGCGCGGTACCGGCCGAGGCACACGCATTCAACCGGCATGGGCGGGGAGATCGAGTGTCAAGCGCGTCCATCCGGCGTCGCGCGCTGCCGTGGCGATCGTGCCATTAGCCGCGATCACACGACGCGTGTCCGCCTCAGGGATGAAGAGATCGATCGAAGCGAATGGCGGGCGCCCATGTCCCGCCCAATCGACCGACACCGAAAGCGTCGTGGTATCGCATGCGATGCGCAACTGCAGGCTTCCATGCTCGCCGTCGCGCCAGGCTTCCGATATACCGTCGTCTTCGACACAGACACCTTCGACGACACCGCGACCCACACACGGTGCAACGACAAACGCGCGCCGCTCAGACGGCTGGGCGAAATGCTGCGTTGCGATGTTCAGCGGGATGGCCGTTCCTTCACGAATCAACATGACGGGCTGATCCCACGGCGCAGGGAAGCTTACGGTTTGCCCACCGGCGAACGTCTCGCCGCTCCAGTAAGACACCCAGTGCGTACCGGCAGGCAACCACACCTGTCGATGCATCTGCCCGGATTCGACCACCGGCGCCACGAGCAACGCGGTACCGAGCATCATGTCGTCACCGTCTTCGTAGCATCGAGGATCGTGCGGGAATTCAGCGAACATCGGACGCAGCACCGGTTCGTAGCGCTGCGTCGATTCCCACAGCAGATGATAGAGATACGGCATCAACCGGTAGCGCAGCTTGATCAGATCCGACACATGCGTGGTCGCTTCGCGATGCATCCACGGTTCGTTGACGGTGCCGTCGTCGTTCCACGAATGAATGCTGAAGCGCGGCATGAAGATGCCGAACTGTATCCAGCGCACGAACAGTTCCGCGTCCGGCGCCGGACCCGAAAATCCGCCGATATCGTGGCCCGTGTTCGACACGCCCGACATGGCAAGTCCCAGTCCCATCTTGAGGTTGTAGCGCAGCGTTTCCCACGACGTATAGTTATCGCCCGACCAGGTCTGTACATAGCGATGCATGCCGACACCGCCGGAGCGCGACACGAGAAAGGGCCGCTGGCCTGGCGCATACGCGCGCTGCGCGTCGCGTGAGGCACGCATCATCAGCATTGTTTGCAGCACTTTCGCTTCGCGTGCTGGGTATGGCTTGCCGAAGCCGTGCGCGAGCGCATCGTCGGTCCAGATTTCGAATTCGTTGTTGTCGTTCCAGGTCGCCGCGATACCGTGACGCAGCAGCGCATCGGTGACGTGCGCCTGCCACCATGCGAGCGTGTCCGGATTCGTGAAGTCGAGGTACGCACCGACCTCGTCCCAGAACTGCACCCAGGCCGGTGCGCCATCGCGTGCGCGGATCAGCAGGCCATCGCGCGCTGCCTGCTCGAACTCGGGATGATCGCGCAGCAGGCACGGCTTGATGTTCGCGCAAAGCCGCACGCCCTCTGCGAGATACCGCTGCACGAAACCGTCGATGTCCGGAAACTTGTCGCGGTTCCAGTGGAACACATAGCGCTTCGCGCCGATCGATGTATAGCCCGACGACAGATGAAACGAGTCGCACAGCACATCGTGTTCGCGACAGCGCTCGAGGAATTCGCCCATTTGTTGCTGGGCGTCGGGCGCGTCGGTATAGCTCATCGTCGAGCCAGAATAACCGAGACCCCACTTCGGCATCAGCGCGGGGCGTCCGGTAAGCCACGTGAAGCGACGCACGGCTGCAAGCGGTGTGGCCGGCGATGCGATGAAGTAATAGTCGAGATCGCCGTGCTCGGCGATGAAGTGCCGATAGTGGCCGTGATAGTTGTCGAGTTCGCGACCCATGTCGAATGAACAATCGGCGAGCGTATCGTAGAAGAGACCGAAGCCGAGCGCTGTCTCGCGCTGCCACGTCAGATAGAACGGGATGTGCTTGTAGAGCGGATCGGTAGTGCGGGCGCTGTAGCCCATCGCATCGATGTTGACCATCCGGTACTGGCTGCCTGCGCGATCGAGCGAGCCGGCGCGCTCGCCGAGTCCCACATACATCTCGCCAGGCTCGCGCCGCAGGTAGTGATAAACGCGCTCGTCCCACCAGCCAAAGTTGTAGGCCTGGGTCGCGCGATCCTGCAGCACACGTCGCCACTCGCTGCCATCATGCAGTTCCCACGCGCAGTGGCCGCCGTTCAGCGTCACCGTAAGACGAATCTGCGTGGTTTCGATCTGCACACGGTCGTTACCGGCAACGACGCTGAAAGCGGGCAGTGCGAAACCCGACAGATCGAGCCGGTCGCGACCTTCCACGGGCACGTCGTCGAGCCCGGGGGCGATCGCCCAGGTACGCGGACCGTGCGCGTTGCCGTCGGGCAAGACACGTACGCGGACGATATCGTCCTCGAGTACGAATACATCAATGGTCGGGCCGGCCGCGCTCGCGAAATGCAGCGCGTTACCGTCGGTGCGGGTCAGGGCGAATACGGGAGGGTGGAGCAGCGACGTCATCGGACAGGTTCCTTGAACGAATCTTGTGTAGCTATGAAGCGGATGCACATCGTCGGCATCATCAGGCAGCGTGCTCGCGTTCCTGCTTCGTCTGGCCGCGGATCAGCAGCACCAGCAGCGTGGCGCCGATCAGATCGAACGCACCGAGACAGGCAAACAGCGGCCCGTAACCGACGGTGTCGGCAAGCGCGCCGACGACCAGCGAAAAACCAAGCCCGCCGATCCACGCCGCCATGCCGGCAAAACCGCTTGCAGTGGCAACTTCGTCGGGATCGAAGACATCGGCGCTGAGCGTGTTGACGAGCGCGGAGATCATCTGGTGCGCGAAGCCGCCTACGCAGAACAGCGCAATGGCCGCATACGGCGACGCGACGAGCCCGATGCAGGCCGGCCCGATCATCATGAACGCGCCGAGTATCACGCCGGCCACGCGCGACCAGATAAGCGGAATACGGCAGTAGCGCATCAGGAATGGCGACAGATAACCGCCGAGAATCCCGCCCAGATCGGCCGCGAGAAACGGCAGCCACGCGAACAGCGCGATCTGCTTGAGATCCATGTGACGCTCGGTCACGAGATATAGCGGAATCCAGAAGCTGAACGTTTGCCAGGCGGGTTCAGCGAAGAAGCGCGGTAGCGCGATGGCCCAGAACCGGCGCGAACGGAGGATGTCGCGCACCGGCCGTTTGCTTGCCGGCGGCGAATGCGTCTGGCCCTGCTGGATCAGCGTGCGTTCGCCGGTGCTGAGACGTGGATGGTCGGCCGGCGACCGGTAGACCGCATACCAGAGCGCGGCCCAGACGAAACCGAGCGCACCGGTCACGATAAACGCCGACTGCCATCCGTAACGCAGCGACAGGAACACGACGAGCGGCGGAGCGAGCAGGGCGCCAAGCGATGTGCCGGCATTGAAATACCCGACCGCAACCGACTTTTCGCGGTCCGGAAACCATTCGGCAACCGCCTTCATACCCGAGGGAATCGCAGCGGCTTCGAACAGCCCGAGCATGCCGCGCATCGCGCCGAGCGACATCCAGCCGGTCGCGAAGCCGTGCAGGACGCCGGTGGCCGACCAGAGCGCGGCGAACAGCGCGAAACCGAGCCGCAGCCCGATCAGATCGACGACGATGCCGCACACCGGCTGCATGATCGTATAGCCGACCTGGAACGCGCCGACGATGTACGAGTACTGCTGCGTGCTGAAATTCAATGCGTGTTTCAGTTCGGGCGCGAGCACGCCGAGCGAATTGCGTGCGAGGTAATTCATGATCGTGCCGATGCATATCAGCACGATGATCCACCAGCGCAGGCCTCTGACGGTCTTCAAATTCGTCTCCGTTGTGTCGCGCGTTTTCTTCGCGGCAGCTGCTCGTTTTATGAGTCATCACATGACTCGACACCATTCAGGCACCAAAAACGGGCTGAATCGGGTGTTTTAGCGTCATTATTTGTCAGACGACTGATCTCAATGAGCTTAACGCGCATCGTATGTTCGCAAACGAGCGGGGTCAACCCTTTTTGATGTTCGAATGAACACTAGGAGGGTCGATCGGCGTTCCCGACGCAGGCTCCAGCTCGCCCGCCACTGCGATCTGGTCGCGGCCGAGCACTTTCGCCCGATAAAGGCTGCGGTCCGCTTCGAGCAGCCATGCGTGATAGTCGGAGCCGTCCGGCGGACAGGGCGCGATGCCGATGCTGATCGTGAACGGCGACACGGCGTGTTCCTGGTTCGTTTTCTCGCGGACCGCATGGAGCAACCGGGTCGCGATTGCGCGCGCCTCGGTCAGCGACGCATCGGGCAAGACGACGCCGAACTCTTCACCGCCGTAGCGCCCGATGCTGTCGCTATGCCTGAATTCGTCGCGCAGCATGTCCGCGAACGACTGCAACACCGTATCGCCGGCGAGATGGCCGCGCGAGTCGTTGATCTGCTTGAAGTGATCGAGATCGATCAGCAGCAGGCAGGACGTGAGGTGCTGCGCGTTGCAGCGCTCGAATTCCGCGGCGAGTCGCTCCTCCCAGTAGCGCCGGTTGAGCAGGCCCGTGAGTCCGTCCGTGCGACTCAGATGCTCGAGCGTTCGGGTCTGCGCGGCGAGCTTGCGCGACATCCGGTACACCGACCAGCCCAGTGCGAGTGGATACAGCACGAGAACCGGCAGGCAGGCTATGACGATGTGCATCTGCGATTGCGGCGCGAGGACGAAGCCGAGTGTCGCGACGCCGATCGCCGCGCCCGCCAGATTCGCGACAACGCCACGCAGAAAGAGCCGCAATCCGCCTGACGCAATGTTGTTCATGCTCAACATGCTGAGCATCAGCACGCCGGGCAGCAGGTTGAAGCGGATCGCGACGAGCCAGAATCCGCCGAACACGGCATCGACCATCAGATTGCGCTGTTCGCTGCGATACGGCACGGCGCCTGCCAGCGCGGCGTAGCGTGCGAGATGCGGCCAGACGAAGCCATACAACAGCAGCAGTGCCCATAGCAGCGGGCCGTGATGCAGTTGCAGGAATACCGGGGCGATGGAAATGAAGCCGAGCGCAAGCCCCGCCGTGCGCAAGCGATAGATGCGCTGGACGAACCGTTTGCCCTTTTTCGCTGCGTATTCCATGTCTGACATCGATCAGGCGCACACGACAGGATCGCCGCGTGGGCGAAGGGTCGTTTGCTCGTGGGTTGTTTCAGCAGAGTGTTGCGGACCGGGTGTAGCCGCTGTACCAGCGGTTACGCCAGATAAGCCTGGCAAGCCTGATAATCGGTGAGCCGGCGAACGATGGTATCAGTAACCGCGATCCGGCGAACGACCTGCGCCGCGCTACCCCGCGAGGCTGCGGAACCGTTCGCGGTATTGCATCGGCGTCGCGCCGATGCGCTTCATGAAGACCGCACGCATGCGGTCGGCGGTGCCGAAGCCGCAGTCGTAGGCGACGGCTTTCAACACGCCGTCGCTACTTTCCAGCAGCTTGCGCGCGGCGTCCATGCGGGCGCGTTCCACGAATTCGTGCGGCGTGACGCCGGTTTCCTCGACGAAGACGCGCGCGAAGTTGCGCGCGCTCATGCCCGCGACATCGGCAAGCTCCCGAACCGTAAAGCGCTCGCGGATGTGTTCCATCACGTGGCGCTGGACCTTCGCGACTGGCGAGGCGTCGTCGGTGGGGGCAGTCAGATACGGGCTGAACTGGGACTGGCCGCCTTGCCGCTGGGCGAACACCACGAGCCGTTTTGCTACCGCGAGCGCGAGCCGCGGGCCATGATCTTCGGCGACCAGCGCCAGCGAAAGATCGATCCCGGCCGTCACACCCGCCGACGTCACCAGCCGGTCATCGCGCAGATAGATTCGGTCGAAGTCGACCTGTGCGCGCGGAAACTGGTCCGCGAGCTGTCGCGCATGCTGCCAGTGCGTAGTGACGCGACGTCCATCAAGTAACCCCGCATGTCCGAGCGCGAACGCACCAGTACAGACCGAGCCGTAGAGCGCGCTGCGCGCAGCCGCCTGCACGATCCACGCGGTCAGACGCGCATCGGGCTGCGCGACCGGTAACGCCGGTCCGCCCGCGACGAGCACGAGGTCGAAACGCTGCGGCACTTCGTCGAAGGTGCTGTCGGCCACGATGGCAAGCCCGTTCGATGCGCGCAGCACGCCTCGTTCAGGACCGACGACCGTGACGGCGTAATGCTCGCCGGCAGGCAGAAAGCCGTTGGCTTCGCTGAAAACATCGAGCGGACCGGCGACGTCGAGCGCCTGTACGCCGGGAAAGATCGCGATGGCTACGCTGCGCATTCGAGGGTCTCGTCAGAGGGCGGGGTAGGCAAAAAGAGCGGCCCGGCAGTGTTTGTCGTGCGGTTGGCAGTGTTGCACGGTTCTCTGGCGTTGTCCGCAGGCGGGCGATTGCCAATACTGAGCCCATCGCCCCCTCACGGATGAACACCATGAAAAAGCATCTCAGGACAGGAACGCGCAGCGCGCTCGCGGCTGGGCGTCGGACACATCGCGCGCGGCGGTTGGTACTCGCCGCATCGTTCGCCGATGCGGATCGCGCAAACGCTGCACACGAGCGCCAGGAGGCGTTGCTCGACGAAGCGCTCGCCGAGACGTTTCCGGCCAGCGATCCCATTTCGCCGAGTTATATCGGCTGATCGAATGCGCGTTGCGCGGCTCTCGCACGATGCGCGATCTTTCCCCTATCGAGGACATTCACATGGCAACGACCATTGCAGGTATCAAAATTCCGGACAGCATCATGGCGCGCGAAGCAACCGATCTCGTGCGCGACACGGAAACGGATCTGCTGTTTCATCATTCGCGACGCGTGTTTCTGTTCGGCGCATTGACCGGCGAGCGCAAGGCACTGAAGTACGATCCGGAGCTTCTGTACATCGGTGCGATGTTCCATGACATGGGACTCGTCGAACCGTATAGCAGCAAGGACGAACGCTTCGAGGTGGACGGTGCGAATGCCGCGCGCGATTTCCTGCTGCGGCATGGCATCGCCGAAACGGACATCGAACAGGTCTGGGACGCGATTGCGCTGCACACTACGCCGGGCATTCCGAAGCACAAGAAGCCGGTGGTCGCGCTGGTTACCGCGGGTGTCGAAATGGATGTGCTCGGTCTCGCGTATCACGACTTCACGCAGGAGCAGCGCGATCAGGTGACGCATGCCCATCCGCGCGGCGAAGGCTTCAAGGAAGGCATCATCGATGCCTTCGCTCAAGGGACGATACACAAGCCCGAGACGACCTTCGGCAACGTTAAGGCGGATGTTCTGGCGCTGAAGGACTCGCATTATCACCGCGGCAACTTCTGCTCGATCATTCTTGGTTCGGCGTGGAAGCAGTGATACTAGTAGCGCTCACGCCGCGCCCGTGCGTGGGCATCAACCCGGCACAGCCGGGATCAGCCGCAGGCGCGTGATTTCCGAAGGGGCGCCCAGACGCTTGGGCGGTCCCCAGTAGCCGGTGCCGCGGCTCGTGTAGACCCACAGTCCGTTCAGTCGCGCGAGACCTGCGGTGAACGGCTGCTGGAAGCGCACGAAGAAATTCCACGGGAAGAACTGGCCGCCGTGCGTGTGGCCGGACAGTTGCAGTGTGAAACCGGCGTCGGCGGCGGCGTCCGCTGTGCGCGGCTGATGCGCGAGCAGCACCTTGATCCGCACGTCGGCCGGTGCTCCCAACAACGCACCGGCCGGATCGCTGCGATGCGCGGGATCGAAATGGCCGGCCGAATAATCGGTCACGCCCGCGATCACGAGCTGCGCGTCGTTATGGTCGATGACTTCGTGCTCGTTCATCAGCACGCGCAGGCCAAGACGCTGAAACTCGGCGATCCATGCATCGGCGCCCGCGTAGTACTCATGATTGCCGGTGACCAGATACGCACCGTGTCGCGCGGTGAGGCGTGACAACGGACGTGTGTGTTCGGTCAACTGCTCGACGCTGCCGTCGACGACATCGCCCGTCACCGCAATCAGATCCGGCTTCAGACGGTTCACCGCATCGACGATCGCATCGACATAGCGGCCCTTAATCGTCGGGCCAACATGGATGTCGCTGATCTGCACGATCGTGAAGCCGTCGAGTGCGTTCGGTAGATCGTCAATCGGCACGTCGATCGTGACGACGCGCGCGCGTCGGCGGGCGTTGAAAAATCCCACTGCTGTAGACAGCAGAGCGAGCAACGGCACCGCGGCGGCGCTGTTCGTGCGCCAGTGTGCGAGCGCGATCGTGTGCGGCCAGATTGCATCGACGGTCAGCAGCGAGGCGAGCAGCAGATCGCGCACGAAGGTCAGCACCAGCAGCGACGAAAAGAAGCCCATCGGCATCAGACCGAGCCATGCCAGCTGGTCGCCGAGCTTGGGTCGCGTCACGGTAATGCTTCGCGCGAGCATGCCGAGCGGAATCAGCAGACACGACAGCACGAGATAGAGCGCGGCAAGCCAGTGCCAGGTGCCGCCGACCGGAAGATCCGGAATCAGGCGAAAACCGACATAGACGTGAAACAGGATGCCGATGAGGATCAAGCGGATGAAGAACTGCGAAAAGCGGCGCATAAGGGAGGCAGCAGACAAGAAGGGCAGCAGTGCACCGGTACAGCAGGGGCTGACCGGCGGTCCATTCTACCGGCACTTGCCGGCGGCCGCTGGAGGCCCGGTGGGCGGGCTTCTGGCGGTGTTTGCGCCGTTTTTGATGAACGTTGCCGGGTCTGGTCGTACGGCGCAGCAGTGTTCTACGTGGCGCTGCTGATCGACTGACGCGCTTGCCGGGCCGCTGCAATCAAAGCGCAAGTTCGTGCGTCGTTGGGCGAACCTTCCGGCGCGATAATGTCGCGTGTGTTTTCCTTTGCTGATAGCCCACGCCGATGCGCGCATACGTGTGTGCCGACGACGATTACTTCATGCCGATGCTCGACCTGTTCGACGATTTGCCCACCCCCGATGTGGCCTGGTTGCCCGACTGGCTCACTGCCGATGCCGCCGCGCAATTTCTCGCGTGCGTGGCCAGCGAAGTTGCGTGGAAACAAGACACGATGGGCACGCCGGCGGGCCGCATACCGTTACCGCGCCTCACTGCCTGGCAGGGTGAACCGGATGCCGTCTACACGTACTCGGGTATTCGCAACGTGCCTGACCGCTGGACGCCGGCGGTCGCCGAACTGAAATCGGCTGCCGAAGCTGCAAGCGGCGCGCGCTTCAACAGCGTGCTTTTGAACCGATATCGCCAGGGCAACGACAGCATGGGCTGGCACGCGGACGCCGAGCCGGAACTGGGTGCGCAACCGGTGATCGCCTCGGTGAGTCTCGGGGTGGCGCGCCGTTTCGATCTGCGTCACAACGCAACCGGTGTCGTTCAGTCGTTTCAGCTGAAAGGCGGCAGCCTGCTGGTGATGCGCGGCAGGACGCAGGCGGAATGGCGGCATCGCGTGCCGAAGGAGCCGAATGTGCAGGGTGAGCGGATCAACCTGACATTTCGCTGGGTCACGCCACGCAGTTTGCCGCAATGCTAGTTAAATTTATAAAAAATATAAGGAATTTAATTAGTTTATGCGCATAACGATCTTGCTACGCGATTGCGTCGAGCCGGCGGCGGATCGTTGCCGCTAGCGCATCGAAGCCGGTCGCACTGGCAGCGAGCGCCGGTGTCTCGGGAAAGCTTTCGCGAGCGATGTCGGTCAGCACCTGTCCGGGCGGCGCTTCGACGAACACCCGGGCGCCCATTTCATGCATGGCGGTCAACGCGTCGAACCAGCGGACCGTGTAGCGCATGTTCAGTGCGAGATCTTCGCGGATCGCATCGGCGGTGTAGAGGGGGCGGCCGCCACGATTGCCGACGTAGGTGCTGTGCGGTACGTGGAATGGAACGGTCGCGGCGTAGGCGAGCAGTTCGTCGGCGGCAGGTGCAAGTAGTTCGCAATGCGACGGAACGCCGACTGCGAGACGTGTCGCCTTGCGTGCGCCGTTCGCCAGTGCGCGTTCAATGAACGCTTCGAGCGCGTCGTCGGCACCTGCAATTACGATCTGGCGCGGCGCATTCACGTTGCCGACATATACGCGCGAATAGCCATCGTGTTCGTGCGCAAGGGCCAGTCGTTCGATCTGTGCTTCGTTGAGTCCCGACACGGCGGCAAGCCCATAGCCCGACGGGTACGCGGCTTCCATCAACTGCGCGCGCCGACGAACCATCCGCAGTGCGTCGTCGAAGGCGAGCGCGCCGCAACTGACCGCCGCTGCGTAGGCGCCGACCGACAGCCCTGCATTGAAGCGCGCCTGCAATTGTTCGCTAGCGAGTGCGCGCACGGTAGCCACGCCAGCCACGACGAGTGCGATCTGCACAGCAACTGTCGAGCGCAACGCATCGTGTGTGTCGAGCGTCAGCACGTCGAGACCCAGCACCTGCGACGCTTCGTTCAACGTTGCATCGACGCAGGCGCGTTGCGGCAGGCGATGCAGAAACCCCTCGCTTTGCGCACCCTGGCCGGGGAACAGATACGCGAGCATCACGCGACGCCGTGAGCGGCGCTCCACGGGTTGTCGATCAAATGCGGGCCGTGTGCGCTGCGTGCGAGCACGCGTGGTTTCCCGGCTGCATATTCCGCGAGCGCGATGCCGCCCGAAGGCGTTTCGAGTTGCGCGTCGACGCGTGTACCGCTGTGTTGCGCGGCGTGCTGCAGTTCGTCCAGTAGAAGCAGGGCATCGGCGCGCGACAACGGCTCGGGTACGCGGATCAGCAGATCGAGATCGCTCGTCGGCGTGACGGTGAGTGCGTGCGTTGCAAGTTCGAAGCTGGCGCTGCCCGTAGGCCCCCAGACGAACGTGTGCAGATAGCGCGCATCGTGACGCAGTGCGGCGAGTGCTACGAATGCAGGTAGCGCGTGTCGGCTCACCGGCAGCGTGAAGGACTCTGTGTCGAGGAGATCTTCAGGGGCGATGCACTGTTCGATGTCGGACGTTTTCGCCCACGTGCCGTAGCGCTGCGCACGGGTGATGCCGCGCAGCCCGACGGGTACCATGCCTTCCGTCGCAAGCGCACGCCGCACGACGGCGAACGGCGCGCGCCTCCATGCTTCGTGCACCCATTGCGGTTCGTCGTCGGTGTGCTGGATGTCTCGCAGGCGCAGCAGGTCGTGCGGCTGCGGGCCCGTTCGATGCACGGGCAACGAAGCATCGATTGCACACGGCACTACGGCGTGCGCGTACATCACACAGCATCCCACTGTTCGGCAAGCCGCCGTCGCACTTCGATCGACGCCGCACGCGTCGTCTTCGCGTTAGCGGACTGCAGACGATGCGACAGATCGCGCGCACCGGCGCGCGTGCTTTCGATAGCGCTTTCAACCGAATCGATCAACACCTGACGCACGCGTGCAATCTGCGCGTCGTCAGGTGCGTCCGCATCGATACCGCCGATCAGCTCATCGAGCAGCCCGAGCTTCGCAAACGACGCCATCGAATACGACATCGGCACGATCGTTTCACCGAGCTTGTCGAGTTCCTCGACGGTGCGCCGCGTCACACGCGCGGCGGCTTCGCGGCCCATCGCGTGAACCATTGTGCCGGGCGCGTCGAGCGCGACGATCCGGTTCGCCTGATAGCCGTGCGCGAGGAACGCACCGGACATCGCCGGACCGACGATCAATGCGATCACCGGGTGACCTGCATCGCGCGCCGTCGCATAGGCGTCGACAGCGGCCGCACACGCTAGATGCACGCCGAGCATTTCCTCGCGATAGCCGTAAGCCTGGCTCTTCACGTCGACGATGGCGACGATCGGTCGCTTCGTTGCACGCTGTGCGTCCTCAGCGATCGCGTCGTGCACTGCGCGCGCGAGTTGCCAGCCTTGCAGGAGACCGACCACGTTATCGACGGCGCGCGGAAAGCGGTTGTCAGGATCGGGAACGACTGCGATAAAGCGCGCGTTGTTAGCGCCAAGCGGCGCATCCTGGTACCACACGGGCGCGCTGCTCACGGGCGTACCGGCGAGTGCGTGGAACCAGCGTGCGCCACGGGTTGTCGGGTTCGAGTCGTTCACGCGGCCTCCTTGCGATTCGTGTTGAACACCGCGCGCATCGTTTCGGGTGTGATGGTTGCAGGATCGATGCGCATAAGTCGCGCGAGATATTCGTCGACCTGCGCGCTGCGGGGCACAGAATGCGTACCGTCCGCACGAGGCGCGCTGGCCTCGCGCACGGCCGCGCGTATTGCATCGAGATCGTCGTCGACGAGAACATCCGCGAGCCCGGTCGCGACGCGTTGTTCGCCACCGATCAACTGCCAGATACGCCGCTTGTCGCTCGCATCGAGTTCGTCGATGCCCGCTTCCTGTTCGATCACTTCGGGGCCGTTCATGCCGAGCCGTCCCTGCTTCGTCACGATCAGTTGCGAGCACAACGCCGCCGCAAGCGACATGCCACCGAAGCAGCCGACCATTCCCGCGATCACGCCGACCACCGGGACATACCGTCGCAGCGCGACGATCGCCGCCTGGATCTCTGCGATCACGGCGAGCCCGAGATTGGCTTCCTGCAATCGCACGCCACCGGTTTCGAACAGCACGACCGGGCGCACGAGATGACCGCGTTCACAGTCACGCAAAGCAAGTTCGAGTGCGCCGGCGATCTTGCTGCCCGACACCTCGCCGATGCTGCCGCCCTGGAACGCGGGTTCGATCGCCGCGATCACCGACGGCGCACCGTCGATCGTGCCGCGCGCAATCACGACGCCGTCGTCGGCCTGGCAGACGACGCCCTGCAGCGGTAGCCACGGCGATTCGAGGCGATCGAACGGGCCGAGCAACTCGCGGAAGCTGTCGGGATCGAGCAGCGCACGAGCGCGTTCGCGGGCCGACAGCTCGATGAAGCTTTCGCGCAGCAGCGGCGCGAGAAGGGCGGTGGCGGTGCTCATGGCTGTTGCTCCGGTGCGCCGCCTTGCGCAGCTTCGGCGGCTTCTGCCGCTTCCGCGAGCCGCAGCGCGACGACGCCCGGTGTCGCGCCGAAGTCGTTGATCTCGATCTGCGCGGCGCCGTCATAGCGCGTGAAGAAACGATCGAGCACGCTCTTCCAGATGTGGCTGTAGCCATCGACGCTGGTTCGCACGATCACGCTTGCCGTCATCGAAGCAGCCGGCGAGAGCAGCACTTCGAGATCGCCGGAGCCGACCACGCCCACATGCGCGCGTGCGGTGACGGCGCGTTGCGCCGGATAGTCGAATGTCAGATGTTCCATGCGGTCGTACTCCTGTCGATGTCCTGACGCATCAGGCTGTCGATGAAAAGGGTTGCGGCGAGCAGATCGGCGGCGCCGCCAGGCGAGGCGTTGAGCGACAGCAGCGTGTGCTCGAGTGCAGCGAGTGCTGTGCGACCCTCTGAAGTTGAGCTGCCGCCGAACGCAAGCACACGCGCCGCGCCTGTGCGGCCCGCGTGCAAACCGGGCAGGCCGGCGCGATGCAACAGGCAGGTGTCGTCGAGCGACGCCATGATCGCGAGCAATGTATCGAGGCGCGCGGCGTCTTCGCCAGTTCCACGCTGCCGGGCTGCGACGAGTGCCGGCAAGCCAATGTCGATGACATGCGGAAAACCGTCCTGCGCTTCGCGTCGCGCACCGCCGACGCTGTAACGCTGACGCACGCGTTCGCCGTTACTTTCGGTGGCAACGGCGAGGCGATCGGGAAAGCAGGCAATCTGCGCGGCAAGCGAGCAGATGCGTGCGGCGTGTGCATTCAATGTGTCGGCTTCAAAATCGCTCTGAGCCGAATGAATAACCGCACCCGCAACCAGCAATCCAACGATCCAGATCGCCCCGCGATGCGCGTTGCTGCCGCCAGTGGCCAGCAGCATTGCGTGTTCGCCGGTGCGGCCGATCTGTGCGAGTTCGCTGCGCAGTGCCGCTGACGGCGTGCGCCCACGTGCAGCACGTGCGAGAGCCGCGAACGTCGGTTCGAGCGCGTGCGCGGAGCGCAGCATCGCGGCAAGATCGAGGTCTCGATGCGCACCGCTGCCGCGCCGATCGACGAGCGCGGGCTTTGGAGTCAGCTGCGCTTCGTCGATCAGCGCTGTGACGGCAAGTCGTGCGAGTTGCGTGTCGGACAGCGCAACGGCTGCGTGGACATCGCGACGCATGTGCCGCTCGCCGCGCACCGATGTGGGCGAGATACGAGCAGTGGTAGATACAAGCGCAGGCGCGCGCGAAGACGCGAGAACAGAGACAGTCATCGCATCACCAGCTACGAAAACGTGCAGGCGGCTCATAGAGCCCACCAGACCACGTGACCAGATCGTCGATGCTGCGCGCCGCGAGCAGCGAGCGTTTCGCCTCACCGCGCCGGATGCCGAGGTCCTCGGGATACGCGACGATGCCGCGTCGACGCAGTTCGGCTGTTTTCGCAGGTTGTGCACGCAATCCGATAGGCGTGACACCGGCCACCGCCGCCAGTGCAGCGCGCCGCTCATCGATGCCTTCGGCCTTATGTAGATGCGCTATGCCTTCTTCGGTGACGACGTGGCTCACGTCGTCGCCATAGATCATCACGGGCGCGATCGGCATACCGTTCTTCGCACCGACCGCAATAGCATCGAGCTCATCGACAAAGGTCGGTTCGCCGCCTTTCTTGTACGTCTCGGCCATCTGCACGACGAGCTTGTGACCACGCGATACCGGGCCTTCGTCCTTCAGCAGCTTGAGCCACGCGGTGCTCGAATGACGCCGGCCGCGCGGATCGTGACCCATGTTCGGCGCACCGCCAAAACCCGCCAGCCGCCCACGCGTGACCGTCGACGAATTTGCATCGGCATCGATCTGCAGCGTCGAACCGATGAACAGATCGACGCCATACTGGCCGGCCAGCTGACACAGCACACGGTTCGAACGCAGGCTGCCGTCGCTCCCAGTGAAGAACACATCCGGCCGCGCTTCGATGTACTTCTCCATACCGACCTCGCTGCCGAAACAATGCACGCTGTCGACCCAGCCGGATTCGATCGCGGGAATCAGCGTCGGATGCGGATTGAGCGTCCAGTTGCGGCAGATCTTGCCTTTCAGGCCGAGCGCTTCGCCGTACGTGGGCAACAGCAGTTCGATTGCAGCGGTGTCGAAGCCGATGCCGTGATTCAGCGACGTGATGCCGTACGGCTCGTAGATGCCGCGAATCACCATCATCGCTGTGAGCACCTGCAGGTCGCCGATGTGACGCGGATCGCGCGTGAAGAGCGGTTCGACGGCGAACGGGCGATCTGCCTGCACGACGACATCGACCCACGAGCCCGGAATGTCGACGCGCGGTAACGTATCGACGATCTCGTTGACCTGCACGATCACGATGCCGTGGCGGAACGCGGCGGCTTCGGCAATGGTCGGGGTGTCTTCGGTGTTGGGGCCGGTGTACAGATTGCCGTGCCGGTCGGCCTTTTCGGCGCACAGCAGCGCGACGTGCGGCGTCAGGTCGACGAACATCCGCGCATACAGTTCGACGTACGTGTAGATCGCGCCGATCTCGAGCTGGCCGTCTTCGAGCAGTTGCGCGACGCGCAGGCTCTGCGGTCCCGCAAACGAAAAATCGACCTTGTGTGCGATGCCGCGCTCGAACAGCGTCAGATGTTCGGGTCGACTGATGCTTGAAATCAGCAGATGCACGTCGTGGATTTTCTGCGGATCGACTTGCGCGAGCGAGCGCGACAGGAAGTCGGCCTGTTTCTGGTTGTCGCCTTCGAGTGCGACGCGATCGCCTGGGCGGATCAGCGTTTCGAGCGCATCGACGATGCGCGCGGACGGCAGTACGCCATCCTCGAGCCACGGTGCGATGGCCGCGAGGCGGCGCGCTTTCTCGTCACGGCGCGTGGTCCAGGAGCGGGCGGCGGGTGCGGCATCCGCAGTGGGGGGAGGGGGCGCTTCGGTGTGCTGGTTCATCGGCGGATTCAACTCCCGGAATGAGAAGCGCGCGTGCGTCGGGCGCGCCGCGGCTCGGCTTGCGCGGCATCGGCCTGCGCACGCTCGGTGATAAAGCGGTACAGCAGATCGCCAGTGCCCAGCAGATGCGCGGCCACCAGCGACTGCGCCGTAGCGACGTCGCGGCGGCGCACGGCATCGAGGATCGCGACGTGTTCTGCATCGGACTCGCCTTTGTGCAACGGCAAGCCGAACTTCAGCCGCAGATAACGTTCGCCGCGTCGGTGCAGCGTCTCGATCATTTCAGCCAACTGCGGACGGACGACGGGTGCATACAGGCTCAGGTGGAACGCCTGGTTGCGCGCGACATAGCGCGACGGGTCCAGTTCGCGCGCGGCGGCCTTGCATAGCGATTCGGCGGCGCGTAGCGAGCAGGCGTCATGCAGCGGAATGGCGAGGCCGATGGCGAGGCTTTCGAGCGCCGAGCGGATCTCATAGATCTCACGCGCTTCCTCGGCTGAAAGCAGGGCGACGGTCGCGCCTTTATTGACCTCCACCTTGGCCCAGCCTTCGCTCTCGAGCTGCCGTAGCGCCTCGCGCACGGGAATCGCGCTGACCGAGAAGTGCCGCGCAAGCGCGTCCTGCCGCAGCGGCGCGCCCGGCGCAAACGTGCCGTCGACGATCGCCGCCCGCACCGCGTCCGCGATCATCCGCGCCGTGCTGGACCGAGGCACGGCGGGCATGGGGGGCAAGGACGCGGAGTCGTCGGCCAGGGGAAAACCATCGGTTGCGTTGCTCATAAGATCAAATATTATATACAAAATGGCGATTTTCCAAGAGGCAAATCAGACACGCCACCACAACGCATAACGTATTCCAACTGTATGGCCGGAGGAGATGATGAATTCAACAACAGACCGCGCACGTATCGCGCGGCAACGCACACCGCTAAACCGGTCGCAGATCGTCGGTTTCTGGGGCGCGTGGGCCGGCTGGACGCTCGACGGGATGGACTCGTTCATCTACGCGCTGGTCCTCACGCCTGCGCTGACCGAGCTGTTGCCGCGCTCGGGCTACGCGGCGACGCCGGGCAATGTCGGTCTCGCCGGATCGATTCTGTTTGCGCTGTTTCTGGTCGGCTGGGGGCTGTCGTTCATCTGGGGACCGCTTGCCGATCGCTTTGGGCGCACCAAGGTGCTTGCTGGAACCATCTTTACGTTTGCGATCTTCACGGGGCTTGCCGCGACCTCGCACAACGTGTGGGAGCTGGGCATCTACCGGTTTATTGCGGGTGTGGGGATCGGTGGCGAATGGGCGCTGGCCGGTACCTACGTCGCGGAGTCCTGGCCGGAGGATCGTCGCAAGATGGGGGCGGGGTATCTACAGACCGGTTATTACGCCGGCTTCTTTCTGGCCGCCGCGCTCAACTACACGGTTGGCGTGCACTTCGGCTGGCGCGCGATGTTCCTGACCGGCGCGGTGCCGGTCGTCATCGCGATTCTGGTGCTACTGCGCGTGAAGGAATCGGAGAAATGGCAGAAGGCTGAAGCGGGCAGTGCGCCGAAGAAGCCGTTGCGCGAAATTCTCGGACCTGCGTATCGACGCCGCACGTGGGTGGCCTGCGCGCTGCTGACGATTGCGATCATCGGTTTGTGGGCCGGGGCGGTGTATGAGCCGTCGGCGGTGATCCAGCTCGCGACGCGCGCCGGCATGGCGAAGGGCGATGCGATCAAGACGGCCTCGCTTGCAACCGGGTTGCTGTCGATTGCGACGATTCTCGGTTGTCTCGCACTACCGCCGCTCGCGGAGCGGATCGGTCGCAAGAAAACGCTCGCTATTTATTTCGCGGGGATGGCGGTGTCGATTGCCGGTGCGTTCGGCTGGGCGTTCTATCTGCCGAACGGGCTCGCGCCGTTTATCGCGTGGCTGTTCGTGCTGGGATTTTTTGGCGGCAATTTCGCGCTGTTCAGCCTGTGGTTGCCCGAGCAGTTCGAAACCCGCGTACGTGCGACGGCGTTTGCGTTTTGCACGTCGTTTGGCCGCTTCGTTGGAGCCGGCGTGAACTTCCTGCTCGGCGCTGCCGTGCTGCACATGCATACGCTCGGTGTGCCGGTTGCGTTGACCGCGATAGCGTTTGTCATCGGGCTGTTCATCATTCCGTTTGCGCCGGAGACGAAGGGCGAAGTCCTGCCGCAGTGAGTGAATTGGTATCAGTGAATCGATATCGGGCTCGACACGCTAGTCGGCCCGATATCACTATTTGCGCCAGACCCATCGTGAACGCTATTCCACCGTCACCGGCACTTCTTCCGATAGCGGTGCAGGAATGGTGTGATTTGCTTCGTCATCCTTGTCTCGTGCAAGCTCGCCATGATCGGAACGAACCCGCCCAAGCAACGCAAAGACCAGAACAGCAGCAATCAAGGTCAGGATAATCGCGACCCAGAGCAGTTTCTGGAACGCCAGCTCATAAGCCTGGAGCAGTTGTGCATGATCAAAGCTCGAAAGGATCGATCCAGCCTTCGCCAACGTTCCAGCGGCAAGTTGCGCAGCACCTGAGGTCAGGACATCGGGGTTCTGATCAGGCTTGAAGTCGGTCAATGTTTGACGGGCGAAAAACGCCAGCAATGAACCGACAATGGCCATCGCCGTGCTATCGATCGAGACGCGCAAAGCGCCAAAGATACCGATAGCCATCCCGGCTTTTTCGCTGGGGACGACACTGACGGCCAGGTTGTCCATCAAACCCCACGGAATAGCAGCGCCCAAACCAATGAGAAGCAGATCGACGCGCATCAGGATGCCGTGATTCCCGAGTGGCACCTGTGTGAACAGAAAAAGTCCCGCGACGGATATCAGCATGCCGAGACCAGAGAGGATGCCAACCGGAAAAAATCGGGTGAGCATTGCCGAAAGAAACGGAATGAAGAGAAGTGGCGCAGAAAAATAAAGCATCAGTATCCCGGCCTCGAGGGGACTGAGCCCTTCAATTCCGATAAAGCGTAGCGGCAGGATAATGAGTAGCGCGATATAGGAATACGCGGTCGCGAGAGGCAAAAGCTGTGCGCCCACAAAACGCGGATAGCGGAACAGGCTGAGATCGAGCATGGGGTTCGGGACTTTCAACTCGATCGCAACAAACACGACAAGCGCCACACCGCTCAATAGAAAGAGACCCAGAACCAGCGAACTCGTCCAGCCACGCACGGGGGCTTCAATCACGGCAAAAGTGAAGAGCGTGAGCATCAGCGTGAAGGTGCCAGCGCCTAGCCAGTCGAGGCCATGCGTCGCAGGGTTCTTGCTGTCCTTCATGTAGAAAATGCACAACAGAAGAGCAATTGAACTGATCACTGCACTGCCGAGAAAGACTGCATGCCAGTTGAAAAAAGCGATCAGGCTGCCGGCCAGCGTTGGGCCAAAGGCAAGGCCCGCGCCAAACGCAATGCCGATAAGACTAAAAATCCTGACGCGCGCGGGACCTTCAAACTCTTGCGCCAGCATCGAGACGCCGCCCGCATAGGCGCAGGCGGCCGCAAGACCATGCGGCACACGCAGGAAATCAAGCCACAAAACGCTTGGCGCAAACGGCATGGCAAGCGAAACGAGCGTCATGACCAGCATGCCGGCAAAGAATATCTTCTTGCGGCCATAGTGGTCGGCGAGTGCACCCGCCACCATCAGGGTGCTGCCGCAAGCCAGCATGAAGGCATTGGTGATCCAGGAAAGGGCAACGGTCCCTCCCGCAAGATCACGACTAATGAAGGTTTGAGCAGCGGGACCCGCCGAAAGACTCAAAGGCAGGCTGATGCAGGCCAGAATCACTGCGATCAGCACAAGCATTTTTTCGCGTGCGGAGCGCGGTACTGCCGCGGAAGCACTGGGGGAGTTTTGATGCATCAGTGAGACATTCCTGTGGTTCGCGCGATACAGGTACCGCGCAATTCTGCGTTTCGGGACATGGATGCATGCTGAGGGCATCGGCATCATGGATAAAGAAGCGCAACGCGAATTCATCTGTCGTGAAACACGAATAGTGATGAAATTTGTCCAATATTCAGTTCATAGGCGGCACGAGCGGCCGCCGCTAAGGCGCTGCGCTGACGCATCGAAATATCGTCAATAACGTGGGATTCGTTGTGGAAGTGCCGAGCCTCTCCGACGCAGATGCGCTTTCGACAAGCGTGCGACGATGGTCGGACGGAGTCCGCGTCATCGGGAGATCAAGCTCGTGAATGTGGGGGGACATCGTGCCGGTCGTTGCAACCGGCGAACTGTGCAGGAAGGGTTATTCGGTCATGCAGGACTACCAGGACGACGAGCGGACGCACGGGGATGACATAGCCATCCCCGTATCGGCCAGTGCGTCAGACGCAGCTTTGCGGTCCGTCCGGCATATAAGCCAGCGAGCCCGGCGTAGTCAGCAACTGCCCGGTTTCCAGCAACGTCTTGAGACCGGACAGCACCATCGGCCAGCCGCCATAGAGTTCTTCGCATGCCCCTTCGCGCATCTGGTCGTGCGTGACGGTGAGCCTGCATGAATCGCCGACCGGCTCGATCTGCCAGGTCACACGCGACGTACCTTCGGCCTTCGCCTGGTCGCTCCACAGCGCACGAAAACTCTGCACGAGACGCCGCGGCGGATCGACTTCGAGATTCTCGCCTTCCGCAATGATCGGCATGTCCGAGCGGCTCGCGCCGGCCGGCGCTGGCGGCCGCGCCTCGTGGCGCGAACCCGGTGTGTAGTCCGATTCGACCTGCAGGCCGAACGTGTATTTGGCGCGCAGGTCAGTGCGCGTAATGGCTTCCCACAGACGCTCGGGTGTCGTCTTGATATAGATCTCGTAAACCTTTTCCATTGTCTTCTCCAGTTCGTCTTTCAGGTCGCTCAGCGCCGTCACCCACGGCTCTGCGTACTTGCTTACCCAGCGGTCATGGATGAGCCGGATGGGGACCGCATTCAGAAAATGCAGCTTCTCGCGTCCTTTTTTCCGGCTCACGACAAGCCCCGCTTCTTCGAGCACTTTCAGGTGCTTCATGACGCCGAAGCGTGTCATCGGCAAGCGCGCTTCGAGCGCGCTCAATGTCTGCCCGTCTTGCTTGAACAGCTCATCGAGCAGGCTGCGGCGGGTCGAGTCGGAAAGGGCTCTGAATACGTCGTCCATGGAGCGGATAATAGGTGACCATTTGGTCACATGTCAAGGCGATTTGGGACGATAGATGTAGAAAGGCCGCTGGTCCTTGTGGGAGCAGCGGCCGGCGGGTTGGTGGTGCGAGGGGCGCGGGAAGGCTGTTACTCCGCCGGTCGCCGCACCCGCCAGCCATGCCGTACAACACTCACGAGCGGCCAGCCAAGATTGACGCCGAGGCTCGACACCACGATCAGCGCCATGCCCGCGAGTTGCGGCACCGACAGCGCGCGGCCGTAGACGAGCGCATCGACGGCGATTGCAGTCAGCGGATAGACGAACAACAGAACGGCGATCACGGGCGTGGTCAGCTTGGGCAATGCCCCGTAGATCAGCACATACGACAGCCCGGTATGCAGCACGCCCATGCCGACGAGCCAGAACCACTGCTGCGGCCCGATATGCACGGCGCCGAGCGGTGCGATGAACGGCAGGCACACCACACCAACGAGGCACTGCGCGAGTGTCAACAGATGCGGGCGCAGATCGCCGAGGCTCTTCGCGATCAGCGTCACGCTTGCATAGAGCACGGACCCGGCGAGCGCTTCGCCGATTCCGATCAGATAGCTCGAATGGCCCTGCAGATTACCGCTCGTCGCGACGCCCGAGGCGAGCACCAGCCCGACGAACGCCGCCGAGATCCACCCAAGCCGGTCGATGCCAAGCCGCTCGTGAAACAGCGCCGCGCCGATCAGCACGACCCAGAACGGCTGCACATGAAACACGACGGTCGCGACCGCGATACTCGTGCGATGGATCGCGTCGAAGAAGCCGACCCACTGCGTGACCATCAGCACGCCCGACACTACCGCCAGCACGACGGTACGCCGCGTGAAATGGCGGCGCGCGAAGAAGCCCTTCCACGCGCAGTAAGCGGCCAGTGCGAAGAAGCCGAACAGGCAGCGAAAGAACACCATCGACAGCGCATCGAGTCGCGCTTCCTCGACGAACACGCCGATCGTGCCCATCAGCAGTCCGCCGCTGGCAAGCGTGATGGCGCCTTGCTGGCGCTCGGTGAAAGACATGAACACTCGACTCCGCAACGATAGACCGATCGAGTATCCGTGACTTGTAAGCCGCCGACAAACGAATTAAATTTAGAAATTCCATAAGCTGGATTGATAAATCATGCACCCCGAATTCGACATCGATTTGCTGCGCACCTTCGTCGCCGTGGTGGAAACGGGGAGTTTCACGAAGGCATCGGTGGCGGTGCACCGGTCGCAGGCGGCGGTGAGCATGCAGATCAAGCGGCTCGAACGGATGCTCGGCACGACGCTGTTCGCGCGCGACACCCGCAATCTCGCACTGACGCGGCCGGGCAATACATTGCTCGAATACGCGCGCCGCGTGATCGATCTGCATCAGGAGGCATGGGCCGCAATCGTGCGGCCCGAAGTGACGGGGCGCGTCGTGCTCGGTGCGCCGGACGACTATGTGTCGTCGTTGCTGTCGCCGGTGTTGCGGCGGTTCTCGAATCTCTATCCGCACGTCGAGATCGAGATTGTCTGCGCGCAGAGCACGGCGCTCGCGCCGATGCTGGCCGACAACAAGATCGACCTGGCGTTCGTCACGCGCGACCGCAAGCTGCACGGCGAATTCGTGCGCAGCGAACCGATGGTGTGGGTGGGTTCATCCGATGAACCGGCCGTGCTGGCCGCCTCGCCGCTGCCGGTTGGGCTGTACGAACCCGGTTGCGTCGCGCGTCTGCATACGCTCGCCGCGCTCGATGCCGCGAAGATCCGCTATCGCGCAGCGTACAGCAGTGCGAGCCTGCTCGGTCTGGTCGCCACCGTCGATGCGGGTCTGGCGGTGATTGCGCTCGCGCGTTGCAGCGTGCCGGCGCGGCTCGCCATTCTCGGCGAAGCGCAGGGGTTGCCGTTTATCGAGCCGCTTGAAATCGTTGTTGCGCGCAGTGCGAAATCGGATCGGCCGACCTGCGATTATCTGGCTGCGCAGATGGTGCAGGATCTTGCGGTGCGCGCGCAGACGCGCGCCCAGCCGGCGCAGGAGACTGCATCGCGCGACAACTTGCCGATGTGAATCTGCCGGTGCAGTGAGGGGAAAATACGGCCAACTGTGCAGATGCCCGTGCTTATGCGGTTTTCGAAATCGCCTCGTGCAACAACCCGCCGATGTGAGTCGGCCGAAGCGAAAACCTGGAGATGAGATCAACCACGTGGATACCCGCGCTCACGCGACGCACGAAACTGTGTCGCGCCACAGCCCGCTGCATGTCTGAATCTGCTAGCGCAGAGGACAGGATACGAGATCAACCGCGCGGATACGCTGTCGCATCGCCATCGACAGTAAGCGTGACCCGCTCACCCAACTGCGGACTACGATACCCCGGCACACGCGCACGCACGACGGTGTGCGCGGCCGACTGCATCTGCAGCGTCACCGCGGCGTCCTGCCCTTGAAACACCACATCCCGCACGATAGCGTCGAAGCTCGGCGCACCACTTGGCGCGACCTCATGCGCATGCAGCACGCGGATCTGCTCGGGCCGCACCATCACATCGACGGCACCGTCGGCGACCGGCACGGACAGCGGCAGCGTACCCAGCTCGCAGGTTGCACTACCGCCGCGTGCATCGCCGGCAAGCAACACCGCTTCGCCGACGAACGAGGCCAGCTCGCGCGTCACCGGCTGCCGGTAAAGCGTTTGCGGCGTAGCGGTCTGGATCAGCTTGCCGCGCCAGAGCACAGCCACTTCGTGCCCCATCGACAACGCCTCCGATTGATCGTGTGTCACGAGCACCGCAGTCGCGCCTGCCGCGGCAAGCGCCTGCGCGACGGCCTGGCGAGTTTCGAGGCGCAGCGCGGCATCGAGCGAAGAAAACGGCTCGTCGAGCATCACGAGCGTCGGCGCTGGAGCAAGCGCGCGAGCCAGCGCAACACGTTGTTGCTGACCGCCCGAAAGCTGTTGCGGCGCGCGCGTCGCGAACGAAGCGGGCAGGCCGACCAGTTCGAGCAGTTCGGCCACACGATGCCGCGCACGCCGCTGTGCGCGCGGCAAACCGAACACGATGTTGTCCGCCACCGACAGATGCGGAAACAGCGCACCTTCCTGCGGCACATAGCCCACGCGCCGTTGTTCGGACGGCAGATGCAGACCGTCGCCGACCACACGTCTGCCATCGATCTCGACCGTGCCGCCGTCCGCGCGTTCGAAGCCGCACAGCACACGCAGTAACGTGGTCTTGCCGCTGCCCGACGGGCCGAGCAGCGCGAGCAGCGTGCCGCGTTCGACGGACAGATCGATGCCGTGCAGCACCGGGTGACCGTCGAACGATTTATGCAGCCCGCGGATACGAAGTTCGCTCATGTGAATCCGATCAAATTGCAGAAGGCCCGATATCGCTCATGCGCTCATGCGTTCACACACTCAGCCAAGCGCTCATGAGCGCTCGCCTAGCAGCGCCGAGCGACCAAGCAGCGTAAACAGCAACCCCGATGCGCACAGCGAAATGCCGGTCAGCAACGCGGCATACGGTGCGGCGGCAGCGAACGCCATGGTCGACGTATCGGACCAGACCTGGGTGGCGAGCGTGTGGGTATCGATGGGCGAGAGCAGCAGCGTCGCGTTGAGTTCGGTGACGACCGAGATGAACACCATTGCAGCCGCCGCGCCAAGACCAGGACCCGCCAGCGGCAGCAGCACACGCAATACCGTCTGTGCCCAGCCGAGACCCAGCGCCCGCGCCGTCTCTTCGAGCCGTGGCTGTGCCTGCATCAATGCGGCACGCACGCTAACGAGCGCGAGCGGCAGAAACAGGATCGCGTACGCGATCACGAGCAGCGCCGCGCTTTGATAGAGCGGCTGCAACGCATGCACGGCGAGCGACACGATAGCCAGCGCGATCACGAGACCGGGCACGCCTTGCGCGATGAACACGGTGCGCTCGAACAGCGTCGCGAGACGACCCGGAAAGCGCACCAGCAGAAACGCGAGCGGGATCACGAGCACGGTGGTCAATACGGCGGCAGCGAGCCCGAAGCCCAGCGACGACATCGTCGCGTTGAACAGCAGTTCGGGCGAGACATCGGCGGGCGTCACGGCGGCGGCGCCCGGCTGCGTGAGCCAGAAGCCAATCATGCCGAGCGGCACACCGAGCGTAGCGATCGCAAGAGCCGCGAAACCGGCGACCACGAGCCAGCGCCATGCGCCAAGGTCATAGCGCAACACGGCACGACGAGCGCCACGATCGACGCGCTCATAGCGCGCCGCACCGCGCACGCGAAATTCGCCGGCAAGGCACACGAGACACATTCCGATCAACAGACACGCGAGCACCGACGCACCGCCGCCGTCGAAACTGGTGCGGTACTCGGCGTAGATCTCGGTGGTGAAGGTACGAAAACGCAGCAGCGTGAACGCACCGAATTCGGACAGCACGCCAAGCGCAACGAGCAGCATGCCGCCGAGCAACGCGGGCCGCAGTTGCGGCAGCACGACGCGCATGAACGTAGCGACGCGACCGCAGCCAAGCGCGCGTGCGCTCTCTTCGAGGGCAGGGTCCATGTTGCGCAACGCGGCGGCAACGGGCAGGTACACGAGCGGAAAATACGCGGACGTGATGACGAGCAGCGCCCCCGCGAAATCCTGTAGATCGAGGCTGAACGACACCCACGCATAGCTCGTGATGAACGCGGGCATCGCGAGCGGCGCTGCGCTCAGCACGGCCCAGAGACGACGCCCAGGCAGACGCGTACGTTCGACGAACCACGCCACAGCCGTACCGATCACGGCAGAAGCAAGCGTTGCCGATACGGTAATCAGCAGCGTGTTGACTAGCAGTTCGCCGACGAGCGGCCGGAACACGAGATCGATGGCATCGGAGAGCCCGAAGCTTGCTGCGCGCCAGAACGTAAACGCAATCGGCAGCAGCACCAGCAATGCGCTGAGTGCCGCTGCCGCGAACAGACCGCGCGGTGCCCGCGCGCGACTGCGCGCCGCGACCGGTGGTTCGACGGCCGGGATGCCGGCCGACGCGGCGTCGCTCATTTACAGCAAACCGGCCTGGCGCAGCAGCTTGCCGGCCTGGCTGTCGTCGCCGAGTTGCTCGATCGTCAGGGCGGGCGGGCTCAACTCGGTGAAAGGTTTGAGGATCGGGTCCGGTGCAACGCCTGCATGCAACGGATACTCGAACTCGACGTGGCTCTTCGCGACCAGATCCTGCGCGCGTTCGCTAACCAGATACGCGATGAATTTCTGCGCACCGTCCGCGTTGTGCGCGGATTTCAGCACGGCCGCACCCGACACATTGACGAGCGCGCCCGCATCGCCATGACCAAAGTGATAAATCGCGCTGCGGGTTCCCTTGTCGCCGATCTCGGCGTGCAGACGGGCCCAGTAGTAGTTATTGATAATGCCGGTCGCAACCGCGCCACGATTAACGGCAGCCACCACGCCTTCGTCGTCGTCGAAGATCTGCGAGTTTGCTTTCAGGCCTTTGAGCCACTGTACCGTTTGCGCTTCGCCCTTCAGTGCGAGCACGGCGCTCACGAGCGGCAGGAAGTCGCCGTCGCTCGGTGCGATGCCGACCTTGCCTTTCCACTCGGGCTTCGCGAGATCGAACAGCGACTGCGGCAACTGCGCGGGCTGAACCTTCGTCGTGTTGTACGCGAGCACGTTTTCACGCGCCGTGACGCCGACCCATGCGCCGGTCGGCGAGCTGTAGCGTGCGGGAATCGTCGCGAGCGTCGCCGGATCGATCTTGCCGAGTAGCCCCTTTTCTTCGAGCAGCATCAGCTCCGGCGAATTCTCCGTGAAGTACACATCGGCCGGCGACGCCGTGCCTTCCGCGACGATCTGCGCGGCGAGCGCCGGACCTTCGCCGCTGCGGATCTTCACCGAGATGCCCGATTCCTTTTCGAAGTCCTTCGCCAGCATGTTGACGACCTGTTCGTGCTGCGCGTTGTACAGCACGATCGACGCGGCATGCGCGGACAGCGGCAATGCGCCGACGGCAGCAAGCGTCAGACTGGCGGCGGCGCCGAGCACACGCAGGCGAGTGCCAAACGAGGAGTGAGTCATGGTCGTAGCGTTCCTTCTTCAGATTCAGATGATGGTGTCGGTTCGTAGGGTTGCGCGTGCGCTCAGGTCTCGAACAGTCCCGCGCCGATAAACGACCCCTGGCGCGCGCCCGGCGGACACGCAAACACCGCGCTGCCGATATGCGTCGTGAACTGGTTCATCAGATCGAACTTCGAGAGCTTCTCGTTGATCGGGATGAAACCGGTACGCGGATCGCTCTGGTGCGCGATGAAGATCAGCCCGGCGTCGTATTCGGTTTCCTGGCGCCATGGCGGCCAGCGCTCGATGTAGAAGTTCGTGCCGTCGTTGTACGAGTACGAGCGCCGCAGAATCTGCGCGCCGTTGTTCGAGGCGTGATTCGACAGCCGCACGTGCGAGTTGTCGGGGATCACGTTGTTGCCGTCCTTGTCCTGCGCGTCGAGATTGACTGCATCGAATTCGTTCTTCTGGCCGATCGGCGCGCCGCTGTATTTGTGCCGGCCGAACACCTGCTCCTGAAACCCGAGTTCCATCTGGTCCCAGTGTTCGAGCGTGATGCGAATACGGCGCACGACCGTGTAGGTGCCGCCTTGCATCCACGGTGTATCGGCAGAGGTGGCCCAGACGAACTCGTTCATCAGCGGCGCGCTTTGCGTCGATGGATTGTTGGTGCCGTCCTTGAAGCCCATCAGGTTGCGCGGCGTCTGTCCGCGCGGACCGGACAGGAAACCTGCCTGGCCCCAGCGCATCTGCGCGATGCCGTAGGCCTGGCGCGCCAGTTGCCGCGCCGCGTGGAATGCAACCTGCGCATCGTTGGCGCAGGCCTGGATGAACAGGTCGCCGCCGGTTTTCTCCGCCACCAATTGATCGCCGTTAAAGCGCGGCAGATCGACGAGCGCGGCGGGGCGGCGCGAGGCGAGGCCGTAGCGATCCTTGCCTTCGTGCGTGAAGAGCCCTGGGCCGAAACCGAACGTGATCGTCAGGCCGGCGGCGCCGAGGCCGAGTACGTCGCCGGAATCGGGCGCGGATTTGTCGTCGGCGGTTTGCAGCGATGCGGCGGGCGAGCCTTGCGTCATGCGCGCAGCGGCGTCGGTCCATGTGCGCAGCAGGCCGATCAGGTCGTCGCGTTTTTCGGTCGTCAGATCGAGCGCTACGACGTACGTATGGCTCTGCTGCGGCGTGACGATGCCGCCTTGATGCGGCGCGAAGAACGGCTCGACCGCCAGTTGCGGATCGTCCGCATGCGTCTTGCCGAGCGCCGCTTGAGCCGCCGCCTGCGCGACCCCTACGGTGCCGAGACTCGCACCGGCCGCGACGGTCGCCGCGCCTGCCTTCAGAAAACCGCGTCGCGCGGGCCGTGAGGGGGGAGAGGAGTCGTTTGCCATGATTACTTCGCCAGTACCAGCGTGTTCACGTCGTCCTGCACAAAATAGAAACCGTCGCCTTCGGGTGTCATCACGATGCCGAACAGGTCGCCGTTGCCAGGCGGCGATTGTGCCTTGTCGGTGTCGATCCAGCGTGCGTAGAGCTGCTTGCCGCTCGCCGGATCGATCTCGACGACCTGACCGTTCAACGCGTTCGTGACGAGCAGGTGGCCGTTCGGCGCGGTGACCATCGCGAGCGGACGGTGCAGCAGGCCATCGGCGGTGAGCTGACGGCCGACGCCCGCACTGGTGTCGCGTGTCATCGGATCGTCGATTTCGTTGACGCGGTTGCCGATTGCGTCGGACACGTACAGCAGTTTCTGATCCGCCGACAACGCGAGCCCGGTCGGCCCGACGAGGAACACGCCCTTATCGGCCTGCGCGCCGAAGCCGCTGCCGACCACGGTTTCCTTCTTCACGACTGGCGCCTTGCCTTGCGGAATATCGAGGTCGAGACGCAGCACGGTGGCCTGCTTGAAGACCGGCGGATTACCGGTCGCGGCGCCGACGCCGAAGCCCGCATTGCTGACGAACAGCGTCGCGCTCGTGCCGTTGTCGACGACGGCCATGTTGCCCCATGGGTCGTTGATATTGGGGCTGGCGATGGTCGATGCGATCTTGCCCTGGCTGTCGAGCACGATCAGGCAGCCGGCGCCTTTTGTGCCGGTGGTGCCGTCGTTGCTCGGCGTGCTGCCGACGATCACCCAGCCGGACTTCAGCATTGTCATCGCGGTAGACAGGCCGATGCCGCCCGGGCAATCCTTCAGGTCGCGCGGGATCGTCGCGAACAGCGTCATCTGCTTCGTGTCGGGGTGATAGTCGACGATCGTGCTGCCGGTGCCTTGCAGGTTGGTCGAGTTATTGAAGTTGTCGACCAGCACATCGCCCTGTTTCACGGTACCCGCCGAGACCGGCGCGACGACGAGCGCGTACGGGTTCTGATCGCCGTTGTCGGGCACCGTGTTGATCAGCGTCGTATGGTGATGCAGGGTTTCGAGGAAGCCCTGCGGTTCTGCGTACGCGGTGGCAGCGGTGGCGAACACAACTGCACCGGTCGCGAGAGCGAGAACAGTGCGGGCGGAGCGCGACGAAAGCTTGCGCGTGAGATGTTTCATATGAGTCTCCGTGCCTGCGCACAAAGCGTTAAATGCGGTCATGATCGAAGCGTAAGTGCGTGATAAATCATGGCGACCAAAGGGCGCTTAGAACGTAATGTTAGTGCGCACGCCGACAACAAACGTGTTGCGTAGCGGCTGCGTCGGGTCGCTCGGGTTCTGACCGGCACCGGCGTTGAACGTGTATTGCGCGTCGCCCTGGACCTGCCACCACGGGTTGACCTGGTATTGATAGGTCGCTTCGAGCGTGGTTTCGCTGGTACGTACGCCGTAAGGTCCGCCGCTCGCTGCGAGCGTGTCCTGGTCGAGGTCGTGAATACCGTTGCCGACCTTGATGAAGGTTGCCGCGAGACCGACGCTGTCGTTGTCGCGGCCGGCGAACGGCGCTTTCATCACGATGCCGACGTTGGCGGCGAGGCTCACGAGATTGCGGTCGCCCGGTGCGCCCATCACGCGTGCGAACACGCCGATGCTGCGCGGCTCGTCGGGGTCCGGGCGCCAGATCATCTGGTCCGCGACCGCATAGATGCTGTAGTTACCGTGATGCTGGCTCGCGATGCCGGTCGATGCCGGGTTGGCGAGCGACAGGCCGGTATTGTCGAGATGCTGGTCGGCAAAGCTTTCGTTGTTGTACCAGATGCCGAGCTTGTAGGTACCGGGCAGCGCCTTCGAACCAGTACCGACCATCTCGCCGTCCGCTGGCTGGTTGATCGAGTACTGCAGCTCGCCGATATACAGCGCGCCGTTATGCAGATTGAAGTTCGTCCCGCTGATGTTGTTCGGATTGTTGCCGAGCGGATCGCCGTCGAACACACCCGCGAGCGCGGTCAGCGATGGCGTGATCTGGCCGCGCACGCGCACGCCGAGATCGGCGAGCGGATACGCGGGGCCGCCCGACGGCATGTCGTACGACGGCAGCGCAGGCCAGCCGAACATCGTATTGACGAACAGCGACGCGTACTGACTGGTGATGAATTCCTGGTCGATACTTTGCTGACCGACCTTGACGTCGATACGCTTGTTCAGGAACGACTGCTGGTACCACAGCTCCCAGAGCCGCGTCGTGTCCTGCGCCTCGATACCGGATGCGGTGTTTAGCGTACCGAGCTTGTTGGCGCTCAGATTCTGCCCATGAATATTCAGCGCACTGACGTTGAAGAGACCGCCCGGCAAACCGAATGCCTTCTGCGTGTCGACCTGGACCGTGGCGGTCGTGAGGCCGTCGTAGTCGCCGCCGGTGTGCAGACCGCCGCGCAGGTTCGCGAGGTATTCGCTGGTTTCGGTCAGCGCGAACGTCACGCCGTACTTGCCGAGCCACGGCCGCAGACCGCCGATGTCGCCGAGCAGGGTCTGGCGGGACCACGTGCCGGTCCACTGGCTGGTTTGCTGCGCCTTGATGTTCAGGTCGGCCTCGGGGGCTTCGGGCGTGGCGTCCGGATTCGCTTCGGCGAATGCGGCGTGAGCCGTCAGCGCCGAGCACGCAAACGCCACATACAGCGCGATCTTGCGGAGCGACGACAGCGGCCGCGCATGCAGCGGCGAGCGTCGCGCAGGACCCGGACGCACACGTGCAGGCGCAGCGTGTCCAGTGAACAGGGCGAGTTTCATGTGAATCCCTTCGGTGTTGTTTTATGACTGAACCCGACAGTTTGCCGGCGGCTTTGAAAGCCTCGATTCAGTGGATGGCCGGACCGGGTTCGCGACGTCCGATGCGGCGATTGGCGCCATCGTACGCAGGGGGAATATGCCCGTCAACATAAATGAGAACGATTCGCATCTACTTTACGGGGTGTAATCTTTGAGCTTATTTTTCGCTGTCGTAATGCTTTCGTTATGCCTTCATATGGGTTGTCCGAAGCGCAGTGCGCTTGCTCGCTGCGTCCCGGCGCTATGATGGATTGCTGCCAGCCGGTGCGTCCCGCGCCGGGGCAAAAGAGGACCGCCACGATGTCGTTTACGCTCGATCTCGACCGTTACTTTTCCCGCATCGGCTACACCGGTCCGCGCACACCGACGCTCGACGTGCTGCGCGAACTGCAGCGCCTGCATGCCTATACGATCCCGTTCGAGAATCCCGATCCGCTCACCGGGCGCCGCGTGCTGCTCGATCCGGCTTCGATCGTGAGCAAGCTGGTCGCGCGTCGGCGCGGCGGCTACTGCTTCGAGCAGAACGGGCTGTTTGCCCGCGTGCTGATGCAACTCGGCTTTCGCGTCACACCGTTGATCGCGCGCGTGCTGTGGGGCCGCGAGCCCGATGCGGTCACGGCGCGTACGCACATGCTGGTGCGTATCGATCTCGACGACGGCCCGTGGATCGCCGATGTCGGCTTCGGCGTGGTCACGCTCACCGAGCCGCTGCGGTTGATAGCGGGGCAAACGCAGCAGACGTCGCATGAAGCGCTGCGTGTTAGCGACGCACCGAACGGCGCATTCGATCTCGAACTGCGTTCCGGCGATGCGTGGATGAAGATCTATCGTTTCGACTTGCAGCGCGCCGAGTGGATCGACTACGAAACGGCGAACTGGTACACGTCGACCTTTCCCGAGTCGCTCTTCGTCACGCAACTGGTGGTGTGCCGCGTGCAGCCGCACGGCCGGCTGACGCTGTTTAACGACCGCTTCACCGAACGATCGAAAGATGGCCGCGGCAGCGAACGCACCCTCGGCAGCGCCCGCGAACTGGAGACCTGCCTGCGAGATGCATTCGGCCTCGATCCCGGCGACATCGACGTGGCGTCGATCTATGAACGTGTCAGCGATCTCGCGCCAGGAGTGTGACCGATGATCGTCCGGATGTTCGCGCAGACCTTCGTTTTCCTCGTCGGCATGGGCGTGCTGATGTTCGGTGCGGCCGGCACGCTCGCATGGCCGGGCGCCTGGTGCTATCTGCTGGAACTCGGCGCACTCAGCGTGTGGCTTGGCCTGTGGCTCGCACGGCATGATCCGGCGCTGCTCGCCGAGCGGCTCGGTAATATCGTGCAGAAGCAGCAGAGCCGCTGGGACCGGTTCTTCATGTCGAGCGTCGCGATCGTATGGCCTGTGTGGCTCGTCCTGATCGCGTTCGATGCGCAGCGCTGGCGGTGGTCGGCGGTGCCGGTGTGGGTAAATGTTATCGGTGCGCTCGGCATCGCCGTTTGCGTCATTGCTACGCGTTCGGTGTTTCGCGCCAACAGCTATGCCGCGCCCGTCGTGAAGCTCCAGACCGAGCGCGGTCACAAGGTCGCCGACACCGGCCCTTACGCGCATGTGCGCCATCCGATGTATGCCGCCACCATTCCGTTTTTTGTCGGCACGCCGCTGCTGCTCGGCTCGTGGTGGGGGCTGGCGTGTGCGCCGCTGCTGGTGGCGGCGCTCGGTTACCGGGCGGTGCTCGAGGAACGCATGCTGGCGGAACAACTCGACGGCTATGCGGCCTATGCCGCCCGGGTGCGATACCGCTTCGTTCCCGGCGTCTGGTAGCCGGGTCGGCTCCGAACCTCCCGTGGCGTTGCCCGGGCCGCGCTCTGCACCTTGCATGAACCTGTCTAGACAAAACGCACCATCGCAGCGCACGCCTGCACCGGCCAGACTCATCCGGTCGATCTGAAATCCTCTGCTAAACCCCTTGTTTATAGGGCTTACCCGGACGAAATCCATTTTTTCGAGATTTCTCCTTGCGGCGTTTTTTTTACTCGGGCAAGCTTGTCTAGTCAAATTAGCTGGGGGCGAGCGATCGTCGAGCCGGCTGCCGGCAACCTCAATCACGGAGATTCGCAATGGGCAAGCGCAGCACGTTGGCAAAGGCATTGATCGGCGTCGTACTCGGCGCCTCGGCGGTACTCGCGGCACCCGTGCACGCGAAAGACTGGAAGACGGTGACGATCGCACTCGAAGGCGGCTATGCACCGTGGAACCTGACCTTGCCGGGCGGCAAGCTCGGCGGCTTCGAACCGGAACTGGTCGCGAACCTGTGTGCGCGCATCCAGCTGCAATGCAATCTGGTCGCGCAGGACTGGGACGGCATGATTCCCGGCTTGCAGGCCGGCAAGTTCGACGTGCTGATGGACGCGATCTCGATCACGCCCGAGCGCGAAAAGATCATTGCGTTCTCGCGGCCGTATGCAGCCACGCCCGCTACGTTCGCCGTCGCCGATACGAAAGTGCTGCCGAAGGCCGCGCCAGGAGCCGCGCAGGTCAAGCTGACCGGCGACCCGAAGACCGACCAGGCCACCGTCGATCCGTTGCGCAAGCAACTGAAGGGCAAGTCGATCGGTATCCAGTCGGGCACTGTCTATACGAAGTTCATCAACGACAACTTCAAGGACGTCGCGACGATCCGCGTCTACAAGACTTCGCCTGAGCGCGATCTCGATCTGGCCGCGGGCCGCATCGATGCATCGTTCGACGACGTGACTTACTACGCGGCGAATCTCGACAAGAAAGAGACGTCGTCGATCGTGCTGGCTGGACCGAAGATCGGCGGTCCGATCTGGGGCCCGGGCGAAGGGCTCGCGTTCCGCAAGCAGGATGGCGATCTGCGGACGAAGTTCGATACGGCGATTGCAGCAGCGATGGCCGACGGTACGGTCAAGAAGCTGTCGGAAAAATGGTTCAAGACTGACGTAACGCCTTGATGGCTCGATGTCGTGGCGCATCGCGCCGCACGTGGCTGCGCGTGCGGTGGTCGTCGTAGTTACAGCAGATAGACATGACGCAGTGAAGGAGACGCACGCATGACTCTGATCGAGATACTCGGTTTCGGGCCGGACGGATGGGGCGGCGTGCTGCTGCTCGCCGCACTGATGACGGTCGCGCTGACGCTCGCGGCGCTGGCAGTCGGCGCGGTGTTCGGCGCACTCATCGCCGCCGCGAAGCTATCGCGCTTTCGCGCCGCGCGCGTGCTCGGCGATCTGTACACGACGGTGTTTCGCGGTGTGCCCGAACTGCTCGTCATCTATCTGTTCTATTTCGGCGGCTCGACGCTCGTCACCACGATCGGCCAGTGGTTCGGCGCTGAAGGTTTCGTCGGTGTGCCGCCGTTCGTGATCGGCGCGCTTGCGGTGGGGATGATCTCCGGCGCGTACCAGGCCGAGGTGTATCGCGCCGCGGTGCTCGCGGTGTCGCGCGGCGAACTCGAAGCGGCGCGCGCCATCGGCATGCCGACCTTCACGATGGCACGCCGCATCCTGATTCCGCAGATTCTCCGTTTCGCGCTGCCTGGCATCGGCAACGTATGGCAACTGAGCCTGAAAGACTCGGCGCTGATCTCCGTGACCGGCCTTGCCGAGTTGCTGCGCCAGAGCCAGGTTGCAGCCGGCTCGACCCATCAGTATTTCGTGTTCTTCTGCGCGGGCGGCGCGCTGTACCTGCTGATGACCGGCATCTCGAACCGCGTCTTCAACCGGGCGGAAGCGCGCATTGCGCGGTCGTTCCGTCGCAACTTCGCGCGCAACTGAACGGGACGCCGCCATCATGTCATTCGATTTCGACTTTCTGTTCGACACGCTGCGACAACTGCTCGCAGCCGTGCCGACTACGCTTGGGCTGTTCTTTTCGTCGCTGGTCGTGGGCGGCTTGCTGTCGCTCGTGATCGTCACGATGCGCGTCTCGCGCCACTGGCTGCCCAACCGTTTCGCGCGACTCTACATTCTCGTGTTCCGCGGCTCGCCGCTGCTGATCCAGATGTTTCTCGTCTATTACGGGCTCGGCCAGTTCGGTGTGATTCGCGAGAGTTTCTTGTGGCCGATGCTGCGCGATCCGTATTTGTGCGCGGTGCTGTCGCTGGCGCTCTGTACCGCGGGCTATACCGCCGAGATCATTCGCGGCGGCCTGATGGCGGTGCCGGTCGGCCAGATCGAAGCCGGTTATTCGATCGGCCTGTCGGGCATCGCGCTGCTGCGTCGCGTGATCGGTCCAATTGCGTTGCGCCAGTGCCTGCCCGCGTATTCGACGGAGGCGGTGCTGCTCGTCAAATCGACGGCGCTCGCGAGTCTCGTCACGGTGTGGGAAGTGACCGGCGTCGCGCAGCAGATCATCCAGCAGACTTACCGCACCACTGAAGTCTTCATCTGCGCCGCACTGATCTACCTGTTCCTGAATTTCGTCATTGTGCGGGTGCTCGGTGCGCTCGAATGGCGTCTGTCGCGGCATCTGCGTGCCGCGCCTGCCAACGTCAAGCAATCTGTTGCCGCGGCTACGCCGCCCGCTGAAATCCGCCGCGCCGCGCGCTAGGCGATTGCCCCTTTTCCCGGAGAGGAGAACCTCATGAACGCTACGGCTCCTGTTGCATTGTCGGTCAAGAACATCCACAAGTCGTTCGGCGACCATCACGTGCTGAAGGGCATCTCGCTCGAAGCCCACGAAGGCGACGTGATCTCGATTCTCGGCGCGAGCGGCTCGGGCAAGAGCACGTTTCTACGCTGCCTGAATCTGCTGGAGACGCCCGACGATGGTTCGGTGGCGCTCGGCGGCGAAGAGCTGAAGATGAAGCGTCGCAGTGACGGCCGTCTGCAACCGGGCGACCGCCGCCAGGTGGATCGCATCCGCTCGCAACTCGGCATGGTGTTCCAGAACTTCAACCTCTGGTCGCACATGACGGTGCTCGAAAACCTGATCGAAGGTCCGATGCGCGTATTGAAGCGCAGCCGCGCCGAGGCGGTCGAGGAAGCTGAAGCGCTGCTCGCGAAAGTCGGTCTTGCGGAAAAGCGCGGTCACTATCCGGCGCATCTGTCGGGTGGACAGCAGCAGCGGGTGGCAATTGCCCGCGCACTCGCGATGCATCCGAAGGTGATGCTGTTCGACGAACCGACCTCGGCGCTCGACCCGGAACTCGTCGGCGAAGTGCTGCGCGTGATGCGCTCGCTCGCCGAAGAAGGGCGCACGATGCTGGTCGTCACGCACGAGATGGGCTTCGCGCGGCACGTATCGAACCGCGTGATGTTTCTGCATCAAGGGCAGGTCGAAGCGGACGGCACGCCCGATGAGGTATTCGGCGAACTGAAGTCGGACCGGTTCCGTCAGTTCGTCTCGAGCCATCACAACCGCACTGCCAACTGAGCACGATCATGGCTATCATCCGTTCCGTTCGTCCTCTCGACTGGCGTCAGGTCGCGGCCATCGCGGCTGGCGAAACGCTCGAACTCTCCACCGATGCCCGTGCGCGTATCGACGCCGCTCACACACTCGTTGAACAGATCGTCGTGCGCAGCATTCGCGCGTACGGCGTGAACACCGGTGTCGGTGCGCTGTGCGATGTGGTGGTATCGCAGTCGGAACAGCGCACGCTATCGCGCAACATTCTGATGAGCCATGCGGTCGGTGTTGGTACGCCGCTTGGCGCAACCGAAACGCGCGCGATCATCGCTGCAGCGGTCAATAATTTCGCGCACGGTCATTCGGGCATTCGCCTTGAAGTCGCCGAGCGGCTCGTCGCGTTGCTTGCGGCCGATTGCTTGCCCGAAGTGCCGGCATTTGGGTCGGTCGGTTACCTGAGTCATATGGCGCATATCGCGCTCGTGTGTATCGGCGAGGGGCATGTGCGCTATCGCGGCGAACGGCTGAGCGGCCGCGAGGCGTTGCAGCGGCTTGGGCTCGAACCGCTCGTGCTCGAAGCGAAGGAAGGCTTGAGTCTGGTCAACGGCACGCCGTGCGTGACCGGGCTCGCGGCGCTGGCGCTGGCGCGCGCCGAGGGTCTGCTCGACTGGACCGATGCGGTCGCCGCGATGAGCTTCGAAAACCTGCATGGGCAACTCGCCGCGTTCGATGCCGAATCGCTGGCAATGCGCGTGTCGCCGGGGCTCAATCTGGTCGGCTCGCGGATGCGGGCAGCGCTCGCGGACAGCGGCATCCTCGCGTCGTTTGTCGGTCAGCGCACGCAAGACCCGCTGAGCATGCGCACGATCCCGCACGTACACGGCGCAGCGCGCGACGTGCTGACCGCAACCGCCGACGTCGTGAATCGCGAACTCGCTTCGATCACCGACAACCCGATCGTCGCCGGCACGCCGGAAGCCCCGCGCGTCTACTCGCAGGCGCATGCAGTGGGCGCTTCGATCGCGCTTGCGATGGACAGCCTCTCGACCGCGATTGCGCAGGTCGCCGCGATGGCCGAACGGCGCCTCGACCGGCTCGTCAATCCGCTTGTCAGCGGTTTGCCCGCGTTTCTCGCGGAGCCGGGCGGTACCTGCTCCGGCTTCATGATCGCGCAGTACACAGCGGCTTCGCTGGTCGCGCAGAACCGGCGGCTTGCGGCGCCGGCCAGTCTCGATGGCGGGATCACATCGGGGCTGCAGGAGGATCATTTGTGTCATGCGACACCGGCTGCATTAAAGGCGCTTGAAATCATCGATAATGCCGGGCGTATTGTCGCCATCGAATTGCTGGCGGCGGCACAGGCCTACGATCTGCAGGCGGTCGATGCAGCGCGTGCGCCGCATACCGAAGCGCTGTGGCGGCGCGTGCGCGGTGTAGTCGCGACATACCGCGACGACCGGCCGCTCGCCGACGACATGGCTGCCGCGTTCCGCCTGATCGCGGATGGAGCGCCTCCGCCGCTACCGAATCCGGACAACCTGCAACCGCCGCGTCACGACGGCACGGACAGTGGCCCGCCGATCGTTGCTGCTGGACCCGCGGGCGCGGCTGCGAACGATCCGCGACCGGCCGCGGCAGGAGCACATGCAGGTCGCTAGGCACCAGAGGGCGTCGCACGCATTACCCTGTGTTGCAGACGCGACGTACTACCCACGAGGTCGACGTGAACATGAATCTAAAAGAGCGGGCCGACAGCAGGCCGGATCGCGCGGAACCCGGCGTTAAGACGTCGGTGAAACCGATGCCGGCTTACGAGCAGATCAAGCGCTACGTCCTGCAGCGAATCGCCGAGGGCGAGTGGAAAGCGGGCGGGGTGATCCCGTCGGAAACCGAGCTGGTGAAAGAGTTCGGCGTCGCCCGCATGACGGTGTCGCGTGCATTGCGCGAACTGACCTCGGAGCGCGTGCTGACGCGCGTGCAGGGCTCCGGCACGTTCGTCGCGCCGCAGCACTACGAATCGACGGTGCTGGAAATTCGCAACATCGCCGACGAAATTGCGGCGCGCGGTCATCGTCACAGTGCCCACGTGCTCACACTGGAACCGAGCGACGACCCGCTCGCCGTCGATGCGCTCGGACTTTCCACAGGGCCGATCTTCCATTCGCGCATCGTGCACAGCGAAGAGGGCGAACCGATCCAGTACGAGGATCGCTACGTGAATCCGCAGGTGTTTCCCCATTACCTGGAACAGGACTTCACGATCGAGACGCCGAACCACTACATGGTGCGACTCGCGCCGATCCAGCGCGCCGAGTTTCGTATCTATGCGCAGAAGCCGGACGCGCATGTCCGGCGGCATCTGGCGATGGAGATTGGCGAGCCTTGCCTGATGCTCTGGCGCCGCACGTGGGTCGGTGCGGCGGTGGCGACGTCGGTGCAACTGTGGCACCCGGCGTCGCGCTTTCATCTGGCCGGCAAGGTTTGAGGGAAATGCGGCGCCGTGTAGCGCCCGCGTAGGAATTCAGCCCTGACGCTGCGAGTCGTCGGGCGTAAACCGGCAGCCGAGCCGATAACGCGAGCCCGGATGCACGAAGCGCGCATACGTTACCGCGACGCCGCTGGTCCACGTCCGGCGAGCGAGCGTCAGACACGGCTCGCTCTCGACGATCTCAAGATGTTCCGCTTCCTCGCGAGTCGGCAGACCCGCATCGACGACATGTTCGATGTCGTGCAAAGGCACGGTGTTGAACAGATACTCGGACGGTCTTAGCGTCGAGAAATCCTGTTGCAGGAATGCCGGCGCGACCGCCGGATTCACATAGCGGTCTTCGAGCTGTACCGGCAGACCGTTCTCGCGATGCACGCAGATCACATGAAACACCGACGCGCCCGGCGCGAGACCGAGCGCGTTCGACACGGGCAGCGGTGCACTCACACGTTGTGCAAGCAGGATGTCGGACGTGTACTCATGACCTCGCGAACGGATTTCGTCGCCGATGTGGGCGATCATCAGCAGCGTCGATTGCGGTTTGGCTTCGGCGACGAAGGTACCGACGCCCGACACACGTGTGAGCAACCCTTCGTTCGTGAGTTCGCGCAGCGCGCGATTGACCGTCATCCGCGAGACGCCAAGCGATGCGACGAGATCGAGCTCCGACGGAATACGGTCGCCAGGGCGACGCGCACCGGATTCGATCGTCCCGCGGATGTGCCGCTTGACCTGTTCGTAGCGCGCCGGTGCGGCGGCCGCAACGGGATGACGGTGCGCAACGCTCATGGCGCGTCCGCCTCGCCGCTGCGCGCCCAGAACGCGTTGCGATCGAAATAGTTCTGCAGAAACTGCCGTAGCCGCGGCTGCCCGGCGTCGTGAAAGATCTCGCGCGGCGCGCCTTGTACTGCAATCTGCCCCTGATCGATAAACACGACCTTGTCGGCGACCTGCGCCGCAAAGCCCATCTCGTGCGTGACGACGGCCATCGTCATGCCGTCGCGCGCGAGTTGCTTCATCACCTGCAAGACTTCGCCGACCAGTTCCGGGTCGAGTGCCGAGGTGGGTTCGTCGAACAGCATGATGTGCGGTTCCATGGCCAGCGCACGCGCAATCGCGACACGCTGTTGCTGGCCGCCCGAGAGTTTCGCCGGATACGCGTCGGCCTTGTGCGCGAGGCCGACCGTTTCGAGCATCGCGAGTGCGCGGCTGCGTGCTTCATCGCGCGAGAGTCGCCGTACCCGCAGCAGCGCTTCGCTGACGTTGCCGAGCGCGGTCATATGAGGCCACAGGTTGAACTGCTGGAACACCATGCCGACATTGCGCCGCACCCGGTTGATCTCGCCGTGCGATGCGCGGACGCGTTGCCCATTGCGTTCGGTATAGCCGAGCAGGTCGCCTTCGATGCGCACCTCGCCTTCGTCGTAGGTCTCGAGCGCCGCGATGCACCGCAACAGCGTGCTCTTGCCGGAGCCCGATGGCCCGATGATGCAGACCACTTCCGACTTCCTGATGTCGAGATCGACGCCGCGCAGTACCTCGACTTCGCCGTAGCGTTTGTGCAGACCGCGGACCTGGACGAGTGGCGTTCCCTGAGCCGACGAGGTGGGAGCAGGGGAGGATGAGGGCATGTCGACGATGGCGTTCATGGAAGGACCTGGATTCAAGCGATGAAGCGCATCAGTCGCGCCTCGGCCCACATGCCCGCACGCGAGGTGAGTTCGACGAGCGCGAGATAGCAGAAGCACAGCACGAGCAGCGTTTCGACAAAGGCGAAGGTCGCCGAGCCGATGCCGGTGAGCACGAACGTCAGTTCGGGCACCGTGACGATGGACAGTACGGCCGTTTCCTTGCTCAGCACGATGATCAGATTGGTTAGCGCCGGGACGATCAACAGGAGCATTTGCGGTGCCTGGATGCGCAATACCGCTTGCCAGCGCGATAGCCCGAGGCACGCTGCCGCTTCGAGGTGACCGGGCGGCACCGACTGGAAGCCCGAGCGGAACGCTTCCGCGAAATACGCGCTGCCGTAAAGGCCGAGGCCGAGCACGCCGGCTGTCATCGGTTCGAGCGTGAGGCCGATCGACGGGCCGCCGTAGTACAGCAGAAAGAGCTGCACGAGAAACGGTGTGCCGCGGAAGAGTTCGATATAGACGCGCAACGCGGCGCGTACGTTGCGGCCGCAAAAGAGTTGCAGAACCGCGATCAGGAAGCCGAGCACGAGGCCGATCGCGACACCCGCTGCCCACGTGCCGAGCGTCGTCGCGAGGCCGGCGGCGATCGGTTGAAGATTGTGGGTAATGACCGTGGGGTCGAGTTGCTGCATCGCCGTGGCCTCAGCTGTGCTGTAAACGATACTCGGCCGCGTGCGCGACGAGCGCCAGCGTGCCGCAGATCAGAAAGTAGATCAGCCCCGCCGCCAGATACGCTTCGAGCGGACGATAGGTGCTGGCCGCGATATTTTGCGCGGTGCGCGTCAACTCCGCGACGCCGACCACCGAGATTAACGACGATGCCTTGATCAGCAGCACCATCTCGTTGACGAGCGACGGCAGTGTCAACCGGAACGCCTGTGGCACCTGAATCCGCCGCAGCATGTCGAACGGCGACAGCCCGAGCATGCGCGCGGCCTCGATCTGCCCGGGCGCAATGCTCAGAAAGCCGCCGCGCAGAATCTCCGCAATGTAGGAAGCCGAACACAGCGATACCGCGCTGATCGCTGCCGCGAGCGGCGGTACGTTGATGCCGACGAACGGCAGCAGGTAGTACACGAGCAGCAGTTGCACGAGCATCGGCACGCCGCGAAAGAAGAACACATACGCGCCGCCCGCAATACGCGCCACCCGATGAACCGACAGCCGCGCAGCGCACACGCCGATCGCAACGAAAAAGCCGATCACGAGTCCCGTCAGCGAGATGCCGACGGTTGCGAGCGCCGCGTGCAGCAGCAGCGGAAAACCTTGCGCGAAGACCGTGAAGCTGAACATGGGTGCGGTGCCTGCGAGCCGATAGCGGTGCTATCAGTAGTTCGGGGTGGGCAGTGTGGTCGGCGCATCCATCGCGACGCCGAACCACTTCTTCTGCAGCGTGGCGAGGCGGCCGTCGCCGTGCATCTTCACGAGCGCGGCGTTGAATGCGTCGGCGAGCGGCTTGCTGTCGGCGTCCTTGCGCAAGCAGTACGCGAAGTAGACTTTCGCGCCGAACGACGGTTGCACGACGGTGAATGTTTCGGGCCGTTGCTTCACGACATAGGCGATGTTGGTCACCGAGTTCGCAACCGCAGCGATGCGGCCCGCAGCAAGATCCGCGTACGCCTGATTGTTATCGACGTATTCGCGGATTTCCGGCGGTTTCGGCAGGGTAGCGACGTAGGCTTTCAACTGGTCGAGCTGCGCCGAGCCTTTGCCCGCGCCGACCGTTTTACCCGCGATATCCGACGATTGCTTCAGCGACGTGTCATTTGTGCGCTTGAGCAGTGCGTCGGTCGCATCGGCGACCGGTAGCGTGTAGGTATAGCGCTCCATGCGCGCCTTCGTTATTGTGATCGGCCCGCCGACCATATCGAACTTGCCCGCTTCGAGTCCGGGCAGCACACTCGGCCAGGGCAGATCGATGAAGCGCACCTTCACGCCGAGTTCCTTACCGATTTCAGCGAACAGGTCCTTGTTGAAACCCGACTGCTGACCGTTCTCGAGGAAGTCGAACGGCGCGAACTGCATCTCGGTGCCGACCACCAGTTCGCCGGCCTTTTTTACTTTGGCGAGCTGATCGTCCGCGTGCGCGGTCGCACTCAGGGCAACGCTTGCGGCGCACAGCGCCAGTGTCGCGAAACGACCTTTCCAGCCTGCAAGAATGCTCATGGATTTTTCTCCGTGAAGGAAGCGGCAATGCGTGAGGCGAGCCGGACACGCGTGGGATGTGAAGGGCAGTATATACCGCAGATTTTTCGCAAAAATAAAGAAACGTGAACGCGTGGACCAGGGTTTTCATGCAATGTCATCGGACACAATGAGCCGTGCACAATGGCCTTTGTATGTGCATGCTGCGGCAGAACAGTGAGGTTCTTTGTCGCACTGTCGTCAGAGCATCGCAGCGCTGCTTGCCGCCTTGGTTTTGGCGGTATATACAACTTCGGTTCACGCGAATTCAGCCGTTGTGAGCGTGTTGTTCGCCATCTGTCGTTGGTCATCCGCTTGTCGCTATTCGTCAGCGGAATGGCTGTCTTTCAAGGAGTGTTGCGATGTCGTCGGCCACCCGTATTCCGATTATCGATCTCGCTGGCCTGCGTGCCGGCGATCCCGCCGCACTCGCGCGCGTCGGCCGCGAAATCTACGACGCGTGCACGACGATCGGTTTTTTCTACGTCGTGAATCACGGTGTGCCGCAGATAGTGATCGACACGGCAGAAGCTGGCGCGAGCACGTTCTTCTCGTTTTCTACCGAGATGAAACGCCGCGTCGCTGTGAACGCGCGCCATCGCGGCTTCAATGCGCTCGGCGACGCGACGATGTACCAGGCAAAGCGTCCCGACTACAAGGAGTTTTTCAGCATCGGGCTCGAACTGCCGGAAACCGATCCCGATGTGATCGCCGGTCAGCCACTGCGTGGACCGAACAACTGGCC
This sequence comes from Paraburkholderia sp. CHISQ3, assembly GCF_030464945.1. Taxonomy (NCBI): domain Bacteria; kingdom Pseudomonadati; phylum Pseudomonadota; class Betaproteobacteria; order Burkholderiales; family Burkholderiaceae; genus Paraburkholderia; species Paraburkholderia sp. CHISQ3. The sequence goes on from NZ_JALPRG010000012.1 coordinate 47,763, forward strand.
TGATTTCATGCCGGCGCTGCGCATCATGCTGTACCCCTATTACGAAGCACTCGCTGTGTGCGGCGCGGACCTGCTGCGTGCGGTGGCCGTGGGTCTCGGCATCGACGAGCATTTTTTTGCGTCGCGTTACACGAAGCGCATGCAGCGCACGCAGATGGTTTATTACCCGACGCAGCCGCCGCAATCGGGTGAAGATCAGTTCGGCGTTGCGCCACATACGGACTACGGCTGCATCACACTGCTGTGGCAGGACCAGGTGGGTGGTTTGCAGGTGCGCGAAATCGCCAACGACACATGGATCGACGCGCCGCCCATTCCCGGCAGCTTTGTCGTCAACGTCGGCGATCTGCTCGCGCGCTGGACCAACGACCGCTTTCGCTCGACGCTACATCGCGTCATCAACAGGTCGGGTCGCGAGCGCTATTCGATCGCGACGTTCTACGATCCGACCTACGGCGCGAGCGTCGATCCGCGCGAACTCGGCACGGCCGAGGCGGACCTTCGATATCAACCGATCGCGGCCGGCGACTACATCCTTGGCCGCATCAACGACTCGATGGGTTACCGGAAGAAGCTCGCAGAAGGGAGCGCCACATGACGCCGGATCCGCGCAAGCCGATCAACGCAACCGTTGCCGCGTTGCGCGATGCGCTGGGCGCCGATGCCGTGCGCGTCGGCGACGCGATCGGCGAACGCTCGATGACCGACTGGACGCGTCACGCGCCCACACGTCCCGCAGCGCTGCTGCTGCCGCGTTCCACCGAAGACGTCGCGCGTGCGCTGGCAATCTGTCACGACGCGTATCAACCGGTCGTGCCGCAAGGCGGGATGACGGGTCTCGCAGGCGGCGCGATTCCAGCTGCCACCGATATCGCTCTCGCGCTCGACCGGCTTGCAGGTGTCGAGGAACTCGATACCGCGGCGGCAACGCTCACGGTGCGCGCAGGTACGACGTTGCAGGTTGCACAGGAGGCCGCGATCGCAGCCGGTTTCGAACTCGCACTCGATCTGGGCGCACGCGGCTCGTGCCAGATCGGCGGCAATCTGGCGACCAATGCGGGCGGCAATCGCGTGATCCAGTCGGGCACCGCGCGCGACCAGGTGCTCGGGCTCGAAGTCGTGCTGGCGAACGGCGCGGTGCTCAGTTCGCTCGGCAAGATGGTGAAGAACAACACCGGCTACGATCTCAAGCACTGGTTTATCGGCTCCGAAGGGACGCTTGGCGTGATCACGCGTGCCGTATTGCGGTTGCATCCGCAGCGGGCCGCGCGGCATACCGCGCTCGTCGCGCTGGATGGCTACGACGCGGCGGTCGCGTTGTTGCGGCGCCTCACGCAGCGCTTCGGCAACGACATCGGTGCGTTCGAGATCATGTGGCCGGACTTCTACGATTTCGGTGTGACGCTGACCGCAAGCGGCCGCTCGCCGTTTGCCGCCGCGCATCCGCTCTATGCGTTGATCGAACATGCAGGCTTCGATGCCGACGACGTGGGCGAGCGTTTTTCGACCGCGCTGACCGAGGCGCTCGAGACGCAGACGATCCGCGATGCGGTGATCGCGCAATCGGTGGCCGACGCGCGCGCGTTGTGGGCGATCCGCGAATGCACGGCCGAGTTTCCAGTGCGCCTCGATCCGATCAATTTCGATGTGAGCGTGCCGATCGGCGAGATCGGTGGCTTCGTCGATCGCTGTCGCGCAGCGCTCGATCGTCGCTGGCCCGGTAACGTCACGTACTTCTTCGGACATATCGGCGACTCGAACCTGCATCTGACCGTCGACGGTCGCTCGGTGCCCGGCGTCGCGCACGACGACGTCTATGCGTTCGTGTACGACATGCTCGCGCCGCTGCATGGTTCGGTGTCGGCGGAACACGGCATCGGTTTGCTGAAGCGCGCGTACCTGCCGGTGTCGCGCTCGCGCGAAGAACTGGCGGCGATGGCCGCGATAAAGCACGCACTCGATCCGCACGGCATTCTCAATCCCGGCAAGGTGCTGTAACGCACAACGGCCACGGGCAGCGTTGTACGCGCTGGCCGTGGCCGTTGTTGCGGAGGGGTAGTTTCAGTACGCGTCGAGATGCTGGGCAATAGCCGGATAAACATCGCGTGCCGCGTTCTTGCCGAAGATGCAATCGATATGCCCATACCCATCGATCACATGCCGCGAGTAGTGCGTCCCGCCGAACCGCTCGACCAGCATCTCGAAGGTCTGTTCGGTGCTCGTGGGTAGATAGCAGCGGTTCTGCTTGCCGTGAATGAAGGCGATCGGCAGCTTCATCCGATCGAGATTCGGCAGATACACGTCGTGACCCGACGCATCGACGACATGCCCCGCGCGCACCATAGTGGCGAGATGGCCGAACAGTTCCATGTCGTGCACGCCGAACAGTTCGTGCAGGTTTTCATGCAGCGGCTCGTCGAGCTGCTCGTGTTCGTAGAGCTCCCCGTACAGGAACGTCGCGCGATGGCAGACCGCGTTGTTGCAGTGCCCGACCGGCAGAAGCCGTAGCGCGTCGTCGAACAGGTTCTTCGGCCACTTTTCGTCTTTCGTGTACGCGGTCAGATCCTTGATGCCGAGGTGCCTGAGGATGTTCGGTATGTGGAGGCCCGCCTTGATCGTCTGTAGATCGCCGGCTACCGGGTGCGCCGATACCTGCGACAGCACCGCCGAGCGCACGCCCGTCAAACCCGACAGCAACGACATCGAGAACGATAAGGCGCCGAAACAGTGTGCGACGACCTGAATATCCGGCGCACCCGTCAGCTCGCGAACTTTCGCGACCGCGGCGGGAATGTCTTCGCGCGCGATGGCGTCGGCGGTGGTCGGTTCGGGGGCGCTCGGTAGTTCGATGCTCACGCGCAGATCGACGAGCCACACGTCGTATTGCGCCGCGCACAGATACTCGACCAGGTTCGTACCGATCAGATCCGTCGAGAAGATCCGGCTCGACACACCCGATCCATGGATCAGCAGCACCGGTCCTTTCGTGCCGCCCTGATAGCGCGTGAGCTTCAGTGTCTTGTCGTCGCCGGTCTTGAAGAACGTGATGACCGGCGCCGGTGCGCGCAGCGTGCGGCGCGCGCGCGGCGCCGCGTCTGGATCGAAGTACTGCAGCGGCGCGGCGATGCCGCCATATTCGGTGAACAGCACGCCTGCGAAGAAGCGGCCGAACTTCAGCGTCCACGCGAGCCGCGTTTCGATGTCGGGTGCGTTCGTGACTTCCATCGTGCGCGACTGGCGCAGGAAATTTTCCGGCGTGATGATCAGCGTTGCGCGACCGATCTGCGGGGCATCGGGTGCGGCGGAATCGCGCATCTGCACGTACAGCGTGTTGGTCTGCGACCACAGGTTCAGCAGTGACGAATGCGTGACGATCTTCTGGCCGAACAGGTAATACGTCTTGCCCTCGACCGATTCGAGCGTCATCCGGTAATTCATGTTGCGGACGTCGACTTCTTCCTCGTTGTCGACGAACAGGTTGAAGCGGCCGTCGACGATCATCAGTGGTTGCGCCGACAGCGCGGTGCAGGTCAGCGTGCCGACCATGCGCGCCTCGTGTTGCGGGTCGGCGAGCATGTGTTCGAGATCGTCGGATTCGACGGTTAGCGTGAAGCTCATCGGGACCGAGGCGGCTGCTGCGCCGTTTGCCGCGCCGTTTGCCGGTATCGGCGTGTAATCGCCGAGCATGGTTTCGGTGAAGCGCAACCCGATCTTCGGCGGCGGAGGCGGCGCGGCGCGGCCCTTCGATTCATAGTCGATCTGCCAGCCATGCGTCGCCGCGAGCTGCGCACAGTTGCGTTCGGCAAGGGCCGAGATCGTGAGGAGCGGATTCACGCCGAGCGAGATCGGCATCACCGAACCGTCCATCACATAGAGGCCCGGATGCACGGCATTGCCCGCGGTGCCGGAGTACACCTGACCGCCCTGATTGACGACCCCTTGGGCCGCGTCGTCCGCCATCGCGCAGCCGCCCAGCGGATGCACTGTGACGAGGCTGTTGTTGAGGACGGCCGTAGACATCGGATTGCGCACATAGGTGCCGCCGAGCGCCGCCGATGCCGCTTCGAGTGTCTTCTCGACGGTCGCGTAGATCGGCTGTTGGCTAGCCTTGGGCCATCTTATGCGTGCCCGCCCGTCCTTGACGAGAATCTCGCCGCTTTCGTTGTCGTGAGCCATCACGAGGTAGGTCTGGGTGTTGCGCATCGCGCCGTGATACGGACCGCGCAACAGGCTATCGACGATGCGCGCTTCCGGATCCAGCACGCCGCCACCCGCCGCCGCATGCAGGCCCGGCATCGAGACGCCTTCGACCGGTGTGACGATGCCAAACATACCCATCATGGCCGCGCCGATTGGCGCCGCGAGCGTGCCTTCTTCGATCACGAAACCGTCGCGCACATCCGGCGTGTTGCGATGATCGATGATGCCGGCGATGGTCGGCCCGACCGGCGCGATGTCGGTCTGCTTGCCCCAGCCGACTGCGTTGATGTCGTGATCGGTATTCACGGCGAACGCGAGCACGTCGCCGTTGCCCGTGAGGTGCTGGCCGAGCTGGGTCGAGACCGGCAGCCCGGCTTGCTGCGAACGCAGCAGCAACGCGGTCGAGCCGAGCGTGCCTGCCGAGATGATCACGATGTCGGCGGTCACGAACAGATCGGGCGCATCGTAGCTCTCGCGACCGAGCCCGACCAACTGATAGCGCACGCACCACTTTTGCAGCGCTTCATCGCGCACGACCGAATGCACGGCGACGCCCGTGAAAATCTCTGCGCCGTGCGCGACCGCATCGGGCAGGTAGTTCATGTGCGTCGAGTTCTTCGCGTCGTGGTTGCAGCCGGAGTTGCAGTCGCCGCAGCCGTTGCAGGCTTTTTGCATGACACCGGCCGCGTTCGGGCCGTCTTCGAAGGTGACTGTAATGGGCGGTCGGTAGAAGCGGTCGGTCATCTCCATCTTGGCGGCCGCCAGTTCGAGCGCGTCGAGCTTCGGCAGGCGCGGAAAGCTGGCGGGCACCGGCGATGGCTGCAGCATAGCGGTTGCGCGCGCATAGCCCACATCACGGCCCGCAGCGTCGGCGCGCACCGCGGCCGGCCAGCGTGGATCGTCCCACAGGCGCGGGTCGGCCTGCAGCGCGACGTTCGCGTTGATCAGCGACGTGCCGCCGAGCCCGCATGCGACCACGGCGTTGACTTCGTCATTGACGTGCACTTCGATCAACGCCAGCGGTGAACCGACCTGAGCGACGCTGGTGTTGTACTGCACCTGCGCGACGCCTTCGAGCGGCGTGGCTGGATACTCGCCGGCCATAAACTCGCGCCCGCGTTCGAGCAGACACACATTGCGCCCGGCGCGCGCCATGCGGCTCGCCGCGATGGCGCCGCCATAACCCGACCCGACGACCACGATTTCGTAATGCGGCTGCATTGCCTCAACGGCACTGGATAAGCGGTTCATACGACCACCTTGATGGATTAGGGCAGGGCGGGGAAACCCTGGACAACCTGGGGGAAGCAGGCTGAGCGCTCCTCAGCCCATCTATCCTGCATTGCGTCGGCGGAAAATCAAGTCCTGCGCACCGCTCGTTTGCAACGGGCGAGCCATGCCGGCCTCGGCTATCTGAGGTCTCAGTGGTCGCGCGGCAATGCCCGCGGCAGGTGCCGACGCGCGATTATGCAGCGGCGTCGATCATTTCGTCTTCGCTCGATTCGGCGGCGAGCAGATTCAGTGCAATCAGGATCGCCGTGCGGTTTTCGCTGTCGATATCGATGCCGAGCACGTTGACGAGCCAGCGGCCGATCTTGGTATTGGAAAAATCGCCGGCATCCGCCGTCTTCTTCATAGTGACGCCCAGTTTCACCGCACGGTAGTGATATGAGGGCACCCGATGCTGCGTAGCCACCGCCGACAATCCGCCTTTGCAGCCCGAGCACCAGCCGAGGCTGCCCGCCAGCACGATCCGCTCCGGCTCGTCGAGACCGGCGATGAACGTGCGCGCGGCCAGCCGGACGCGGTGCTCGTCGAGCCCGTATTCCATCAGCACGCTTTCCACCGGATCTTCGAGCGCATGTGCGTGCAGGTCGATTTCCTGCTCCATGCCTTCGTCTTCCATCGAAACATTGCGCTGATGGCTCGCGCTGCGCAGGCAATCGATCAAATAGCGGCGGAAGTAGGCGCACAGCGCATAGCCGTTCGACGGGGCGCTTTCGGCACAGGCGTTCGATTCGGTGTGACCCGGCGCGAGACGCAGAACCTTCGTGTAGATGAACTGGGCGACCAGTTCTTCCTTGTCTTCGCCGAGCGCCGACAGCTCCTGCGGGTGGTACGAACGCAGCGCACGGCGTACGAGGTCGTACATCGAGACCATCTCGTCTTCCGACAGCCGGGTACGGCGGCGCCATAGTTCGGGCAGGATTGCGTCGTCGAGGGTACGTGCCAGCTCACGGCTCGGAAGAGCGCTCATGAAAACCTCCATCAAGGGTTGAGACATGAAGCGCGGGAAGCGGAAAGCCGCCAGGGAGCCGATGAGACAGGCAGTGAGACGAGGTCCGCAAGGACTGTGTGCCGCGCTGAAAGTGCACCCAGTATCGTTTTGAGATACGACTTCGCCTATATGGATTAAGTGATAGCTGACGGGTAAACTGCCGGGTAAACCGTCGGGCGAATCATTTCCCCGGCGGGTGCTTTTTTGTCTCCCGGCCAATGCTGGTGCGGCCGCCGCGGCTTTCCGGCGCGCCGTCCGTCAAACCATTCAAATTGCCAGACCCGACAAGGAGACCGCATGATGCGGGCCGACCCAATCCAGCGTGCGGTCGACGAAGACCTCGTGGGCGTGCTGTATGCACAGGACCCGATTGCTTTTTTTAGCCACTGGTTTTCGATCGCCGTGCTGGTTTCGATCTACTGGCACAACATGCCCTCGCCGCAGCTGTTCGCGGCCTGCTTCACGTTCTATGGCATCGCAAACTGCGCCGGGCTGGCGATGTGGGTGTGGAACCGGCGTCAGCCGGGGGCGCTGACGCCGCGTGGCTGGATCAGGCTGCACGCGTTGCGCAGCGTGCTGCTGTACAGCGCGCCGGGCCTCGCCATCTGGTTTGCATTCCATAGCCGGCAGGCCGAACTGCCGTTGCTGCACACGGTGTTGCTGGTCACACTCGCGGCGGGCGTGTTCATGTCGAACGGCTTCGACCGGCTCAATTTCACGACCTCGGTGCCCTTGCTGCTGCTGCCTGCCATCGTCCTGCACATCGGCAGCCATACGTTCGATCGCACCATCCTCGCGATCGTCCTCGCGTTCTTCTTCTGCGCGATCAACGTCTACGCGATCAGTTACCGCAGGCTGTTCCACCGCGTCGTCGAGGCGCGGGTCGACCAGCAGTATCTGGCTGAATCGCTGGCCGTGCAGAAGCACGTGGCCGAAGAGGCCAGCCTCGCGAAGACGCGCTTTTTTGCCGCCGCGAGCCACGACTTGCGCCAGCCGCTCCATGCGATCGGCCTGCTGGCCGCGTCGCTGAACGACCCGACGGCCACCAGCGAGCAGCGCACGAAGACCGCCGACCATATCGTGAACAACGTCGATGCGCTGAACCAGTTGTTCAACCAGGTGCTCGACCTCGCGCGGATCGAGAGTGGCGTGACCCAGGTGATCCGCATGCACTTCCGGCTGTCGGAACTGTTCGAGCGGGTCGGCAACCAGTACTGGCCGCAGGCGGCGGCGAAAGGGTTGGCGCTACGCATCGCTCCGACCTCGATCGTCATTCACGACGACCCGGTGCTGCTCGAGCGCGTGCTCGGCAACCTGCTGTCGAATGCTGTGCGCTATACCGAGGAAGGCGCGATCTGGATGGGGTTCCGGCGTGCGGGCCGGCGTATGGGCGGCTTTATCGAGGTGCGCGATTCCGGTATCGGGATTGCGCAGGCCGAGCAGGAACACATCTTCGAAGAGTTCTATCAGGTCGCCAACCCGCAGCGCGATGCGCGCCAGGGCCACGGGCTCGGGCTGCCGACTGTGAAGCGGCTGATCGGGCTGCTCGGCAGCGAGTTGCAGCTGCGCTCAGTGCCGGGACGCGGTTCGGTGTTTCGCTTCGCGGTCGAGCTAGGCGATCCGGTGCGGGCCGTCGCAGGCCTGAGCGACGCGGCGGCGGCCGTCGTGCTGACGGCGCAGGGGCGGCACGTACTGTGCATCGACGACGACCCGTCGATCCTCGCCGGCCTCGCAAGCCTGCTCGGCCGCTGGGGCTGCATCGTGCGCGGCGCGCGCGACGAACGCGACGCGCTCGAGGCGCTCGCCACCGGCTTCGTGCCCGATGCGGTGCTGTGCGACTACCAGCTCGCGAACCACCGCACCGGCGCGCAGGCGCTCGCCGCGGTGCGCGACGCGTTGCGGCGCGGCGGTCGCGAGAACGTCGTGACGCTGCTGATTACCGGCGATATGGCGTCGGTGGAATTGCAGGCGCTGGCCGCGCAGGGCATTCCGGTGCTGCACAAACCGGTGACGCCGGCGCGTCTGCGGCGTACGCTGGAACTGCTGTGGCAGCAGGCGGACAGCGCGCGTGCAGCGACTTCGGGCAGTGGGGCCGGGATTGTCCAGGGCAGTGCGGTCGACACGATGGCCGACACCGTCGGCGCTGCTCCGTCGATCCAGTTGGGCAGACCGGGGCAGCTCGCCTGACAAGGCGCTGCGTCAGCGTGCTAATGGCGACGGCGGCCGCGCGTCTATCGATACAGGGATGTGTAGAAGCTGCGGGCTACGAACGGAACGACGAGTCGTAGCGCCCCGCAGCGTGACTTACAACGTCTTGCCGGCTTCGAGCCAACCGTTGATCACCGCAATCGCAGTCGACCGGTTGTGCACGCCGAGCGCACGGAAGATCACCGACAGATGCACCTTCACGGTCCCCTCGGCGACACCGAGTTCGCGCGCAATCATCTTGTTGGTCCAGCCACGGTGAACGAGCCGCATGATGTCCTGCTGCCGCGGCGAGAGGTTTTCCAGCAGATGCTGCTGATGCGGCTGCAGGCCCTGCACGGGCTGCGCGGTCAGCACTTCGGTAAGGGAGGCCACCGGCTGGTCGCCGGCCGCGACGGCGGCGGATGCCGTGGCAGAGGCGGTGGTGGTTTCGCGTGTGCCGAGCAGGCTCAGCGCTTCCATCGGCACATAAGCGCCGCCGGACAGCACGAGTTCGATAGCTTTGAGCATGACGCTGGCGGGCTGGCGTTTCGGCACGAAGCCGAGCGCGCCGGCGGCGAGCACGGCACGCATTTCGTCGGGCGATTCTTCCGCCGACAGCACGACTACCGGCAGCGCCGGGTTCGCCTTCAGCAGCACGGCCAGCGACGGTGCGCCGCCCATGCCGGGCATGTTGAGATCGACGATCGCGAGGTCGTGGTCCGCATCGGGCCGGGCGGCGGCGGCGAGCGTTTCCCAGCTATCGGCTTCGTCGAACTGGGCATCCGGGTCGAGGCCGCGCAACAGCCCTTTCACACCCTGGCGGATGAGTTCATGGTCGTCGGCCACTAGAAACTTCATGATGTCTCCGCGAGTCGGCCTTGCCGCTTTGTTGTGCCACTGTTGTTGTGCCGTTGCTGCCCGCTGCCCGCTTTGCGACCGGTGGCCTTGCGGCCGGACTGGTGCGCATCGATGGCGGCGCGCCCTGATTGACGCGTCGTCATGGTCCGAGGCGCGTGCGGCGATGGTGCACGGTCCCGGGTGTTGCTACCCCGCGTCCTCGTCATGCTGTGCCCGCGGGGGCATGGCCGGTTGCTGCCTTCAGTCTCTGTTTTTTTCATCCGCTGTTTCACTCACTACTCTGCTGTGCGCCGAATGACCGTATTACCGGACAACCGGCTCCGGAAGCCGGCCACCCCCCCGGTTGGCCGGCTTCCGGCCTGGCGGCGCGGATGCTCTCAGGTTGTCCTGCGCGGCGCCTTGCGAGCTCCGTGCGGACGGCGGTTCCCCGGTATTGTTGGCGTTCCCCGGTCCAACTGCAACAGTTGTTTCTTGTGAAGTGGTCCCCCCGTGCGGCCCGGTCCGATGTCCTTGCCGTTCGAGCTGCGGGACACTTCACCGCCCTCGCGGCAGGTCCCGGCATCCCGGCGACTGTTTTGCGCCGGGAGTCGTTAGGTAGACGGGGTGACTACGCAAATTTTGAAGTGCACTACGAGTTTCGGTGTTTTACGGTGGATTACATGTGCCAAAAGCGGCCGGTTGGCCGCAGGGCGGGTCAACAACGCGACCAGCTACGCCACCGCGAACAGCGTGGCGTTCATCAGCACCTTGAACGCGAAGCCGAGCAGCATTGCCGCGCCGACTCCGCCGCACCACAGCGCGACGAACCAGACCCAACCGGGCACGCGCCGCGCGAGGACCGGCGCCGCCAGCCTAGTGATAATGCGTGTCGCCATGGCGCACCTTGCCGCGAAAGACCCAGTAGCCGAGCATCGTGTAGCCGAGAATCACCGGCAGGATCACCGCGGCGCCGATCAGCGTGAACACCTGGCTCGAACGTGGCGCGGCGGCTTCCCACAAGGTCATGCTCGAGGGAATCGCATACGGCCACAGTGAAAAGAGCAGCCCGGCATAACCGAGCAGCACGAGCGCGATTGCCGCGACGAACGGCGTGATGTGATGCCGGTCACGTACCGCGCGATGCATGACGAAAGCGCACACGGCGACGAGGAACGGCACCGGCAGCAGTCGATGCAACAACCCCGAGTCGAACCAGCGCGTGGCGATGAGCGGGTCCTGCAACGGCGTCCACAGGCTGACGAGCGCGATGAAGCCGAGCAGCACGAGCGTCAACGGCCACACGATGCGATGCAACCGGCGCTGCAAGTCGCCTTCGGTCTTCGCGACAAGCCAGCAGCAGCCGAGCAGCGCATAGGTGGCAACGAGTCCGAGACCGGTCAGCAGACTGAACGGTGTGAGCCAGCCGAACGCATCGCCGGCAAAGCTGCCGTCGGCAACCGGGATGCCTTGCAGGAACGCGCCGAGTGCGACGCCCTGAAAGAACGCGGCACCGGTCGAGCCACCGATAAACGCCAGGTCCCACAGATGCCGCGTGCGCTTCGCTTTCGCGCGGATCTCGAACGACACGCCGCGAAAGATCAGACACGCGAGCATGAACACAAGCGGCAGATACAGCGCGGACAACACCGTCGAATAGACGATCGGGAACACGGCAAAGAGCCCCGCGCCGCCGAGCACGAGCCAGGTTTCGTTGCCGTCCCAGACCGGCGCGACGGTATTCATCATCAGGTCGCGTTCGCGTTCGTCGGGGAAAAACGGAAACACGATGCCGATGCCCAGATCGAAGCCGTCGAGCACGACATACATGAAAAGACCGAGCGCGATGATCGCGGCCCAGACTACGGTGACATCCATGGCAATCTCCAGAAACGTTCGGTGTCGGGCGGTGTCGATCGGCTAATCGGCAGCGGACAGCGGGCGGTGCGTAATGTGTGTGTGACGCGTGCTATCGGTGGGCGCATCGTGCGGCGTAGCGCCGGGCAGAGCGGGCCCCGCGCGCATCAGCTTCAGCATGTAGTAGATGCCGGTGCCGAACACGAGGAAATAGACGACCACGAACGCCATCAGCGAAATGCCGACCTGCTGCGCGGTGAGCGGCGAGACGGCCTGCACGGTGCGCATCACGCCGTACACGACCCATGGCTGACGGCCGACCTCGGTGGTAACCCAGCCCGCGAGCAGCGTGACGAAACCGGTCGGCCCCATCGCGACGGTCAGCTTGTGAAACCACTTCGCTTCGAACAACCGGCCGCGTCGGCGCAATACCCACGCGATGACGGCAAGCGCGATCATCAGCATGCCGAGGCCGACCATGATTCGAAAACTCCAGAACACGACCGTCGAATTGGGCCGGTCCTGCGGCGGAAATTCCTTCAACCCGCGAATCTCGCCGTCCCAGCTATGCGTGAGAATCAGGCTGCCCAGATGCGGAATCGACACCGCGTAGCGCGTCGTTTCCGCCTGCATGTCGGGGATGCCGAACAGGTTCAGCGCGGTGCCGCCTTTTTCGGTGTCCCACAGTCCTTCGATGGCAGCGATCTTCGCCGGCTGATACTTGCGTGTATTCAGACCGTGCTGATCGCCGACCACAGCCTGTAGCGGGGCGAGGACCAGCAACATCCACAGCGCCATCGAAAACATCTTCTTTACCGCCGGATCGCGGCGCCCCTTCAGCAGATGCCACGCGCCGACCGCGGCCACCACCAGCGCCGCGACGATAAACGCCGCGATCGCCATATGCGCGAGCCGATACGGAAACGACGGGTTGAAGATGATCTTGAACCAGTCGACCGGTACGACGTGGTTGTCGACGATCTTGAAACCTTGCGGTGTTTGCATCCAGCTGTTCGACGCGAGAATCCAGAAGGTCGAGATCAGTGTGCCGATCGCGACCATCAGCGTTGCGCCGAAGTGCGCGCGCGGACTCACGCGCTGCCAGCCGAACAGCATGATGCCGAGGAAGCCCGCTTCGAGAAAGAACGCGGTCATGACTTCGTACATCAGCAGCGGACCAGTGACCGGTCCCGCGAACGCGGAGAAACCTGACCAGTTGGTGCCGAACTCATAGCTCATCACGACGCCCGAGACGACACCCATGCCGAAGGCGACTGCGAAGATCTTCGACCAGAACAGACAAAGATCTTTGTAGTACGCCTTGCCGGTGCGCAGCCAGCGCCATTCGAGGACGGCGATGAAGCTGGCCAGACCGATACTGAGCGCCGGAAAAACGATGTGGAAGGAGACAGTGAACGCGAACTGGATGCGCGCGAGATCGAAGGCCGAGATTGCGGTGTTCATATGCGTGAGACCGGAAACTGACTACGCGCGTCGACCCCTGTCGATGCGCACTGCGTAGTGCAGATGTTGCAAGGGTAGGCGTTTGTGCTGCGGTGCGCTGTGCGGCGAAAGGACGCGCGGGGTGTTTCGTCTGGTTGACGGATCGGCGCGTAAGTATTTGATAAGTATTGGAATTTATGGGGCGTATCGTAGCGTGGTGAACGCTTGTTGTGTGCGGTGATTACGCCCGGAGTGCGGCAATACACCGCGCTGCAGCAGAGGCTTGGGGAAGGAGGCGGCGCGAGTGCGTCGCCGGGAGGTGTGAAGCGGTACGGTGGGTCTGGTGTCGGCTAGGCCGGGTCCGACCACAAACGTCCGCCAGTCGCCCAGTTTTCGCGTTTCACATCGGTGAGGATGATGTCGACGCTACTCGGCTCGACGCCAAGCGACTCGCAGGTAGCTTTCGTGATCGCTTCGACAAACTGACGTTTTTGCTCGATGCTGCGGCCTTCGAAAAGCTCGATGTGAAACGTGGGCATGACGATTCCTCGTGAAGAAAAAGATGTTTGGGGTCAATCGCGAAACGACGGATCGAGCCGGTCGAGCCTGCGTAATAGCGCGGGCCATTCGAGTGCGCCCTCTATGGCGCCGCCGTCGAACAGCTGCTCGGCGGTGCGCGCCGCGACCGCTTCCGACGGCAGCACGAGGTCCACGCGTTCGGGGTCGCGCGCCTGCGCGAGCAACTGGATTTCACAGGCCTTCACGAGCGTTGCCATCAGCACGTACGCTTCCGCGACCGTGCGTCCGACAGTGAGCGTGCCGTGATTGCGCAGCAGCATCGCGGGTTTGTCGGCGAGATGCCCGACGAGCCGTTCGCCTTCAGCCGGTGTGAACGCGACGCTTTCGTAATCGTGGTACGCGAGCAGCCCGTGAAAGCGCAGCGCGTGCTGTGAGGCGGGCAGCAAGCCCGCGCGCTGGATCGATACGGCAATGCCTGCCGAGTTATGCAGATGCATCACGCAGAAAGCATCGGCACGCGCCGCGTGAACGGCGGCATGCAAGGCGAAGCCGGTGACGTTCACGGTGTGCTCGCTCGTGCCGACGATTTGACCTGCTATATCGATCTTCACGAGATTCGACGCGCACACCTCGTCGAAGGAAAAACCGAACGGGTTGATCAGAAAGTGGCCGGATTCGCCCGGTACATTCGCGGAGATGTGCGTGTAGATCAGATCGTCCCAGCCGTTGAGCGCCACCAGACGATAGGCGGCGGCGAGATCGGTGCGGGTCCGGTGCTCGGCATCGGTCATCGGACCAGTCGCGGCGACACGGCCGGTCGGCGTATGGGTGAACGACATGTCTGTCTCCTCGTGGGGCGGCGGGTGCGGCCGGGTGTGGCGATATGCGAAGCGCGGTGCCTATCCGGTTGCTCGTGCCTGCGTGACCTGCGGTTCTTCGTGGGACTGCGGGTCTAGCGCAGGCACGCGGCGCAACGTATCGAACGTATGGCGCCGCAACCACTGCATGCTCCACGTCGCGAGCACGAACGGCGCGGTCATCGCGGGCCAGCCCCAGCGGATCGCAAGCTGCTGCAGGAGTACCGCTATCGCCAGAGCCCCGAGCATCGTTGCCACACCGCTGTCGACAAGCGCAAGCGCAGTCAGCGCGCCGTTACATCCTAGCAGGCCGGCATCGAACGACGATAGTGGCGCGCCGCACAGCAGTTGCGCGCCGCTCGCAAGCGCCGCTCCACTCAGCGCGAAAAGCGCGGCCCGCCGCGACGCGGCTGCGATGCCGGCGAACACGAGCAGTCCCGGTAGCACACCCGACGCGAACGCAATCTGCGCAAGACCGCCGAACACGCCGCGCGCTGCGTCGACTGGAGCCAGCGTGGCGAAGGTCGTGATCGCATGCGTTGCTGTTGCCGCTGCTGTCGGCGTTGCAACGATGTGATGGAACGGCAGCCAGCTCCACGTGACGATCAGGCATGGGCTCGAATAGCAGCTTAGTCCTCGGGTGCGCAGCCAGTGCGACCACGGTTCGCCGAGTGCCGCGGTTGCTGTTGCTGCGAGGATCGCGATCGCGACGGCTTCAGCAGGATCGGCGATGAACGAGAACGCGGCCAGCGCAGCGAGGGCGCCATTGAAACCGTGCAATCCGGCACGCGTGGCTGCGTCGTCACCGCCGACGAGTAGCGCGACGACGTTCGCCGTCACGGCGCCCATCGCCGCCGCGCACGCAAGCCGCGGCTCGCAGATGAGCAATGCCGCGAGCAGGCAGGCGCCGGTCCAGGCGTTCGGCTGCAGAACGATCTGGCCGACGCTGCGCAACAGCGTGCGCAGCGCAGCGGCTTGCGGGTCGTGGGCGGCGTGCATGAAGCGAGTGGTGCAGCAGGATTGGGTGAATCGCGAGGATAGGGTACGGATGTCCGCCAAGGCATCCCGTTGCACGAATAGTGGCTATTTGTGCGGACGACGGGGAGTAAGCCAGGTGGACAGCCCGTCGGATCATCGAAACGTGTTGCGGGGTTTCGCCGAGGAATCCAGGAGCAACAACTAGCCACGCCTGACGTTCGCGCTCACAGCGCGACCGACGTCTCCTGCAAGTGCCGCCACGTAACACGCCCCGACTCGTCGCACGCCAACACAGCAGTCGATCGTCTCACTGTGCAACTGCCGCTTTCGTCGATCTGCGTCTCGCGGTAGCCGACGACCGCACCGTCGCGCCACATATCGATGTCGCGCAATTCATCGATCTCGATGCGCAGCCCGGGGCGTTTGCCATGCCCCTGCGAAAACAACCGATCCACTGCTGTGCGATCAAACCGTAGGCCTTGCAACGTAACCATCGAAAAGCGTGACGAGAACCGATTCAGCAGCGCAGCAAGCCGGCCTGCTTCGGCGCGGCCCGACAGCCATTGCTCGATGTCGACATGTGCGTCGACGATTTCCTGGAAGAACGGGTTCGGTGGATTCATGGTGTGAGGGCGCGATTAACGGGAGGCGAGTTGATTAGCGGTGGAACGGTGCGTTGCGAGCCGCCTGACGAGCGGAAGAGGCAGTAGCGTCAGCAACGCGGCAAGCAGAAAGCATTGACGATACGACGTGAGCGCGGCACCGGTCACACCATGCGAGAGCAGGAAGTTCAGCGCACTACCGAGCACCGCGACACCGAGGCAGAAGCTCAACTGCCGGTTGATGTTCCACAGTGCGCTCGCGTCGCCCATCCGGTCGGCGGGCACGTCGAGAAACGCGGCACTTTGCGATGTGCTCGTACACAGGCTGGCGCCGAATCCCATCGCAACGAACGCAAGTACCCGACCGGCGTCCTGCACGACGAAAGGTGTGGCGAGCAACGCGATGCCCGCACAGTTGGTCAGCATTCCGCAGACGAACAGCGGCTTCGCCCCCCAGCTTGTAAAGCAGCGGCGCGTCGTTGTTATCGCAACGAACGACGCGGCGGCCCACGGCACCATGAGTGCGCCAGTCTGCGTTGCGCGCAGGCCGAGTACGTCCTGCAGGTAGAGCGTGGCAATGAGATTCACGCCGGCGAAAACACCCGGCACACACAGATAGATCACGATGCCGACGCGCAGCAACGGTCGTGCGAGCAGCGTTAGATCGAGCAGTGGCGCTTTCGAGCGATGCGCATGCCGGACATAGGCGAGAGCCGCGACGAACGCGATGGTAAGCGGCGCGACGGCCCAGCCAGCCATGCCACGCTGACCGGAGAAGGTCAGGCCGAGCAGAAGCGAAACGAGCGCAGTCACGCTGATGGCGAGGCCGCGCAGGTCGAGCGCCGGCGAGTGGTCCGATGCGATGTCGGCGGGTAGCCACGCAAGTGCGAGTCCACAGGCGAGGGCGGCCAGCGGCAGCATCCCGAAGAAGATCCAGCGCCACGACGTGTGATCGACAATCACGCCGCCGAGCGCCGGCGACAGCGCAGGCACGAGTAGCGCCACCATCATCACGATCGACGTCAGATGCGCGCGCGCTTCCGACGGATAGGCGCGATAGGTCATCGCCTGTCCTACGGGGATCAGCAGCCCGCCGCCCAACCCCTGGATGAGCCGCAAAACAAGTAGCGCGCCGATCGACGGCGCGCTTGCCGCGCCCGCGCTGCCCAGCGCGAAGATCAGCAGCGATGCCACCAGCACCCGCCGCTCGCCGAAACGACGCGCGAGCCAGATGCCGAGCGGGATCACGACCGTCAACCCCAGCATGTACATGTTGCCCACCCACGCCAGTTGCGCGACCGACGCGTGCAGTTCGCGCTGTAACGCCGGATATGCGGTGTTGATCACGAACATGTTGGCGAGATCGATGGCGAAACCGATCAGATAGACGACGGCAATTTTCGAACGAGGGGACATGAACGCAGGAAACCGGATTGGACGGCGTAGTGTAAAGTCCGCGATTCGTCTCGGTAAGACGATCAATCTGGCTTGACTGGTCAAAAAATATTGACAATAGAGGGCGCCATGGTGAGCTTGAACCGGTTCGACGTATTCCGCGTGGTCGCGGAGACAGGTTCATTTACGGTCGCCGCGACCTTGCTGAATCAGGCGCGGGCGGCCGTCAGTTTCAACATCAAGCAACTTGAGGCCGAACTCGGCGTCACCCTTCTGACGCGGACGACGCGCCGCGTGGAATTGACCGACGCGGGAGAGCGCTTTTACAAGCGCTGTTTGCGCGTGCTCGCGGAAGCCGAAGGCGCCATCGAGGAAGCCCGTGGCGAGCACGGCGGCATGCAAGGTAGCTTGCGCGTGACATCGACGGTCGAATACGGACTGATGGTCATCGCGCCTGCGTTGCACGAATTCATGCAGGTGCATCCGGGGTTGCAGGTCCGTCTGGAGACGCATACGGCGCAGGTCGATCTCGCGCGCGAGCGGTTCGATGTGGCGATCCGGCTTGGCCGGCTCGAGCAGTTCGAAGATTCGCCGTATCGGGGTGTCTGTCTCGACACCTATGAAGTACGGCCAGTGATGTCGCCAGCACTGCTCGCTGGAACCGGCATGACACGCATCGAGTCACCTGATGCGTTGGCGGGTCTGGCAAGACTCGGCCATAGCCGGCTGGAGCGGATTGCCGCGTGGACACTCGAGGACCGCGACGGCCGGCAGCATGTATTTCGTCCGCTTGCGAAACCACGCATCGTGGCCGATAACGCGTCGGTGTTGCGGGCGCTGGCTCTGCGGGGAAGCGGTGTCGCGCTACTGCCGGAATGGCTCGTGCGCGACGACCTTGCCAGCGGGGCGCTGATCGATGCACTTCCGGACTATCGGTTTCCGAAGCAGGCGGTCTACGCGCTGTATCTGCCGACGCGGCATGTGCCGCAGAAGATCCGGGCGTGGGTGGATTTTATGAAGGGTTATGTTCGGGGACTCTCGCAGGCAGAAAAAAGCTAGAGCGTGTTAGGCACTTTGGATAATGGGCACGGCATGAACAAGCATGAGCATGGCGAAGACAACGAAATGCAGACCTGCCAGGGTTTCGGGCAGGCGCTCGCAGTCTCGCGCCAGTCGTCTGAAGCGGTTGAGCCAGCCGAAGCTGCGCTCGACTACCCAGCGGCGAGGCAACAGTACGAAACCCTTTTTCGCCTCGGACAGTTTGATGACCTGCAGTTCGATCCCCTTATCAAGAGCGGCCTGTGCAGGGGTTTCACCCGTATAACCCTGATCGGCAAACGCCACTTTCACCGTCTGCCCGGTGACATGCTGAACCTGGCTCGCAAGCTCGGCCACCTGCGCGCGCTCCTGCTCGCTGGCCGGCGTGATGTGAACAGCCAGCAGATGGCCCAGCGTATCGACGGCCATGTGAACCTTGCTGCCTCGCTTTCGTTTGTAACCGTCATAACCCGCGCGCGGCCCGCTTTCGCACGTGGACTGCAATGTGCGTCCATCCAGAATAACCGCACTGGGCTGGCCCTGACGCTGTTGCGCCACGCGCAGCACCGAACGCAAATCGTTGACCATCGCCTCGAAGCAACCCGCGTTCAGCCAGCGTTGCGTTTGCTGGCAGACCAACTCCCACGGCGGGAAGTTGGTCGGCAACATTCGCCACGATGCACCGGCTCGCGCCATCCAGCGCAGCGCATTGAACATTTCTCGCAGTTCATATCGGCGTTGCAGCGCGTCTTCGTTCATCAAGCTCAGGTACGGAGCGGCGAAGCTCCATTCCTCATCCGATACATCCGTCGGGTAGGGTTTGCGTGCTGTCATTCCGCCAGGTTACCAGGTCCGGCGGAAAGTGCCCAACACGCTCTAGAGGCATCTGGCCGGAAAACTGCACTGGAATCAAATTCACCCCGTATCCGAAGAAAATAAGTTATTTATTATAGATCTGAGCGGGCTTGTAGTCGGGATTTGAAAATTCACCTTCAAATTGATAATCAATATCAACAACCCTGAAATCATACGGATTTCGAGCAGAAATGACCCAGGCTTTAATCAGTAATGGAATCATTCTGACCCACGATGTTACCCTCTCCCTCCATCCTCTTCGAGATTCAATGAATAGCATAAAGCGCTCTGCCATCAAAGATTCGTGATCGGCGCCAATTTTAAAATAACGAATTGCCTGCTCTATATCTTGAGAAACCCCGTTGCCACCATAATAATATATTAACGCAATCCAAAAATATGCCCTTGAATATCCATTGTTCACAGAATCCATTAAACGAGAAAGCGCCCCACGAAAATCATGCTGAATCATAAGGATGCTGCCCATACCGAATGATGCTTCACCATTATTTTGATCTGCAGCCTTACCAAACCAGTACGCTGAGATCTCATATTTTTCTTGCTGGTAAAACGTCCATCCGAGGTAATTCTGACAATACTGAAGCGTTGAGTAGGGCTCCGTCTCGCAAAAAGCAATTGCCTTATCATACTCTTTATTCTTGACAAATCTAGTCACCACGCACCAGCAGTCATATTCATCCATGGCGGCACCATCTTTTCCTATCTCGCTTCCGTTATATTAGGCAACCCATTGATGCGATCAGTGAATCTGCATAAGCAGGCACCGGCGAAAAGCGATTGCACCGACCGACTGCTAGCCACGCTTCGCCCTATCTCATATCGCAGTTTGCATTGATGCTGCGATGTGAGCAAGCTGACAATCCAATGCCCTCCATTGCAATGGCTCATAGCGGCTGAATTTACCTTTGACGATGGGGCTCGTATGAATCATCGTGCGTCCGCAGAGTGAGTCATGAGAGAAATGCCTAACAGCCACTAGCGCGGCGGGTCGTGCGATTCAGCCGGCGCGGTTGCCTACGACTAATCGAGCCATCAGAACATCCGATGTTCGTCGAGCGGCAGACTGTCGTGCTCGATGCGTGCGTTCATTTCTGCGACGAAATCTGCATGCTCTGCTGCCGACAAACGCGCCTCGGCTTCACGAACCTCCGCTCGCAGTCCCCGTTCACTTGCACGCGAGATGTTGACGCCCAGTTCTTTGGCGCGGTCAAGCAGATTGGACGGCAACGATACCTTCGTGGGCTTGCGGATGACTTTGCGTGCCGGTTGCGACGGGGACAATTTGTCTGCCTGAGGGGCTTGTTCAAAGGCCATGGTCGATTCCTATGTGCACAATGTCGCGCATAGGGTCGCACATCCGGGCCGCAACTGGTTCGAGCTTACGATACCGGGCCAGGTCCAGATGCCCGGGGCGGTGCCAGTTCAGCCCGGCACTCAGAGCGTCACCCGGGGATCGCGCTACCATGACCCCCATTCGAAAACGGCGCGCCCCGACGATATCGGATTGGGTGTGCGCGGCTCTACCCAAGGAGGCACGGTCATGCGCACAGTGCGTTGGGCATCCGAAGACGACGACGGCATCGAGCATCTGACGTTCGATGCACGACCTGAGGGATTTTTCATCGAAAGCACGGTGATCGGGCAGCGCGATGGCCAAACCTACGGCCTTTACTACACCGTCCGATGCGATCCGCAATGGCGGGTGACGTACGCGTTTTTGAAGATCACCGGCGGCGGCGAACTCGAACTGCACGCGGACGGCGAGGGCCACTGGCGCGACGGACACGGTCTGACACTAACCGCGCTCGATGGCTGCATCGATATCGACATTACCGTCACGCCATTCACCAACACGCTGCCGATTCGCCGCCTGCAACTCGCAGAGGGTGAGCGAAGGACTATTGCAGTGGCTTATATCGCCGCGCCCGAGCTACAGGTGACACGCGTCGACCAGGCGTACACGTGCATCGAGCGGGATCGCGAGTATCGCTACGAAGGTTTGCTGAGCGGCTTCACGACGCACCTGAAGGTCGACGACGACGGTCTCGTCGTCGACTACCCGACGATGGTCAGGCGCCTGCCGCCTGTGCGTTGATAGCGTTGCCGCCACCAGGCGTTGCGCTGCGAACAGTATCGACAACACCAACCGCGCCATCCATCTGCGCATGTTGCGCAACGAAACTGTCGATATCCGCGGCGATCAGCAACGGATCGCGCAGCACCACCCAATGGCTCGCATCGATCTCAGTGCGCACATAGGGCCCAAGCCAGCGCTCGAGTCCGAGCGAAAGCGGCGGTCCGACATAGCGGTCGCGCGTCGGCACGATGAACTGCACCGGCGTGTGCGCATGCCGTGCGCGCGGATGCAGCAGACGGTCGATGAAATTCGCGCGATACAGGTTGATGCCGTTGAGCGCGTTGCGCAGTTGCGCGGGGTCGCGCTCGGGGCGCACGCGTTCCGTCACGCGCAGCCACAGCGGCCAGCTGCGTGCGCCGCCCAGGCGCCACACCAGTTCCGGAATGAGCGGCAGGTGAAAGAAGAAGATGTACCAGGACTTCAGTATCTGCTTGAGCCTGCTGCCTGACCCCGCCTGTGCGGCCTTCTGGTCGCGATCGCCGCGCAGGCCCAACGCCGCATGGTCGAGGCACGGTCCCGAGATCGACGTGTAGGACGCAATACGTCCCTGGAACCCCGGGTCCGTGACCGCTTCCCAGCACTGGATCGAACCCCAGTCATGACCGACCAGGTGAAACGGCCGCGTACCGCAAGTCGCCGCGGTGACGGCGGCGAGATCGGCGGCGAGGCGTTCGAGCCGGTAGCCCGAGCGAGCGGCGGGCGCCTCCGATGCACCGGCGCCGCGCACGTCGTAGGAGATCACGCGATAGCGCGAATCGAGTTGCGCGCGTACCGGTTCCCACACTGTGGCCGAATCCGGATAGCCGTGCACGAGCACGATCGGTGTGGCGTCGCGCGGGCCGCTGACATAGACGGCGAGCCGCACATCGCCCGCGTCGACGACGAGCGTGTCGCGAATCATGCTGCGGCTCGCACGCCACGGCGCGACGCCTTCAGCGCGGGGTTCCCCGCGTTGGAGGCCTCGACAGCAGCGACCAGTCCATCGATACGCGACAGTTGCGCGCGATTATCGTGATCCCACGGATGGAAACCGGGCTTGAAGAAGCGCAACCATTCGAGTGCGATACGCGGAAACACGCCGTGACGCGGACCGTACAGGAACTTGACGACTTCCCACATGCCGCGCAGATGGCCGCCGCGCTTGCGGTCGGCGAATATCAGCCGCACGTGGTAGTCGAACACGATCAGCCAGAACACGACGGTGGTGGCCAGCATCGTGCCGGTACGCACCAGATAGCGCGCCGGGCCCGGTTTGACGACGGTATTCCAGACGTCGTACGAAACAGCCTTGTGCTCGGTTTCTTCGAGCGCGTGCCACGTCCACATCTGCGCATAACCCTCGACTGATCCGGCGATGCGCGTTTCGTCTTCGAGCAGCAACCCCGCAAGCATCGCCGTGTAGTGTTCGAGCGCGATGGTCATCGCGAGCTGGAACGACGGCGGCAGTATCTTGCGGTTGAAGTTGAGGAACGCCGCGAGCTTGTTGTCGAGCTTGTGCGCAGGCAATCCGGCCGCTTGCAGCAGGTCGTTGTATTCGATGTGCTCGCGCGTATGCATCGCTTCCTGACCGATGAAGCCGAGCACCTGCTTCTTCAGCACGGGGTCGGTGAT
This sequence comes from Paraburkholderia sp. CHISQ3, assembly GCF_030464945.1. NCBI lineage: Bacteria > Pseudomonadati > Pseudomonadota > Betaproteobacteria > Burkholderiales > Burkholderiaceae > Paraburkholderia > Paraburkholderia sp. CHISQ3. The sequence continues at coordinate 70,575 of NZ_JALPRG010000012.1, forward strand.
CTGGTCGCGGTAGTAGCGCACGCTGTCCATGAAGAAGCGCTCGCCGGCCGGAAACAGCAGCGACAGCGCGTTGAAATAGTGCGTCACGTGCGAACCGAATGCGTGCCAGTCGGAGGCCCGTTCAGGCGGCAGTGCGAACCGCAGGTCGCGGCGAATCGGTATCATCGTTGTGCTCCTTGTGACTCTATGACAGTAGCGTTCTCGTGGTTCAGTAAGCGGCGCCGTTTCGGGCACATCATGCGCGCCGGCTTGTCGCCGCCGCATCGCGTGCGAGGGCGCGTTTGTGCGCGATGCGCGCCATGCGGCGCGTCTGCATCACGACCAGCACCTGGTATGCGGAGGGCAGGATGCGTGCAAGCCAGTCACCGGCCTTTGCATCGCGACCAATCAGCACGCGGCGCTTGTTCTTGCGCACGCCATCGAGGATCACGCGGGCCGCTTCGTCAGCGGTCGTGATGAAAAACTTCTCGAAATCGTCCTTGCCCTGCTGCTCGCTCTCGATCATGAAACCGATCATGTTCTTCGAGATGCGGCCCGACTGCGCGATTCCGGTCTGGATGCCGCCCGGATGCACGGAGGTTGCCGATACGCCGCAGTTCATCAGATCGAGTTCCTGACGCAGCGATTCGGTGAAGCCGCGCACTGCGAATTTGGTCGCGTTGTAACCGCTCATGCCAGGTTGCGCGAAGATGCCGAACAGGCTCGACGTATTGACGATGTGCCCCGCGCCCGATGCTTTCAGATGCGGCAGGAACGCTTTCGTGCCATGCACGACGCCCCAGAAATTGACGCCGACAATCCACTCGAGATCGCTGTATTCCATGCCTTCGATCGTGCTCGACAGCGCGACGCCCGCATTGTTGAACACGAGGTTCACGCGGTGGTGCTGCGCAACCGTTTCGGCGGCCCAGTCGAACATCGCCGTGCGATCGGAAACATCGAGCGCGCGCGTCGTGATACGCAGCGGCGCGCCGACCACCTGCGGTGCGGCGGCCTGCGCGAGTTGCGCCGTTTCCGCGAGGCTCGTCGCGTTGCGGTCAGCCAGCGAGAGGTGGCAGCCTTCGCGGGCGAGGGCGATCGCGAGCGAGCGGCCCATGCCTGAGCCCGCACCGGTAATCGCGGCCACTCTGTCGGTGAAATTCTTCATGCGCTTTTCTCCTGTCTCTCTCGATGCTTTGTCGTTTTCAATGCGTTTGCGTTGCGTTGCGGTGCGGTGCGTTTCGATATCCGGAATACGTTTGCCGTGCCGGGTGTTCAGGTCGCTTCCGCGGAGGCCGTCGTGGCGGTTACGCCATTGCGGTCCTGCGTCGGGACGAGCTTTGCGTCGTGCGCCGCAGTCGGCGCGTACGCGTAGTAGTCGCCCATGCTGAAGCTGCTCGTCGCCTGGCGGAAACGCCACGTGAATCCCGGCCACAGTGTCGTGTTCTTGCCGCTGCGCGGATCGAGGTACCAGCTCGTGCAACCACCCGTCGACCAGATCGCACGATCGAGCTGCTTCTGGATCTTCTCGTTGTACGCGCGCTCGACTTGCGGGCGCACTTCGACGGCTGCCGCGCGTTCGGTGCGCATTGTCTGCAGCGCGCGCAGGATGTATTCGACCTGCGACTCGATCATGTACACCATCGAGTTATGACCGAGGCCAGTGTTCGGGCCAACGATCATGAAGAAGTTCGGATAGCCGGGCAGGGTGCTGCCGAGATACGCATGCACGCCATCGCGCCACGTATCGACGATATCGACGCCGTCGCGACCGAGCACGACGCCGCGCGGAAACGGATCGGAGATCTGGAAGCCCGTGCCGTAGATCACGCAGTCCACCGGGTGACGTACGCCGTCATCAGTGACGACCGCATCGGACTCGATGCGCGTAATGCCGGTCGTTACCACCGACACGTTGGGACGCGAGAGCGCCGGGAAGTAGTCGTTCGAAATCAGCACGCGTTTGCAGCCGATCGTGTAGTTCGGCGTGAGCGTCGCGCGCAGTTTCGGATCGGGCACCTGGCGGCGCAGATGCCGCTCGGCGACCTTCTGCACCGTCTTCATCAGCGACGGATGAATCGCAAAACCGAGCACGCGCGATTCGAGCATCCAGTAGAGGCCCGTACGCATGATCTTTTGCGTGAACGGCAGATGCTTGAAGAGCCACTGCTCGATCGGTTTGATCGCGCGGTCGGCCTTCGGCATGATCCACGGCGGCGTGCGCTGGAACAGTTCGAGCTTCGCAACGCTCGGTGCGATCTGCGGAACGAACTGGATCGCGCTGGCGCCGGTGCCGATCACGGCAACGCGTTTGCCTTCCAGCGAATACGTGTGATCCCAGTGCTGCGAGTGGAAGGATTTGCCCGCGAAGCTCTCGATACCCGGAATGTTCGGCATTGCCGCACGCGACAGGCCGCCCATGCCCGACACCAGCACGCGCGCCGACCACTGCTGACCGTTCGCGAAACGCAATTGCCAGCGGTGGCTCACCTCGTCGTAGATCGCACTGACGAGTTCGTGACCGAAGCGCAGATGGCGCTGCACGCCGAAGCGCGTCGTGCATTCTTCCAGATACGAGCGGATTTCCGGCTGGCGCGCGAACATCCGCGTCCAGCGCGGGTTCGGTGCAAACGAGAACGAGTAGACGTGTGACTGCACATCGCAGGCGCAGCCCGGATAGTGGTTGTCGCGCCACGTACCGCCGACCGAATCGGCCTTCTCCGCGATCATGAAATCGGTCTGGCCGCTCTGACGCAGCCGGATCGCCATCCCGAGACCGGCGAAGCCGGAACCGATGATCGCAACGTCGGTATCGATGGACGCCGCGGCGTCCGGAGGCATCGTGCGCGCATTCATCCGGTCTGTCTCCTTTTTTATCCGCTCATAACTGTTACATTGATTGATGTAACGATAGAGATGAAGCCCGGATGACGCAAGTCCCTGTTTAGACGGGGGACTCTATGGGGAGGGGGAGAGCGGTGCTGGCCGGCCTTGCCGCGCGCGCAAGGGCGGTGCGGCAAGGCCGGCAGGAAAAACGAGGGGAAGTACGGCGGTGTCTTACTGGGCGGCAAGCCGCGCGTTGGCGCTGCTGTTTTGCCAGACGTTGTCCTTCACGGCGATTTTCTGCGGAATCAGCTTCGCGCCGTAAAACGCATCGGCGACGTGCTGTTGCGCCCGCGCGATGTCGTCGGTGACGGCCGTCGCGCCGTACGGCACGCGGCGTATCCATTTTTCCACCAGCGCGGCATCGAGCCCGACCTTCGGCGCGATCAGCGCGGCCGTTTCCGCGGGATGCTGGTTGACCCACAGGCCGCTCGCACGCAGTTGCACGAGGATCTCGCTGACCACATCGGGATGCTGTTGCGCGAAGTCGCGGGTCGCTTCGTAGAAGTTATACGTGAGGCCCGCGGGTGGGAGCGCCGTGTAGTCGGCAAGCGTGCGCGCCTTCAGCGCCTGCTGCGCAGCCGCGTAGTACGGATCCCAGATAGCCCATGCATCGACGTCGCCCTTTTCGAAGGCGGCGCGCGCATCGGCGGGTGCCAGATACACCGGGCGGATATCGTCGTAGCCGAGCCCCGCCTGGCGTAATAGCTCGAGCAGCAGATAGTTGGCGCTCGAACCCTTCTGCAAGGCGACGCGCTTGCCCTTCAGATCGGCCAGGGCGCGCAATGGCGAATCGGCTTTGACGATCAGCGCTTCGCTAAGCTTGCTGCCCGGCTCGGCGCCGACGTACACGAAGCCGACGCCGCCCGCCTGGGCAAACACCGGCGGCGGTGCGCCGGTATAGCCGAAGTCGATACTGTTCGCGTTCAACGCTTCGAGCAGTTGCGGGCCCGCGGGAAATTCGAACCATTTAACGCTGTAGCCGAGCGGTTTGAGCTTCGTTTCAAGCGTGCCTTGTGCTTTCAGAACCGCGAGCAGGCCGGCTTTCTGATAACCGACGCGCAGCACGCGATCGCCGCCGGCATGGCTCGTGTCCTGTGCGAACGCCGCGCCGGTTGCGCCAAACGACAGCGCGAGCGCAACGGCAGCGAGCGCGAGTCGGCGCCGGTTTCTCGCCGGTTGAGATTTCATCGGAAGCTCCAGGGGTGAATGCGCAGCAGCCACGCTCTGAACGGTGGTCGTGCGTGGTTGTGCGGTTACGAGGTGCGGGAGATCGTCGCACGCACACACGCCGGCGCAAACCAAGCAATGCAGATTTGGATATGACGCGCGGCAGGGCGCCGCGCGTTGGGCGCGCTACTTCTTGCGGCTTTTGGGCGGGTCCGCCGGTTTGACCTGGGTGCCTTGTGTCGCGGAGTCGCCGTCGTGCAGGTGGCCCATCTTCTCCATGATCCCCGCGACGCGGTCGCCGAGATAGTCGCCGGATGCTTCCTCAAGCGCGCGATTCATCTCGCTTTCGACGAGCACCATGCTGAGCGGACGGATACGCCAGATAGCGTCGACGAGTGCGGGGACATCGGCGGGAGGCGGCAACGCGCCGGCCTCGTAGTGGTCCAGCCGGCGGACCACCAGATCGACCAGCGCCTTGGCGATCGCGTTGAAGTGCGGGCGCGACACGCGCAATGCGTCGAGCAGGTCGGGAGTCGGTACGCCTTCGCGCGCCATCGTCGCCCCGGCGGCGAGCGTGGACGGGCTGCGCGCGACGAACGACAGACCCTCGCGTTCGAGCAATCCCAGTTCGATCGCTTTGCCGAGCATCGTCGGTGAAGCCTTGCCGCCGAACAGCTGCATGAGTTCGAGCAACGAGTATTTCTTCGGCCGTTCTTGCGACCAGCTACTGCCGATCGCGGTTTCGAGCCCGAGGATCGAGCGCAGGTCGTGGCCTTCGTCGATGGCCTTGATCAGGTCCTGGATGTTCGCAAGCGTGTAGCCGCGTGCGAGCAAATGGTTGATCAGCTTCAAGCGGGAAACGTGCGTGTCGTCGTACACGCCGACACGACCGCGTTTTTCCGGCGGCGAGAGCAGGCCGCGATCCTGATAGGCGCGCACGTTGCGCACGGTGGTGTCGGTCACGCGCGCGAGTTCGTCGACGGTGTATTCGTTGCGCGGCGTGGCTGGCGTCGCTACGGCGGGAGAGGGCGTCTTGGGCATGCCGCGATTTTAACGCGCCGCGCCGCGAACCGGGCGCATCCAATAAATAGCTTGCCGGATCGGGCCGTCACCGCGTGGGGTCAGGTTGCTCACGGACGCTGGTCGTCAGGCATGACGTCGCTGCCTTTGCCGAGCGGGCGCTGCATCAGCGTGGTGTCGAGCCAGCGGCCGTGCTTGAAGCCGGCACCCTTGATCGTGCCGATCAGTTCGAAGCCGAGGCTTGCGTGCAGCGACAGGGAGCCGCCGCGGCCGCCGTCCGCGATGACCGCGATCATCTGCCGCCAGGGGCCGGTTTCGCAGCGCTCGATCAGTGCCTGTAGCAACACGCGGCCGAGGCCGCGACCGCGAAAGGCGTCATCGATGTAGATCGAGTCTTCGATCGTGTGGCGATAGGCCGCGCGCGGGCGGTATGGCGTTGCGTAGCAATAGCCCGCGACCTTGCCGTCGATCTCCGCCACCATGTACGGCAGGCCGCGCTCCAGCACGGCGGCGCGGCGCGTTCGTAGATCGTCGACGGAAGGAGGTATTTCCTCGAACGAGGCGACGCCGGTCAACACGTGATGCGCGTAGATGGCCTGGATGGCGGGCAGGTCGGAGTCGGTGGCGTCGCGTAGTTGGGTTGTGTCGGTGGGGAGGGTGAGCATGGGGTGTCGGGTAGAGCGATAGGTCGTGCGCGTCGAAGCGGGACAGCGCACACGGCGCAGTAGGAGTTCTGGTTCGGGATTCACTATGCCAGCGTGAGCCAGCGAATTGAAGCAGATCAAAAATGACGCGCAACGAAAGCGGCCACATTGCGTGTGTTGTCGGGCATCGGCATCACAGGCTGTCACCGGCATCGTGCACTGCCTGCGCGATCGCTTCGGCGACGGCCTGGACGCGCGGTGAGCGTCGCACGTCAGGATGAACGGCGAGCCAGATCTCGCGTTCCACATCGCATACGACGTCGGTATTGAGAACGGTCAACGCATCATCGCCGTTCGCGATAAAGCCCGGTAACAAGGCCACGCCGGCACCGGCGCGGCACGCCTGGTAGATCGACGTGAGGTCGTTCGCGATCAGCGCGAACGGCCGGGCTCCCGCGAACTGCACGAGCCACTGCTGCTGCGGCGCATCTGCGAGCGCTTCGTTGTAGCCGATGAATTCCCATTCGCTGGGCGCCCGGCTACGCCAGTGCGCGGTAGCACGCAGTGAAAACCGCATCGTGCCGAGCTTGCGCGCCGCGAGCCCGGGTTCCGGTGGGCGGCCGAGCCGCACCGCGAGATCCGCTTCACGGCGAAACAGGTTCGCGGCGCGCGCTTCACCGACGATGTCGAGCTGGATACGAGGCCATGCACGCCGCCATACCGCGAGCCGGGGCACCAGAAAATGGCTGCCGAACCCGGGCGGCACCGACAACCGCACCGTGCCCTGCAGCGACACCACACCGCGCGATGCACGTTCGAACGCATGCGCTTCTTCTTCGATGCGCATCGCGTGATCGACCAGCAACTGGCCTTCGGTTGTTAATGGCCAGCCGCGCGGCAGCCGGTCGAACAGACGCACGCCGAGCATCTGCTCCATCGCGTCGATGCGGCGCGCGACTGTCGAATGCTGGACGCCCAGCGTGCGCGCGGCCCCGGAGAGACTACCGCCGCGTGCCGCCGCCAGAAAGTAGCGGACGTCGTCCCATTGCAGGCCGGGCACGGGCTTCGAGCTATCTGTCGAATTTTGCACAGTAGTTGACGATTTATCTGGAATTCCAATCGATTATGCACGAAGCCTATGATCGCCCATCGTCAATTGATGGAGTGCAGCGATGGGACAGCGTGACGCGTATCAGATCGGTTTCGAAGCCTATGGCGACGCGGGGGTGTTGCGGATGTTTTCGAATCCGGTGCCGGCGCCGGCCGCCGGCGAGGTGCAGATCCGGCAGACGGCCGTGGGCGTGAATTTCGTCGACGTCTACTTCCGCTCTGGTCTGTATCGTCTGCCGCAGTTGCCGGCCGTGCCTGGCGTCGAGGCGGCGGGCGTCGTGGAAGCGGTGGGGCTGGGTGTCGACGGCATCCAGATCGGCCAGCGCGTCGTGTATGGCGGCATGCCGCCCGGCAGCTACACGAATCTGCGCAACCTGCCGGCCGATCGTGTGCTGCCGGTGCCCGACGGCATCTCCGATGAAACGGCCGCCGCCGCGCTTTTGCGTGGTGTAACTAGCTGGATGCTGCTGCAGCGCGTACGCGAACTGAAGCCTGGCGACACGCTGCTCGTCCACGCGGCGGCGGGCGGCCTCGGACTCATTCTCGTGCAGTGGGCGAAATCGCTCGGTGCGCGCGTGATCGGGACGGTCGGGTCGCGCGAGAAGGCGGCGCTGGCGTTCGCGCACGGGCTCGATCAGGCGGTGCTGTATCGCGACGAGGATTTCGTCGAAGCAGCCCGTGAGTTTGGCGGCGGGGCGGGCGTCGACTACGCGGTGGATGGCATCGGTGGCGATACGCTGCGGCGTACGCTGGGTGCAGTGAAGCCGTTCGGAATGGTGGCGAGCGTCGGGCAGGTTGCCGGAGAGGCCGCGCCTGTTTCGCTCGACGAACTCGGCCCCGCACGTTCGATCGCCCTCGCGCGGCCGAGTGTGCTCGGCCTCATGCGTGACACGGTGCAGTACCAGCGCGCGGCACGCGAAACACTGGATCGTGTGGCAGGCGGTCTGCACGTCGAGATCGGCGAGCGCCTGGCGCTCGAACGCGCGGCGGATGCACACCGGCGAATGGAAACCGGTGCGACGACGGGCTCGGTGATTCTGATTCCCTGATTCCGTAGAGCGTTGCCTGTGTCTCAGGGGTGCGAGTAAATCGACTGAGTCGACAGCCGGGGTGTAATACGCCGGCGATGCTTCTTGATCTTGTGCTTCGGCCGCTTCGTCGGACGCGCTTCGGCTTGTCGCCGTGCCTGCATCTGGGGCTGCGCCGCCGGTGTCGCCGGCTGAGGCGCGGCGGCGGGCTGCAACGTGGACTGTCCTTCGCCGAAGCGATAGGTCTGCGAGGTTTGCGCGTGCGCCGCGAGCGGCAGCACCGGCAACGCGAGTGCGGCGAGCGCGAGGTAGTGCGAGAACTTCATGAGGGCTCCTGTTCGGCAAGGGTGTCAGGATACCGCAGGGCTGCGAGTCCATCGCTGCGTCCGGCACCTTGGGCGGATCGGGCGGATCGCGTGGATCGGCATCGCAACCGTAGCTTCAGCTCCGCACAGGCTCCCGCCGCGCAAATCGCCTGGCTCCCGCCACGCAGGCGACGACAGCGACCGTAACCGCGATCATCGCCGGCGGCACCGGTTCGTGCAGCAGCCCGGCCGCCAGCACGAGACCGAAGAACGGTTGCAGCAACTGCAACTGTCCCACCCCTGCGATACCGCCGAGTGCGAGCCCGCGGTACCAGAACACGAAGCCGATCAGCATGCTGAACAGCGACACATACGCTAGGCCCCACAGCGCGGCATGACTGACGCCGTCGAACGAGGCGGGCCGTAGCCACCAGGCGAGCGGCAGCATGGCCGGCAGCGACAGGACGAGCGCCCACGAGATCACCTGCCAGCCGCCCAGATGCCGCGATAGCCGCGCGCCTTCCGCATAGCCGAGCCCGCACGCGACAATCGCCGCGAGCATCAACGTATCGCCGGCGAGCGACGCCGTCACCCCGTTGCGCGCCGCAAACCCCACGACCGCCGTACTGCCGAGCGCTGAGAAAATCCAGAAGGCCGGCTGCGGCCGCTCGCCGCCGCGCAGTACGCCGAAGATCGCGGTGGCGAGCGGTAGCAGCCCGATGAACACGATCGCATGTGCCGACGTGACATGACGCAGCGCGAGCGCGGTCAGCAGCGGAAAACCCACGACGACACCCAGTGCGACGATCAGCAGCGGCACGATGTCGCTGCGCGCCGGCCGCTTTTCGCGAAACACGATTAGCAGCGCGAGGGCGAGCACACCGGCGATGGCGGCGCGCGCGAGCGTCAGAAAGAGCGGGTCCAGCCCCTGCACAGCTACGCGCGTGGCCGGCAATGAGCCGCTGAAAATCACCACGCCAATCATGCCGCTGAGCCAACCGTCCGTCGTCTTGTCCATCGGAGCATCCCTGTGAAGCGCAAGCAGCGAGTATCCGCCGGTGCAGCCGAAAGGGTAAGCTACAGGTCAGTACAATTCATTCAAACTGTACTTACAAAGGAGCAGTACAGATGAACCGATCCGGCCAGGACACTCCAGTTGCTACGGGGGTTACCTCGGGCACGCGCGTCGACACTGTCATGGACGCATTGCGCGAGCGGATCGCCAACCGCTCGCTGATGCCGGGCGCGCGCGTACCGTCGCTGCGCAGCATGACGGGCACGCTCGACGTATCGAAATCGACGGTGGTCGAAGCGTATGACCGGCTCGTGGCCGAAGGCGTGCTCGTGGCGCGTCGCGGGTCGGGCTTCTTCGTCTCGGGTCATGCGCCGCCGCTTGCGCTCGCCGATCTCGGACCGCGTCTGGATCGCGACGTCGATCCGTTGTGGCTCACGCGGCAGTCGCTCGAAGCCGATACGCGTGCGCTGAAGCCGGGCTGCGGCTGGCTGCCGGCGTCGTGGCTGCCCGAGGACGGCGTGCGGCGCGCGTTGCGTGCGATCGCGCGCGACCAGACTGCGCAACTCGCCGACTACGCAACGCCGGCCGGCTTGCCGGCATTGCGCCAGCAACTCGCATGGCGGCTCGGGCAGCATGGCACCGCCGTGCTGCCCGAGCAGATCGTGCTGACGGACAGCGGTACCCAGGCGCTCGATCTCGTGTGCCGTTTCCTGCTCGAACCGGGCGACACGGTGTTGATCGACGACCCGTGCTACTTCAATTTCCAGGCGCTGCTGCGCGCGCATCGTGTGCGGGTGATCGGCGTGCCGTACACGCCGGTCGGCCCCGATCTCGCCGCGTTCGAGCAGGCGCTCGTTGCGCATCGGCCGCGGCTCTACGTGACCAATTCCGCGCTCCACAATCCGACCGGCGCGACGCTGGCGCCGGCGGTAGCGCATCGTTTGCTGAAGCTCGCTTACGAACACGATCTGCTGATCGTCGAGGACGAAATTTTCGCGGATCTCGAGGACGAACCGGCGCCGCGTCTCGCGTCGTTCGACGGGCTGGCGCGTGTCGTATCGATAGGAAGTTTTTCGAAGACGCTGTCCGCCGCCGTGCGTTGCGGCTACATCGCCGCGCGCAGCGAATGGATCGAACCGCTCATCGATCTGAAGCTCGCGACGTCGTTCGGCAACAGCCAGCTCGCGACCGGCGTCGTGCACCGGCTGCTGGTGGATGGCACATACAGGCGGCACCTCGAAAACCTGCGCGTGCATCTCGCCGATGCGATGGGCGAGACGGTGCGGCGTCTCACTTCGGCGGGTCTCACGCTCTGGACGCGACCGCGCGCAGGTCTCTTCGTCTGGGCCAGCCTGCCTGACGGGCTCGATGCCACCGATATCGCGCGTTACGCGCTCACGGAGAACATCGTGTTCGCGCCGGGCAACGTGTTCAGTGTGTCGCATGGCGCAACGAGCTTCCTGCGTTTCAACGTGTCGCAATGCAACCGGCCGAAAGTCTACGAAGCGTTGCAGCGTGCGATGGAACATGCGTCCATCACCGCGCCCGCAACGGCTTCTCCTCGATCAGGCACGTCAGCACGAACGCAATGACGGCGAAACAGGCTGCGAAGAAAAACACCGTGTGCAGCGCGCCTGCGAACGCCTGCAGGTAGTCGTTGCGCAACGCCTCGGGCAACTGCTGGATCGTCGCCGGGCTGAGCGTGTGGGGTAGTTCCGTGCCGGCCGGCACGAGCCGTTGCAGTCGTGTGGCGACGCCATTCGAGAACACCGCGCCAAACGACGCAGCACCGATCGAGCCGCCGATCGAACGGGCCAGCGTCACCCCCGACGTCGCGACACCGATGTGCTTCGGATCGGCGGCGCTTTGCACGGCGAGTATCAGCACCTGCATCACCATCCCGAGGCCGCAGCCAAGCAGCCCCGTGTACAGGAACATCAGGTGCAGCGGCGTGTCGACCTTCAGTGTGGCGAGCAGCACCAACGCGATGCTGACCAGAAACGTGCCGGTAATCGGGAACATGCGGTACTTGCCGATCCGGCTGATCACACGGCCGATCACCGCCGACATCACGAGCAGGCCACCCATCATCGGCAGCATCTGCATGCCGGCCTGGGTCGGCGTCGAACCCTTGACGATCTGCAGATACAGCGGCAGGAACGTCACCGAGCCGACCAGCGCGACACCGACGATAAAGTTGACGAGGCTCGAGAGCAGAAACGTGCGCTCGCGAAAAAGTTCGAGCGGAATGATCGGCTCCGGCGCGTTGCGCTCTTCGTAGATAAAGCCGCCGATCGAAATCAGCCCCATCACCAGCGTGCACCACAGTTGCGCCGACGACCACGGCAGGATCGTGCCGCCCTGGCTCGTGAAGAGAATGATGCCGGTGAGCGCGAACGTGAGAAACGCGGCGCCCATGTAGTCGATGGTGTGCCGGACTTGTGTCACGTGCGGCTTGAACACCGCGCCGATCACGGCGAACGACATCAGGCCTAGCGGCACGTTGATATAGAAGATCCAGCGCCACGACAGATGCTCGACGAGAAAGCCGCCGAGCAGCGGACCGACGATCGTCGCAAGCGCGAACACACCGGCGAACAGCCCCTGATAGCGCCCGCGTCCAGCCGGCGGCACGACGTCGGCGATCGCCGACATCGTCACCACCAGCAGACCGCCGCCGCCGAGACCTTGCAGCGCGCGCAGCAGGATCAGTTGCGTCATGTTCTGCGCGAGCCCGCACAGCACCGAGCCGACGAGAAAGACGCCGATCGCGGCCTGCAACACGATCTTGCGGCCGAACTGATCGCCGAACTTGCCGTACAGCGGCACCACGACCGTGGACGAGAGGATGTAGGCGGTCACGACCCACGACAGGTTGGCCAGCCCGCCCAGTTCGCCGACGATGGTAGGTAGCGCGGTCGACACGATGGTCTGGTCGAGCGCGGACAGCAGCGTGACCAGCAGCAGCGCCGAAAGCAGCAGGCGCAGTGGTGGGTGGGCAGGCGCGCTGGCAACGGGCGCGGAGACGGTGGTATCGAGGGTCATGGGAACGGGCAGCCGGGGATCCGGCCTTGAAATTAATTAACGACGAGATTAATATATTCGACAATTCCCTGTTCGTCAAATCCGAAACACTTACATGGCCACGACCCGATCCGCCGCTAACACGTTGAAACCAAAGGAACGCAAGCCGCGCGTTGCCGCCACGCCGCCGCGTCGTCCCGGCCGCCCGACGGGCAGCGCGCGCGGGCCGGAACAGCGCGCCCGCTTACTCGACGTGGCGCTCGAACTGTTCGCAAGGCAGGGCATCTTCGATACGACGCTCGGTGCGATTGCCCGCGAGGCCGGATTCACGCCGGCAATGGTCCATTACTACTTCAAGACTCGCGAACAGTTGATCGACGTGCTGATCGACGAGCGCTTCCTGCCGCTACGCGCCGAACTCGGCAATCCGTTCGGGGAGCATCCCGACGATCCGCTCGCAGGCATCACGCAACTGGCGCGTCGGCTCGTCGATGTGTCGAGCCGGTATCCGTGGTTTCCGGCGTTATGGATACGCGAAGTGATCACCGAAGGCGGGCTGTTGCGGCAGCGCATGTTCGAGCGTTTCGGCGATGCGCATCAGAAGGAGTCGGTGGCGGCGATTGCCAGGTGGCAGAAGGCGGGCCGGCTGAATGCGGATATCGAGCCGTCGCTGGTGTTTCTCACGGTGCTCGGGCTGACAATTTTGCCGCTCGCAACGTCGAAGATGTGGCGCAACGACCCGGTGCGCAAGTCGCTGACCGCGAACGACATCGCGCGGCACGCCGTCGCGTTGCTGACGCACGGCGCCGGACCGCAGCGCGGCTAGCGCTAGGTTTTCGTATCGGCGAACAGCCGCTCGGTCAGGAAATCGACGAACACGCGCAGCTTCGGCGAGAGCTGTTTGCTCGACGGCCAGAGCACCGAGAATTGCCCTTCGTGTTCGAGATAATCCTTGAGCACTAGCCGTAGCGTGCCGTTGCGAATGTCGTCGCGCACCAGAAAGTCGGGCATATAACCGATGCCGAGTCCCAGCACCGTGGCGCCGCGCAACGCTTCCATGTTGTTGCAGGTGAGCGCGACGTGGCAATTCGTCATGAAGTTCTCGGGCTGGTCGCGAATGTTCCAGTCGTGCAGCTTGCCCGTGGTCGGAAAGCGGAAGCGCAGACACATGTGCTGCGTGAGATCGGCGGGGACGGTGGGTTCGCCGTACCGCGCAAGGTAGTCCGGCGTTGCGCACAGCACGAAGCGAAACGGTCCGATCCGACGCGCTGTCAGTTGCGAATCGGCGAGCTCGCCGCTGCGGATCGCCGCATCGAAACCGCCTTCAATCACGTCGACGATGCGATCGTTGAAATCCAGCTCGAGATCGACCTCCGGATAGCGCGCGATGAACTCCGGCACGACCGGCAGCAGGAACCGGTAACCGATGGTCGGCAGCGTCACACGCAGGCGGCCGCGCGGCGCCGCGTTGGCCTGCATCATCATGGTTTCGGCGTCGCCGAGCGCGTCGAGAATGCGCCGGCAGTGCTCGTAGAAGCGCTCGCCGTCCTCGGTCAGGCTGACGCGCCGGGTGCTCCGCTGCAATAGCCGCACGCCCAGATGTGCCTCGAGCCGCGCGACGCTCTTGCCGACCGCCGATGCGGTCAATCCGAGCTGACGCGACGCACCGATAAAACTCAGCGCTTCGGCCGTGTGCACGAACGCGACGATTCCAGTGAGATTTTCCATGGCCGATTCCGGAATTTGAGTCCGTGGTGATTGTACATCGGCGTTATTTATCAACATGGTGTCCGTAATTAGACTGGGCGGCATTCAAACCGCCTTCTCTACGGAAACCGTCATGTCCCATTCTTCGCTTCAGCCTGCGGCAGCGCGTTCGCTCGTGCTGCTCGGCGTATGTTGCGCGGCCGTCGTGTTGCCGCTTAGTTTTTCGGCGGGCGCGATCGCGACGCCTGCAATCGGCCGTGCGCTCGGTGGTGGTCCCGTCGCGCTCAACTGGATTACCAATGCGTTCATGCTCGCGTTCGGTAGCTGTCTGATGGCGGCGGGCGCGCTGGCGGACCAGTTCGGGCGGCGGCGTGTGTTTCTCAGCGGCATCGCAGGGTTCGCGCTGTTGTCGCTGCTGCTTGCGTGTGCGCCGGGCATCGTCTGGCTCGATGTGCTGCGCGGCGCGCAGGGCATTGCGGCGGCCGCGGCGCTGGCGGGCGGCTCGGCGGCGCTCGCGCAGGAGTTCGAAGGCCACGAGCAGGCGCGTGCGTTCAGTCTGCTCGGCACGACCTTCGGTGTTGGGCTCGCGTTCGGCCCGGTGCTCGCGGGCGGACTGATCGAAGCGTTTGGCTGGCGCGCGGTGTTTGCATCGACGGCGGTGCTCGGCACGGTTGCGCTGTTGCTCGCGGCACCCCGCATGCGCGAGACCCTCAGTCCGACGACCGGGCGTATGGACTGGCCCGGCGTCGCCAGCTTCACCGCGATGTTGTGTCTTTTCACGGTGGCGATACTCGAAGCGCCGTCGATCGGCTGGGCCCATCCGGCGATCTGCGTACTGCTCGTCGCGGCGGCGTTCGCGCTGACGACGTTCATCGCGATCGAACGGCGCTCCGCGCACCCGATGCTCGACCTGTCGCTGTTCCGCTACCGGCGTTTCATCGGCGTGCAGATGCTGCCGATCGCCACCTGCTACTGCTTCGTCGTGCTGCTGGTGTTGCTGCCGATCCGCTTCGTCGGCATCGACGGTCACACGCCGCTTGCCGCGGGCCTGATGATGCTCGCGCTGTGCAGCCCGATGCTGTTCGTACCGATGCTGGCGGTGCGGTGCACGCGGTACGCGTCGCCGGGCGTGGTATCCGCGGCCGGTCTGCTGATCTCCGCGGCGGCACTGGTGTGGCTCGGTAGCGTGCCGGCGCATGCGGCGCCGTTCGCGATCCTGCTGCCGATGGTCGTCATCGGCATCGGCGCCGGGTTGCCGTGGGGGCTGATGGATGGCCTGTCGGTGAGCGTCGTGCCGAAAGAGCGTGCCGGGATGGCGACCGGGATTTTCAGCACGACGCGCGTGGCCGGTGAAGGGCTCGCGCTCGCGATGGTCAGCGCCGCGCTCGCCGCCATCGTGGCGTTTCGCTTGAGGGCGGTGCTGCCGGCATCGGCGGAAACTGAAACTGCCGGCGGTAAAGGTCTTGCCGCGGCGGCACAGCGACTCGCCACCGGCGACCTCGCCGGCGCAGCCGCCAGTTTGCCCGGCGTGCCGCTGACGCTGCTGCGCGAGCATTACGTTGCCGCGTTCCAGTGGTTGAGCGACGGTCTCGCGCTGGTCACCGTGCTCGCCGCACTGGCCACGCTGATCTACCTGCGCAGCAACGACCGGCCGGAGCCGCGCATCGCCGCGAGCGCGCTGTCGGACGAATACTGAATTGAAGCGGGGGTGGCCGCAACGACGCGAGCGAGTGGTCTGTCCGGCACAGATACAACCACTCACCGCGCATCGAATTGATCGGCAATGTCGGCTTTTTCCGGGACAGACATCGCGGAATCAGCCATATCTAATGTTCCCGGTGTCGCATGACTCGCCAGGGTGCGTTATGCATTTCTCGTGAGTAGATACGCCACGTACCCAGACACAGCGCGCGAACGCGTGCTAGCGGGGTGTTACCAAACCGTGCGCTTCGCGCGCCAGCAAGGAGAAGAAATGCAAATCGGCACGTTCCTGACCATGCCCGCGCCGGAGCCGCGTCCGTCCGCCGAGATTCTCGCGCGCGGCATCGAGGTGGCGGTCGCCGCCGAAGAACTGGGGTTCAGCCATCTGTGGCTTGCCGAGCATCACTTCACGAACTACGCGTACTCGTCGCGGCCGCTGATGCTGCTCTCGCATATCGCCGCGCGTACGAAGCGCATCCGGCTCGGCACCGCGATCGTGCCGCTGCCGCTGCATCATCCGCTCATCGTCGCGGAAGAACTGGCGATACTCGACGTGCTCAGTGGCGGGCGTGCCGAAGCCGGTTTTGGCAAGGGCTACCAGCAATATCAGTATCAACGTTTCGGGCTCGTCAAAGGTGCGCGTCCGAAGCGTGACGACGAAGCGCTCGAGGTCCTGCAGCGCGCGTTGCACAATCCGATCGTCGAATTCGACGGCACCGAGTTCCAGATTCCGCGCACGCGGCTCTATCCGCGTCCGGTGCAGGAGCGCATGCCGTTCTGGGTCGTCGTCAATTCGACGCGGCGCGACCAGATCGAAACGGCGATCGCGCGGCGCATGAATTTCTTCACGGGCGGGCTCGAGCCGATCTCGAAGCTCGTCAATATCCGCGAGCGCTATCCGGATCTCGCACCGCAACTCGATGGCGTGCGTATCGGCACGCAACGGCCCGTCTATGTCGCCGAGAGCGAGGCCGACGCACGCGACGCGATCGAGCACGTGCGCTGGAACGGACGCGCGACCCTGCGGCTGCGGCACGAACTGGGCGAAGTGGTCGATGGCGTGGTGTGCGCCGATCCGCTTCAGGATGAGCCTTCCGACGAAGCATTACGCGACGACTTCGTGGTGATCGGTACCGCCGAACAATGCGTGCGCCAGCTGCAGCGCATCCGTGACGGTATCGGCTGCGATTACTTCAACGCGAGCTTCTGGTTCGGCGCGTTGCCGCAAGCGCGGGTGCTCGCGTCGATGCGGCGGTTCGCCGAACAGGTGCTGCCGGCGTTCGAGCAGACCAACGTGAGCGAGCCGGAAGTGCAGGCGTGATGGCATGGCCGGGAGGATGTCGTCGGTTCGGGCGCCGACTCCTGGCTTCCTGTTTGTAAAAAAATCAAATCTATATTTGAAATTGACCGGGCGATCGATTTCCCGATAGCATGGCGCATGTCTACAAAAATGCGTCGTCGTCCCGATTCAGGCCAACCGTCCGCCGGTGAGCGTGCGAGCGAGAGATTACTGGAAGCCGCCGGCGAGGTTTTCGCCGAGAAAGGTTACGACCGGGCGACCAGTAAGGAAATCTGCGAGCGAGCCGGCATGAATGCGGCATCGGTCAACTACCATTTCGACGGTATCGAGTCGCTCTACGCGGCCACGCTTGCGCATGCGCACCGGCAAATCGTCACGATCGAGGTGCTGCAGGAGATCGCATCGAGCGATGCAAGCGCGCGGCACAAGCTGCGCGCCTACATCGCGCCGGTGGTGCGGCGCCTCGCCAGTCCTGCCGCCGCGTCGTGGGAAATGCGGCTCTTGAGCCGCGAGGTGCTTTCGCCGTCGCCGGTTAAAGCGGCCTTCATCCAGACCGAAATACTGCCCAAAAAGAAGATCCTCGGCGACATCCTTGCGGAGTTGATCGGCGTGAAGCCGGACGACCCCGTGGTGGGGCGGGCCATCCTGACGGTCGTGGCACCGTGCCTGATCCTCGCCATTTCCGACCGCACGATGCTTTCATTGATGATGCCTGGCATCACCGATTCGGACGTCGAAGTCGAACTGCTCATTGACCATCTCGAACGCTTTATCCACGCAGGTCTGGCGGCTGTCGCGCAACACGTTCAGGCGGAGACGGGCGACAAGCCCGGTCGCCCCGTGCGGCGAAAATAAATTTCAAATTTGAATTTGACAAAAAATTACCGGGAGCGCAGCATCTGGCGATCGTAATCAACGGCTCTCCAGATGGCTACAGATCACACCGAAGTGGGCGGGCAGACCGCCGGCGCAACCGCACCGAACGAGCAGCCCGGTGCGCCGGGCAACGGCACATCGCCGGGGCGCAAACCGGGCGGGAAAGGGGTGCTCATCGCGATCGTTATCGCGTGCATTCTGCTCGTTGTAGGCGGCTGGTATTACTTCAGCACGCGCAATACCGAAACAACGGATGACGCCCAGGTCGACGGCAACGCCGTGACCGTTGCGCCCAAAGTGGCAGGCTACGTCGTCACGCTGGCGATTCGCGACAATCAGCGTGTCAAGGCCGGCGATCTGCTGATCAAGATCGACCCGCGCGACTACATCGCCGCGCGCGACCAGGCCGAGGCCTCACTCGAAGTCGCCCGCGCGCAGCTCGAAAATGCCCAGGTCAACCTGACGGTGACGAGAGTCAGCGCACCGGCCAAACTGGTTCAGGCCAAAGCGCAGGTTGCCCAGGCCTCGGCGAACCAGGTGCTCGCAGCCGCCGACGACCGCCGGCAAACCACGCTCGACGCCCGCGCCACGACCCAGGCGGCACGCGACCAGGCCAGCGCGCAGTTGCGCTCCGCCGCGGCGACGCTGACCAACAATCAGGCGCAGGTCGATATCGCGAAGCTCATTCCGGAGACAGTTGCGCAAGCACAGGCCCAGGTCGACCAGGCCAATGCCCAGGTGCGGCAGGCGCAGGCGCAACTCGAAGCGGCCCAACTGAATCTCTCGTACACGGAAATCCGTGCGCCGCAGGACGGTTGGGTGACCTTGCGTAACGTCCAGCTCGGCAGCTATGTGCAGGCGGGGCAATCGCTGTTCTCGCTTGTTGCGCCCGATGTCTGGATCACCGCGAACTTCAAGGAGAACCAGCTCAGCCGGATGCGTGTCGGCCAGAAGGTTTCGATCCGCGTCGATGCGTATGGGCAGCTCCGGCTGAAAGGGCACATCGACAGCATCCAGCAGGGCACCGGTTCGCGCTTCAGTGCGTTCCCCGCCGAGAACGCCACTGGCAACTTCGTGAAGATCGTGCAGCGCATTCCGGTGAAGATCGTCATCGATAGCGGTCTCGATGCGAACTTGCCGCTGCCGCTCGGTGCGTCGGTCGATCCCGAAGTGGACCTGCAATGAGCAGCGCCGGGGCCGTAGCCGTGCCGCAGTCGCGCGATGGAGCCAACCCATGGCTCATCGCCATAGTCGTAACGCTCGCTGCCTTCATGGAAGTGCTCGATACGACCATCGTCAACGTGGCGCTGCCGCATATCGCGGGCACCATGTCGGCGAGTACCGACGAGAGCACATGGACGCTCACGTCGTATCTCGTGTCGAACGGCATCGTGCTGACCATTTCGGGCTACCTGACGCGGTTGCTCGGTCGCAAGCGCTACTTCCTGATCTGCATCGCGATGTTCACGGTCTGCTCGTTTCTGTGCGGCATCTCGACGAGCCTGCCGCAGATCATCATCTTCCGGCTGTTGCAGGGTTTTTTCGGCGGCGGTTTGCAGCCGAACCAGCAATCGATCATCCTCGATACGTTCCCGCCGGCCAAACGAGCCCAGGCCTTCGGCGTGACCGCACTCGCGACAGTCGTAGCCCCGGTCATCGGACCGGCGCTGGGCGGCTGGATCACCGATAACTACAGCTGGCGCTGGATTTTCCTCATCAACATTCCGGTCGGCATCATCACCTTCTTCTGCGTGATGGCGCTCGTGCGCGATCCGCCGTCGATGCGCGACGAACGCCGCAAAGCCGACCTCGATTATGTAGGCCTCGGTCTGATCATCCTCGGTCTCGGCGCGCTGCAGATTTTCCTCGACCGCGGCGAAACCGACGACTGGTTCAGTTCGCCGCTGATCTGCGTGATGGCCGCGTTCGCCGTCACCGGTATCGTCGGTGCGGTCTTCTGGTTGCTGTACACGAAAAAGCCGATCGTCGATCTGCGCGTGCTGGCCGATCGCAACTTCGCGGTCGGGAGTCTGATGATCTTTGCGATGGCGGTGATTCTCTATTCGAGTGCCGTGCTGTTGCCGCAACTCTCGCAGCAACTGCTCGGCTATACCGCGACGCTGGCCGGCCTGATCCTCGTGCCTGGTGCAGTCGCGCTGATCGGCTTGATCATTCTCGTCAGCAAGATTCTGCCGCTGGTGCAGACGCGTTACGTGATTGCATTCGGGTTTGCGTTGCTGGGTGGGGCGTTCTTCTATTCGCACCAGCTCACGCCCGATCTCGACTTCCGGACACTCGTCCTCATGCGCGTGTTCCAGACGAGCGGGCTGGCGTTCCTGTTCGTGCCGATCTCGACGATCACGTATCTGACGCTGCCGCGCCGGCTGAACGGCGATGCCGCGGCGCTGTTCACGATGTTCCGCAACATCGCGGGGTCGATCGGCATTTCGCTGTCGACGGCGCTGATCACGACACGCAGTCAGGTGCGTATGGCGTATCTGGGCGAACACCAGACACCGTATTCGCAGCCCTATCTCGACACGGTCGCGAGTACGGCGCGCACGTTGCAGGCGTCGGGTGTGCCGCGCGATCTTGCCCAGCAGGGCGCCGTCGGTCACCTCTACCAGCAGTTGATCGCCCAGTCGCAGTTGCTGTCGTACACGGATGTATTTGCGATCTGCGCCTTCCTCGCGTTCCTCGCGATTCCCTTCACCTTCCTGTTCTCGAAATCGAAAGCGGGCGGCAGTCCCGCTGGCGAAGGAGGCCACCTATGACCACCGCGAAATTTCTACTGCCCCTTGCCGCGAGTGCGGTTTTGCTTGGCGCCTGCACAGTGGGCCCGGACTTCAAGGCGCCCGAGGCAAGTACACCGGCCACGTGGCACGATGCGCTCGCTACGCAATCGGCGCTGTCGGGCGAGACACGTGTCACCGCGCAAGCAGACCCCGACCCGCAATGGTGGCGCAGCTTCAACGACGCGACGCTGACGTCGCTGATCGACCGGGCGACGCGCGGCAATCTCGATGTGCAGATCGCCGTGGTGCGGATTGCCGAAGCGCGCGCGAGCGAACGGTCGGTTGCTGCCGCCGGCCTGCCGTCGATCAATGCGAGCGCGTCGTACACCCACGAAGACGTCGGCCAGGGGCTCGCCAGCAGCAGTTCCAGTGCGCCGCCCGGAGGCAACCCGGGTCTTGCCGCACTGGTCGACTCGCTGACCAAACCGGTCAACATCTACCAGGGCTCGCTCGACGCTTCCTGGGAACTCGATCTGTTCGGCAGGGTGCGGCGTTCGGTCGAAGCGGCCAATGCCTCCACGGTGGCGGCAATCGGCAATCGCGACGACGCGCTCGTCACGTTGCAGGCCGAAGTGGCACAAACCTACGCGCAACTGCGTGCTGCCCAGGCGAGCCGCGACACCGCTCAGGCCGATCTCGTCGCCGAACAGCAAATCCTCGATCTGACTCGCGAGCGTGCTTCGAATGGCCTCGTCACCGATCTCGATGTGGAAAGCGCGACCTCGGCGGTCGGGACGCTCGAAGCGTCGCTCGCGCAATACGACCAGCAGATCGCCGCGAGCCTGAACGGGCTTGCCGTGCTGCTCGGCGAGGCACCCGGTGCGCTCGACGCCGAACTGGCAACCGCCACACCGATCCCGCCACCGCCTCCGCAGGTCCCGGTCGGTTTGCCGGCGAGCCTCGCGCGCCGTCGTCCCGACATCCGGGTCGCGGAGGCGCAGTTGCATCGGCAGACCGCCGAGGTTGGTGTCGCGGTCGCGCAGTTCTATCCGGACATTTCGCTGACCGGCCAGGTGGGGCAGGAAAGCACGAAGCCCGGCGATATCACGAAGTGGGCGAATAACTTCTACTCGTTCGGTCCGTCCGTCTCGCTGCCGATCTTCCAGGGCGGCCAGCTTCGCGCCAACCTCAAACTGGCGAAAGCGGATCAGGCCGAAGCGGCACTGAGCTACCGGAAGACCGTCCTTGGAGCGCTGCAAGACGTCGACAACGCGTTGTCGGCGTATCGCGCGGAATTGCGCCGCCATCAGGCGCTCGAGAAAACCGTGTCGGCCGAAACGAAAGCGCTCGCGCTTGCGACGAACCAGTACAAGAACGGCGTATCGACGTTCATCGACGTGCTGACCGCCGAGAACACCCTCGAGCAGCAACGTCAGCAATTCATCCAGAGCACGCTGACGCTGACCACGGATGTCGTCACGCTTTACAAGGCGCTCGGCGGCGGATGGCAGCAGCAGGAAGAGGTGAAGTCCTGACACGCTTCACGTAACCGGCGATATAGATCGAGGCCCGCTGTGACGATACCTCTTCGAACCAAAGGATCCGTGCGTGGAGAAGCGACGCGGTTACGGATCGTCGAGGCGGCCATCGATCTGTTCGGCGAACACGGTTACGAGCATACGTCGACTCGCGAGATCGCGGCGCGGGCGGGTGTCAACACGCCGGCGTTGCAGTATTACTTCGAGAACAAGGAAGGGGTCTATCGCGCGTGTGCGGAGCATATCGCTGCCTGCGCATGGACGCGGCTCGCGCCGGTGGTGGATCAGGCGATGCGCCTGCTTGAGGGCAATGCGCGCGTCAATGCGCTGATCGATGTGTTCATCCGTCTCCACGAAGCGCTCGGCGATTGCCTCTTCATGGTCCCAAACGAGAGCCGCCGACTCTTCTTTGCGGGCGAGCCGCTTGGCCATGATCCGGCGATCGGGCCGGAAATCGTGCGCAAGCGCATCCATGATCCGCTGCATACGGTGGCAGCGAAATTGATCGCGCGGATTACCGGCAGTGCGGCCGACGATCCTGTGACGACGATCCGCGCCGTCAGCCTGTACGGACAGCTCATGATGTTCCATCTCAAGCCGCGCGCGGCGTTGTCCTTGCTCGGATGGCCGGCGTTCGATGTGGAAAAACGCCAGTTGATTGTCGCGGTGCTACGCGGTCAGACGCAGGTGCTGCTGAAAGGGTGGTCTGCTGCGGCGCCTGTAATCGGCTCACGACGGCCTTAAGCCCGCAAATAGCGCCCAGGGTCGCTGACATCCCGGCAGCCGCAAGAAGCGCACAGGCCCCCTGGCGCCCGTCCGGCGGCACTCCCCACGTTCTCGTACATCCCCGGCGAGCTGCAACCAGACCCGATCGAGGTTCATCAATCCGCTTTTGCTATCGCTCCATCCGATACCCGGATTGTTGTCGTATCGACGGCCCCGTATATTGGCCGGCATACGAACCATTCCAATGCAGGAGACAAAATGAACCGGATCGATCTGGAGCGCCGCGTCGTCGTCATCACCGGCGGCGCGCGCGGCATAGGCTACGCGGTGGCGCAACGCGCATTGCGCTCGGGGGCGGCGGTTTCGCTGTGGGACATCGACGCCGAGCGGCTAGCGAAAAGCGAACGGGAACTGGCGGAACTCGGCGACGTATCGTCGGTGGCGGTTGAGCTGACCGACGAGCAGTCGGTTGCCGATGCAACCAGCAAAACCATCGCGCGGCACAACGCGATCGACGTGCTGATCAACTGCGCCGGCATCACCGGCGGCAACGGCAAGACCTGGGAACTCGCCCCGGACGTCTGGCGCCGCGTCATCGACGTCAATCTGATCGGCCCGTTCCTGACCTGCCGCGCGGTGGTCCCGCAGATGCTCAAGCAAGGCTACGGGCGCATCGTCAACATCGCCTCGGTGGCGGGCAAGGAAGGCAATCCGAACGCCTCGCACTACAGCGCGTCGAAGGCGGGCCTGATAGGCCTGACGAAGTCGCTCGGCAAGGAACTCGCCACCAGCAACATCCTCGTCAACGCCGTGACGCCGGCCGCCGCGAAAACCGAAATCTTCGATTCGATGGCGCAGGAGCACATCGACTACATGCTGTCGAAAATCCCCATGAACCGTTTTCTTCTGCCCGACGAGGCCGCGTCGCTAATCCTGTGGCTGTCGTCGGAAGACTGCGCGTTCAGCACCGGCGCCGTGTTCGACCTGTCGGGCGGTCGCGCGACGTATTGAGCGCCTGGCACATGCGGCAAGGTATTTCGCATCGGCTTGTAGCCGGTCCGTTTCGGGAGACTCGATGAGCGCACAACCGGTTGCTTCGCACGCTCCGCTGGAAGCGGCTGTCAGCACCGTCATGCGGCGCTTGCTGCCGTTCCTGCTGCTGATGTACGTACTGGCGTTTCTCGACCGCGCGAACATTGGCTTCGCGCAGAAAGCGCTGCAGCACGACACCGGTTTGTCGGACGCGGCATTCGCGTTCGGCGCGGGCGTGTTCTTCGTCGGCTATGCGCTGTTCGAGGTGCCGAGCAACCTGCTATTGCATCGCGTGGGCGCGCGGATCTGGATGTGCCGCATCATGGTCACGTGGGGCATCGTCTCAGCCGCGATGGCGTTTGCGCAGAGCCCCGCGATGTTCTACTGGCTGCGTTTTCTGCTCGGCGTCGCCGAGGCCGGGTTCTTCCCCGGGATCATTTATTACCTGACCCACTGGTTTCCGCAGTCCGCGCGTGGCCGGGCCGTCGGGGTGTTCTATTTCGGCGCGCCGCTCGCGTTTATCTTCGGTAGTCCGTTGTCGGGGTTGTTGCTCGATCTGCATGGCGCGCTCGGTCTTGCCGGCTGGCAATGGCTGTTCTTGATCGAGGGCGGACTGGCGTCGGCGGTGGGCGTGTGGGCGTTCTGGTATCTCGACAACCGTCCCGATGAGGCGCGCTGGCTCGACGCCGCGCAGCGCGACACGCTGCGCGCCGCACTTGCCGATGACGCGAACCAGGCAGCGGCACATGGTCCGCAGAGCGTGCTTGCTGCGTTGTTCGACCGGCGCGTGCTGACGTTGTCGGCAATCTATCTGCTGATTCAGATGAGCGTGTACGGCGTGATCTTCTATCTGCCGCAGCAGGTTGCCGCGCTGCTCGGCACGAAAGTCGGCCTGCGCGTCGGGCTGGTCGCCGCGTTGCCGTGGCTATGTGCGGTGGCGGTGACCTGGTGGGTGCCGCGGCGCGCGGACCAGGCGGGTAGCCATCGCAGTTGGGCAGTCGTGCTTCTGATCGTGGCCGGGTTGGGCATCGGTGCGTCGGGGCTGGCACACAGTCCGGTGCTCGGGTTGCTTGCGCTGTGCTGCGCGGCCAGCGGATTCATCGCCGCGCAGCCGCTGTTCTGGACCTTGCCCACGCGCTACCTGACCGGCGCGGCTGCCGCGGGCGGCATCGCATTGATCAACTCGCTCGGTGGACTCGGTGGGTTTATCGCGCCGACGCTGCGCACCGTCGCCGAACGTGCCTGGCAATCGACTTCGGCGGGGCTGGTCGTGCTTGGTGGCGCGAGTTTGCTGGCGGCGCTGCTGATCGGTGTATTTGCACACGATCGTCGTGCGGGGCCGCAAGTCGCGCTTGCACACCGGGCACAGCGCGCCCGCTAGCAGACACGTATTGAACAGGGCGCCGCCGTGCAGTGGCGACAGCCTCAAGCAACATAACGAAGTTCAGGAGCTCATCGACATGGCCATGCCTACCATCCGGCACGTGCGTGCCTTCATCGTTCGCGGCGGCGGCGCCGACTATCACGATCAGCCCGACGGTCACTGGATCGACGACCACATTGCTACGCCGATGGCGCGCTACCCCGAGTACCGGCAGAGCCGTCAGTCGTTCGGTATCAACGTACTAGGCACGCTGGTCGTCGAGATCGAGGCAAGCGATGGCACGGTCGGCTTCGCGGTGACGACGGGCGGCGAGATCGGCGCGTTCATCGTCGAGAAGCACCTGGCGCGGTTTCTCGAAGGCCAGCTCGTCACCGACATCGAAAAGATGTGGGATCAGATGTACTTTGCGACGCTCTACTACGGACGCAAGGGCGTCGTGCTGAATACGATTTCCGGTGTCGATCTCGCGCTATGGGATCTGCTCGCGAAGGTTCGTAAGGAGCCGGTGTTCCAGTTGCTCGGTGGCCCGGTGCGCGACGAGCTGACGTTCTACGCAACCGGCGCGCGGCCGGATCTGGCGAAAGAGATGGGTTTTATCGGCGGCAAACTGCCGTTGCAGCATGGTCCCGCGGAAGGCGAAGAAGGCTTCAGGAAGAATATCGAGAAGCTCGCCGACATGCGTAGCCGTGTCGGCGACGATTTCTGGCTCATGTACGACTGCTGGATGAGCCTCGACGTGCGTTACGCGACACGTCTTGCGCAGGCCACGCACGAGTACGGTCTGAAGTGGATCGAAGAATGCCTGCCCCCCGACGATTACTGGGGCTACGCCGAACTGCGCCGCAACGTGCCGCGCGGCATGCTGGTGTCGACCGGCGAACATGAAGCGACCCGCTGGGGCTTCCGGATGCTGCTCGAAATGCAATGCTGCGATTTCATCCAGCCCGATGTGGGCTGGTGCGGCGGGATCACCGAGTTGATCCGTATTTCCGCGCTCGCCGATGCACACAACGTGATGGTGATACCGCATGGCTCGTCGGTGTACAGCTATCACTTCGTGGTGACGCGGCATAACTCGCCGTTCGCCGAGTTTCTGATGATGGCGCCGAAGGCCGATGAAGTCGTGCCGATGTTTACGCCGTTGCTGCTCGACGAACCGGTGCCTGTTAATGGGCGGATGAAGGTGCCCGAGACGCCGGGCTTCGGCGTGCGGCTCAATCCGGACTGTGCGTTGGTGCGACCGTATCAGCATTAATCGCGCAACGCCCCTCAACCAACGATCAGGAGAGTACCCGTGCTGCTCAAGGACAAGGCGGTCATCGTGACAGGCGGTTCGCGCGGCATTGGCCGGGCGATTGCCGTGGCCTGTGCGGCTGAAGGTGCGGACGTTGCGATCAACTACTGGGGCGACAACGACGCATCGTATGGTCGCCGTTCTGCGATCACCGAGGTGATCGGCGAGATCGAGCGGCTGGGCCGTCGCGCGATTGCGGTGGAAGGCAACGTCGCCGCGCCGCAGACCGGCGTCGACCTGGTGCGCCAGACTGTCGAAGCATTCGGCAAGGTCGATGTGCTCGCGAGCAATGCGGGCATCTGCCCATTCCACGCGTTTCTCGACATGCCGCCGTCGGTGCTCGAACGCACAGTCGGCGTGAATCTGAACGGTGCGTTCTACGTGACCCAGGCGGCCGCGCGGCAGATGAAGGAGCAGGGCCACGGCGGTGCGATCGTCGCGACCAGTTCGATCAGCGCGCTGGTGGGCGGCGGCATGCAGACGCATTACACGCCGACCAAGGCGGGGGTTCATTCGTTGATGCAGTCGTGTGCGATCGCGCTCGGGCCGTACGGTATCCGTTGCAATTCGGTGATGCCAGGCACGATTGCCACCGACCTCAACGCCGAAGATCTCGCCGACGAAACCAAGAAAGCGTACTTCGAGAAGCGCATTCCGTTGGGCCGTTTAGGCGCACCTGAAGATGTCGCCGATTGTGTCGTGTTCCTCGCCTCGGACAAGGCACGCTATGTGACGGGTGCGGCGTTGCTTGTCGATGGCGGTTTGTTCGTCAACCTGCAGTGACCACGTTGATGAACCGCTCAATGAGCCGGCGTATGCACAAGCGGCGCACCGTGCTCCGTATCGAACGGCTGCGAAAAACGCCGCAGCAGCCCGACGAAATGTTCGGCCGGTTCGGCGAGCGGTTCGCCCTTGCGCGTGAGGATGCCGAAGCCGGGCAGGCTCTTGCCGATTTCGATAGGCAGTGCAACGAGCAGTTTGCCGCGCACGTGGTCGCGTACTACCGATTCCGGCAGCATCGCAATCGCATCGAAGTTTTCAAGCAGTTGCAGCGTCGCGAAGATCGACGCGCATTCGGTGAGATTGACCGGCGTAGCGAGCCCGGCACGCGCGAGTTCTTCCTCGAACAGCACGCGCGCAGGACTCGTGATCGGCTGCGCGACCCACGGCCACTCCATCAGTTCGTGCAACGCAACGCTGCTGCGCGAAATGAGCGGATGCCGTACGCGCACTACGAGTACGAGCGGTTCGCGCGCGAGCGGCTCGAAACTGAAATCGTTGTGCTGCAGCGGCGAGGTGAGCCGGCCGAGCGCGAGGTCGACTTCGCGGCGATGCAGCAGTTGCACGACCTGGTCGCTGGTTTCGCCGAGTATCCGCACGTTGAGCAACGGCCGTTCGGTTTTCAGCGACGCGACGGCCATCGCGAGCAGATCGGGTGCCGCGCCCATGATCGCGCCGACCGTCAACTGGCCGTGGCCGCCGCGGCGCTTGACGTCGAGGTCTTCGGCAAATCGGGTGAGTTCGGCGAGCGCGCGCCGTGCATACGCGAGCGTGACGACGCCGAGCGGCGTGGGCTGCATGCCGCGCGCGTTGCGCTCGAACAGCAGGAAACCGAACGCTTCCTCGATGTC
The DNA here is from genome assembly GCF_030464945.1 of Paraburkholderia sp. CHISQ3. Taxonomy (NCBI): domain Bacteria; kingdom Pseudomonadati; phylum Pseudomonadota; class Betaproteobacteria; order Burkholderiales; family Burkholderiaceae; genus Paraburkholderia; species Paraburkholderia sp. CHISQ3. The sequence goes on from NZ_JALPRG010000012.1 coordinate 98,677, forward strand.
GCCGAGCATGCGGCTCGCGCTCGGTTGCGCGACGTTGATCGCGTCGGCGGCCTGATGGACGTTGCGGGTGTCGTCGAGCGCGACCAGCAGCGCAAGGTGCTTGAACTTGAGGCGATTGACGAGAGCGACCGTGGCGGCTTGTCGGTTCATGGGACCTGTGCGATTCGGTTTCTGGATCGCCCAATCCCAACAACGGATTGAGACGCTATCGACCGCGGAATTATAGTCGCTCCAGACGCTTCGTCTATAAGGCGCAGGAGCATGAACGGAGACAGGTTCGCATGGAGACGATCGCTTTCCGGATGGCGCTCAACCCCGGCATGCGTGAAGAGTACGCACGGCGGCATCGCGAGATCTGGCCCGAACTGGTCGACGCGCTGCACGAAGCGGGCGTGCACGATTACCGCATCTTCCTCGACGAATCCACCGGCGCGCTGTTTGCGGTCCTGACGCGCACCGATCACCACACGATGGACGCGCTGCCCGATCTGCCCGTGATGCGCAAATGGTGGGACATGATGGCCGACATCATGCAGACGGCACCCGATCGCACGCCGTTCCAGCAACCGCTCGTGCCGGTATTCGAGCTTCCCGCGCGGCAACCGCTAACCCGCTGAACCGACACCCAAGGAGCGCGCTTCATGCAAGTGGTCGATCCGCACATTCATCTGTGGGACCTGCGCACGCACCGCTACCCGTGGCTCGAGAAGCCCGGTGTGTCGTTCGTCGGAGATGCGCGGGAGTTGCAGCACGACTATCTGCTCGAACATCTGCTGGTCGACGCGCAGGACATCGAGGTGCTGAAGGTCGTGCACGTCGAGGCGAATCACGATCCCGCCGATCCGGTCGAAGAGACGCGCTGGCTGCAACAGATCGCCGCCGCCGACGGTTCGCGCGGCATGCCCAACGCCATCGTCGCGGGGATCGATCTCGCGGCGCCCGATGCGCCGGCGGTACTCGAAGCGCACGCATCGTTCGCGAATACGCGCGGCGTGCGGCAGATTCTCAACGTACATCGCGAGAAGCTGTTCGACTACGTGGGCCGGCATTTCATGCGCGAGCCGGTGTGGCAGGAGCGCTTCGCGCTGCTGCGCCGGTATGGTTTGTCGTTCGATCTGCAGGTGTATCCGTCGCAAATGGACGAAGCGGCAGCGCTGGCCCGTGCGCATCCGGACACGCAGTTCGTTCTCAATCATGCGGGTATGTTCGTCGACCGCGACAGCGTAGCGGGCTATCGCGCGTGGCGCGACGGGCTGCGCGTGCTGGCCGCATGCCCGAACGTCGCGGTGAAGATCAGCGGGCTCGCGATGTTCGATCACGACTGGACGGTAGAGAGTCTGCGTCCTTATGTACTCGAAACGCTCGATGCTTTTGGCGTAGAGCGGGCGATGTTTGCATCGAACTTTCCGGTCGATCGGTTGTTTGGCTCGTATTCCGCGCTGTGGCATGCGTATGCGGCGATCGTCGCGGGAGCGAGCGATACGGAGCGCTCGGCCTTGTTCAGGCATAACGCCGAGCGGATTTACCGCATCTGAAGCAGTAGCAAAAAACTCACAAGAGAAGTGCGACGTGTCCACGTCGCTCGAAGAGGGAGGCAGCCTGTGCAGGAACCGACCACCGCCGTCTCGCGGCTGCAATTAACCCACGCGAGCAAGTCGTTCGGCCGCGTGCGTGCGCTCTCGGATGGCGAACTCGTGCTGCGCAGCGGCGAGGTACATGCGCTGCTCGGCGAGAACGGCGCGGGCAAATCGACGCTCGTGAAGATCCTTGCCGGCGTGCATCGTGCCGACACGGGCGAACTGCGTATCGACGGCCAGTTGCGCGAATTCGCGAGTCCCGCGCAGGCACGCGATGCGGGCATCGCCGTGATCTATCAGGAACCGACGTTGTTCTTCGATCTGTCGATTGCCGAAAACATCTATATGGGCCGGCAGCCGGTGGACCGGCTCGGCCGGATTCGCTACGACACGATGCATCGCGAGGTCGATGCGCTGCTCGTGTCGCTCGGCGTCGATCTGCACGCGGACCGGCTGGTGCGTGGCCTGTCGATTGCCGATCAGCAGGTGATCGAGATCGCCAAGGCGCTGTCGTTGAACGCAAACGTGCTGATCATGGACGAGCCGACCGCCGCGCTGTCGCTGCCCGAAGTGGAGCGCCTGTTCGCGATCGTGCGCAAGCTGCGCGAGCGCGACGTCGCGATCCTGTTCATCACGCACCGGCTCGACGAAGTGTTCACGCTCACGCAACACGTGACGGTCATGCGCGACGGCGCGAAGGTGTTCGACGCACCGACCGCCGATCTCGACACGGCCGCGATCGTGGCGAAGATGGTCGGGCGCGATCTCGAGACGTTCTATCCGAAAGCCGACGTCGTACCTGGCGATGTGCGTCTGGCAGTACGCGGGCTGACGCGCATTGGTGTGTTCAAGGATGTGTCGTTCGACGTTCGCGCGGGCGAAATCGTTGCGCTCGCAGGTCTGGTTGGTGCGGGACGTAGCGAGGTTGCGCGTGCGATCTTCGGTATCGATCCGCTCGACGCGGGCGAGATCCGTATCGCGGGCAAGCGGCTCGCACCGGGCCGTCCGGCTGCTGCGGTGCAAGCCGGTCTCGCGCTCGTACCTGAAGACCGCAGGCAGCAGGGTCTCGCGCTCGAACTGAGCATCGCACGCAACGCATCGATGACGGTGCTCGGCAGGCTCGTGCGATTCGGTCTGATTTCCGCGCGAAGCGAAACGGAGCTGGCGAACCGCTGGGGCAAACGGCTGCAACTGAAAGCCGACGATCCCGCCGCGCCGGTCGGTACGCTGTCGGGCGGTAACCAGCAGAAGGTCGTGCTCGGCAAGTGGCTGGCTACGCATCCGCAGGTGCTGATCATCGACGAGCCGACGCGTGGCATCGACGTCGGCGCGAAGGCGGAGGTGTACGGCGCGCTCGCCGAACTGGTGCGCGAGGGTATGGCTGTGCTGATGATCTCAAGCGAGCTGCCTGAAGTGCTCGGTATGGCCGACCGCATCCTCGTGATGCACGAAGGGCGTATCAGCGCGGAGATCGCGCGCGCAGACGCGAGCGAAGAACGCATCATGAGCGCGGCGCTTGGCCAGTCCGGTGGTCATCTGGGGCACGCGGCATGATGCGCGAATCGACAACCCGTCCTGCCGATCTGCATGCCGACGGCCCTTCACGCGTCCGACCGCGTGGTGGCTTCATCGCCGCACTTGCACAGAGCCGCGAAACGACGCTCTTTGTCGTGCTGATCCTGCTGATAGCGGGCACAGCACTCGCGCGCCCGCAGTTCCTGAACCTGCAGAATCTGCGCGACGTTCTGCTGAACGTGTCGATCATCAGTCTGCTGACCGCCGGCATGACGGTGGTGATCCTGATGCGTCATATCGATCTGTCGGTGGGTTCGACGGTCGGCGTGAGCGCCTATGCGGTTGGCAGCCTGTACGTCGCGTTTCCTCACATGCCGGTGGTCGTCGCGCTCGCAGCCGGGCTCGCGATCGGTTTGCTCGCGGGGGCGATCAACGCCGCGCTCGTGGCGATCGGCCGGGTGCCGTCGCTGGTCGCAACGCTGTCGACGCTCTACATTTTTCGTGGCGCAGATTACGCATGGGTGCATGGCGGACAGATCAATGCCACGAGCCTTCCCGAAGCGTTCTCGCGTCTTGCGACCGGCCGGTTGCTCGGCATTCCAACGCTTGCGCTGATCGCGGCCGTGGTGCTGATCGGTCTCTCGGTGTACCTGAAGCAGTTTCGCGGCGGCCGCGAGCACTACGCGATCGGCTCGAACCCCGAAGCGGCGCGGCTGGCAGGCGTAGCCGTCGAGCGTCGCGTGATGACGGGCTTTCTGATCTCCGGTGCGATCGCGGGTTTCGCAGGCGCGTTGTGGCTCGCGCGCTTCGGCACCGTCGATGCGAGCACCGCGAAGGGCATCGAGTTGCAGGTCGTAGCAGCCGCGGTAGTAGGCAGCGTTGCGATCACTGGCGGCGTCGGCACGATACTCGGCGCAACGCTCGGTGCACTCGTGCTCGGTGTGATCAGCATTGCGCTGGTCGTGCTGCACGTCTCGCCATTCTGGGAACAGGCGATCGAAGGGGCGTTGATCGTTGTCGCGATCGCTGCCGATACGCTGCTGGCCCGCTCGGTGGCAAAACGCATGATGAGAAAACGCGATCATGGCTAAACCCGATTCCGCATTGAGCACGCGCAAGCCGACGGTCCCGCTGCGTTGGGAAACGTTGTTGGTGGTGCTGTTCGTTTTATCGCTGGTGCTCGGGCGCGTGTTGTCGCCGGAGTTTCTGAGCGGCGCGAATCTCGGCAACGTGCTGGCCGACCTGACCGAAGTCGCGCTGATGGCGCTGCCGATGACACTCATCATCGTCGCGGCCGACATCGACCTGTCGGTCGCGTCGGTGCTGGGTGCATCGAGCGCGCTGATGGGCGTGCTGTGGCACATGGGTCTGCCGATGCCGCTTGTGATTGCACTGGTGCTCGCGGCTGGCGCGCTTGCGGGTCTTTTGAACGGTCTCGTGATCGTGAAGCTGAACCTGCCGTCGCTTGCGGTGACGATCGGCACGCTGGCGTTGTTTCGCGGCCTCGCCTACGTACTGCTCGGCGATCAGGCGGTCGCTGACTTTCCGCCGGGCTATACCGCGTTCGGCATGAACGCGCTCGGCTCAACGTTTATTCCGCTGCCGTTCGTGATTGTGATCGTTTGTGCGGTGCTGTTCACCGTGTTGCTGCAGGCCACCGCGTTCGGCCGCAGTCTCTTTGCGATCGGCGCGAACCCGACGGCCGCGGCGTTCTCCGGCATCGATGTCGCGAAGGCGCGACTGCGCCTCTTTGTGCTGTCGGGCACGGTCAGTGCGCTCGCCGGCATCGTCTATACGCTGCGCTTTACGAGCGCGCGCGGCGACAACGGCGAGGGCTTCGAGCTGTCGGTGATCGCGGCGGTGCTGTTCGGCGGCGTGAGCATTTTCGGCGGACGCGGATCGATGGTCGGCGTGCTGTTGTCGTTGCTGATCGTCGGTGTGTTGCGCAATGCGCTGACGCTCGTCGACGTATCGAGCGAAGTGCTGACGATCGTGACCGGCGCGTTGCTGCTCGCGTCGGTGCTGATTCCGAACCTGGCCGCGCGCTGGCGGGCGCGGCGCGACCGGCGTTTTATCGCGGGGTCGACCTGAGGGGCAACGCGGTACGACACAAAGCACGAGATGTAGCACGGTAGGTAACGACATCACAACTTCGGGCACACGTCCGATTATCAGGAAGAGGAGACACTCATGTTGAGACCATTACGAAACATAAGCACGGTGGCCGCCAGCACGGCGCTCTGTGCGCTGCTGCTCGGCCTAAGCACGATAAGCACGACAGCCGACGCGGCCGGCATCAAGGACGGGCTGAAAATCGCGTTCCTGCCCAAGCAGATCAACAACCCCTACGAGGTGATCGCCGACGACGGCGGCCTCGCTGCGATCAAGGAGTTCAAGGGCGAAGGTAAGGTGGTGGGGCCATCGGATGCGGGCGCGTCGTCGCAGGTGCAGTACATCAACACGCTGATCACGCAGCGGCAGAACGCAATCGTCATCGCCGCGAACGATGAAAACGCGGTCGTGCCGTACCTGAAGAAAGCGATGTCGCAAGGCATCAAGGTCGTCACGTTCGATTCCGATACCGCAGCGGACGGCCGGCAGATCTTCGTCAACCAGGCGAACGCGGAAGGCATCGGGCGCGGCCAGATCCAGCTCGTTTCGAAACTGATGGGCGGCGAGGGCGCGTTCGCGATTCTGTCGGCGACGCCGAACGCGACGAACCAGAACACATGGATCAAGTGGATGCAGGAGGAACTGAAGAAGCCCGAGTACGCGAAGATCAAGCTCGTGAAGATCGCGTACGGTAACGACGACGACCAGAAGTCGTTTGTCGAAACGCAAGGGTTGTTGCAGGCGTATCCGAACCTGAAGGCGATCGTTTCGCCGACGACGGTCGGGATCGCCGCGGCGGCCCGCTATATCTCGACGTCGTCGAGCAAGGGCAAGGTGGCTGTCACCGGGCTCGGTACGCCGAACCAGATGCGCGCATTCGTCAAGAACGGCACCGTGCAGGCGTTCCAGTTGTGGGACCCGGGTCAACTCGGTTATCTGGCGGCGTATGCCGCGGCGGGTCTCGCGTCGGGCACGATTACGGGTAAGGAAGGCGAATCGTTCGATGCGGGCAAGCTCGGCAAGCGGACCATCGGCCCGAAGGGCGAGGTGATCCTCGGACCGCCCACGACCTTCGATGCGAGCAATATCGACAACTTCAATTTCTAGCCACAGGCAGGGCTGCCGGGTATACAAGTCAAGCGCCCCTCGGGGCGCTTTTCTTTTGAGCGCGCTGCGGCTCAGCGCATTGCAAGCCGCCAGAAAGCTGACACAGGATCGACATCGCGCGCTTTCACACTGAAACGCGCACCGGCAAGATTTTCCATCCGCGCACCGGTTTTGCGAAGTCTTCCAGGTAATAGCAACTTGAGGAACCGCACGCCCACCCGGTTGCCGCCGCACTGAGCGGGCCGGCGTGCAGTTTACGCACCCGTTCTGGAACGAGGCATTACACTTGCTCGGTTACTCCGCTTGTCCTGACGCGATTACCTCGCGCCGCCCGGTTACAAGACGTCCAAGGAGTCGCAGCATGCCGAACCCACCCACCGATCTCGATCGTCTTTCCATCGACACCATCCGCACCCTCGCGATGGACGCAGTACAGAAGGCCAACTCCGGCCATCCCGGCACCCCGATGGCACTCGCGCCCGTCGGTTATCACCTGTGGCAGGAACACCTGCGCTACGACCCGGCCGAGCCGCTGTGGCCGAATCGCGACCGCTTCGTGCTGTCGGCCGGGCACGCTTCGATGCTGCTCTATGCGCTGCTGCACCTGACCGGCGTGCAGGCCGTCGACGAAGCCGGCCGCCCGAACGGCTCGCCCGCGGTATCGCTCGACGACCTCAAGCAGTTCCGCCAGCTAGATAGCGTGACGCCCGGCCACCCCGAATACCGCATGACCACCGGCGTCGAAACGACGACCGGTCCGCTCGGTCAGGGGCTCGGCAATAGCGTCGGCATGGCGATGGCCGCGCGCTGGTACGAGTCGCACTTCAATCAGCCCGATGCGACGCTGTTCGACTACCGCGTCTACACGATATGCGGCGACGGCGACATGATGGAAGGCATCTCGCATGAAGCGGCATCGCTTGCCGGACACCTGAAGCTGTCGAACCTGATCTGGATCTACGACAGCAACCGCGTCACCATCGAAGGCCATACCGATCTCGCGTACAGCGATGAGGTCGAAACGCGTTTTCGCGGTTATCACTGGAACACGCTGCACGTCGCCGATGCCAACGACGCAGCCGAGTTCGGCGCCGCGCTCAAGCAGGCGAAAGCGAATACGGACAAACCGACGTTGATCGTCGTGCACAGCATCATCGGCTGGGGCGCGCCGCACAAGCAGGACACGTCGGCGGCGCACGGCGAACCGCTCGGCGTCGAAGAGATCAAGCTCGCCAAGCGCTTTTACGGCTGGCCTGAAGATTCGAGCTTTCTCGTGCCGGACGGCGTCTACGCGCACTTCCAGGAAGGTATCGGTGCGCGCGGCAAGGCGGCGCGCGAACAATGGCAGGCGTCCTTCGAAGCCTACGCTGCGAAATATCCCGCACTAGCCGAAGAATTCCGCGCGATAGAAGCGCACACGTTGCCCGAGGGCTGGGACGCCGATATCCCGACGTTCGATGCAGACGAAAAGGGCATTGCCTCGCGCGACTCGTCGGGCAAGGTGCTCAACGCGATTGCAAAGCGCCTGCCGTGGATGATCGGCGGCTCAGCCGATCTGTCGCCGTCGACGAAGACCGACATGAAGTTCGAAGGCGCCGGTAGTTTCGAAGCGGACAGCTACGGCGGACGCAACCTGCACTTCGGCATTCGCGAGCACGTGATGGGTTCGATCTGCAACGGCATCGCGCTGTCGAACCTGCGGCCTTACGGTTCGACGTTCCTGATTTTCAGCGACTACATGAAGCCGCCGATCCGCCTGTCCGCGCTCATGGAAGTCAATGTGATCTACGTCTTCACGCACGACTCGATCGGTGTCGGCGAAGACGGTCCCACGCACCAGCCGATCGAACAGCTCGCCTCGCTGCGCGCGGTGCCCGGTCTCACGACGCTGCGCCCAGGAGACGCGAACGAAGTCGCCGAAGCATGGCGCGTCGCGCTGTCGAATCCGCGCGTGCCGGCCTGCATCGTGGTGTCGCGCCAGGCGCTGCCCACGTTCGACCGCACGAAGTACGCTGCGGCTAGCGGCGTGCGACGCGGTGCTTACGTGCTTGCAGACGCGCCCGACGGCCGCAAGCCGGAGGTGATCCTGATGGGCACGGGCAGCGAAATGTCGCTGTGCGTCGGCGCGTATGAGAAGCTAAAGAGCGAAGGCATCGCGGCGCGCGTCGTGTCGATGCCGTCGTGGGACATCTTCGAGAAGCAGGATGACGCGTATAAAGAGTCGGTGCTGCCGGCCGCTGTCGACGCGCGGGTCGCGGTCGAACAGGCGGGCGTACTCGGTTGGGATCGCTATGTGGGCCGTCTCGGCTCGCTGATCGCGATGCATACATTCGGCGCGTCGGCGCCGCTGAAGGCGCTGCAAACGAAGTTCGGCTTCACGCCGGACCACGTCTACGAAGCGGCGAAGCAGCAGCTCGCGCGGGTTCGGCAATCCAGTTAACGAGGGGGAAGACATTATGCAGATCGGTATCGTGGGATTGGGACGGATGGGCGGCAACATCGGCCGCCGGTTGATGCGCAACGGGCATACGTGCGTGGTCTACGATCACAGCCCGGAAGCCACCGAGGCGCTCGTGAAGGAAGGCGCGACCGGTTCGAGCGACCTGGGCGGCCTCGTGAAGGGACTCGCTGCACCGCGCGTGATCTGGTTAATGCTCCCGGCCGGCAAGATCACCGAAGACACGCTGAACGACCTGTACCCGATCCTGAGCCCCGACGACGTCGTGATCGACGGCGGCAACAGTTTCTACAAGGACGACATCCGCCGTGCGGTGCGCTTCAAGGAGAAGGGCATTCACTACGTCGACGTCGGTACGTCGGGCGGTGTGTGGGGCCTCGAGCGCGGCTATTGCATGATGATCGGCGGCGAGGAAGAGGTGGTGCACCGGCTCGATCCGATTCTCTCGACGCTCGCGCCCGGCGCCGGTAACGTGCCGCTCACACCGGGCCGCGAAGGCCGCGATACGCGCGTGCAGAACGGCTATATGCACACCGGGCCGACCGGCTCGGGCCACTTCGTGAAGATGGTCCACAACGGTATCGAGTACGGGTTGATGCAGGCTTATGCCGAAGGCTTCGACATCCTGAAGCACAAGGCATCGACCGAGTTGCCCGAAAGCGAACGCTTCAGCCTCGATCTTGCGGACGTGGCCGAAGTGTGGCGGCGCGGCAGTGTCGTGTCGTCGTGGTTGCTCGACCTCACGGCCGGCGCGCTCGCGAAAGACGGTGCGCTCGGCAACTATTCGACCGAGGTGGCGGACAGCGGCGAAGGACGCTGGACGATCGAAGCTGCAATCGAAGAGGCGGTGCCGGCGCAGGTGTTGTCGGCGGCGTTGTATACGCGGTTTCGTTCGCGTGACGACGAGTCGTTTGCCGAGCGCATGCTCTCGGCGATGCGCTTCGGCTTCGGCGGGCATCACGAGTTTTCGCCGAAGTAACGACGTAAAGCTTTGGGTGGGGTTTTATCGCCGGCGATTTTTGCCGGCGAGCGCCTGCGCGGCCTCCGCGATGCACTCGCCGAGCCGCGCGGCGGGTGCTTCAGCGGCACGGCGCCGCCGCTCCACCAGCACGATCTCGCGCTCGAAGGTCTCGCCACCGAGCGCGAGCGCCTTGACCGTGCGCGGCAACGCACCGAATGCGGCGGCCAGCGGCACGAGCGCGACACCGGCGCCGCGCGCCACCAGTTGCACGATCCCCAGCAATTCGTTGAGTTCGATCGATTCGGACACGTTCACGCGCAGGCGCCGCAGAAATCGATCAACCTGACCGCCGCCGAATGAACGACGGTCATAGCGAATGAACGGCTCCGACGCGAGCAATTCGCGCCAGGGCTTGCGCGCCAGCCGCGCGGGCACGAGCAGCACGAACGGCTCCGTGACGAGCGTCCGGCATTCGAGATCCGGCGGCAGCGAGAACGGCGGCTTGATGATGACGGCGAGATCGAGTTCGCCGGCATCGACCTGGCCGAGCAGGTTCAGCGATACACCTGGTACGATGCGCAGCCGCCAGCTGGGCCAGTCTTTACGAAAATTTGCCAGTGCGTCGGCCATGAAGGTCGGCTGGACGGAGGCGATTGCGCCAACTGTCAGCGTGCCGCCGCGCTCCGCCGCGTGCGCGGTATGGCCACCGAGCTGCGCGTACAACGACAGCAGATCGTCGGCGAGGGCGAGCGTTTCGCGGCCGGCGTCGTTGAGCGTCGCAGAACGCCCGGTGCGATCGAACAGCGCGAAGCCGAGATTCTTTTCGAGCCGCTGCATCTGCGCGCTGACCGCCGACTGGGTCAGCCCGATCCGCTCGCCGGCCGCGGCGAAAGTGCCGTGCTGCGCAACGGCGACGAAGGTTTTGAGTTCCCGGAGCATCGCGGATTCATCGATTTTGTTGGTGGTCAGATCGAAAATATATCGCTTTTCAGCAATTTTGTTCGTACATAAACTGGCTGTCATTGACTCCGCCCGGAGTTACAAACCACTCCCCACCGCTACCAGGATCTTCGACATGAGCGATTCCACCGCCGTCATTCCGCCGTTCCATCTGGCATTTCCGGTCCACAGCCTGGCGGCTGCCCGCGAGTTCTATGGCGATCTGCTCGGTTGCCCCGAAGGCCGTAGCTCGCCGGAATGGGTGGACTTCGATTTCTACGGGCACCAGATCGTCGCGCATCTCTCACCCGAAGAAACGGGCCACCGCACGACGAACGCGGTAGACGGCCATGCGGTGCCGGTACGCCATTTCGGCGTCGTGCTGTCGGTGCCGCAATGGCAGACGCTGGCGGACAAGCTGCAGGCGGCGAACACCGCGTTCGTGATCGAGCCGCATATCCGCTTCAAGGGCGAAGTCGGCGAGCAGGCGACGATGTTCTTCCTCGATCCGTCGGGTAATGCGGTCGAGATCAAGGCGTTTGCGAATATGGCGTCGTTGTTCGCGAAGTAAAGGACTGGCACGCGCCGGCGCCAACAGACTTTCCTCTCCACCACAGTTGGTCTATAGTTAGCCACATGGCTAACTATCAGGCTGGCGTCAGCGACATCTTCCACGCTCTCTCCGATCCGACCCGGTGCGCGATCGTTAGCGCGCTCTGCCGGGGCGAGCAGGCGGTATCCGTGCTTGCAGCGCCATTCGACATGGCGCTGCCGTCGTTCATGAAGCATGTTTCGTTGCTCGAGCGCAGCGGCCTGATCCGGACGCGAAAGGCGGGGCGCACGCGCACCTGCGAGCTGATGCAAGGCAGATTGTCGGAAGCCGAGCAGTGGATAGCAGGTCAGCGAGCCATATGGGAAGCGCGATCCGACCGCATGGTCGGTTTCGTCGAACGTCTTCATGAAGAGGAGCAACGTCGTGCCAGTAAACCCCGCAAACCACGCCGAACCCGCTGAAAGCAACGACCTCGTCATCTCGCGCGTGCTGCGCGCGCCGCGCACCGCGTTGTGGCGCGCCTGGACAGAACCCGATCTGCTCAAGGAATGGTGGTGCCCGCGACCGTGGACCACCGAGGTGCTCGCCTTCGATTTACGCCCCGGCGGCGCGTTTCATACCCTCATGCGCGGTCCCGACGGCGGCACCAGTGACAACCCCGGTTGCTTTCTCGAGATCGTGCCGCAAGCGCGCCTCGTGTTTACGTCGATGCTGACCGCGCAGTGGCGACCCAATACACCGTGGCTTGGCTTCACCGCGATCATCACGATGGCCGACGAAGGCGCGGGCAGCCGCTACGAAGCGCGTGTCATGCATCCGGATAACGCCACGCGCGAGCGCCACGAAACACTTGGGTTCTTCGATGGCTGGAATACCTGCATCACGCAACTCGACGATTTCGCGTCCGCGTTGCGTTGAGCAGGGATCTATCCGGACAAAACCCAGCCGGATCGCGCTAGTTGTGGCTCAACGTATTCGCGTACGTGACTTCCGAGTTGAGATAGCTCGGCATTTGCGCCCATGGGTTGAGCGACGTTCCGACCATGTACGCATCGGTTGCATCGACATAGCCTGCGTAGCGCTGGAGCGCCGTATCGAGCACGGAAGACCAGGTGGCCTGGCTGGTGTTGTAGACCAGATGCCAGAAGCTCGTCGAATCGTACTGCGTGCCCAGCGCATATGTACCGTTGACGATCACATTGCCGCCAACCCAGCCATACTTCCAGCCGACATCGACGGCATTGGTCATGTAGTGATCGGCCGTGTCTTCAAACGTGACGAACACGTCCGCCGCGCGATGGGCCGGATCGAGGTAGCAGTCGCTGACGGCGGTGCCGATGTTGATCACTTCAAGGCTCTGCGCGCTGGTGGGATATTTCGACCAGACGTATTCGCGCAGCGTGCGGTAGTAATCGCGGTATTGCATCGAACCGGCGGTCGGGCCGCAATCGGCGATACCTTCGTCGAAGAAGATGCCATCGTAATGCACCGCGCCGTTACGCGGCGCGAGATACCGGTCGATACTGGCTTCGACATCCGCGACGGACCGGGCGCCGTGAGTCGTATGCACGTAGCCGATCACCTTGACGTGTTCGCCGCTCGCCGCGATCCTGGCGCGCAGGAGGTCGGCATCATGATCGAGAATGGATTCGTCGGCGTCGCCGTTGGCAATATTGACGATCACGATGGACGGCGGCACAGGCATCTTCACCGGGTCTTCCATCGTCGTGAGGAAAGGGTCGCCAGGAAAGACATAGGCTGGAACCGCGACTTCGATGCCGGTGCTTTGGGCGGCCATCGCGATGTTCGGGAAAATAAAATCCGTCGCACCGAGTGCGCATAAAGCGACTGCTGCGTATTTGTTCATGAGGGGTTTCATCCGGAAGAGGCGCCGCAAAGGTGGCTGGAAAATCGGGTCGCACGTCGCAGGCATTCTGACTGACGACGAACTTCACGAAGGCGATGTTTGACAGTCTGTTACGATTCGCGCGCGCTATCCGGTCCAGTCCAATCCCGTTCGATTCACGCAGCATCTTCCATGCTGACGACGCTATTCGCACGGCGAGCAATCAGCAATTTGATGCGTTCGACATCGGCCGGTGTGGCGGGTGTGTAGGTCACGAGGCTCAGATCGGGATGCCCGTGCACCGCAAAGACCGAATACTCCAGCGCGATCGGTCCAACCAGCGGATGACGAATCTGTTTCGTGCTGCTGTCGTGTGCGCGAACATCGTTGTCGCGCCATATCGCCGCGAACTCGGGGCTCAGCCGGTGGAGTTCGTCGACAAGAGCCTGCACCTTCTGCGTCGTCCCCGCACGCACGGTATCGGCCCGGAACGCCGCGACCGCAAAGCGCGCGACGCGGTTCCAGTCGGGCTGCGCGGCGCGCACGGCAGGATCGAAAAAAATGCGGCGCAGGACGTTGCGCTGCTCGGGCGGGAACACTTCGTAGTCGGTGAGGGTCACGAGCGCCGCGCGGTTCCACGCGACGATGTCCCACGTCGAGGTTCGCACCACGGCCGGGCTGAATTCCATTGAATCGAGCACGTGTTGCAGCCGCGGTAGTGTGCTGTCGGCTGCATCGTCGCGAGGCTCGGCGTGTCCGGAAAGGCCCGGTGCACGCCCAAGTCCCAGCAGAAAGACATATTCGCGCTCGACATCGGTCAGCATCAGCGCCCGGGCAATGCGCTCGAGCACCTCGGCGGAAGGCGCACCGCCGCGTCCCTGTTCGAGCCACGTGTACCACGTCGCGCTGACATGGGCGCGCTGGGCAACTTCCTCGCGCCGCAATCCCGGCGTGCGCCGACGCGCGGTGGAGAACCCTAAAGCCGCCGGGTCGAGTTTCGTGCGGCGATCCTTGAGGTAGGCTCCAAGCAGATTTTCGTTTGCGTCCGCCATGCTCATCCTGTTAGTCCGTATACCCCTAAAACGTCACGGCTTCATCGTGTGCGGTGACGCGTAGATAGTAATCCTTCGTCTCAATCCGGAGGTTGCACGATGCGCGTCTTTGTTACTGGAGCAAATGGATTTGTCGGCTCGGCCGTGGTCAACGAACTTCTTTCCGCCGGCCATCACGTGCTGGGTCTGGTGCGTTCGGAGGCCGCGGCGCACTCGCTTGCATCGCGGGGAGGCGAGGCCTTGTATGGCTCGCTTGAAGATCTCGATAGTTTGAGAAACGGTGTGGCCGCCACGGACGGCGTCATTCACACCGCGTTCAATCACGACATGTCGAAGTTCGCCGAAAACAGCGAAGTGGAACGACGTGCGATCGAGGCGATCGGTGCTGCGCTGGCCGGCTCCGATCGTCCGCTGCTGGTTTCGTCGGGCGTCGCGCTGCTCGCACCCGGTCGTCTCGCGACCGAGGACGATACGCGCAATCCCGATCCCGCTGTGTTTCCGCGTCTGCCGGAAGCGGCCGCTACGTTGCTGGTGGAGCGCGGCGTACACGCGTCCGCAGTGCGTCTCGCGCCGTCGGTGCACGGTGACGGCGACAGCGGCTTCGTGCCGCGGCTGATCGATATCGCGCGGCGGCTCGGCGTGTCGGCTTATGTGGGCGACGGGCTCAACCGTTGGCCTGCTGTGCACCGGCTCGATGCCGCGCGTGTCTACCGACTGGCAATCGAGCGCGGCAGCGCCGGCAGTCGCTATCACGCGATCGCGGAAGAGGGGATCGCGTTCAAGGAGATTGCCGGTGTGATTGGTCGGCGTCTCGAGCTGCCGGTCGTGTCAATTTCCGCTGAAGAGGCGGCGGACCACTTTGGCCGGTTAGCGCAGTTCGTTGGCAACGATATTCCAACCTCGAGCGAGCAAACCCGGGCGTGGTTGAACTGGACGCCGACGCAGCCTGGGTTGATTGCCGATCTTGATCGGGCGCGTTATTTCGAACGGTGACGCTCCAGCGCGCGGCTGAGCGCTATCTGTTGACGAGCCGCGCCGGCACGAGCACGACGATCAGCAGCGCCGATATCGCAAGCGAAGCCGCCACGACAAAAAGCCCCGACGACAGCGTATGCGTGACGGTCTTCAGCCAGCCAATTACGGCCGGACTGATAAAACCCGCGAGGTTGCCGGTGCAGTTGATCAACGCGATGCCGGCCGCCGCGCCGGTCCCGCCGAGAAACGCGGTCGGCAGTGCCCAGAACATCGGCAGCGCGGTCACGACGCCGACGGCGGCGAGCGTGAGCCCGACCATCGAGAGCAACGCGTGATCGCCGTTCAGTGCACACACAACGAACCCGCTCGCCGCAAGCAGAGCCGGCCCGGCGACGTGCCAGCGGCGCTCGCGCGTGCGATCCGCATGACGGCCCACGGCGATCATTGCGACGAGGGCCGCGGCGTAGGGAATCATCGTGAGCAGACCGATCACGAACGGATCGTCGATGCCGGTACCGCGGATGATGGTCGGTTGCCAGAAACCGATCGCATACGAACCCATCACGATGCCGAAGAGGATCAGACACATGAGCCATACGCGCGCCGACGTGAATACCGCGCGCACCGAACTATGCGAACGCGTGGCAGCCGTCGCATCGATCTCCTGCTGGATCAGTCGTTTTTCGTGTTCGTCGAGCAAGCGTGCATCGGCGACGCGGTCGTCGAGAAAACAGAAGATCACGATGCCGAGCACAACCGAAGGCAGCGCCTCGATGATGAACAACCACTGCCAGCCCGCCATGCCCGACACACCGTGTGTCGCATGCATGATGTAGCCCGATAGCGGTCCGCCCACGAGTCCCGACACCGGATTGCCCGCCATCAGCACCGCCACCATCTTGCCGCGCCGGTGCGACGGGAACCAGTACGTCAGGTACAGGATCATGCCGGGAAAGAAACCGGCCTCCGCCACACCGAGCAGAAAGCGCACGGTGTAGAACATCGCCGGTGTCGTGACCCACGCGGTCGCCATCGACAGTACGGCCCACGTCACCATGATCCGCGCGATCCAGCGGCGCGCGCCGAGCCGGTGCAGCAGCAGATTGCTGGGCACCTCGAACAGGAAGTAGCCGACGAAGAAGAGGCCCGCGCCGAGCCCGTATGCGGCTTCGCTGAGGTGCAGACTGCCGAGCATCTGCAGTTTCGCGAAGCCGACATTCACGCGGTCCAGATACGCGACCACGTAACCTGCGAACAGCAGTGGCATGAAGCGCAGCGCGACACGACGAAACAGTCTGTCGGCGGTGTTTGCGCCGATTGCCGGGGAAAGGGCGGTGCGGATGAACAAGGTTGTCTCCTGACCCGCTGGCGCGAAACGTGTAGTTGTTGCGTGTGGCCGCGGGCGTTGTCGTGCTGCGTCTGAACGTAGGCGAAGCTTGCTGTGCGGCGCTACCTGCCTGGATGCACGACTTCCTCTGCGTGTTCTGCCAGCGTCGCGGCGTCGTCGATATGAAAGCCAATGTTCGTCAACGCAGACTCCAGATCGCGCCGCTGTGCCGCATCGAGTTCGACGAGCGGTGGCCGTACGGCGGCCCAGCCATCGTCGCCCGATTGCCACGCAATCGCCGCTTTCATCGCGGCGATCATCGGAAAGCGCTGGAGCGCAGCGCGCGTCGTATCGAGTGCCTGCTGCTGCGCGGGCGCATCGTCTGCGTGCCATTCGCGTGCGAGCCGCGCAATCGCTTTTGCGTTGACGTTGGCGGTCGCGGTGATGCAGCCCGCACCACCGCGTTGCAGTGTGCGCAACAGAAACGTCTCGCTGCCGGCAAATACATCGAAGCCATCGGGCTGGAATGCATCGAGCAGGACCTCGGTGTTCTGCCAGTCGCCGGAGCTGTCCTTGATGCCCGCGACGATGCCCGGATAGGCACGCAATAAACGTTCAATCAGCGCCGCGCTGATGCCGACCTGCGCAACTTGCGGGATGTGATACAGGTAGATACGCAAACGCGGATCGGCAACCGTATCGATTACGCTCGCGAAACTGCGGAACAGGCCTTCGTCACTCACCCCCTTGTAGTAGAACGGCGGCAGCATCAGCACGCCGGCGCAGCCATGCGCCAGCGCATGACGCGTCAATTCAACCGTATCGGGAATCGCGCAGGCACCGGTGCCTGGCATCATGCGCGCAGTGGGCAGACCGGCTTCGGCGAGTGCATCGAGCAGCATGCGCTTTTCGCGCACGCTCAGCGAGTTCGCTTCGGAGTTCGTGCCGAATGCCGCGAGGCTCACGCCTTGATTCAGCAGCAGGCGGCAATGCCGGACATAGCGCGCCGCCGACGGTGTGCCGTCGGCGGAAAACGGCGTGAGTACCGGCGCGAGCACGCCGCGCAGGCGGGCAGTCGATGCGTTCATGGGCGGTCGTCTCCTTCGTTGGCTGTCTGGATCCGCCAGCGCAGTATTGCGTGGCACAGACCCGCGAAGAAGAGCGGCCCGGTTGCTTCAAACGTTAATAATTTTTGTGTCCGGACCGTTACGGCGCGACTTAAAAGCCCTCCCACCGACACCACGCAGCGGGATTTAGTTGGCCCTGGAAATCAGGATGACCGGTTCGTCTGAAACCGCGTCAAATTTTCTTCACAGTGTGCTGGAACAGGTTTCGTTGGACCGGATCGCTTCAGATTTGAATAATAGGTGAACGGTCGCCGTGCAGCCTTATCGGTCTCCGGTTTTCAGCGCATCTGATGCAAAGAAAAACTGCATCGAATGAAAATTCATTAAACAGCGGAAGTTAATTGATCATCCTCACCGGAGTAAATCATGAGTGAAAAAGTTGACTACAACAAGATCTCCATCAAGACGCCTGAGCAGATTGCGATGTTGCGCGCCGCAGGTCGAATTGCCGCGCAGGTTTTGCAGGACTTGACGCCGCACGTTCAACCCGGGGTTACCTCACGGCAGATCAATAATATTGCGTATGACCTTATCGTGAACAAGTACGGCGCGGAGATTGACCGCGAAGACCTGGCCGGCTACGACTCCAGCGAGTATGCGTGCATTTCCATCGCTCATAATGAAAACGCTTTTAGCGGTGAGCCGAGCGATATTCCGTTAAAGCGCGGCGATCTTTTCGGCGTTGATGTCAGCATAAAGAAAGAAGGCTGGTGTGGCGACACGCAGCGCATGTGGATTGTGGGTGAGGAAACGAGTTCGGAAGCGCGTCTGTTGATGTCAGTGGGGTATCAGGCAATGTGCCTCGGCATTAGTCTGGTGCGTCCAGGTGCGAAACTTCAGGACATCGCAATCAGGGTGCAGGAGTATGTCGAATCGTTTGGTTTTTCGATGCTGCGAGTGCCGAGCGGCACAGGGCATTCGACCGGCCAGGTTCATGCGGATGGATGGCTTATTCCCTACTACAGGGATCCCCGCAATGAAGGGCGTGTTCTGGAAAAAGGCATGGTGATCACGGTCGAGCCGTTTATTTGCGCGGGTAGCGGTGAGGGCATCCGCCTGCCGAATGTCACCCGTTCGGCACAGACGTTGGACAAATCTCTCGCGGTGTATTGGGAGCATGTCGTCGCCGTTACAGACGACGGTTGTGAGGTCCTCGATTTGCGCGATGGCGAAGACGTTACCTTCCACGACGCCCATAGACGCCACTAGGAGCAGGGGTTGTGTCATTTTGCATTGCGCGGCATCGTGTGTTGGACGATGTCGCGCGATGCGCGCGCCACAAGAATAACCTTGACCTACGTTGTTTCGATGCCCTGTTGTAGCCATAGATAAAGGCAACGTATGGCTGACTCCCTGAGATTCTCCTCTTGCCAGACGAAGTAGTACTCGAGATGAGCCGGTATGCGCACGTCTCCTATCTGCACGAGCGCACCACTGCGCAGGAAAGTACGAGCGAGTTGCTCCCGTATCATGGCAACACCCAAACCGGCTAGTGAGGCATTGAGCAACGATGCAGCGTCACTAAACGTCGGTCCGGGGCCTGGCTCTGCACGGGTAAGCCCCGCGGCTTGAAAGAACTCACGCCAGGACCGGCTATGAAAATGCAGGAGAGGAATATCTTGCAATCTGTCGAGCGTGAGTGGTCCATGCTTCTTCTGAAATCCTGGACTACACACTGCTATGACCTGATCTTTCATGAGTTTCTCGGAGCGGAATCCTCGCTCGTCGATGCGACGGTGCCATATTCCGACGTCCACCGAGCGCGGATCGGGCGGCGTGAAGTCATTGTGCACGGTCAGCGTCAGATCGATATCGGGGTGGAGTTGGGCGAAGTCTGCGAGCCGCGGGATGAACCAGACATTCGCGAAATCCGCCATTACGCTAACACTAAGCTGCCTCCTCGATGGTTGACCTTCCGTCCTGGCTTCGTCCAGCGCTGCATCAATTTCCAGGAGACCACGCCGCAAACGCTCTGCGAGGCGACTGCAAGCTGGCGTAGGAATCATCTCCGAGCCAACGCGAGTAAACAGCGTATTTCCAAGTACCGCTTCGAGTTGCCGGATTTGATGACTGATTGCACTATGAGTTAGATGCAGTTCCTCGGCCGAAAGCGAGAAATTTCTGTGTCGTTCTGCAGCCTCCAGGGCGCGCAGCGCCGCGAAATTCGGACGTATTTTTGCTTTCATCTCATCGAGGTCGTGGCGGAAATTCGGTTGGTTCAACGGGATTATGATGTCGGGCAGAGGTTTCTGACCAGTCATCCGGACTTTGCCTGTCCGGTCCATGTGCAACAGCTTTCGTAAACCGGTATGAAACTCACTGTTAAAGCTCTGGTGATTCGGTTGAAGGGTTACCTTCGGCCAGTTGCAGGAATATTCGCGCTTGGGTTGATCTTCACCGCGCTGGTTTCCGCAACCGAGGCCGCGGTACCACTTTTTATGAAAACGATGCTCAACGACGGGTTTGCTCCAGATGCCCCGTCGTCCGCCTGGTGGCGCATTTCCCTCGTATTCGTCGCGCTGGCCGTCGTTCGTGCGATCGCGCAGTTTGCTTCCGGGTATCTGACTGGGTATGCATCGAACACGATTCTGGTCCAGATCAGAAAGGACATGTTCGAGCGTGTCGTGTCAGCGAAGGCATCATTCTTTCAACGGGAGACAGCAAGCTCGGTCATCAATGCCGTGGTCTACGAGGTCAACCAGCTGCTCTCGATCTTCACATCCGTGCTGTTCTCGTCGGTGCAGAATCTCCTGACAGCCATCGGATATCTGGCGGGCCTGTTTTACCTGAACTGGCGGCTGACCTTGATCATCGCAGCGGTTTTTCCGTGCATTGGATGGCTCGCCGCACAGGTCAATCGACGTTTGCGCCGCCTTGGTCGCGAACAGCAAACCATGACGAGCGGTCTGTCGTACATCGTCGAAGAGGTTGTATCGGGCTACAAGGTGGTGAAGATTCACGGCGGCGAGCAATACGAGGTCGACCGCTTCATGGCAATGAACCGGCGCCTCAAGGGCTACGCGATCCGGATGATCGTGTCGAGCGGGCTCGCGCAATCGACTACGCAACTGCTCGCATCGACCGCGATAGGCATTGTGATCGCCATATCGCTGTTTCAGTCGTTGCACGGCCAGGGGAGCGCGGGCAGTTTCGTTGCGTACATCACCGCGACTTTATTGGCGATCAACCCGCTCAAGCAACTGATGTCGGTCAACCAGACATTGCAGCGCGGCATGTCCGCGGCCGAACTGATCTTCAAGCTGATCGACGAACCGCCGGAGCAGGTTCCGGGCCGACGTCATCTCGACCAGACGAGCGGCGAAGTGGAGTTCCAGAACGTCTCGTTCGGTTATGCGGACGCCGAGCGGGCGGCGCTCGATCGCATTTCGTTCAGCGTCAAGCCGGGACAGATGATTGCCTTTGTCGGGCCATCCGGCGGCGGCAAAACGACACTGGTCAACTTGCTGCCGAGATTTTTCGATCCGACAGGCGGCACCATCCTGCTAGACGGGGTGCCGTATGTCGATTACGACGTGCATGATTTGCGCAGCCAGATGGCGATGGTTAGCCAGGACGTCATCCTTTTTAACGACAGCATTGCAGCGAATGTTGCGTACGGGCAAACGCCGGATCGTGAGCGCGTCGAAGCGGCGTTACGCGCGGCTAATTTGTGGAGCACCGTAGCGGACATGCCGCTGGGAATCGATACACTGGTTGGCGATAACGGTGCGCGCCTGTCGGGCGGACAGCGGCAGCGACTCTCGATTGCTCGCGCGATCTATAAGGATGCGCCGATCCTGATCCTCGACGAGGCCACCTCGGCGCTCGATTCCGAATCGGAGCATCACGTCCAGGTTGCTCTCGATACGTTGATGAAGGGCCGCACGGTGTTTGTTATCGCACACCGTCTTTCGACGATCGAGCGGGCGGACCGGATTCTGGTTCTGGAGCACGGCAGGCTAACGGAGGAAGGGAGTCACGCTGAGCTGCTGGAAAAAAACGGGTTGTATGCGCAACTGCACCGCATCCAGTACCAGCACGCGTAGTGCGGAAGGGGTGTGACAGCCGTATGCACTAACTCCGCGGCGTCGTCCCATTGGTCTGCGCAGCACGCAGGAAGTCGAAATCGACGCCACGGTCCGCCTGCGTGACGGTTTGCAGGAAAAGCTTGCGGTAACCGCGCTCCGCGGTCGGTTCGGTGACCGGTGCCTGCTCGGCGCGCTGTGCAAGCGTCGCATCCGGTACAAGCAAAGTAAGTTCACGCGCAGCGACGCTCAAACGAATCCGGTCGCCGGTTTGCACCCACGCGAGCGGCCCGCCCACGGCCGCTTCCGGCGTGACGTGCAACACGATCGTGCCGAACGCGGTGCCGCTCATGCGGCCGTCGGAAATGCGCACCATGTCTTTCACGCCGAGCCGCGCGAGCTTCTTCGGAATCGGAATGTAGCCCGCTTCCGGCATACCCGGTGCGCCCTTTGGACCGATGCGCTTGAGCACGAGGATATCGTCGGCGGCGACGTCGAGATCGTCGCGATCGATGCGGCTAGCGAGATCTTCGGCGTCCTCGAACACGACGGCGCGGCCCTCGTGTTCCATCAGCTTTGCATCCGCGGCCGACTGTTTGATGATCGCGCCGCCCGGCGCAAGATTGCCGCGCAGCACGGCGATGCTGCCCTGCGGATAGATCGGATCGGCGAACGGTCGCACGACATCCTGCGCGAAGCCAGGGCCGGCGTCGTCGATCGTCTCGCCGAGCGTGCGACCCGTGACGGTCAATGCATCGAGTCGCAGCAGCGGCTTCAGTTCGCGCAGCAGCGTCGCCATACCGCCCGCCCTGTGGAAATCCTCCATGTAGTGCTGGCCTGACGGTTTCAGATTGAGCAGCACCGGCGTCTCGCGACCCATACGGTCGAGCGCCTGCAGGTCGACATCGAAGCCGAGCCGCCCCGCGATCGCGGTCAGATGCACGATGCCGTTGGTCGAACCGCCGATCGCGAGCAGCACGCGCATCGCGTTTTCGAATGCATCGGCGGTGAGAATGCGGTCGATGGTCAGGCGCTCGCGCGCAATCTGCACCGCCTGCGTGCCGGTCAGCTCTGCGATGCGCATGCGGTCGGCGGTGACCGCGGGCGGCGAGGCGCCGCCTGGCACCGTGATGCCGAGCGCTTCCGCGAGGCATGCCATCGTGCTCGCGGTGCCCATCACCGAGCAGGTACCGACGCTTGCAACGAGCTGGTTGTTGACGTCAGATATCTCTTCGGCGCCGATGTCGTCGGCACGAAAACGCGCCCAGTAGCGACGGCAATCGGTGCACGCGCCGACACGCTCCAAACGATGCGAACCGGTCAGCATCGAACCGGTGATCAACTGGATTGCCGGAATACCCGCCGAAGCCGCGCCCATCAACTGAGCCGGCACGGTCTTGTCGCAACCGCCGATCAGCACGACCGCATCCATCGGTTGCGCGCGGATCATCTCCTCGGTATCCATCGACATCAGATTGCGCAGATACATGCTGGTCGGCTGCGAAAACGATTCGTGGATCGAGATGGTCGGGAAATCCATCGGCAGGCCGCCCGCGAGCATCACGCCGCGTTTCACCGCTTCGAGCAGTTGCGGCAGGTTGCCGTGACACGGGTTGTACGCGCTGCCGCTGTTGACGATACCGATTACCGGTCGATCGAGCGCGCTGTCGGTGTAGCCCGCGCCCTTGATGAAGGCCTTGCGCAGGAACAGCGAGAAACCGTTGTCGCCGTAGTTCGTGAGGCCTTTGCGCAGACCGGTGTGGGCGTTGTCGGCAGTGTTGTCGTCGGCGGCGCTGGGAGCGGGAGGGAGCGGGGCGGTCATCGAGTGTCCGGAGCCAGAAAGTTGACAGGAGCATGCAAGGGCCACGACGCGTGCGAGCAACGAGCAGCGAGTAACGGCTTCAAGCAGACATTATCGCGGCGTCGGGCGCGGCGATGCATTGCGTGGGCGTTGCTTCAGACATCAGTAAAACTTTGCTTCGGGCGGGTCTTGCTCGATGCCGACACGCCGCTCATCGATGCGGCAGCGCCAACGCAGTATTCAGAAACGCCTGCACGAGCCGCATACGCGCCGACGAACGCCCCCACAGCAACCCAACCACGCGCTTCGGAAACGGATGCGGCAGCGGCCACTTCGCAAGCGACAGTCCTGCAAAGCGCGTCATCAGCCAGTCCGGCACAAGCGACACACCGATGCCGCGATCCACGAGCACCGCAATCGCATCGAGCCCGTCGAGTTCGCACCGTTGATGCGGCCGGATGCCATGCTGGCGCAAATACGCATCGGCAAGCTGACCACCGACCACATTGCGGTCATAACGCAAGAACGGCTCGCTCGCGAGTACCGCGTGCGGATCGCTCACCGGCATCGATGCGGGCGTGAGCAGGATCAGCGGCTCTTCGCGAAAGGTTCGCCAGTCGCAGCTTTTCGGCAGCTCGAATAACGGCTGCACGATCATCGCCGCATCGAGATCGCCGCTCACCACCTTGCGGTACAGATCGAGCGAGGTGCCCGGTTCGAGATAGATGTCGATCTGCGGATGACGCGCGAGCAGCCCGGCGAGCACATCGGGAATCAGGCTCGTCATCATCGTCGGCGTGCCGCCGAGCCTCAGTTGCCCGGCCAGCTCGGATGCATCGTTGAGATCGGAGCGGAGGTCGCGGATATCGTGCAGCACCGCCCGCGCGCGCTCGAGAATGCGCTCGCCGGCTTCGGTCGTGCCGACCGTGCGCCCCGATCGGCGCACCAGTTTCGCGCCGAGTTCCTGTTCGAGCATCTTGACGCGCTGCGCCACCGCGGCAGGCGTCAGATCCAGCCGGCGCGCGGCTTCCGCGATCGAACCGAGCTCGACCACGTAGACAAAGCTTTGCAGGTAGCGCGAATCCATCGATAAAAGTTTTATCTTTTAAAGAAGCCAAAGGATACTGTTTTTGAACCGTGGCCGCCATCACACTGCGTTGCTGACGGTCGCGCCCTTGCCGCGACTGTGTTCAACGGAGGAGTGCTGCAATGCCCAGAATCGAATCGGTTTTGGTGTGCGCGGCGAGCGTGCCGCTCGATCGCGTGACCTCGTTTGCCACCCGCACCGTGTCTATGCGCCACTACGGTCTCGTGAAAGTTCGCTCGACCGATGGCGTCGAAGGGCTCGGCTTCTGCTATGTCGGCAGTGCGGGCGGCGAATTGCTCAGGGTCGCGGTCGAGCAACTGCTTGCACCGGTGCTGATCGGCAAGGATTCTTATGCGGTGGAAGGATTGTGGCAGGCGATGTATCAGGAGGCGTTGTTGCATGGACGCGCGGGGACGGTGATGCGTGCGCTCAGTATTCTCGATACGGCGCTGTGGGATTTGAATGCGCGCACGCATGGTTTGCCGTTGCACAAATTACTCGGCGCTGTGCATCTTGAATCGGTGCCGGCCTATGCGAGCGGCGGCTACTACCTCGACGGCAAGACACCGCAGATGCTCGGCGAAGAAATGGCAAGTTACGTCGAGATGGGTTTCAAGGCCGTGAAGATGAAAGCAGGGCGTTTGTCGCCGCGCGAAGAAGAAGCGCGTGTGCGCGCGGCGCGCGAGGCGGTCGGGCCCGACGTCGAACTGATGCTCGACATCAACAACGGCTGGACCGATACGACACAGGCGCTGCAATATCTGAAGCGTTTCGAACCGTACGATCCGTACTTCGTCGAAGAGCCGTTTTCTCCCGACGATATCGACAATCACGCGCGCCTCGCGAAGCTCACGCGCATTCCGCTTGCCACCGGAGAGATCGGCTATGGCCGCTGGTATCACAAGGAACTGCTCGACAAGGGCGCTGCGGCGATCCTGCAGAGCGATGCGCTGGTGTGTGGCGGCATCTCCGAGTGGCGGCGCATCGCGGCGACCGCGGCGAGCTATGGCGTCGTGATGTGTCCGCACTGGTTTCACGACGTGCATGCGCCGCTCGTTGCCGCGACGCAGAACGCGCGTTATGTCGAGTTCTTCTGGGACGATCAGGTGTTGAACTTTCGGCGGTTGATCGATCGGCAGCTTGGGCATCGGAATGGGCGGGTGGTGTTGCACGATGCGCCTGGGCTTGGGTTTAACTTTGATGAAAGTGCGGTTGCGCGTTATGGTAGCTGGACGACGGTGCGGTGACGTACGTCATGTTGCACGCAAATTCATCTTTGCGTGGATTCCTGTAGCAAGCTGGCCAAGGCGCTGACTTTCGGCGCGCAAGCGTCTTTACGCCAGATGAGCAGGGTCCGGACGTTGCGGTATTCCCCTTTCAGTTTGTGCACCGACAGCCTGTCTCGTTCGGTATAGGTATCAAGGACCGCAGCAGGAATCAGGGCGACACCCATACCAGCGATGCAGCAGCCTAAAATTGCGTGGTAAGAGCCGACCTCGATGATCCGCTGCGGGACGACATCGTCATTCGCGCACCATGCCTCCAGCCGCTGGCGATGTGGGCAATCCGGCTCGAAGGCCAGGAGCGTATGCGTACGCAAATCGCGAGCTGACCGAATCGACGGATGATTCCGAGGCCCGATGATCACCAGATCTTCGACATAGGCGAGGGTCGTATCGAGTCGCGTATCGGAGACTGGTTCAGCGACCAGCGCGGCATCCAGTTCACCTGCAAGGACGCGTGCGATCAAAGGCCGAGGGGCGCCAGTTCTCAACTCCACTGCCAGATCGGGATACCGCTCATGCATCTGCGCGAGCAGCGATGGCAGCCGAATCGCCGCAGTACTTTCCATCGCTCCGAGGTTGAGTACGCCACGCGGGATTTCATCGTGCATCGCTTCGCGCGCTTCCTCGGCAAGTGCCAGCAAGCGGGTCGCGTAGTCGAGCAGAACCTTACCTTGCGGCGATAGCTGAAAACGCTTGCCCTCACGTATGAAGAGCGACACGTCCAGATCGCTTTCGAGTTGCTGAATGCGCGTAGTGATATTCGACGGCACTCTGTGCAGCAATGCCGCAGCACGCGTGATGCCGCCCGTATGTGCGACAGCCTGAAATATACGCAGATCAGTCAGATCCATTTTCTTGAAATGAGAACAAGATTTTCTAATTTATTCATTTTACATGAATGATGTGGGCACCTAGACTCCGTGTTGCCAGCCAGAACGTCGCCAACGCGGTTTTGCGAAGGAGTTAAAAAAATGATCGTGACTGTCTTGAGGTCCAGGTTGAATCCCGATGCGCAGGAAGATTACAAACGCTGGTTGGCCCGCATGAGTGTGGTGGCGTCCGAGGTACCAGGTTATATCTCACACAGGGATTTCATTGCAGAAGATGGCGAACGTGTGATCGTCGTGGAGTTCGAGTCTGAGGAAGACGTGCGTGCCTGGACGAGACATCGGGAGTACGCGCAAGCAAACAAGAAAGGGGGAAGCGCGCTTTTTGCAGAATTCAGAGTACAGGTGTGCAATGTCGTGCGTGACACTGCGGATCATTGGTCACGCACTATGACCGCGCGGACCATGTTATGACATTCGCCACAATATGATTTGCGCCTCGCTCGTTTCGTTGTCGGGAGGCGCGGGCCTGTTGAGCGACTGATGATCGCTCGTAGAGACAAGCGCCGCACTTGTGCTCAATGTCGATTGAGGCAGTACCCCATGCTGTCATCGAGTATCCCCAGCGCCTGATCGATTTCGCTGTCGCTGATCGTCAGCGGCGGCGCAAGCCGGAACACATCGCTCATCCCCTTCAACTGCACGATGTTCATGTGCAGCCCCAGTTGCAGGCAGCGTTCGGTGATCGCTGCAGATAGCTCCGGCGCCGGCGCCTTGCTGTCCCGATCGGCAACGATCTCGATGCCAAGCAGCAACCCTTCGCCGCGCACGTCGCCGATGCAGCGATGGCGCCGCTGCATCTCGAGCAGCCCTGCACGCAGTCGTTCGCCTGCCTGCGCTGCACGCTGTGCGAGCCTGTCGCGCAGCACGATCTCGATCACCTTCACACCGACCGCCGCAGGCAGCGGGTCCGACACGTGAGTCGTATAGAACAGGTAGCCTTTCTCGAAGGCACGCTCCTCGATCGCCGATGTGGTCAAGACCGCCGACAACGGAATCCCGGCACCCAATGTCTTCGAAAGCGTGAGGATGTCGGGCACGACACCATCGCGCTCGCATTCGAACATCAGGCCAGTACGGCCGATCCCGGTCTGCGCCTCGTCGATGATCAGCAGCATGCCGCGTTCCGCACATTTGCGTTGCAGCGCGCGCAGATAACCCGACGGTAGCGGAATCAATCCACCCGAGCTGATGATCGGCTCGGCGATAAACGCAGCGAGGCTGCCCGCCGACTGGCGATCCAGCAGATCGAATGCGTAATCGAGTTCGGCGTTCCAGTCGTAGCGCCCGTTGCGCTCGAACGCGGGGCGATAGGGATACGGCGTAGGGATCGCGAACGAGCCGACGGCCGCCGGGCCGTAACCGCTGCGACCTGCGCTGTAGGTCGACGACGCGGCCGCGCCGGTCATGCCGTGCCACGAGCGCGCAAAGCTGGCCACTTCGTATTTGCCGGTGACGAGCTTCGCCATCCGGATAGCCGCTTCGTTTGCCTCGGCACCGGTGCTCAGCAGCAGCGAACGTTCGAGACCGCGCGGCGCGATCTCTGCAAGACGCGTCGCGAGCTCGACCACCGGCCGCGACAGCATGCCGCTAAACAGATGTGTGAGTTCACGCGCGCTGTGTGCGATCACGTCGGCCACTTCGGGGTGCGCGTGACCGAGTACGGCGCTCATCTGTCCGGACGTGAAGTCGAGAATCGCGCGGCCGGTCGAATCGAATACGTATGAACCGCTGGCGCGTTCGATGATGACCGGCGAGAATGAACCGCCATAGCGGATCAGATGGCGCTGCGCGGCCGACCAGAATGCCGTTTCGGAGAGTGGCGTCATGAGGTGCGTTTCCTGTACGAAGATGCCGGCGCGAAGGGTACAAAACAAATGACGCCGGCTTGACCCGATGCTACGACCGAACGCCGTCACACAGGAAACGAATACCGTTGATGGATGCCATTCGCTAGCTTGATACCTGAGTTGATACCCGCGTTGTTATCCGCCTCGATAAATCATGACCAACCTCGACATCGACCTGCTCAGAACCTTCGTCACGATCGCCGACACGCGTTCGTTGACGCGTACCGCGACCGAAGTCGGTCGTACGCAGTCTGCGATCAGCATGCAGGTGCGGCGCATCGAGGAGGTCGCCGGCGGCGCGGTGTTGCTGCGCACGGTGCGCGGCGTCGAACTGACAGCGCGCGGCGAAACACTGCTGCGGCATGCACGCGAACTGCTGCGCATTCACGACGAGGCGCTCGCCGAACTGACCGGACGCAGTCTGAGCGGCGCGATCCGCTTCGGCTGTCCCGACGACTACTGCATTACGTTTTTGCCTTCGCTGTTGCGCGAGATCGCGGGACGTCATCCGCGTGTTGCCGTGCATCTGGTGTGTGCGTCGACGACGCATCTGCGGCGCATGCTGCGCGACAAGCGGATCGACCTCGCGCTGATCTCACTGGCGCCAGGCGACGACGGCGAGGCGGCCGTGCGCTACGAAAAGCTCGTGTGGGTAGGCGCGCATGCACGGGCTGCGGAACACGGCGATGCGTCGCTGGCACTCGCGCTTTCCGAACCCGACACGCTCGATCACCAGGCGGCGCGGCGCGCACTGGACGGCGCGGGCATTGCGTACCACGTCGCGTGTGAGAGCGCGAGCAAGGACGGCCTGCTCGCGATGGTCCGCGCCGGCATCGCAATCACGGTCCTCACTGAAGGCGCGGTACCCGCCGATCTGACGGTGCTCGATACGCAGACAGGGCTGCCGGCATTGCCGTCGTTCGGCATGGCGATCGCGTCGGCGCACGGCAGCGGCGACTCATTGCTGGTAGGAAGCCTGAAGGTGTTGCTGGTGGATGCGCTGGGCGCAGCCTAGGCTTCAGGTTGCCGCCCATTCACTAAGCGTGGCGACGGTATTCATGTTGCGCGCGGTGCCGGTTTTCGCAGCGGGAATTTTCAGCTTCGTGTGCGCCATGCCGTCCCCGTAGTGCACATAGATCTCCTGCTTGCCGAGCGCGACCTCTTCGGCTTGCTGGCCGCTAATCTGCGCAAGCGTATCGGCGGGTGGCGGAGCGTCCAGAAAGATCGCGACTGTGCGGTTCGGCGGCGTTGATTTGAACGGATTCGCAGCGAGGACTGCCGCCATTTCCGGACCGGTGCGGATCGCCACGCCGACCGGCTTGCCCGCATAACCCGCAAGGCAAGCTTCCAGTTTCGTCTTGACCGACGCTTTCGACAGCGTGCTGGCAAAAACAACGTTACCGCTCGCAATGTAGGTGCGCACGTTCGTGCAACCTATGGATTCGCACATTGCCCGCAGTTCGGACATCGGCAGCTTGCCGGTGCCGCCGACATTGACGGCTCGCAACAGGGCGATATAGGTAGTCATGCGCGAATTCTAGCGCTGCATCGTGCGGTGGGGCGGCGATGCTGACCAGTTGCACACGCGGTATTGATCATACGATTCACTCGCAGCAGACGTGAGTAGACAGGTCTGTACCGGTGGAATGAAAAGAAAGATGTTGGGCTTAACTAAACAATGATGCACGGCTATACTTTCCCGCCATGTGCGAACCGTTGTACGGGTATCGAACGTGCGTCGCAGCGTGCGGCAGCGAGCATGAACACGGAGCACAACGCAGTACCGTCTCTCAGGTTCTGGTACGCCCTCGGAATAGCCAGAACCCTTACGCCGGCCTTGGCCGGCGTTTTTTTTAGCGTTTGCGCGCCTGCCGCCACGCGTCGTACGCAGCGCGGGTCACCTCGTTCGGCGGATAGGTGCCGGGCAATGCCGCGCCGTCGCGAATGCGCTCAGTCAGAAATTCTTCGAGATGTTCCTGTTCGACGGCGGCCTGGGCGACATCGGCGGCCATTTCGTGCGGAATCACGACCACACCGTCCGTGTCGCCGACAATAACATCGCCCGGAAAAACCGCGACACCGCCGCAGCCAATCGGCACGTCGATGTCGATCGCGTGATGGCGCAGCAGGTTCGGCGGCGCGCTGGCGCCTGCGCAGAACACTGGCAGGCCGAGCGCGGCGATCGTTACGCTGTCGCGCACCGGACCGTCCGACACCATGCCCGCCACACCACGCACCTGTAGCCGTTGCGTGAGAATCGAGCCGAACGACGCACTGCCGCGCTCGCCGCGGCAATCCTGCACCAGCACGTAACCGGCGGGAATCGTCTCGACGCATTTGCGCTGCGCGTATTCGGGGTTCGCGAACAGTTCGAGCACATCGATATCTTCACGCGACGGGATGTTACGCAACGTAAACGCGGGACCGACGAGGTTCGGTCCGCTGTGCGCAGCGAGCGGTGCGACGCCTTGCATGAAGGTATTGCGCAGGCCGCGTTTAAACAGTTGCGTGGTGAGCGTCGCGGTGCTGACGTGACGCAGGGCTTCGAGCGTGACGGAATCGGGGGCGGGCATCGTCGTATGGGAGCAGGAGGGTGGGCGCGTGGTACGTGCTCGCGTCCGGCGGGCGGGAGAGCTTGGCCCGCCGTCGCGGAACCCGCCCGCGTTAGCGGGCAGGGCGAGCGCTCATGATAGCGCTGCAATATGGCGCCGGTATGGGGGGCCAGCCTAAGTTGCCGACATGAGTTGCCGGCAAAGCAGGATCAGTGCGCGTTCGAACGCGCTTCGAGCGGACCATCCAGTCCTGTATCGAGCGCAGCGCCGCCGCCGGACAATGCCGCCGCCGCGCGATGCTTCGGCGACAGCGTGCCCCAGCGGCGCGACCACAGCGAGGTGAGGATCGGCGTGAGCAGCGCGGTGATGACCACCGAGGTCGCCACGAGCGCCGTCGCAGCAGGCGCAACCGCGGCATAGCGCGGCTCGATCCCCGCGATGATCTGCGGCACCGCTACGGCCGCGCCGGCCGTCGACGACGCGCCAATCCCGGCGGTCCCGTTACCTTTCGCGAGAAAGATGTCGGCGAGCACGAGCGTGGTCCCGGTGACAAGAATCACGCAGACGCCGATCAGCACGCCCAGCAGACCGGTGTTCAGGATCACGGCGAAGTCGAGATTATTGCCGAGCGCGAACGCGAAGAACGGCACCATCACCGGCACCGCCTGGCTGAAGAACTGCCGCAGTTCTCGATCGAGATTGCCGAGCGCGAAGCCGATCAAGAACGGCAGCAACGCACCGAACAGCGTCGCATACGGAAAACTCGCGAGCCCCGCAATGCCGAGCGTGACCATCGTCATGAACGGCCCCGATTCGAGCGACATCAGACAGAACGCGCCGGCTTCTTCTTTCGTACCGTACTGCTGCATCAACGCCATGTAGAGACCGCCGTTGGTCTCGTTCATGACGCAGATCACAGTGAGCGCCGACAGCCCCGTGAGAAAACCCGACGTGATGCCGCCGGGCGGCAGGAAGTGCGAGGCAATCACACCGCCAAGCGCTGCCGTCGCGACCTTCGTCAGTACCAGCACGCCGCTCTTGCGCAGCACGACCGGCGTCGCCTTCAGGCTGATGCTGGCGCCCATGCAGAAGAACCAGACCGCGAGGATGGGCAGCGTGCCGGTGATCAGCGCGTTGGTGAACGAGCCGAGGGTTTTGCCGGCATGCGGCGCGAACGTGTGCACGCATGCGCCGAGCAGCAACGGAACCAGCATCAGGCCGCCCGGTATGCGGTCGATGGACCTCTTGATGTTCATGCGGATTGCTCCTCCACGAGCCTGCGCCCGATCGGTTTATGTCTTGATGGTGTGGTTGTGCGGCGCTGGGCACGCGCTTCTGCGAGCGCGCGGCGGTCAGCGCCTGGATCGCAATTTAGCATTGACGTGGAACGGCGTTTCGGATTTTGTGGCTATCGTTTACACCTACGTAAACCGGGCGAAGTCGATGCGTAATGAAGTATGAAGCGGCCACCATTACAAAATCCGGACCGTCGTTCCGAAATTAAACAATCTATGTTTTAATGCGCCGCATGGACGGTCGCACGCCTCCCACGGCGGCCTCGAACCTTCATCACGGAGACAACTATGGACGTCCGGCAAAGCATCCACAGCGAGCACGCCCGCACGCTCGATACCGCGGGGCTGCGCAAGCAGTTCCTCGTCGAAAGCGTATTCGAAGAGAACGCGCTGAAACTGACCTACAGCCATATCGACCGGATCATCGTCGGCGGGGCGCTGCCGGTTACGCGGCCCGTCGAGATATCGGCGTCGCTCGGCAAGGCGATCGGCGTGAACTATCTGCTCGAGCGGCGCGAACTGGGCGCGATCAACATCGGCGGCGCGGGCTGGATCGAAGTGGACGGCAAGCGCCATGACGTCGGCAACGAGGAGGCGCTGTATATCGGCCAGGGCACGCAGTCGGTGACGTTCGGCAGCGTCGATGCCGCGCGTCCTGCACGGTTCTACCTGAACTGCGCGCCGGCGCACACCGCTTATCCGACGCGCCGCATCACGCTGGCCGAGGCTTCGCCGGAAACGCTCGGCGATCCGAAGACAAGCAACCGCCGCACCATCTACAAGTTCATCGTGCCGGAGGTGCTGCAGACCTGTCAGCTCTCGATGGGCATGACGAAGCTCGAAGAAGGCAACCTGTGGAACACGATGCCGTGCCACACGCACGAACGCCGCATGGAGGTCTACTTTTACTTCAACCTCGCCGACGACGCGGCGGTCTTCCACATGATGGGCGAGCCGCACGAAACGCGGCACATCCTCGTGCATAACGAGCAGGCGGTGATTTCGCCGAGCTGGTCGATTCATTCGGGTGTCGGTACGCGGGCCTATACGTTCATCTGGGGCATGGTCGGCGAAAACCTCGTGTTCAAGGACATGGATCATGTCGCCGTCGCCGATCTGCGCTGAGCGCTCCGCTGTGGGTGAAAATCCGCTGGCCGCGCGTCTGTTCGATCTGACCGGCAAGGTGGCGCTCGTCACGGGCAGCAATACCGGGCTCGGCGCGGGCATGGCGCAGGCGCTGGCTGCGGCCGGCTGCGATATCGTCGGTGTGCATCACAGCGGGCCGGGCGACACACCAGGCATCGTGCGCGATCTCGGTCGCCGCTGTATCGACGTACAGGCGAACCTCGCGACGCTCGAACCGGTCGAGCGCATCGTGCAGGAAGCCGTCGCGGCCTTCGGCAAGATCGACATACTCGTGAACAACGCCGGAACGATCCGCCGTAACGATGCACTCGATTTCACCGAAGCCGACTGGGACGCGGTAATCGACGTGAACCTGAAAACGGTGTTCTTTCTTTCGCAGGCGGTCGCGCGTCAGTTCGTCGCGCAGCAAAGCGGCGGCAAGATCATCAACATCGCATCGATGCTGTCGTTTCAGGGCGGCATTCGCGTGCCTTCGTACACGGCCGCGAAGAGCGGCGTGCTCGGACTCACGCGGCTGCTCGCCAACGAGTGGGCCGCGCGCGGCATCAACGTCAACGCGATTGCGCCGGGCTACATGGCGACGCGCAACACCGAACCGTTACGCGACGACGCGCAGCGTAACGACGAGATCGTGTCGCGTATTCCGGCAGGGCGTTGGGGCACGCCGGACGACCTCGCAGGACCGATTGTGTTTCTCGCTTCCGCGGCGTCGGACTATATGCATGGGCACACGCTAGCGGTAGACGGCGGATGGCTCGCGCGCTGAACGGCGCCCGGCGTTATGCCGGCCAGAAATTAATCGCGTTATGCTGACGGCCTGAAGTCGGGCAAGAACGGATAGTGACTATGCGAGATGCAGCAAGAGCGGCGGCAAGAAAAACGAAAGCGGACGACATCGCGCTCGCCGATTCCGCCGATCTGATCGCGGACGGCGGCGGGGCGGAGCGCGTCGAATCGGTGGCGGCGGTCAACAAGGTGTTTGCGATCCTGCAGGCGCTTGGCGAAAACAACCAGATCGGCATCAGCGAGCTGTCGCAGCGGCTCGTGATGTCGAAGAGCACCGTGCACCGCTTTCTGCAGACGCTAAAAGCACTCGGCTATGTCGCCCAGGAAGAAGATACCGACCGCTATCGTCTAACGATCAAATTGTTTGAACTCGGCGCGAAGTCATTACAAAGCGTCGATCTCGTGCGCGAAGCCGATGTGCAGATGCGGCATATTTCGCGGCTCACGCGTGAAGCCGTGCATCTAGGCGCTTTCGACGAGGACAGCATCGTCTACATCCACAAGATCGATGCCGATTACGACTTGCGCATGCAATCGCGCATCGGCCGGCGCAATCCGCTCTACAGCACCGCGATCGGCAAGGTGCTGCTGGCATGGATGGAGCCGGATGAGGCACGCCACGTGCTATCCACCATCGAGTTCCGCAAATCGACGCAGAAAACGCTCGGTTCCGCGGATGCCGTGCTGAGCATCCTGCCGCGCGTACGCGAGCAGGGCTACGGCGAGGACAACGAAGAGCAGGAAGACGGCCTGCAATGCATTGCCGTACCGGTGTTCGACCGTTTCGGCCATGTGATTGCAGGTTTGTCGGTATCGTTTCCGAGCATGCGCTGTGGCGCCGATACGAAGGCGCATTACGTCGCGTTACTGAAAGAGGCCGGTCGCGCGATTTCCGTGCAACTCGGCTATGCGGAAGCGGTGGCGGGCAACGGATAGGCTTCATGGGCGCTAGCTGCGAGAGAGACGGCGCCGGCGGCGCCGTTTTTCATTTCGGTGCCTTGCTGGCCGTCTAGTCTGCGAGGCGTGCCACAATTGCAACTTGGCGCGCGTCAGCGGGTCCGATTGTCAGATGCGACAGACGCGTCGCGAGCAGGCGAGCAGTAGCGATGCGATGCGCATGCCTTACCGGTTCTTAACGGCTTTACAGCAACAACGCAATAAATACGCAAAATGAACGCAGTCTTGAGACTCGATCAGGCAACCATCGTCCTGGTAGAAGACGACCCGCATAGCCGGGCGTCGTTGACCATGTTGCTTGAATCGGAAGGTGCACGCGTCGTGGCGGTAGCGGACGCGGAAGAGGGTGTCGAAGCGGCTGTACGCGAATTGCCCGATGCGGTGATCTGCGACCTCGACCTGCCCACCATGGACGGCTTCTATCTGATCCAGCGGCTACGCGATCACGAGATTCGCGGCGATCATGCGCCGTCGGTTGCCGTGGCGCTGACTGGCCACACCGACGACAGCTACCGGTTGCGCAGCATCGGCGAAGGCTTCCAGCATTTCATGATGAAGCCGGCACAGCCGGACGAACTAGTCACGCTGCTGCACGATGCAATCGATGCACGTGCGGCGGGGATGCACTGAGCCGGGCACAATCGGCGCTTATCTGCTCGCTTACCTGCCGGTAGCGCTCGCAACCTTCTCGGAATGCTGTGCTGCTTCGCACGCAGCGCACAGGCCCTTCAATTCGATTTCATCGCCAGCGAGCCGGTAACCGGCGTCTTCGATCTGCGCGACGAGTGCCTGACGCAGCTTCGGTTGATGCAGCTCGGTGACGTCGCCGCATTGCTGGCACACGACGAGGATGCCGTGCTGACATTGCGTCAGATCGTGGCAGACAGTGAATGCGTTGATCGATTCGATCCGGTGGACGAGCCCCGCGGAAAGCAGGAAATCGAGCGCCCGGTAAACCGTAGGCGGCGCGGAGCCCGGATGGATCTGGCGCATGTCGTCGAGTAACGAATACGCCTTGGTCGCGCGGCCCGATTCCAGCAACAACTCCAGTACCTTGCGGCGAATCGGCGTCAGTTTTTCACCGCGTTCGCGGCAATATTCGTCCGCGAGCGCAAGCGCGCTTTCCTGCGAACCGGCATGCGTGTGGGCGCTATCGTCGTGATGGTCGTGCGGTGCGGCAGCCGGTTTTCTGGCTGCCGGAGCGGGCTTGGCGTTCTTCATCGCGTGATTATAAGCGGCATCGCGAGCGGCTGCCGTCACTCGAACTGAACCGCGAAACCGCGCTGTACGCCCGGTCGCGCAAACAGCGTCTCGTACCAGCGCTGCACGTGCGGATAATCGGCGAGATCGACGAGATGGCGTTCATGGCGCCACGCCCAGCCGAGAATCGCGAAGTCCGCCACCGACAAATCCCCCGCAACGAATTCCACCTGTGCGAGGCGCCGGTCGAGCACGCCATAGAGTCGTCGCGTTTCTTCCGAATAACGCTGCAAGCCATAGCGCCGGTCGGTTTCCGATTCGAGCGCGGCGAAATGATGAACCTGTCCCGGGATCGGACCGAAGCCGCCCATCTGCCACATCAGCCATTCGAGCACCGGCACGCGTTCGCGTAGCGGTTTCGGCAGGAACTGGCCGGTTTTTTCGCCAAGATAGAGCAGCACCGCACCCGATTCGAACACGCTGATTGGTTGTCCGTCGGGGCCGTCCGTATCGACGATCGCGGGGATCTTGTTGTTCGGGCTGATGCGCAGGAACTCCGGCTCGAACTGGTCGCCGCGGCCGATGTTCACCGACTTGATCGTGTAAGGCAGCCCCATTTCTTCGAGCGCAACCGTGACCTTGCGGCCATTCGGCGTGCCCCATGCATGTAGCGTGATTGTCATATGGTTGCGCCGGCGTGGGTCAGGTCAAGGGAAGGTCGACGTACTTCTTGAAGCCGGTGCGCGTGCCGAGACGCGAATACCAGCGCTCGAGATTCGGCAGCAGTGGACGCTCGACACCGTCGAGTCCGAACCAGCGCTTCGCATACGAGCCCAGCACGATGTCCGCGAGCGTGCAGTGCTCGCCTTCGATAAAGAAGCGCCCTTGCAGATGCGTATCGAGCAGCTTCCACAGCGCGCCCACGCTCAGCAGATCGGCGGTGAGTTTTGTCGTGTCGCGCTCGGCAGCGGGCGTGCGCACGAGCGCCCAGAACACGGGGCGTTCGGCCGGTTGCAGCGTGGACAACGACCAGTCGAGCCAGCGGTCGACGCTCGCGCGTGCCCGCGGTTCGACAGGGTACAGAAAGCTCGACGGCGCGTACTGCATGACCAGGTAACGCAGGATCGAGTTGGATTCCCACAGCACGAAGTCGCCGTCGACAAGCGTCGGCACGCGGCCTGTGGGATTCATCGAGAGGTAATCGGGTTCGTTGTTGCGGCCGTATTGCAGGCCGGCGTCGATGCGTTCGTACGGCAGTGCGAGTTCGTCGCAGCACCACAGAAGTTTCTGGACATTCACCGAGTTGGCGCGTCCCCAGAGTGTGATCATCCGGTCAATCTCCGTTTCAGTATTTGGCAAGCCGCGCACCTGGCGCGGCGTTCAGTCGCTAACGATACACGATGACGGGGCGTCGCATTGCGCGATGAAAAAACCGCCGCTGTGTGAGAGGCTCACACGCACTGCAAGCATGCCGTCCTCACGGCCGCGCCACGTCACGCGCGTTGCGTACAATGTGCGCACCCGAACGTGATGAGGCACAGCATGGCCCGTATTGTTCCCGACGACTGGATGCATCTCGCCGCCACCGGCGCCGCCGCACGCGAGCGCGAAACCCTCGCGTTGTTTGCGGATGCATTACCCGCCGATTACACCGTCTATCACGGTGTGCACTGGACGCGGCTCAACGAAGGCTTCTCGGTGTTCGGCGAAGCGGACTTCGTGATCGTAAGTCCGGCGGGGCGCACGATGATCGTCGAGCAGCGCACCGGCTTTCTGCGCGAAACGCCGAAGGGGCTCGTGAAGGTGCATCTGAAAACGGAGCGCAATGTAGCGATCGGACTGGCGCGGACCATCGAAGGGCTGCATCGGCGGTTCACGGCGGCGTTCGGCGCGGGCACTTATTTCATCGAAGAGCTGCTGTATTGCCCCGATCATGTGGTCAAAGAGGCGGCGATCGCCGGTGTGAACCCGGCGCGCATCGTCGATGCGACGCGCAAGGACCGGCTCGTGTCGGTCATTCTCGATGCGCTGCCCGCCGATGAACCGCGTTTGCCGTGCGCCGCGAAACTCCATCCTTTTCTCGCCGACGAACTCGCACTAACCCCCGACGCAAGCGCACTGGTCGGCCAGGCCGGCACGCTCGTCACGCGCCTTGCCGGTGGACTCGCCACGTGGGCGCGCCGCCTCGAATTCACGCCGTTCCGCTTGCGCGTGATCGGCACGGCCGGCTCGGGCAAGACACAGCTCGCGGTGCAGGTGATGAAGGATGCCGTCGCGCGCGGCCAGCGGCCGTTGTACGTGTGCTTCAACCGGCCGCTCGCCGATCACATCGCGCGGGTGGCTCCGCCGGAGGCAAAGGTCGCGAACTATCACCAGCTGTGCGACTGGATCGCGCGCGACGCGGGCCGCACGCCCGATTTCCAGGCCGCGGACATCTTCCGGCAACTCGAAGCAACGTTCGTGCAGACACCGATCGATACGCGCTGGCAATACGACGTGCTGATCGTCGACGAGGGTCAGGATTTCCAGCAACCATGGGTGAGCGCGCTCGAACGGCTGCTCGCGCCGGGCGCCGCATGGTGGTGGCTCGAAGATCCGCTGCAGAATCTCTACATGCGACCGCCCGTCGAGCTGCCGGGCTGGACCGTGCTGAAGGAGACGACGAACTACCGCAGCCCGCGCGATATTCTCGACTACGTGCGCGACATCGTCGGTGCGTCGGTGCCGTTTGCCGCGACACTGGCGTCGGGCAGTCCGTTCGATGGCTCGGACGTGTCGATATCGACCTACGACGACGCGAACGCTACCGAAGGCTGCATCGAAGCGACCAAGCGCGCGATTACCCAGGCGCTGGCACTCGGGTTTCGTCGCCAGGACATCGCCGTGCTGTCGTTTCGCGGTCGTGAGGGTTCGGTGTTGACGGAGCTCGACCAGCTTGGGCCGCACCGGCTGCGCAGCTTCACCGGCAAGTACGATCTGTTCGGCAGCCCGGAGTATCGCGAGGGCGATGTGCTGCTCGAATCGATCTACCGCTTCAAGGGGCAATCCGCGCCGTGCGTGATCTTCACCGAGGTCGACTTCGATGCGTTCGACGAGCGCATCGCACGCAAGCTGTTTGTCGGGGCGACGCGCGCGACGATGAAGCTGATCGTGGTCGCATCGCAGCGCGCTGCGGCGCATCTGCGCGCTGACGAATGACGCTGTGCGGTCGCGCGGTTTCTAGCCGCTTTTAAATCCGCCTTTCAACTTGCCAGTTAGCCCCACGACGATGCACTGGCGAGCGTGCCGGTGCGCGTCGTCGCGTCCCACCAGACCACGCGCAACAGCGGCGCCTCGCGCGCGATCAGCAACGCCTGCGCCGGATCGCTTTCGATGAAATGTGTCACCCCGCAACGCAGCGCCGCTGCGGCTTTGTGCGCGGCGGTGCCGGCCGGCGTTCCATCGTGCGCGTCGGGCGTTCGCATCACCAGTTCGAGATGACCGAAGCCGTGACACTCGAGCCACGCAACCGTGCGCTCGCGATCGAAGAGCGGCCTTCCTGTGACGATCGCGCGGATCCGCGTCAGATCGATACCCGGCAGCGCCTCGTAAGGCGACAGCGCGTCGCGTTCGTTCAGCGCGGCGGCGAGGTCGGCTTCGTAGTGGGCGGGCGGTACATCCGGCAGCAGGATGCCGTCCAGATCGATCGCGTAGGTCGCGTGCTGCTGATTGTCGCTTGCGGGATCGGTGGGATCGATGTCCGCCTGGTCGTCGGTGCCGGGCCAGTCGTCGCGATGACGTTCCGACGATACAAGGCGTTCCCACGGAAACAACGAGAAGTAACCGGTCGCATCGAGCCCGTAATCGGGGCGGATGCGGCTCTCTTCATCGAACGTGCCGGTCAGCGTCTTCACCACGAGGCCGTGTTGTTCGAGAAACGCAATGCAGTCGATCAACGTGAAGCCGCGCCCCGCGATGTCTTCGCACAGCAGCACCTTCGAGCCGTGCGGCGGCACCGGCAGCGTCGAGTCCCACGTTACGTGGCGCGAGCGCCGGTCACAGCGCAGAAACGCGACCGGGATACCGCCGACGTGCGACGCCATCAGGGCGAGCGGTGCGCCGCCGCGCAGGATGCCGATGGCTGCCGTGAATTTTTCCGCTGCCAGTTCGGGCTGCAGCGATTCGATCCAGTGATCGAGCTGTTCGTACGTCAGAGGAAGGACGGGTCGGTTCATGAGTCACAGGGCGTGAGGCTGAAGCGCGCCGCCGACGGCGGGGCCGCGTTTTTGAGACGTATTCGGAATGACGATATTATGCATGCGGTTCGGCGGATCTGCGCCGGGCCGACGGAATCGGGCCGCGAACGCACGCGCGGGGCAGGCGCAGCATGCCGGGCGGCCGTTCGCCACGCTCGGGCGCAACGATGCGACGCCGGCGTATACAGCCATATCGATGTGACAAAGGGGTGGTTTTGATGCACAACAGGAAAGGCTGGTGGCAGGCACTCTGGATCGTCTTCGCGTTCGCAGCCTGGACGTCCGCGCAGGCTGCGCCGCTCTCGCTGGACGTGAGCGGCAAGATCCGCAACACCAACGACCCCACGCACAAGGTGTTCCATTTCACCGAAGCCGCGCTGCTGGCGTTGCCTGTGCACGCGATTGCGACCACGACCACGTGGACGCCGAAGTCGACCTTCACGGGCCCGCTGCTCAGCGACATCCTGAAGACGGTCGGCGCAACCGGGACCGAGATCGAGTTTCATTCGTACGATGACTATTCGTACACGATTCCGGTGTCCGACGCCGCGCACTACGGCGTGATCGTCGCGTATGCGATGAACGGTACGCGCCTGAAGGTCAGCGATTACGGCCCACTGTTTCTGGTTTATCCGCGCGACGCGTTCCCCGGCGAACTGATGAACGTTTCCGCAGACTCGAAGTTCATATGGCAGATCAAGTCGTTCATCATCAAGTAATCCGGCGTCCGCTGCGACGTCCGCTCTACATCATCGTCTGGCTCGCGGCGCTTGCAGCGCCGATCGCGGCGGTCGGCTATCTGCTGTACGCGAACCTGCTCAACCCGCGTGTCACCCAGCAGCTCACCGCCACCTACGACAGCTTCTACTGGGACGCGGCGCAGTTGCAGATCGCCTATGGGCGACTCGAGAACCAGTTGCTGCTCTACAAGGCGGGGGTCGACAGCGACTACTCGAAGATCCAGTTGCGTTTGCAGGTCGTGCAGTCCAAGGTCGGTGTGGTGACCGTCTCGACGCGCATGCTGGGCAGCCAGAAAGCGCTCGCACAGCGACAGCAGGGCGAACTCGACAGCCTCGATGCCGTGCTGAACTCCATCAGCCCCGATGTCGATGCACTACAGCATGATCCGGCTCGCGCGGCGCAAATCATCGCGGTGCTGCGCGCACACTGGATGGAGGTAAACGACCTCGCACTGAGCCGGCGCTTCGCCGACATCGCGGACCGCGAGGCGCTCAATCGCGACTTCATCGAGAAACGGCGCTTGCTGTTTGCGGCGGGCCTCGTGCTGATGTTGCTGTCGACGGCCTCGACAGCGCTGCTGGTGTTGAACGGCCGGCGGCGTACGAACCTGATCCGTCAGCAGCACGCGGCGCTCGAAGCCGAGCACCAGGCAAGCCGTGCGGCACGCGAAGCGAGTCTCGCGAAAGACACCTTCCTCGGCATGATCAGCCACGAACTGCGCACGCCGCTGCACGCGATCGTCTCGTCGGTGGAACTGCTCGGCTTCAACTTTCATTCGGATAGCGACAGCAAGATCATCCGGCGGCTAGAGACGGCGGCGCGCCACCTCGAAGCGCAAATGAAAGACCTGACCGATTACGCGCGACTCGGCGCCGGCAAGCTCGAATTGCGGCACGAACAGTTCGATCCGCGCGAACTGCTGGCGTCGATCATCGATGAACACCATGTGGCGGCGCTTGCCAGGCGACTGAAGCTCGACGGCGATGCACAGGGTGTGGCGGCGCGCGTCGATTCGGATCCGCACCGCATCCGGCAGATCGTCAACAACCTCGTCACGAATGCGATCCGCTACACGGAGAAGGGCACGGTGAACGTGCGTTTCGCACTCGATGGGGCACACGTGCCCGCCGTACTGTCGATCGTGGTTCGCGACACTGGCCCAGGTGTGCCGCATGCGCAGATTCCGTTGATCTTCAAGGAGTTCACGCAGCTCGATTCATCGCGCTCGCGCCGCTTCGAAGGGGCGGGTATGGGGCTCGCGATCGTGCAGGGGCTGGTCGATCTGTTCGGCGGTCAGCTGGAGATCGAAAGCCGGCTTGGCGAAGGCACGACGTTCACGATTTCGATCCCGGTCGGGCTGGTGGAACTGGCCGCGCCGCCGCCGGCCGCAACACCCGCGCCGGACGACGGCGCACGACCGCGCGTGCTGATCGTCGACGACAACGAACTGGTGCGCGAGTCGCTGCGCGAAATGGTCGAACACATGGGCTGCGATGCGGCCGCACTGGGCGGTGCGGACGATGCGATCGGCTGGCTCGACACGCATCACTGCGACGTCGTGCTGCTCGATCTGCACATGCCGGGGCGCGACGGCTACGCGTTCATCGAAGAGTTCACCGCGCGCAGCGGACCGGCCGCGGGCGCGCCGGTGATCGTGGTCAGCGCTTATGCGCCCGAGCAACCGTCGGACGAAACCACTGCGTTTTTCGATTGCCTGGCGAAGCCGGTGCACTACGAAGTGTTGCGTGAAGCGGTACAGCGTGCGCTGACCACGCGCATGCGGCCCGACGTCATGCGCGGTTGAGCCGCTTCGACAGATCGGCGACCAGAATCGCCATGCGTGCGGGCTTCTCGTAGCACGCGACGTCGTAGGTGCGGATGACCGCGCTGATCTCCGATTCGCTTGCCTTGCCGGTGAGCAGTTCACCGGTCAGCACGAGGATCGGTGCATCGGGGTTTTCGGAGGCGCGCACGGCGCGGATCGCGGCAGCGGAGGTCTGGCTGCCGAACAGCCAGTCGATCACGATGCCGTCGAACACCTGGGTCTGCAACGCTTCGGCAAACGCGGTGAGACCGTAGAGGGCGAGCGCGGCGAAACCGCTGCGTTCGAGGTAATCGCGCAGGTTGTCGGCGGATGAATGATCGTCGTCGACGACGGCGATCAGCGGCTTGTCGGTTTCCGCGCGGCGCGGATAGATCTCGATCTTGTGGACTTCGTAGGCGTTCTGATAGAGCGCGCCGTCGTGTCGGACCACGCGCCACTGGCCGAGCTTCGAATAGGCAACGAATTCGGGCCGGCTGCCCGGCTCGAGCGCCGCACCGACCCATGCGGTACACGACATGTCGATTGCGCCGACCGAGAACACGGCTTCCTGTGCGATGGCGCCGACCATGCCGGGGTCGAGCGATTGCGCGCCGAACAGTTGCGCGGCAGGCTCGCCGTACACTTCGGCCACTTTCTTGATCTGCGAGAGCGTCCACGGGCTATTGCCGCGCAGTTTGCGGTGCCCCTGGGAGAAGCTCAGATCGAGAATCCGGCACAGCTCGGTAGTCTGCTGACGCTTACCGATGCCGTGCCGGCTCATCAGCTCGCGGACGCGTTCGGCGACCGCGAGGGAGTCGGGTGAAGTTGCTTCGTTGGCCATGCTGCGAAAAATGCCCGCCGATGTAAATTGGATAGCCGATGAGCCGTTCAAGACGGCGCGATGCAATACCTGGGACGCCTGTCGGACGTCCTGGGGACAGCAAATGTACCGCAAAAAAATGCCCCGTTGCTGCTTTTATGTGAAGCGCGGCGCCGCAAGCCGACCTCGGCCAGGCGTTGTGCACGGGCGTGCGGTCCGGCGCAGGCGGGTGCCGCGGGATTGCAGCCGGCGGACGAGCCTGCGAAGATGCTGCGGCACGGGCGCGGCGGGTGTTTCTACCGCGCTGCCCGGGTTTCGACTCAACGCGCATCTCGCCACTACACCGATCCGATGACGACTACGTATCCGCTGCACGCCACACTAACACCCGCTGACGAACCGTTTCCCGACGCCGCGGACGTCGTGATCGCCGGGGCCGGCATCATGGGTTGCGCCGCCGCGTATTATCTCGCGCGGCGCGGCCTGAAGGCGGTCGTGCTCGACAAGTCGCGCATCGCCGGACAGCAGTCGACGCGTGCATGGGGCTTCGTGCGGCAGCAGGGTCGCGAAGCGGCCGAAGTGCCGCTGATGATGGCCAGCATCGGCATGTGGGCGCAGCTCGAAACGGAGCTGAACTTCGATCTCGAATGGCGTCAGGGCGGTTGCCTCTACGCCGCCACCGACGAAAGCGATTGGGCTTCGTTCCGGCAATGGATCGACGTCGCGCGTCAGTATGGGCTCGATACACGGACGCTGGATCGCGCGCAGATCGATGCGCATGTGAGTGGCATGCAGGGTGCAGCACTCGGCGCGCTCTACACGCCGAGCGACGGCCAGGCCGAGCCGCGGCGCGTGGCGCCGGCGTTCGCTGCCCGCGCCGTCGAAGCGGGCGCGCGGTTTTTCGAAGGCTGCGGCGTGCTCGCTATCGAGCGTGCCGGTGGAGCGATTGCCGGTG
Source organism: Paraburkholderia sp. CHISQ3 (assembly GCF_030464945.1). Taxonomy (NCBI): domain Bacteria; kingdom Pseudomonadati; phylum Pseudomonadota; class Betaproteobacteria; order Burkholderiales; family Burkholderiaceae; genus Paraburkholderia; species Paraburkholderia sp. CHISQ3. The sequence goes on from NZ_JALPRG010000012.1 coordinate 143,653, forward strand.
TCGTCACCGAGCGCGGGACGATCCGCACGCGGCACTTCGTCTGCGCGGCCGGCGCGAGTAGCTGGCAATTGCTTGCGACACTCGGCATTGCACTGCCGCAGCAAACGGTGCGCGGCACCTGCATGCGCACCAATGCGCTGCCGCCCGTCACGGCGACGGCGTTCTGGGGCGGCGGCGTCGGCATTCGCCAGCGCGCGAACGGCACGATCAATCTGGCCGACGAGATGCAGGTCGATGTCGACATGACGCTCGGCCATCTGCGTGCGCTCAGCTGGTTCCTGCCCGAACTGTGGACGCAGCGCGATTCATTTAGTTTTCATCTGAACGACGCGTTCCTGCGCGATCTGCGCGACCGCATACCTGGCGTCGTGCCCGCTCGCGAACGCGTGCTGCAACCGCGCGATCCGCAGCCGCAACCGAACCGCGCTCATGCGCCGCGTGCGCTGCACAAATTGCGCGCGCTGTTCCCTGCGTTGAAGGATGCGCAGGTGGTGGAAGCATGGGGTGGGTTGATCGATGTGCTGCCGGATGGGATTCCGGTGATCGATGCGCCGTCGCAGATAGACGGGTTGCTGGTGGCGACCGGTTTTTGCGGTCATGGTTTCGCGATGGGGCCGATTGTCGGGCGTTTGCTGGCCGAGTGGATCGACGACGGGCAGCCTTCGCTCGATCTTGCGGCGTTCCGGCTGCGGCGCTTTGCGGATGGTACGACGCAGCGTCCGCGGAGCATGCTGTGATGCACGACACCGAACTTCGCCATGCCGGCGTGCCGTATTACACGCAGTGGGGCAGTCCCGAATGGGTCCGTGCGATCGTCGAAGACGGCGCCGATCCTTGCGCCGATCCGGCGTGGATGCGCAGCGGTTTTGTCGATCCCGAGCGCTACCGGTTCTGGGCGAAACGTCTGTGCGGACTGACCTGTCTTGAATCGGCGCTGGACTTCTGGCGCATCGCGCATGCGCCGCGCGCCATGCTGCTCGACGACGCGTTACGTCACGAGGTTTACCGGATGCGTGACGACGGCGGTGTCGATGGATTGATCTATCGGCCGTTCGCGAACTGGGTAGCCGCTGATTTCGGTTTGCAGGCGGATGTGTTGACGGATATCGCGATCGAGGATATTGCCGCGCGGATCGATAGCGAGACGCTGGTCATCGTTTCGGTGAGCCCGGAGGTTCGCTATCCCGACCGTTCGAACAGCAGGCGCGGCGGTCATCTGATCCTGCTGCACGGGCGCGATCGTGACGGTGTGTGGTTTCATAATCCGTCGGGCGTTGCGCCGTATCAGCAGGATGCTTATCTGCCGTTTGATGTGCTGGCGAGGTTTTATGCGAGTCGGGGGATTGTGTTGACTCGCGCTGAGTAAGCACAGCGCCGCGTTACTTCGGCGTTATATCCCGCCGCACCCGCATAATGTGCTGCTCCACATAAAACGCCGCCGCATCCGCATCCCCGCCGACAATCGCCTCATAAATCAACCGATGCTCTGACACATAAAGCCGGATGCGCGCCGGGTCATCGATCCCATCGTCCTTGAGCCGTTTCCACAACGGCTGATCCATCGTCTTCGCGACTTCATCGGCGATCTTCACGAGTAACGCATCGCCGGTCATCACCGCAAGCTGGCGATGAAACAGCCGGTCGCTATCGTTCCACAGCGCCCGCTGCCCCGCATCGGTCACGTCGACGATCGAATCCATCTGCGCGAGATAGTGCTCGGCGAGCGGATCGCGTCGCCCGTGCGCAGCGGCACGCCGGGCGATGGCCGGCTCGAGGATTAGCCGCACGTCGAGCGTCGAACTGGGACTGAAGTCGGGGTCCGCCGCCGGCGCCATATTGTCGGGCGGTACGGCCGAAAGGCGTTGCAGCGCATCCGCGCAAACATAGGTACCGGAGTTGCGCCGCGTGAGCACGAGCCCTTCGTTCTGCAGCGCGCCGATCGCCTCGCGCACCGCCGGCCGGCCAACGCCGAACCGCGCGGCCAGTTCACGCTCGGACGGCAGTCGCGTTTCCGGCGCGAACTGGCCGCCGCGGATGTCGGCGCGGATCCGCTCCGACACCTGCTCGTAGATCTGCTTCGGGCGAAACGCGCTCTCGGATGCGAAAGTTGTCGTGACCATATCGCCAGGATTCGAGGACTGCGGGGAAACAGCACAAGACGGCTGATCTGCTTTCAAACCAGATCGCCGCGATTATTTTGAAACTGGTTGATGCGAAATCCAATGTGGTCTAGATTTTGGGCCAGTATAAAACAGCATCGAGGAGAACAGGATGGTCGGGGACGTACAAGAAGGGCACGCAGCAACATGAAACTGAATCGCGTCATCAGTACGGTCGAGGTGCACACCGGCGGCGAGCCGTTCCGGATCGTGACGAGCGGGCTGCCGAAATTCCCCGGCAAGACCATCGTCGAGCGTCGCACGTGGCTCAAGGAACACGCGGATCATCTACGGCGCGCGCTGATGCTCGAGCCGCGCGGTCATGCGGATATGTACGGTGGTTATCTAACCGAGCCAGTCAGCGAAGGCGCCGATTTCGGCATCATCTTCGTCCACAACGAAGGCTATAGCGACTACTGCGGACACGGCGTGATCGCACTCGCCACCACGGCCGTCGCGCTCGGCTGGGTCGAACGCAGCGAACCGGAAACGCGCGTCGGCATCGATGCGCCGTGCGGCTTTATCGAAGCGTTCGTGCAATGGGACGGCGATCATGTGGGCAGCGTGCGTTTCGTCAACGTGCCGTCGTTCATCTGGCAGCGCGACGTCACGGTGAATACGCCGTCGTTCGGCGAAGTGCGCGGCGATATCGCGTTCGGCGGCGCGTTCTATTTCTATACTTCGGGCAAGCCGTTCGGACTCGAAGTACGCGAAAACGCGGTCGACCGGCTGATCCAGTTCGGCGCCGAAGTAAAGCGTGCAGCGAACGCGGCGTTCAAGGTCGAGCATCCGCAGATTCCCGAGATCAACCATATCTACGGCACGATCATCGATAACGCGCCGCGTCATGCGGGCTCGACGCAGGCGAACTGCTGCGTGTTCGCCGACCGCGAGGTGGATCGCTCGCCGACCGGTTCGGGCACGGCGGGCCGCGTCGCCCAGCTGTATCTGCGCGGCGAGCTGGCGCGCGATGCGACGCTCGTCAACGAATCGGTGATCGGCACGGTGTTTCGCGGCCGGGTGCTGGCGGAAACGAAGCTGGGCACTTTCGATGCGGTGATTCCCGAGATCGAGGGAGACGCACATATCTGCGGCTTCGCGAACTGGCTGGTCGACGAGCGCGATCCGTTGACCTATGGTTTTCTGGTGCGCTGAGCGAGCGCGACGCCGCGCATCGATAACGATCGACAACAGGAGCAGCGCAGGATGAGCAGCAGGACCACGCAGATCTACGACGCCGCCGAAACCGCGCGCGTTACGCCTTATGCGGCGCTCGTCGAAGCGTTGCGCCGCGCCACCGGCGATTACGCGAGCGGGCGCATCGTGAGCCCCGAGCGACTGGTCGTGCCGCTCAACGACGGCGGCATCCTGCTGTCGATGCCCGCTACCGCGCCCGACCTCGCAATCCACAAGCTCGTCAACGTCTGTCCGCGCAACGGCGAGCGCTCGCTGCCGACGATCCACGGTCAGGTGATGGCCTTCGACGCCGATACCGGCGAGACGCTGTTCATCCTCGACGGTCCGACGGTGACCGGGCGCCGCACCGCGGCGATGTCGATGCTCGGCGTCGCCACACTCGGTCGTGCGGCGCCGCGCGACGTGCTGCTGATCGGCACCGGCACGCAGGCGGCGAACCATCTGGAGGCGATTGGCGAACTGTATCCGGATGCCCATGTGCGGGTGCGCGGTAGTGCACCGGAGCGGGCGAGGGCATTCTGCGCGGCGCATGGCACGAAGGTGCGTAGCCTCGAAGCCTGCAACGACGCGCAAACCCCGGTCGCGGTCGATCTCGTGATCGCACTGACGACCAGTCGCGCCGCCGTGTACGACGAAGCGCCGCGCACGGACCGGCTGGTGATCGGCGTTGGCGCTTTTACGCCGGAGATGATCGAACTCGGATCGCGCACGGTGCTGGGCAGCGCGCTCTTTGCCGACGATCTGGCCGGCGCGAAGCACGAGGCCGGCGATTTCCTGCAGGCGGGGGTCGACTGGAATACTGTTACGGGTATCGCGGCGGCGCTGGAGCGCCCTGCATCCGCGGCCCCGGCCGACCGGCCGGTCGTCTTCAAGTCGGTTGGCTGCGCGGCGTGGGACCTGGCTGCCTGCCGCGTCGCGCGTAGCACGCTTGCTTCGGCGCACGGGTCGTAGCCCTCACAGCCTTCACAGCCTTCGTAGCCGCGCCGCACGGGCCAGCCAGCAAGCCGGCACCGGCCGCGACCTGAACCGCGGCACATGCAAAGCAGCTCACATCGACAAAAAAGTGTCGCTCAGGTGGCGCATGCTGCTGTGCAAACATTCCCAAAACGTTGCACCATAGGCGTCTTGCGAAAAAAGCGGGGCCCGGCAAGACGCCGCCGCACCGCCGTTTTTCGCGCCGACCTTTACCACGACGCTGCGACCGCACCATGACAACCCAGACCGCTCCTGCTTCGCCCGACCTTCCGCTCGACATGATCATCTTCGGCGGCGGCGGCGATCTGTCGGCCCGCAAGCTGCTGCCCGCACTGTACATGGCGCATGTGCACGGCAATCTGCCCGCCGATACCCGTATTCTCGCCATCGGCCGCCGGCCCTGGTCGCGCGACGAGTACCTGTCGTTCATGGAAGAGCACTCGAAGCCTTTTGTCGGCGACAAGGTCATCGACGCAGCCGCATGGGACCGTTTTCTGGCGCTGTTCGAGTACGTGCAGGTCGACGTGGGTTCGGGCGACGACTATGCGCGGCTCGCTCAGGTGTCGCGTCCCGGCGTGCGGCGGGTGTTCTATCTCGCGACGTCGCCAAACCTGTTCACGACGATCTGCGATCACCTCGCGTCGGCGGGGCTCGTCGACGAGCATTCGCGCGTCGTGCTCGAAAAGCCGCTCGGCTCGGATCTCGCATCGGCCCAGGCGATCAATACGTCGGTCGGCACGCATTTCAACGAAGCGCAGATCTACCGGATCGACCACTACCTCGGCAAGGAAACGGTGCAGAACCTGATGGTGCTGCGCTTTGGCAACGCGATCTTCGGTCCGCTGTGGCAGGCGCCGTATATCAAGAGCGTGCAGATCACGGTGGCGGAAACGGTCGGTGTCGGTAGCCGCGCGGGGTTCTACGACGAAACCGGCGCATTGCGCGACATGGTGCAGAACCACTTGCTGCAACTGCTGTGCATCGTGGCCATGGAGCCGCCGGTATCGCTCGATCCCGACGCCGTGCGCGACGAGAAGCTGAAGGTGTTGCGCTCGCTGCGCCGCATGACGCCCGAAGACATCGCGCACGATACGGTACGTGGCCAGTACACCGCGGGCGCGGTGGGCGGCGAACCGGTGAAGGGTTATCTGCAGGAAGACAACGTGCCGGCCGATAGCCGCGCGGAAACCTTCGTTGCGCTGCGTGTGCATATCAACAACTGGCGCTGGGCGAACGTACCGTTCTTTCTACGTACCGGCAAGCGGATGCAGAAGAAGGTATCGGAGATCGTCATCGAGTTCGCCGACCTGCCGTTCTCGATCATCCCGAGCGGTCCGCGCAACTACGGCAACCGGCTCGTCATCCAGTTGCAGCCGGCGGAATCGATCCAGTTGCAGATGCTCGCGAAAGAACCCGGTAGCGGCATGCACATGCTGCCCGTGAACCTGAATCTCGATCTCGAGCAGGCTTTCACCGAGCGACGTGCCGAAGCGTACGAGCGTCTTCTGATCGACGTCGTGCGCGGCCGACTCACGCACTTCATGCGCCGCGACGAACTGGAAGCGGCCTGGGCATGGGCCGATCCGATCCTCGAAGGCTGGAAGCAATCGAGCGACCGGCCGCGCGGGTATACCGCAGGTACCTTTGGACCGTCGGCTGCGACCACGCTCGTGGCGCGGGAAAACATCGTATGGGCTGAAGAATCCTGAGTACGCCGGGCGGTGCGTAGATGAGGCGCGGATGCCTCATCGCTACGCGCCAGCGGTTCCAGCAGATAGAAACGGGCCTGTATCGCCATTGCTACACCGGCGATACGGGCCCGTTTCTTTTGTGTTCCTCTTTCCCCGATTAGGCCCCCTGATCGTTCAAATATGAACCGGCGGGTTCGCATTTTATGTATGCCCACCGGAATTTGCCTGGAAAAATTCGGTAGCGCTCACCCCGGAATTTGACTTCGTGAGAGGCTAGGTCGGTCATGCCGTTTGCACGCTTTTCGTGTCTCGGCATGGCGTTTTCCTATCTTGTCACTTAAAAGAGGCCACACAATGGATCGCCTTAATTCCGCGGTGATAGAGACTCAATTTCTCCGCGAACACGCCGATAGCCCGGACTTTCCGGCCCAACCGACCTTACTGAAACAGGAGCGCTTGCCTTTTACCATTCGTATCGTTGCCGATGACAACGGCCTTGAGAAAGCCGTGCAAATGCGGCGTATTGCTTATCGTCGTCATTTACCAGATTTTGCAGACAAAATGACGATAGAAAATAGCGATCGCGAACCCGGTACGGTCGTGCTGCTTGCTGAGTCGAAACTTGATGGTGGGCCGCTCGGGACGATGCGTATTCAGAGCAACGAGATGGCGCCGCTTGCGCTTGAGCAGTCGGTGGTGTTGCCGGAGTGGTTGAGCGGGAGTCGGCTCGTGGAAGCGACGCGGCTTGGGGTAGCCGGAGGTACCATAGGAAGAATGGTCAAGATCGCGCTGTGCAAGGCGCTATTTCTGTATAGCGAACAAGAGCAGATCGACTGGATGGTGATTACCGCGCGCGCGCCGCTGGACCGCGAATACGATGCGATGTTATTTATTGACGTTTTCGCAAAGGAACAATTTCTGCCAATGGCGCATGTTGGTGGTTTGCCGCACAGAGTAATGGCGAAGCCGGTCGCGCTCGTGCAAAAGCGTTGGGAAGCGGTCCGGCATCCGCTATGCCCGTTCTTTTTTCAAACTTATCATCCGGATATCGATCTGAATTCTGTGCATTTATCTTTCGGGGCGGAAACGGTAGGATGCCCCAGAGATTCGCAAATTGCCTAGGCGATCAGAACGAGGTACTCCGGAAGGCTGGCTAGTCCAGCACGGCGATGGCGAATTTTTGAGGTTTTCGCCATCGCCTTCGCGACGCCCATGGTGCATGAGGGGACAACTACGTATGGAACCGGCGGCTCTATTTTCGCGGTCAAGATATATGCGCGCGGGCATCGACCGGTTGCTATATGCATTTTCGGTCTACGTTGTGCCAGTGCTGATTGCGGCTGCCAGCGTCCTGATCCTGTTGTGGTCGCCGCACCGATTCGAGTCGAGTGGCGCAATGCCGCTTACATTGCGCGCGATCCACGACAATCGCGCAACCCTTGCACCCGCGGCAGCGATGAAACTGTTGCAGCAGGCCTCCGGCACGCGACGTTACAGCACGCAGCTGGCCGAATCCCCCATCTGGTTTACCTTCGATGCGCCTGCTATGCAGCCGGCGCGTCCCTTGCTCATCGAATTTCCGTCGCGTCATGCGCAAACGTTGGCGTGCTGGGTTGCCTCGACGATGACACCGCTTGGAACTGCCAGCCGCACGTCTACCAGCGGCCAGATGCGTCCGGTGAAAGCCGGATTTTCCGTCGAACTCGGTACGCTCACGAGTGCCGAGTCGATCCTCTGTCGTGGCACGTTCTCGGGACCGGCCTACATTAACGTGTTCGCGTGGGACCGGTCTGGTCTTGCGGTGTCCGCGCTCGATTTCGAAGAAAGTTCTGCACTTATCGCTGGCGGCCTGTTGACGCTCGCCGTGTTCGTGTTCGTCACCGCGTTGATCAATCGCGAACTGACCTACGTGATCTTCGCCGCGTGGCTCGTCGGCAACCTGCGATTGTGTGCGAATGCGATGGGCTGGGACACCGAGTGGCTCGGTCACACGATCGCACCGGAAGCGATGCAGCCGCTACGACAGATCACGTTCGCTGTGTATTACCTGCTGACGGTCGCATTGTTCGGCCAGCTGTTTCGGCGCGAGCTGAAGCGGGTCGGCTACCGGAGGGTATTGCGCGTCGTCCAGTACAACGGTCTGGTGTTGTTCGTCGCATCGCTTACGCTCAGCTACGCGCACTTCATCCCTGTGCTATGGGTGCTGGGCAGCTTCTGCATGGCCGTGCTGATTTTCCTTCTTGGGCGGCTCGTCTGGTTAGCGCGCTCACGCACGGTGATGTGGTATGTCGCATCGATGGCGGTCGTGCTGTTCTCGACGTTTTCGGAGGTGCTGAGTGCCGCCTTCGGCATCAAGCTATTGTTCGGCGGCGTGAATCCGGTCGTCGCTGCGTTGTCGTCTAGCATGATGGCGGCGTTTGCCATTGCCGAACAGGTGCGTGCCGAGCGCGAGCGCAGGCGGCAGATGCAGATCGAGTTGCGCAACGCATACGAGGTTACGCCGATCGGTCTCTTCACGCTCGACGGCAACGGTAATTTCGTGCGCGCCAATCCTGCACTGCGCACGATGCTCGATCTGCGTCGCGCCGATTATCGCGTGCGCCGCTGGAACGACTACTTCGAGCCAGGTGCGTGGGATGCGTTGCAGACACTCGCGGCCAAAGGCAGCGACGGCGAACTTGAACTCGACGGTGTGGCGAGCAAGGGGGGCCGGCAGCGTCGTTTTCTGCTGAAAGCGACGCATTCGAATGGCTGGATAGAGGGGTCGCTGCAGGATGTCACGGAGCGGGCGAAGGCTATCGAGCAACTGCACTTTCTCGCCGAGCACGATCCGCTCACCGGTTCGCTGAACCGCCGCGGTGTGGAGAAAGCCATTGCCGTTCAGGCGACGGATCCGCAACCGTGGGCGCTTGCGTATATCGATCTCGACCGCTTCAAGCTGATCAACGATCTGTTCGGCCACCGTGCCGGCGATGAAGTCCTGAAGCAGGTCGCCGTGCGCACGCGGACATTGTTCGAAGAGCGCTATCCGGTCGGCCGGATCGGTGGTGATGAATTCGTCTGTGTGATGAGTAACACACAGATCGACGATGCGATTGAACAGTGCCACGAACTGATCACCGTGTTGAGTGCAGCTCCGTATCGGGTTGGCCGGCGCTCGTTCCAGGTGAAGGCCTCGATCGGGCTTGTCGAATGTTCGACGGGCGCGCGCGTCCAGGACACACTATCGAACGCGGATCGCGCGTGCCGCGAGGCCAAGCGCGTCGCGCATGCGCGGCTCGTCACGTATCGCAAGGGCTCGGCCGCCTTCGAGGAGCGCGCGAAGGAACGCATGCTCGTCGAATCGCTCGGCCAGAACCGCGTGCCGGCCGGTCTCTTCGTCGTGATGCAGCCGATCATGTCGCTGAGTGCACCGACCGCCTCTCTGAACTTCGAGGTGTTGTTGCGCATGCGTGCGCAGGATGGTTCGACGCTACCGGCGGGCAAGGTCGTGGTCGCCGCCGAGGAATCTGGCAACATCGCCGCGATCGATCGCTGGGTGTTGACCACCGTACTCGAATGGGTCGATGCGAATCGCGCCGCGTTGCCGAATACGCGTTTTATCTGCGTGAACCTGAGCGGTGGTTCGCTGAACGACGAGCAGTTCGTCAACGATATCTTCGCGTTGTTCAGCCGCTACCGGTCGGTGGTGCACTACCTGTGCTTCGAGATCACCGAGAGCGTTGCGCTGCACGATCTCGAGAACACGCAGCGTTTCATCGCGCGCGTGCATGAGATGGGCGGCAAGATTGCGCTCGACGATTTCGGCGCGGGCTATACGTCGTTCCGCTACCTGAAAGATCTTTCGGCGGATGCGTTGAAGATCGACGGCGAGTTTATTCGCACGATGTGCGCTCATCCGGCAGACACCGCGATCGTCGAGGCGATCGTCGCGCTCGCGCGCAACCTCGGCATGCGCAGCATCGCCGAATGGGTCGAAGATATCGACACGCTGCGTGCGCTGAAGGAAATCGGCGTCGACTACGTCCAGGGTTTTGCCATCGCAAAGCCGCAAGAAAGCGCAGCGATTCTCGCGGCGAGTTCGGCGGCGAGCTTTGTTACGGATGCCGAGGTCTCTAGATTCGTCGAGAGCCTGACGACGTCAGAGGAGGCACTGCAAGCGTGGAAAATGGGCCAGAAACCCTCTGTTCCATTGGTGCGTTAAAGAACCGAACGAATTGTCGTCCAGATCGAACGCGCAGCGGTCTCTTCGAGACGCAAAGCGGTGCGATTTAACTCATACTCGCCGACCGAGCGTGTCATTGGAATAGATTGTCCGCCGCGATTCCCAAAGGCATTTGATTATTCCCCCGTCTTGCCAACTGCCACACGCAATATTTATCGTGAGAGTAAGATCACAGCGGACTCTCTCAATCGAACGCAGTTAAATAGGGAAATGGATTTTTATCGAAGCTAGTAAGAAATCTTTTCCTGCGAAGGAGTATGCAATAAGCATATTTGTTCGAGGTCGCAAATTGGCGTTGCTTCGCATGTCGTTGTGAAGAAACGAGGGGCGACATAGCAAGGAAAGAGGCTAGGTGCCGCTTTCCGGATTGGTACGAGTCTAGGCGAGCATGACTGAGGCGATAGCAGTGCGGATGGAGGGGGTATGGGTTCGGAAGTAAAGCGTTTGGTAAAGATGTTTGTATCTACGGGGCACGACTACGAAAACAGGTTACGCATCTTTGAGCAAGATGCCGACGTGGTTGTCGAGCGCGAAACGCTTATTGGAGCTGGGCGGGAAGGTGAAATCAGCTTTACGGTCGTATATGCGGACACCGCGCTTCGAATTGAAGATCTGGTTTCGCATGATCCGGACATCCATCTAAGCATGCGCGGCACAGAATTTCTGACTGGCCGGTTCCGGTCCCGCCCGACTGACCGGGGTGACCCGGTGACGGATCAAATTCAGACATTGGCCGGTATTACTTCGGAAGCGAAGCTATGTCGCACGATCCTGGGAATGATTAGCCCGTTTGGGGCTAATGCATTCGGCGTAATTTATGTGACTTCCGACCCGCAGACACGTCAACCGCGCACGTATCGGGTGCTCGCCTCGGGCGACAACGGATTCCTGCAGATGTTCGTAGAAAAGCGGTGGTTCGCAATCGATCCTTTCCTCACTCACGCGGCTGCGTCCAACACACCTATCTATAGCTCCTCCATAGGCTTGCTGGACAACTTGACGGGTAGCTGGCGCGACATGGGTGTTACTGCCCGGGGTTGTGGGTTATGCAGTTGGGCCGGGTTTCCTACGCATCGTCCGGGGACGAATGATTTCGGGATGTTTTACATTACCTCGCCCACACTTCCGGCCGACGGTGGGGAGCGCCCCTTCCAGGAAAATACGGTTTTTCTTCGTGGCCTCGGCGCTGAAATATTCGACTGGCAGTTGGCGGCCCGACGCGCGCAGGATCTTAATGATCGCAATTTCAACGCTCGCGATCTTCGGGTACTCAAGGCCGTCGCATCCGGTAACACCGCGAAGGACATCGCGTCGGCACTCGATATCAGTGAACGGGATGTTCTGAAGCGAGTATTTCCCGAGGTAGTAGCGAAAGCTCGCACCAGGAACGTCAGGGACGCAGCACGTTACGCGGCCGAGCGCGGCTTGCTTCCGACTCTCGACGGCAAGAAGGTCGTCTATGTCGCCGTATCGGATACGCGCGGTGTCTACCTCGGAACTCTCTCCGGTACGCCGTTCTGGTCGAAGACCAATCCCTCCGGCATTCGTGACGCCTTTGCTTTTGCTACAGAGCCAGAGGCGCGCGAGATACTGAGCAGTGTCGGGATAAACGATGGGTATCACTTCGTCCGCGTCGAAGTAGACCAGTCAGCCGATACGGTAGCCGAGGAGATTTGCGTCGCCTTCGGCCTCCCCGGTTGGAACGACCCGAATGTGCAGTCGAGCCGCGGATAACTCGTGCACATTCCAGTCGCCTTTGCAAGAGAAGGAAAAGGCTGGCGAAGCTAACTAAGATCGCCAAGTGGAAATAACGAAACGCGCCGGCTGGCAGTGCAGCGGCGTCTGCCAACCTTACTTTCATGAACTATACCGATCTCGCCTCCCCCGATTTCTACCGCGATCCCTATCCGGTTTATCAACTCCTTCGGCAAGCCGGCAATCTTGTTCCTATTGCGCCCCGAACGCTAATAACCGGGCATGCCGACATTGCCCGGACCGTGCTGGCTGATCGAAAGATGGGGAAAAGCTATCTGGAGGCCGTCCGTACGCGCTACGGCGAAGCTGGAGTAAGTCAGCCAGCTTTCCAGGCGCTTTCAAAAATGCTGTTGATGATGAATCCCCCCGCACACACACGACTGCGGGCGCTGCTCATGAAAGCCTTCAATTCAAGGCAAATCGATCTGCTGCGAGATATCTCGCAGTCGACGGCAGACGAATTGATCGACGCACTGGAGGCAAACCGTCCAATCGATCTCGTGTCGGAATTCGCAGCGCCGATGCCCATCAGGATCATCTGCAAAATAATGGACGTACCGCTCGATCACGCTCCGGCGCTAGGTGCGAACGTCGGCCGGTTAGCCCAGACCCTCGAAGCCGCCCCTCTCAGCCCGGAGCAGATAGCAGCAGCCAACACCGCCCTGGAAAACCTCGAACGTTACTTCAAAGACGTCATCGCAACCCGCCGATCGCACCCAGGCACCGACCTAATATCGACAATGCTGTCGATAAACGACAACGGCGAGACATTCAGCGAAAACGAAATCATCTGGAACGTGATCTTCATTTTCGCCGCAGGTCATGAAACGACCTCGAACATGATCGGCAACGCACTGATTGCGCTACACAAGCATCCCGACCAGCTCGAAAAACTACGAGCGCATCCAGAGCTCCTGACGCAAGCGATCAACGAATGCATGCGCTACGACAGCTCCGTACAGATCGTGCAACGCGTGGCACTTGAAGATACCGACATCCACGGCGTAGCCGTCCCGAAAGGAACGATCGTCCTGTTGTCGCTTGGCGCGACGAATCGCGACCCCATGCAATTCGACCAGCCGGACACGTTGCTTATCGAGCGGCCAGAGAGCGCGAATGCACCGCTCGTGTTCTCAGGCGGCATCCACTATTGTCTCGGCGCTCGTCTAGCCATGTTCGAGCTCGAGACTGCATTGGGAACGATCCTGCGAAGGCTCCCCGACCTGCGCCTGACCAATCTCGACGCGCTTCAATGGCATCAGCGAAACACGCTGCGCGGCGTGACCTCACTGCTCGGACACATTGACCAGCGTCCGCTCGCCGCATAGCGACTATGACTGCAGCGAACCCCGTTCCTGCTGATCCTTCTCCTGCGATTCGAACAACGCCTTGAAATTGCCTTCACCGAATCCGTCCTCGCCACGTCGTTCGATGATTTCGAAGAACACGGGCCCGATCTGACGTCGGGTGAAGCGCTGTAGAAGGATACGTTGCGACCCCGTACCGTCGACGAGAATGCCGCGACCGGCGAGACGATTCACGTCGAGCCCATGCGCCGGTAGACGCGCATCGATACCGCCGTAATAGGTCTGCGAAGGTGCCACCATGAATTCGATCCCGGCGTGGGTGAGCTTGTCGATCGTGTCCTCGATATCGGAAGTCAGCAGCGCGATGTGCTGAATCCCTTCGCCGCCGTAGTCGCGAATAAACTCGTCGTTCTGGTTGAGTACGCCGGGTTTGTCGTGCGCCGCTGCCGCGACTGGAATCGACACGCGCCCGCACGGACTGACCATCGATCGCGCGCGCATACCCGACCTGTCACCCTTAACCTCGAGATATTGCTTCTCGACGAATCCGAAGTTGTCGCGATAGAAGTCCGCCCAACGATCGAGATTGTCGGGACGCACGATGTTCGACGTGTGATCGACCGCGACGATGTTTGCGTCGCCGGCTGGTACGTCGCGCGGTTCGACCGGCAGGTGAAACGCCGCGCGAAAGTCGCTGTCGACGAAGTACACGAGGCTATCGCCGATTCCGAGGATGGTGGGCGTGTCCATGACGAATGCGCCTTCGTGTTCCGGCGATGCAACACGCGCACCGCCGGCCAGCGCCTGTTCCAGTGCGACACGCGCATCGTCGACGCGAATGCCGATTGCGCGCACGGACGCTCCGTGCTGTTGCTGGAACGCATTGCGATTCCCGTTCACGATGAACGTGGCCGAGCCTTGGGTCATCAAGACCATGTCGTGTGCTGAGCGGCCGCGACGGCGAAAGCCGAGACGTTCGAACAACTCGATGAGTTCAATGGGGCGTGGCGAGACGAACTCGACGAAAGCGAATCCATCTGTTTTAACCTGGGTGGTCATATCCGGTTCCTGATTTTCAGCAACGCTTAAGTGCGCGTTAAGCCTCAAGCGTCGCGCGTTGCCGCGACCACCTTGATTTCAACGATGAGTTCCGGACGCGCCAATGCCGCGACACCGAGAATCGTCCATGCCGGGAAATCCGCGCGAATGTACTGCTCTTTCACCGCGCGAAAATCCGCCAGCTGCGAGCCGACATCGACGTGATAGGACACGAGTTCGACGATGTCCGTGAAATCCAGATGCAGATGCGTGAGGATCGCTTCGATCCGCCTGAAGGCCACATCGATCTGTTCTTTGGGCGACTCGGGGATCGAACCGTCGGCGCGCAAGCCGATCTGTCCTGCGATAAACACGAGGCCGTTGGCCGTGACGGCCGGCGCATACTGGAAGAGATCGAACACACGGTTGCTGCCGAAAGTCGCGTCGTCTTCGGGGAGGCGCAATCGTTCTATTCTGCTCATGACTTTTCCTTCTCGTAACGTAGAGGGCACACGGCAGGATTGCCGATGTACCGGACTCTACGGACGAGCGGGATGCAAGTCTGTATAGGCGTTTACGAAATCAACCGAGAAGTTTCGACGGATCGAGCACCCAGATGCGGCGCTGCTTGATCTCGATAGCGCCGACTTCCGACAATCGTTTCAGCGCACGCGTAACGGTCACGCGTGTCGCTCCGGTCATCGCCGCGATCTGCTCGTGCGTGAGGGAAATCGTGATCAGCGTGCATCCGTCGTACTGTTCTCCGTACAGATCCGACAGTCGTCCCAACAGTTCTCCAATACGCATTTCCGGCTTGGGGAGCGCCAGGTACTGAATGCGCGATGCGAGGATGCGCTGTTTGAGCGCGATGACGCGTAGCAACGAAATCGCAAGCTCCGGGTTTGAGGGTATGGCCGCTGTGATGACCCCGATGTCGAATTCGAGCAGCTCCGAGTCTTCAACGGTGATTGCCGTGGCGATGCGCGGATAGCCGTCTACTGCGGGGCTTTCACCGAACATCGACCAGCATCCCATGACCTCGAGAATGAACTCGGCGCCGTCGTTCTGAAAAATGGACACCTGGACGCGACCGGACAGCAGGAAGTAGAACGTGGACCCCTGGTCGCCTTGCCGATAGATCGTGGCGCCTTTGCCGTACCTTTTACGACGCCCTAGATGCGCGGCGCGTACCCACGTGCCGGCCGTGGCATCGTCCATGTGCCACGTCTCGGTTGTTAGCGTCTCGTGCTTTCTCATACGTGGTCCCTGTGTGCCGGTGCGCGACGCATGTGGGCCCGTGCACGATCCATCGAGGCCGAAGTTCGCCAGTCGGGCGAACTGAGTGCTTTCTGTCATGGGGACACGCCTTGTCAGTACCTTCGGGCATAGGAACCGAGGACGCGAATGTCCTTGTGTTCGGGCAGGTACGTTTTGAGTGCGCCCTCGTGAGCGTGGCCCGCGACCTCGATCAGATAGCGATGGGTGTCGAGTGTTTTTTTGCTTGGCCGTTCGTATATCGTCAGTACCTGGATTCCGGCCTCGGCAAACGACGACAGCAGACCGGACAGTTGCTCATCGGCGACTTCGACGAGCAGGGAGGTCTTGTCGTGGCCCGTCGGCGCCGGCATGGTTTTACCGAGTACCCACCACCGGGTCACGTTCTGCGGTCCCTGTTCGATGCCATCGGCAAGCGACACCAGTCCGTAAATCGTGCCGCCGATTTTCGGACCGAAAGACGCGCTGTCGTGCGTGTCGCTCTGTGCGACGGTCTGTGCCGCGGCGCCGCCGCTGCTTGCCGCTACGCGCGTGACAGTTGGCATTTCCCTGTCGAGCCAGGGCTTCACCTCTTCAAATGCGACCGGATGCGCATAGACCTGCCGGATATCTTCGCGACGGGTTCCGGGACGCGCGAGCAGGCTGTAGCCGAGCATCTTCGGGTACTCCGCGACGACCTGTACGTCGGGTAAATCGAGTACGGCATCCAGATAGGGTGTGATGCCGACGGCGGAGGTCGTCACGGGTATACACGCGCGCTCGATCTTCCCGGATGCGTACGCCGAAAACAGTGCTTCCCGGTCCAGTGGAACCAGTTCGTCCGGGCCATAGAGATCCAGACAGGCCTGATGTGTCCACGAGCCGGCCGGCCCGAGATAGCCGATCTTCCCGGGCGGATTCGCAGCAACGGTATGGGAGAGTGTCATGGTGAGGAGGACAACGCACACGCATCGAATGATGGCGAGGTTCACGATAGCTTGTTCATCCAATGAGTGACGCGCGGGGAGACAGAACCGTTGTGCATATTGTGGTTCTGTACCGGGTCACACAAAAGAACCAGGAATGAACATTCCTGATGGTCCAGAACCGGTCGTCAACGAAGAAACGACGCTAGTACACGTCCACCCGCCCCGGAAACGTTTCATTGATCGCCGCCGCATCGTCGGCGGGGGCCGCACCTCGTTGCTCGCGAAACATCACCGGCGGCACGCCGAACTGCTTGCGGAATTCGCGTCCCAGGTGCGAGGCATCCGAGAAACCGCAACTCGAGGCGATATCGGCCACGGTGCGATCCGAACTGGTCAGCAGCCAGGCCGCGGTGCGCAGCCGCACCTGTTTGGCGAAGACCTGCGGGCTTTTGCCGGTCTCTGCCTTGAAGAGACGCTCAAGCTGCCGCGGCGACAGGTCGAGCTTGCAGGCGAGTTCTTCGAGCGGCAGCGATCGTCCGACGTGCTGTTCCATCAGCAGGATCGCGCGCTTCACTTTGGGATGCGTGGCCGGTTCGAGCCCCGGTGGATGGGGTTGCGGCGCATTGCCTTTCTGCATTTCGCCGACCAGCAGGATGCGCAGCGCCTTCTGCACAGTTGCATGCTCGAAATGCCTGAGCAGGATCGCGGCGGCGACGTCGATCGACGCACGACCGCCCGAACACGTAATGCGCCGCCGGTCGATCACGAACAGCCGGTCGGCGATCAGCAGGTCGGAATTCACGGCCGGAAAGCGTTCGACGAAGTCCCAATAGTGAAACCAGCTCACGCAGATCCGGTGCGCGTCGAGCACGCCGGCGCGCATCAGCGCGAACACGCCGGTGCAGATGCCGACCAGCGTCGCACTGGTGCGCGCGGCTTCGCGAATGAACTGCAGCGTTTCGTCGCTGGCCTGCGGTCCCGAATGCAGCAAGCCACCCACGACGACCACGTAATCGAACGGCTCGGCGCTCGCGAAGGTTTCCCACGGTGTGATCTGGATGCCGCAACTCGCGCGCACGGGCGCCAGCGTATCGCCGATCACGCTCCACGAGCAGCGCACGGGTTTGCTGTAATCGCCTTCGTCGGCGGACAGCCGCAACATGTCGACGAAGCCCGAGAACGCGGTCAGTGTGAAGTTCGGCAGCAAGACGATGCCGAAGCGGATGCGCTCTTTCGGCGCGCCGTCGATGGAGGCGAGTGGTAACGGTTCTGCGGTTTTCATCGTGAAGCTGGGCCTGCTGTGGTATCGGGCGAGCTGCTGGGGCGGCGCGATGGTCCTAGCGTCGCCGATCGGGTGCGCCGCGACTTGCGCTTTTCCGCCGTGAACCATCGCAGAAACGAACGGCACGGGCCGGCAACCCCGTCGTGGCGTCGCCGTCCCACGTCGATGCCGTTTTTGTTCTATCGGCGGATTTTACGCTTTGGTGTACTGGCGCCATCCTGGAGAAACGCGCGCCGCGCCGATTTCCGCCCCCATTCGCGAGGCAGCTCCCCATGAACGTCAGCGTCTTCGATCTGTTCAAGATCGGCATCGGACCGTCGAGTTCGCACACGGTCGGCCCGATGATCGCGGCGTGCCGCTTCGCTTCGCACGTCGAGGACGCCAATCTGCTCGGCTTTGTGCGGCGCGTCAAGATCGAGCTGTATGGGTCGCTCGGCGCAACCGGCAAGGGCCACGGCACCGACAAGGCGGTGCTGCTCGGGCTCGAAGGCCATCTGCCCGATACGATCGACCCCGATATGATCGCGCCGCGTCTTGCCGAGATCCGTGCGCAGAAGTCGCTGCGGCTGCTCGGCCAGCAAGCGGTGCAGTTCGACGAGCGCGAGCATCTGTCGTTCTACCGCAAGCTGATGGCCGGTACCGGCGTCGTGCACCCGAACGGTATGCGCTTCCAGGCCTTCGACGAGAACGACCAGTTGCTGGTCGAGAAAGAGTATTACTCGGTGGGCGGCGGTTTCGTCGTCAATCGCGAGGGTGATCGCGTGAACGGTGTGCGAGCGGGCGGCGAGGTGCCGTATCCGTTTCGTACCGGCGACGACCTGATGCGCGTGTGTCGCGACAGCGGGCTGTCGATTGCCGAGGTTACGTTGCGCAACGAGTGCGCGTCCCGTTCCGAACAGGAGGTGCGCGATGGTCTACTCGCCATCTGGCGCACGATGGCGGCCTGCGTCGAGCGCGGCTGCAAGGAGCGCGGCGAGTTGCCCGGTCCGATGCGCGTGAAGCGCCGTGCCGCCGATCTGTCCACACAACTGCGCGAGCGCTCCGAAGAATCGTTGCGCGATCCACTGTCGATGCTCGACTGGGTCAACCTCTACGCGATGGCCGTCAACGAGGAAAACGCCGCGGGCGGCCGCGTCGTCACCGCGCCGACCAACGGCGCGGCGGGCGTGATTCCCGCGGTGCTGCATTACTACGTCAAGTTCGTGCCCGGTTCGAACGACGCCGGCATCGTCGATTTCCTGCTCACCGCAGCCGCGATCGGCATCATCTACAAGGAAACCGCATCGATCTCCGGTGCCGAAGTGGGCTGCCAGGGCGAGGTCGGCGTCGCGTGTTCGATGGCTGCGGCGGCGCTTGCAGCGGTGATGGGCGGCACCCCGACCCAGGTGGAGAACGCCGCCGAAATCGGCATGGAACACAACCTCGGCATGACCTGCGACCCGGTCGGCGGCCTCGTGCAGATTCCCTGCATCGAGCGCAATGCGATGGGCGCGATCAAGGCGCTGAACGCATCGCGGATGGCGCTGAAGGGCGACGGCCAGCACTACGTGTCGCTCGACAACGTGATCAAGACGATGCGCGAAACCGGCGCCGATATGAAAACCAAATACAAGGAAACGTCACGCGGCGGCCTGGCCGTGAACGTCATCGAATGTTGAGTTGAAAGTTGAGCCGAATGTTGAACCAACCGATCATCAGAAAAGCAATCAGCAAGGAACCCGTCACATGAGCCGCTATTCGATATTCAGTCTGTTTCGCAACGGGTTGTCGTATCACGAGAACTGGGAGCGTCAGTGGAGGAGCCCCGAGCCGAAACGCGAATACGACGTGGTGATCGTCGGCGGCGGCGGGCATGGGCTCGCCACGGCGTATTACCTCGCGAAAGAGCACGGCGTGCGCAACATTGCGATTCTCGAGAAAGGCTGGATCGGCGGCGGCAATACGGCGCGCAATACGACGATCGTGCGTTCGAACTACCTGTGGGACGAATCGGCGGCGCTGTACGAGAAGGCGATGAAGCTGTGGGAAGGGCTCTCGCAGGACCTTAACTACAACGTGATGTTCAGCCAGCGCGGCGTGATGAATCTCGCGCACACGCTGCAGGACGTGCGCGACACCGAGCGTCGCGTGAACGCGAACCGGCTCAACGGTGTCGATGCCGAATTCCTCACGCCCGAGCAGATCAAGGCGATCGAGCCGACCATCAATCTGAATAGCCGCTACCCGGTGCTCGGTGCATCGATCCAGCGGCGCGCGGGTGTCGCGCGTCACGATGCGGTTGCGTGGGGTTTTGCGCGCGGTGCCGATCAACACGGCGTCGACATCATCCAGAACTGCCAGGTCACCGGGATTCGCCGCGAGGGCGGCGCGGTGATCGGTGTCGATACGGTGAAGGGTTTTATCAAGGCGAAGAAGGTCGCGGTTGTCGCGGCTGGCAACACGTCGACGCTTGCCGATATGGCCGGCATCCGGCTGCCGCTCGAAAGCCATCCGCTACAGGCGCTGGTGTCCGAGCCGATCAAGCCGGTCGTCAACACGGTGATCATGTCGAACGCGGTGCATGCCTACATCAGCCAGTCCGACAAGGGCGATCTCGTGATCGGCGCGGGCGTCGACCAGTACACGGGCTTTGGCCAGCGCGGCAGCTTCAACATCATCGAAGGCACGCTGCAGGCCATCGTCGAAATGTTCCCGGTGTTCTCGCGCGTGCGCATGAACCGGCAGTGGGGCGGCATCGTCGATGTGTCGCCGGATGCGTGCCCGATCATCAGCAAGACCGATGTGAAGGGCCTCTATTTCAACTGCGGCTGGGGCACCGGCGGCTTCAAGGCGACGCCGGGCTCGGGCTGGGTGTTCGCACACACGATCGCGAAGGACGAGCCGCATCCGCTGAACGCGCCGTTCTCGCTCGATCGCTTCTACACCGGTCACCTGATCGACGAACACGGCGCGGCCGCAGTCGCGCACTAACCCCACGCACAACGGAGATAACCACATGTTGCTGATCGAATGCCCGTGGTGCGGACCGCGCGCCGAATCCGAATTTTCCTGCGGCGGCGAGGCCGATATTGCCCGTCCGCTCGATACCGATGCCCTGACCGACAAACAGTGGGGCGACTACCTGTTCATGCGCAAGAATCCGCGCGGCGTGCATCGCGAGCAATGGCTGCACACACAGGGTTGCCGCCGCTGGTTCATGGCGACACGCGACACCGTGTCGTATGCGTTCCAGGGCTATGAAACCTTCGACCGGCCGACGCCGGCCAGCACCCCCAGCGAGGGCAATTCCTGATGAGCCAGAAAGACCGCCTCGGCGCCGGTGGGCGCATCAACCGCGCGATTCCGCTGACTTTCACGTTCAACGGCCGCACATATCAGGGTTTTCAGGGCGATACGCTGGCGTCCGCGCTGCTTGCGAACGGCGTGCACTTCGTTGCGCGTAGCTTCAAGTATCACCGGCCGCGCGGCATCGTGACCGCGGGTGTCGAGGAACCGAATGCAGTGGTTCAGCTCGAGCGCGGCGCCTACACGGTGCCCAATGCACGTGCCACCGAGGTCGAGCTGTATCAGGGGCTCGTCGCGACTAGCGTGAACGCGGAGCCGAGCCTCGAGCACGACCGCATGGCGATCAACCAGAAGTTTTCGCGCTTTTTGCCTGCGGGCTTCTACTACAAGACGTTTATGTGGCCGCGCAAATGGTGGCCGAAGTACGAAGAGAAGATTCGCGAAGCAGCGGGTCTTGGCAAGGCGCCCGATACGCTCGATGCCGATCGCTACGACAAGTGCTATGCGCATTGCGACGTCTTGGTCGTGGGCGGTGGCCCGACGGGTCTCGCCGCAGCACATGCGGCCGGTATCGCCGGTGCACGCGTGATTCTCGTCGACGATCAGCGCGAACTGGGTGGCAGCCTGTTGTCGTGCCGCGCGGAAATCGATGGACGTTCCGCGCTGCAATGGGTCGAGAAAATCGAGGCGGAACTGTCACGTCTGCCCGATGTGAAGATACTGAGCCGCAGTACCGCGTTCGGATATCAGGATCACAACCTCGTCACCGTGACGCAGCGTTTGACCGATCATCTGCCGGTATCGATGCGCAAGGGTTCGCGCGAACTGCTGTGGAAGATCCGCGCAAAGCGCGTGATTCTCGCGACCGGTGCGCACGAACGTCCGATCGTGTTCGGCAACAACGATCTGCCGGGTGTGATGCTCGCATCGGCGGTATCGACCTACGTGCATCGCTACGGCGTGTTGCCGGGCCGCACGGCGGTGGTGTTCACCAACAACGACGATGGCTATCAGTGCGCGCTCGACCTGAAGGCGTGCGGCGCGAACGTGACCGTGATCGATCCGCGCCAGCAGGGCAACGGCGCGTTGCCCGCCGCGGCGCGCCGGCATGGCGTGAAAGTGCTCAACGGTAAGGTCGTGACGGCGGCGCAGGGCAAGCTGCGGGTTGCGTCGGTGGAAGTCGCCGCTTATGAGAACGGCAAGGTCGGCGCACGCGAAGCCGATGTGCCGTGCGATCTGCTCGCGATGTCGGGTGGCTGGAGCCCCGTACTGCATCTGTTCGCACAGTCGGGCGGCAAGGCGCACTGGAACGACGACAAGGCGTGCTTCGTACCGGGCAAGGCCGCGCAGGCCGAATCGAGTATCGGCGCCGCGGCCGGAGAATTCAGTCTCGCGCGCGGGTTGCGGTTCGCCGTCGATGCGGGTGTAGAGGCCGCGAAGGCAACGGGCTTCGATGCACCGCGTCCGCAGGCCCCGCAGGCGGCGGACATCGCCGAGGCACCGTTGTTGCCGCTGTGGCTCGTCGGTAGTCGCGAGGCGGCGCCGCGCGGTCCGAAGCAGTTCGTCGATTTCCAGAACGACGTCTCGGCCGCCGATATCCTGCTCGCAGCGCGCGAAGGCTTCGAATCCGTCGAACACGTCAAGCGTTACACGGCGATGGGCTTCGGCACCGATCAGGGCAAGCTAGGCAACATCAACGGGATGGGAATTCTCGCCGACGCGCTCGGCAAGACGATTCCCGAAACCGGCACGACGACGTTCCGGCCGAACTACACGCCGGTTACGTTCGGCACATTTGCCGGCCGCGAACTGGGCGACCTGCTCGATCCGATTCGCAAGACCTGCATCCACGAATGGCACGTCGAACATGGTGCGGCCTTCGAGGACGTGGGCAACTGGAAGCGTCCGTGGTACTACCCGCAGGCGGGCGAGGACCTACATGCAGCGGTGGCGCGCGAGTGCCTCGCGGTGCGCAACAGCGTCGGCATTCTCGATGCATCGACGCTCGGCAAGATCGACATTCAAGGCCCGGATGCGGCGCAACTGCTGAACTGGGTCTACACGAATCCGTGGAGCAAGCTCGAAGTCGGCAAGTGCCGTTACGGCCTGATGCTCGACGAAAACGGCATGGTGTTCGACGACGGCGTGACCGTGCGTCTCGCCGACCAGCACTACATGATGACCACGACGACAGGCGGCGCGGCGCGCGTGCTGACCTGGCTCGAACGCTGGCTGCAGACCGAATGGCCGAGCCTGAAAGTGCGGCTCGCATCGGTCACCGATCACTGGGCGACGTTCGCCGTGGTCGGGCCGAAGAGCCGCAAGGTCCTGCAGAAAGTGTGCAGCGACATCGACTTCGCCAACGCCGCGTTCCCGTTCATGACGTATCGCGAAGGCACAGTGGCGGGTGTGGCCGCACGCGTGATGCGCATCAGCTTCTCGGGCGAACTGGCCTATGAAGTGAATGTGCCGGCCAATCTCGGCCGTGCGGTGTGGGAAGCGTTGATGGCCGCGGGCGCTGAATTCGACATCACGCCGTACGGCACGGAAACGATGCACGTGCTGCGCGCGGAGAAGGGCTACATCATCGTCGGGCAGGACACCGATGGGTCGATCACGCCGCACGATCTCGGCATGGGCGGGCTCGTTGCGAAGTCGAAGGACTTTCTCGGCCGGCGTTCGCTCGCGCGTTCCGATACCGCGAAGGCGGGCCGCAAGCAACTCGTCGGTCTGCTTGCCGACGACGCGCAATACGTGATTCCGGAGGGCAGCCAGATCGTCGCCGGGCCGTTCCAGGGCGCTACCGCGCCGATGCTCGGGCACGTGACGTCGAGCTACTACAGCCCGATCCTGAAGCGTTCGATTGCACTGGCAGTCGTGAAGGGCGGCCTCGACAAGATGGGCGAGAGCGTGACGATTCCGCTCGCGAGCGGCAAGCAGATCGCAGCGAAGATCGCGAGCCCGGTTTTCTACGACACCGAAGGAGTCCGTCAACATGTGGAATGAAACCAGAAGCAATGTACCGGGCACTGCGTCGGCGATCGTGCAGGCGGAGTCGCCGCTCGTCGGAGTCGGCGATCTGTTGAAGGCGCATCAGGCGGGCGCCGCGAAGAAGTTCCGGCTCGAAGAACGGCCGTTTCGCGATCTCGTGAATCTGCGCGGCGATGCGACCGATGCCGCGTTCGTCAACGCAGTGGAAAGCGTCACGGGCTGCCGGCTGCCGGTCAAACCGAATACCGTCGTGCGCGGCAACGGCTACGACGTGCTGTGGCTCGGCCCGGACGAGTGGCTCGTGCGTTCGCAGCAGCAACAGGCGGCGACGCTCGAAGGCAAGCTCACGGCGGCGCTGGCAGGGCAGTTCGCCGCGGCG
This sequence comes from Paraburkholderia sp. CHISQ3, assembly GCF_030464945.1. NCBI lineage: Bacteria > Pseudomonadati > Pseudomonadota > Betaproteobacteria > Burkholderiales > Burkholderiaceae > Paraburkholderia > Paraburkholderia sp. CHISQ3. Next base: position 168,120 of record NZ_JALPRG010000012.1, read on the forward strand.
GTCGATATCGGTAGCGGATATACCGTGCTGGAGATTAGCGGCGAGAAGGTGCGTGAGGTGATTGCACGCGGTTGTCCGCTCGATCTGCATCCACGCGTGTTCGCACCGGGGCAGTGCGCGCAGAGCCACTACTTCAAGGCATCGATCGTGCTGATTCCGGTGGCCGATACCACGTATGAACTGGTCGTGCGCCGTAGTTTTGCCGACTACTTCGTGCGCATCATGCTCGACGCGGCCGAGCCGCTCATGTCATGAAGCCATTCGACGCACCGGTCGCCGCGTTTGCCGCGCCTTTGGTAGCGAGACAGGGGCGCGGCTGGCGCGTGTTCGTCGACGAACTGAGCGTCGCAACGCGTATCGGTATCCATCCGCACGAGCATGCTGCCGCCCAGCCGATCGCACTCGATGCGAGCCTCGTATATCGCTGTGAGCCGTCGGAAACCGGCGCGCACGGATTGATCGACTACGAGCAGTATTGCGAGCGCGTAACGGCGTTTCTGTCGACGAAGCCGCACACCAGAACGCTGGAAACGCTGGCCGTCGAACTTGCCGTGCTGTCGTTCGGCGAGTGGCCCGCGCTCGATGCACTGACGCTGGCGTTGCACAAGCCGAAGATCCGCGAGGGTACGCGCCGCATCGGCGTCGAACTCGACTGCACCCGCGCCGACTACGACGCGTGGTTAGCCCGTGCCGCTGCGCCGGGCGTGGCGAGCTGAGCGGCGCGGCGCCCAGGCACAGTTCATCGACGATGCCGCGCGCCCACACCTCCGAACTCGTCAGGCGCGCATACGATGCCGGCGATGCGCAGGCAGCAATTACGTTGCTTGAACAAAGTATGGCGCTGGGTCATCGGCGGATTGCGCTGATCCGCTATTTGCAGGCGGAGCATCTGCATGCGCCGCTCGATACACGGCATCACGACTACGTGCGCGATATCGCAGCGAGGATGAGTGCCGCGACGCTGGCACGTGTGGTCGGCGAAGCGCGAACGCGCGCCCGGCGCGCTCACGATCCTGCCGATACTTCCACTACTCGTGACTTCGCTCACGATCCTGTTGCGGGCCACGCTGGTTGAGCGCGGCATGCCACGGTGTGTGCATCCGCTGTCTGGCGTTGCATTTGCAGACGCGAGACTTCACTCACGATCCCGTTGCCGGACATGCTGACCGATCGCGGCATGCCACGGCTGCGGAGCGCACCACCGGCGCCTCGCGCCGCGACGGCAGACGCAGTACGCCAGTAGTCAAGGCCGTACCCGCGAGTATCACGCCACAACCGATCGCCATCGCCGCTGTGAACGTTTCGCCGAGAAAGAGCGCGCCCCACAGCACACCGAACGCGGGAATCAGGAACAGCGCCGTCATCGCGCGCGACGGCCCAACACTGGCGATCAACCGGAAAAACAGCACGTAGGCAAATGCGGTGCAAGCAAGCGCGAGCGCGAACAGCGCGGCCCACGCGTGCGGCGCCGGCGCAGTTGCTGGCCACAAGGAAACAGCGGGCACTGCAAGCACGACCGCCGATACGATCTGACTACCGGTCGCAACCGCGAGCGGCGAGACACCGCCAAGACGGCGCTTGCTGAAGTTCGCCGAAAAACCATAGAGCAGGGTGGCTGCGAGACACGCGGCAATCGCGAGCGCGGTTGCATGCATCGCGGTGTGCGTAGCGACATGTAGGCCCGCGGCACCGTGTGCGGCAAGTGCCGTCTTGTCCCACACCAGCCACAACACGCCGGCAAAGCCGACCGCCAGACCGGCGACGCGCATGCCGCTCAACTTCTCGCTCAGCCAGAGCCACGCGATCACCGCGGTGAAGAGCGGCGTCGCTGCGGTAAATATCGACGAGAGCCCGGCGGGCAGCGTCAGCGCGGCGAAACTGAAAAGCACGAAAGGCAACGCCGAGTTCGTGATGCCGACGAGCGCGATCGGCTTCCAGTGCATACGCAGCTCACGAAGGCCGCCTGCGCCGCGCAGCGCGAGCAGCGGGGTCAGCATCAACGCGGCGAGCGCGGCGCGTGCGCCGGCGAGCGGCACGGCGCCGAACTGGCCCGCGCCCATGCGGATGAACAGATACGACGCGCCCCATAGCGCGGCGAGCGAAATCAGCATAGCGAGATCGGACCGTTTCATGGCAATGCTCCCTGGTATCTGGATTTCAGCTGCGGGTGGTTTTGGTGCGGCAGGCTCAACCGCCGCCAGCAACGGCAGCTTGCTGCACAGGCTTGCCCGGTTGCGTATAAACATCGGCGACGCCTTCGTACACGCGCTGCGTGGCGGGGCGGGTACGGATCGATTCGTACCAGCGCCGCAGGTTCGGAAAATCGCGCAGGTCCTGGCCGTGCGGTTCGTGCGGCACGATCCACGGGTAGCACGCGATGTCGGCGATCGAGTAGCTATCGCCGGCAATGAACGCTCGGCCGGCGAGGCGCGTATCGAGCACCCGGTAAAGCCGCGCGGTTTCCTTCGTGTAGCGGTCGATCGCGAATGGCACGCGTTCGTTCGCATAGACGCGAAAGTAGCCGCTCTGGCCGGCCATCGGGCCGAGCCCCGCCATCTGCCAGAACAGCCATTGCAGGATCTCGACCCTTTCCGCCGCCGATGAACCGAGCAGGCGCCCCGACTTTTCCGCGAGATACAGCAGGATCGCGCCAGACTCGAAGACTGGCAGCGGTTCGCCGGCGGCGGGTGCGGTGCCGGTTGTGGGCGCGTGGTCGACGATCGCGGGAATCTTGTTGTTCGGCGAGATGGCGAGAAAGGCCGGCGCGAACTGCTCGCCTTTGCTCAGACTCACCGGGACGATGCGATACGGCAAGCCCGTTTCTTCGAGGAAAAGCCGGACTTTGAGGCCATTCGGCGTCGGGGAAAAGTACAGATCGATCATGAGCAACCTCGCATCGAGCAGGGTTCAAGAGGAACAGGAAAGCTTGCGCCATAGACGCAGAATAGGCATTCTTCTGGTACGTATAAAGCGCCATAAATGAGGAATTTTATGGAACCAGAATCGACGGCGACCGTGTCTTCCTCAATGCTGTCTTCCCCCTTCGAATTCCCACTGGAACTGCCGCCGCGCGATTCCCGCAATCTGCTGCGTGAGCTGCATCGGCAACTGCGTACGGCGATTCTGGACGGCAGGTTGAAGCCGGGTCTGCGCCTGCCGGCCACGCGGGCGTTTGCCGAAGCGTGCGGTGTATCGCGCAATACGGCGATCGCCGCCTACGACCTGCTGCTCAGCGAGGGTTATCTGGTGACGCGTCGCAAGGCCGGCACGTATGTGGCCCAGGTGTTGCCGCTGCCGTCTGCCCGGACGCCTGCGCAGCCACAGTCGCAGCCGCTCGCGCAACCGGACGGTCCGCGGCACGGCGACCCGCGGCTGAACGCGTACTGGCGCGCGGCGCCGGCGCCGTATGTGCCGATGCCGGCGCCCGCGCCGCGCGATTTCCAGTTCGGCGTGCCAGAGCAGGCGTTTTTGCGCTTCGATATCTGGCAGCGACTGTCGAGCCGGGCTATCCGGGCGCTAGCCAAAGCGCCTGCCATCTATTCGGATGCCCAGGGCCGTGCAGCGCTGCGCGAAGCGATCGCGGCGCACGTCGCGTTTGCGCGCGCGGTGGCCTGCCGGGCGGACGACGTGATCGTCACGGCCGGTGCGCAACAGGCCTTCGACCTGCTCGCACGGATTCTGGTAACGCCCGGCCGCACGACAGTCGCCGTCGAGGACCCAGGTTATCCGCCGATGCGCGCCGCGTTCGCGCTGGCCGGCGCGCGCGTGGTGCCGGTCCCGGTCGATGAGGAAGGGCTCATCGTCGATCTCTTACCCGCCGATGCCCGAATCATCTGTGTCACGCCGTCGCACCAGTTTCCGCTCGGCACGGCGATGTCGATGCGTCGCCGCACCGCGCTGCTCGAGTTTGCCCAGACACACGGCGCCGTGATCGTCGAAGACGACTACGACGGCGAATTCCGTCTCGGCGCCCGGCCGCTCGACGCGCTACAGACACTCGACCGCACGGCCTCGGTGTTCTACGTCGGAACGTTCTCGAAGAGCCTGTTCCCGGCGCTGCGGCTCGGCTATGTCGTGGCGCCGGCGTGGGCGCAGGGACCGCTGGTCTCGCTCAGGCAGCACGCGGAATGGCATCCGGCAGTGCTGCCGCAGGATACGCTCGCGGCGTTCATCGCCGAAGGGCATCTGGCGCGCCACGTGCGCAAGATGCGCGAGATCTACGGGACGCGGCGACGCGTGCTGCTGGAGTGTCTGCAGCGCGATTTCGCCGGCTCGCTCGAGCCGATTGCGTCCGATGCCGGTTTGCATCTGGCGGCGTTCGCGAATGTGGAGCCGCACGAGATCGAGCGAATGCTGAAACGCGTGCGCGACAAGGGCGTGCGACTCGAATCGCTCGGCGCGTATTACGCGGGGAGCAGTGCGCGCAGCGGGATCGGTTTCGGGTACGGCGGGGTGGACGAAGCGGGGATTCGCGAAGGACTCGCGATTCTGCGCGATGTGTGGCGCGCGGGCTGACGGTTGAGGACAGGGCGCGCGTTACACCGCGCGCCCCGCTTCACACGCTTATGGCAGCGAGATGGTGAGGTTGGCCGACTGCGGCCCAAGCTGGACGACCTGCGAATACGGTGCGAGCGTGCGCAACGTCGAATCGCGCAGATACGTGTTCAGGCCCAGATACGCGAGCAGCGCGACCAGCGCGAACACCGCGCCGATGGCCCAGATCGGCACTTCGCGCTTCAGCCGGTGCGCGACCTGGTCGGGCAGCGCCCAGTGCGGTGCGAACGGCGCGCGCTTGCCTTTGATGCGCGCGATTTCGTCGCCGAGGCGGCCCGTCAGGTAAGCGAGCTTCTCCGGTCCTTCGAGCAGATACTTGCCCTGGAAGCCGAGCAGCAGACACATGTGGAACACCTCGAGCGACTGCAGGCGCGCGGCACCCTGAGCACGGCATTCCTCGAGGTAGTGATAGAACTTCTCGCCGGCAAGCTGCTCGCCGAACAGCACCAGTTGCAGCGGGCGACGTTCCCACTCGGTACGGATCTTGAACGACGACGACAGCACCGATTCGTCGATAGCCGCACAGAAAGCGAACTTCGACGCGTAGACATCTTCGGCGGCGACGTTCAGCTTTTTCGCGCCGCGCTCGAAGTCGCCGAGAAACTGCTGGATGCGCGATGTGAATTCGCCGGCATCGCCGGGTTCGCGGCCGTTCTTCAGCAGGAACAGCATGAAGAAGCCGTCGTACAGCAGATCGAGCAGCGAGCGTACCTGATAGTTCGGTTCGCTCAGCGGCGCGGACGACGGGCTGGGGGACGGCGGACTGGCGTCGCCAAACAGGGAGGGCGCGTGGCTCATGATGTGACCGCGATCAGTTCGAGTTTGAGATCGTTAATACCGGAAGGCGCGTAGATCATCGCCGACTGGGCCTGCAGCATGCGGTCGTACAGCGCACCGCGCGTTTCGAACGAGAAATAGCATGCGCCGGGGCGTACCGGAATAGCGGGCGGCACCTGCGGCGTGTAGACGAGGCGCACGCCCGGCATGGCCGACAGCACCAGTTTGTCGACGTCGTCCGGTGCACCGACCTTGAAGCGCGCCGGCACCGCTTCGACGAGTTCGACGGTCGGCATGTCTGCCGACACCGCGATGTAGAACATCGTCTTGTCGTCGATCTTGCCCGAGTCGAGGCGACCGACGTGGAACGACGGACGCACTTCGTCGAGCGCGATCGCGAAGTAGCGCGTCGAGATCACGGTTTCGAGCAGATCGCGCAGGATCGTGTCGAGACGCGCGAAGCCTGGGCCGGGGTCGTCGTGCCGGTACGGCGGCAGATCGGCGAGCGCGTAGCCTTTCGAGAATGTCATCAACTGGCCGGCGAGGCGCAGCAGTTCCTGGAACAGTCGCTCCGGATGCAGGGCCGCGTGCTGGTACAGATGTGCAAGCGATGCGAAAGCCGCGCTCGCGGTGTGCAGCAGCCAGAACGACGCGATGTCGCCGGAACGGAATTCAATAATGTTCTTGGTCGGCTCGCGGTGAAAACCGTACAGCGCATTGACCTTTGCCTGCAACGCGTCGATCAGCTGGCGCAGCCGCTGATGCAGGATCGGCGAAGCATCGATCGCGAGGCACGGCGGCACGAACGTCTCGTCGAGCTCGAACCCCGAAGTCGCGGTGCGGCGCACGCGCACGAGCGGCACCGACAGCAACTGGTCGCGCGGCTCGCTGTGCGCGAGCAGCTTGACGCTCGTTTTCAGGAACGTGATGTCGGCTTCGGCGGCGTCGGTGAAGTGGTCGGCAACCGGCGACTGCTCGCTCACATAGCGCGAGACGAACCCCGCGTTCTGGTCGGCCGAATAGTTCGCACCGGTCTCGCGCAACGGATGCAGCGCCAGATAGAACGTGAATTCGTTGATGCCGTCGGGCAGGGTGTCGAGCGCGATGGGCGGCGGCAGGTCGTCGGCCTGCGGCGCGGAGTAGAGCGCGCCGTCGGGGAACACCAGCGACAGCTCGCTCACGCGCAGCACGTTGCTGCCGAGCGCGTCGCGATCGAAGCGCACCGAGCGCACGCCCCAGTTGTACGGCTGGATCGCCTGGATCGATTCGAACAGGCGTGCCTCGTGATAGGCATCCTGCCGCTGAAAATGCTGCGGCCTCAGAAAAAGGCCTTCCCCCCAGAGCACCTTAGCTGAATAACTCATGTCAAACCTGTTATATGCGTCGGGCGAACCGCAGATCCATACAAAGCAACCTTGAATCGCCAAAGACTGTTAAATGACATTTGAGCGACATCCATCACATTGTCCTGTCGCTCCTTTTAGGTCCTTTAACCGCAACTGACCGATGAAAGCAGATTCAGCGGTTGTGCGGGCAATCCCTGTTCGGGCGGGATCACGGTGCCGTTGGTTACGGTCATTGCACAGTTATGCAGGCCAATCATTATGCCGGATTTCTCCGACTTCGCAGGATCGAAAGCGAATTTCCAGCGTTGTAGCGCCGGAGCGCGAAACAGGGCGACGATGCCAAAGCCCTGTGCCTCGCGCGAGACTTTCTCGGTCACGGTGTAGCGCTGGCCCGGAATCAGCGTCACTTCGCGCACGCTGATCAGATCGCCGCCCAGGGTGCTCTTTTCCTTGTCGGGGTCGGTAAAGATGTCGAACGGCGCCTGCAGGAACGAGGTCGGGTCCTTCAGCGCATACAGCCGGACGACCAGTGCCAGCGGCTTGTTGTCGTTCGCGGCGTTCAGGTTCGGGGCGGCGTAGAGCGTCAGGCCGACATTGCGCGGCGGCTTTTGCGCATCGGGCACATCGGGCTTGGTGAGACCGGTCGCCTGCATGACTGCCGAGGCCGCACTGCCCAGCATCGGCACTGCGGCTGCACAACCGGCGAGTACTGCGCACGCCGAAAGAATCGCTGTATAACGGATAAAACGCGAATTCATTTATACCAGCTGGCTTTGCGCCGGCCGCCCCTGTCAAAGCGTTAAGGAAAGTCAAATTGGAACGCACCGTTTTCATGCAAAGCGCATCGAACAGACCGTTACCCCATAAAGAATCCGGCAATTTTTTCCGCATCTTGCATTGGTTTTGTTTCGGTGCCGGAAACTATTTCTTCTTGGCGCCGCGACATAACCGGCATACGATTTTTCTGATCCACAGCCGTTTCACACGAAAGTTGAATTATCAAAAATTGGCCTGTACTATACCCGCGCACTTCAAGCAAAGCAAAACTCCGGTTTTTCCTTGAATTAAAAAATCGCAAGTCGGTGAAAAACGATGAAACAGAGACTCTTTTTAAAACTATCTGGGGTTGTACTGGCGTGCGGCGTGATTGCAGGCTGCGCAACACAGGCGAACAACGTTGCACCGACACCGGAGGCTTTTAATAAGAGCCTGGCGGACGCCGATACGGTCGCGAAGGGCGGCGACCAGGATCGTGCAATGGCGCTTTATCAGGCATTGGCGAAGTCCGATCCGACCCGTGAAGAACCGTGGTCGCGGATTGCACAGATCCAGTTCTCGCAGGCGCATTATGGACAGGCGATCGTCGCTGCGCAGGAAGCGCTGCAGCGCGATCAGACCGACCGGCAGGCCAAGAGCGTGCTGGCGGTAGCCGGGCTGAGGGTGGCAACCCAGTCGCTTGGCGAATTGCGGCAGGATGCATCGCTGGCCGGCGACGCGAAGTCCGATGCCCAGGCGCTCGCGAAGGAACTGCGCGACACGCTCGGCGAGGCTTCGCTGTTTCCGCCCGAAGTCACCGACAAGCCGGTTCACAAGCCACGCAGGTATGTACGCAGCAAGCCGAAGGCCACGGACAACGCAGCGACTGCAGCGGGCACGACGCCGGGCGCAACGCCGACGGCGGGCACCACGGCAGCGGCTGTAGCAACCGCGCCGACGCCTGCACCCGCACCTGCGCCAGTAGCCCCGAAACCGGTTGCGCCGGCAGCGGCAGCAGCAAAAGGTTCAGGTGCCGCATCAGATCCTTTCAGTGCGTTGCGTTGAGTTTCGTCTTATCTATCGCTGATATCACACGCTAGTTTTTCTTGCATCTGGGGAGCCGACGATGGCGAAGAAAGAAAGTATTCAAAAGCGCTTACAAAAAGTGCGCCCTCCGCGCGTTCAATTGACTTATGAGGTTGAACGTGGCGATGCGATCGAAATCAAGGAACTGCCGTTCGTCGTCGGCGTGGTTGCCGACCTCGCGGGACAGTCCGAAGTCGAGCAGCCGAAATTACGCGACCGCAAGTTCGTGAATATCGACCGCGACAATTTCGACGACGTGATGAAAGGCATCGAGCCGCGCGCGGCGTTCCAGGTGGAAAACCGCCTGGCCGGAGGCGGCAGCAAGTTCGCTGTCGACCTGCGCTTTCGTTCGATTGCCGATTTCAACCCGGACGAAGTCGTCTCGCAGATCGAACCGCTGCAACGTCTACTCGACGCGCGTTCGAAGCTCGCGGATCTGCGCAACAAGCTTGCCGGCAACGACAAGCTCGAGGATCTGCTCAGCGAAGTGCTGACGAATACGCAGCAACTGCAGACGCTCAAGGGCGACAGCAGCGTGGGCGACCCGCACGACGGCAAGCCGGACAATGACAAGCAGGGCGAATAGCCACGGGGTGTGAGATGAATCAGCAAACGGCTGCAAATCAGGCAGCGGGCGCACCGGAGGCCAGCGCTGCGACTTCGTTGCTCGACGACATCGTCGAGAAGAGCAAGGTCGCGAAATCCGATTCCGAGCATGCACGCGCAAAGGATCTGATCGGCGAACTCGTACATCAGGTGCTGGAAGGCACCGTCGTTGTATCCGACAACCTGTCGGCAACGATCGATGCGCGCGTGGCCGAACTCGACCGTTTGATTTCCGACCAGTTGAGCGCAGTCATGCATGCGCCGCAATTCCAGAAACTGGAAAGCACGTGGCGCGGGCTCGACTATCTGTGCAAGGAAAGCAATACCGGCGCGACCGTGAAGATCAAGGCGCTGCATGCGCCGAAGCGCGACCTCGTGCGCGACTTCAAGACCGCCATCGAATTTGATCAGAGCGCACTCTTCAAGAAGGTCTATGAAGAAGAGTTCGGCACGTTCGGCGGTGCGCCGTTCGGTGCGCTGGTCGGCGACTTCGAAATCACGCGTCAGCCGGAAGACGTTTATTTCATCGAGCAGATGGCGCACGTCGCGGCTGCCGCGCATGCACCGTTCATTGCCTCGGCTTCGCCGGAACTGATCGGCCTCGAGTCGTTTGCCGATCTGGGCAAGCCGCGCGATCTCGGCAAGGTGTTCGACACCGTCGAATACGCTAAGTGGAAGTCGTTCCGCGACTCCGAAGATTCGCGCTACGTCGGTCTCACACTGCCGCGGTATCTGGGTCGTCTGCCGTTCAATCCGAAGGACGGCGCGACGGCGGAAGGCTTCAACTTCGTCGAAGACGTGGACGGCACCGATCACAGCAAGTACCTGTGGTGTAACGCCGCGTGGGCATTCGCTGCGCGCCTGACTGCTGCGTTCGACGATTTCGGCTGGTGTGCGGCGATTCGCGGCGTGGAAGGCGGCGGTCTGGTGGAAGACCTGCCCACCCACACGTTCAAGACCGATGACGGCGAAGTGGCGCTCAAGTGCCCGACCGAAATCGCGATCACCGACCGGCGTGAAAAGGAACTGGCCGATCTGGGTTTTATCCCGCTCGTCCATTGCAAGAACTCGGACTATGCAGCGTTTTTTGCCGCACAGTCCACGCAGAAACCGAAGAAGTACAGCACCGACAGCGCGAACGCGAACGCCGTTCTGTCCGCGCAGCTGCAGTACATTTTCTCGGTGTCGCGTGTGGCTCATTACCTGAAGGCGATGATGCGCGACAAGATCGGCAGTTTTGCATCCGCGCAGAACGTCGAGGTGTTTCTCAACCGCTGGATTTCGCAGTACGTGCTACTCGACGACAACGCGCCGCAAGAGCAGAAAGCGCAGTTTCCGTTGCGTGAAGCGTCGATCCAGGTCTCGGAGATTCCGGGCAAGCCTGGTTCGTATCGTTCGGTGGCATTCCTGCGTCCGCACTTCCAGCTCGACGAGTTGTCGATTTCCCTGCGGCTCGTCGCGGATCTGCCGAAGCCGGCCGGCTCTTGAGAATCAAACGAAGTCAAAAATGCCCGGGCTTCCCGGGCGTGCTGTAGAAACCACCTATCTGGGGAGTTGAAGCATCATGGCCAACAAGGACATCTATCTCAAGTTCGGTAGCCCGGCAATTCAGGGCGAATCGGCGGATAAGGATCACGGTAAGTGGATCGAGTGCACCTCATGGAGCCACTCGATTCTGCAACCGCGTTCCGCCACGACTTCGTCGTCGGGCGGCGGCACGTCCGAGCGCTGCGAACACAGCGACATGCGCTTCACGAAAGAAATGGATCTGGTCAGCCCGCTGCTGTATCAGCATGCGTCGGGTGGCACGACATTCGATGAGGTGACGGTCGACTTCATGCGTGCCGACGGTGAAGGCAAGCGCGTCAAGTACATGCAGCTCAAGATGAAGTACGTGATCATCTCGAGCGTCACGCCGTCCGTCGTGGGCGAAGGCTTGCCGACGGAAGAGTTTTCGCTGAAGTACGCTGCTGTGCAGTGGACGTACACGCAGCAGAACGTCGGCGGTGGCCAGGGCGGTAACGTACAAGGCGCGTGGAGCCTGACGAAGAACGACAAGACCTACGCTGTCTGATGGTTGAGGCGGCTACCGCGCGTGTTGCTGCGCGCAGGTAGCCGCCTGCTGGTCGCTCGGGGTCCATCAGGCGGTCCGCAAGACTCTGCATGGCAACCCTCTCGAGGCGACATGATGCATCACCACCGGTTCTACCCTTCCCGATGAAGCGATTCGAACCGAGTTTTCTCGACAAGCTGTTTGACGACGAACCGCATTTGCCGGCTTCTCCGGCCATGCGGCAATTGTCGCTGGAAGAATTGAAGGCAACGGTCGCGCGCGATGTCGAAGCGATTCTGAATACGCGCATCGCATTGACCGAGCATGAACTCCTGGCGCTGCCGGAGTGCCGCAAATCGGTGTTGACCTATGGATTGAACGACTTCGCCGGGCTGAGCCTCGCGAGTCATTACGACCGCACGTTCATCTGCAAGTCGATCCAGGCGGCGATCGAGCGGCATGAGCCGCGCCTGCAGCAGGTGGCGGTGACGCTCGAAATGAGCCAGCAGTCTACCAACGCACTGAATTTCGCTATCCAGGCGCTATTGGTTGTGCATCCGGCGGAAGAGCCGGTGAGTTTCGATGCGATGCTGCAGCCGTCGACGCTGCAGTATTCGGTGACGCGCGCACGCGCGAAGCTTTAATCCGCTGCTTGGCCGGGACGCGCCACGGCAGCGGCGGCGAGATCGACCGGGAAGCAACGGGGAGTTCGGGGACGATTGATGGAAGAACTGCTGCCGTATTACGAGCGCGAATTATCTTTCCTGCGGCGTTATTCGCGCGATTTTGCCGAGCGATATCCCAAGATCGCGGCGCGTCTCGCCATGTCGGGCGAGCACTGCGAGGACCCGCACGTCGAGCGGATGATCGAATCGTTTGCGCTGCTCGGCGCGCGCATCAACAAGAAACTCGACGACGATTACCCCGAGTTCACCGAGGCGTTGCTCGAGGTGTTGTACCCGCATTATCTGCGGCCGTTTCCTTCCTGTTCGATCGCGCAGCTCGGCACGGCTGCTGCGTTCAGCCATCTGACCGAACCCGCCACCATCGAGCGCGGCACCGAATTCAAATCGCGCCCGATTCGCGGCGTGCAATGCCGTTTCCGTACCGCCTACGACGTCACGCTCGCGCCGATCCGGATTTCGGAGGCGAAGTACACGTCGGTGGCCATGGCGCCGAGCGCAACCGTGCTGCCTGGCAATGCCACCGCAATCGTGTCGGTGACGTTCGAGTCGACCTCGCCGCAACTCGATCTCAGTGCGATGAAAATCGACAAGCTGCGTGCCTATCTGCACGGCGAGCAGTCGTTTATCGCCGCGTTGTCGGACTGCCTGTTCGTCAACGGGCTCGCGGCCTATGTGGAAGGCGACCGGCGCGGCGTGTGGACGGCGTTGCGCACGCTGCCGTTCGCCGAGGTCGGTTACAGCGAAGACGACGCGCTGATCGACTACCCGGCGAAGTCGCACCCAGCGTACCGGCTGCTGACCGAATACTTCGCCTTCCCCGACAAGTTCAACTTCGTCGATTTCGATCTGCCCGCGATGACACGCGCAAGCGGCCGCTGCCAGCGGCTCACGCTGCACATCGTCCTGAAGGAAGTGCGTAGCGACTCGCACGTCGCGCGACTGCTCGACGGTCTCGCATCGCATCACATGCGGCTCTTCTGCACGCCGGTCGTCAATCTGTTCAAGCAGCACGGCGAACCGGTGCGCGTCAGCCATCAGGCCATTTCGTATCCGGTCATTGCGGAATCGCGGCGCGCGTTCGCCTACGAGGTCTATTCGATCGACTCGGTGCAACTCGTGCGCCAGCAGGCGCACGAAGAAACCGTGATCGAATTCCGGCCGTTCTATTCGCTGCATCACGGCGAAGCCGCGCGTATGGGCCATTACTGGTTCTCGCGGCGCAACGACTGGGTGGCGCAAAAAAGTCCTGGCTACGAAACCGAGATCTCGATCGTCGATATCGACTTCGAACCGTCGTCGCCGCAAACCGATACGTTGAGCATCGAGCTGACCTGCACGAATCGCGACTTGCCGGCGAGTCTCGCGGTTGGGCTCGAAGGCGGCGACCTGTTTCTCGAAGGCGGTTCGCTGACCGGCAGCATCTCGATGCTGCGCCGGCCGACGCCGAGCGTGCACTTCGAGCGCGGCCGCGCCGCGCACTGGCGCCTGATCTCGCATCTCGCGCTGAATCATGTCTCGCTCGCGAGCAACGGTCTGGCCGCGCTGAAGGAAATGCTCGTGCTCTACGATCTGCGGCGCACGGCGGTGTCGGCGCGCTATATCGACGGCATCACCGGCATCGAACAGCATGCGGCCGTGCAGTGGCTGCCCGGCAAGCCGTTCGCTACCTTCGTGCGCGGCATCGAAATCCGCCTGACGATCGATGAAGAGCATTTTGTCGGCACGAGCCTTGGCGCGTTCGTGCGGGTCATCGATACGTTTTTCGGGCTCTACGTTCACCTGAACAGCTTTGTGCAACTGGTCGTGCTGTCGAAGCGCACCGGCGAGGAAATTCTGCGATGCAAACCCCGCAGCGGCGAATCGATCCTGGCGTAATCGAGCGTCTGCTCGACGAGCCTCACCGCTTCGAGTTCTTCCAGGCGGTGCGGTTGCTCGAACGCTGGTTTACCGACGGCGACACCTCGCTGCGTCCAGGCGACGTCGTGGCCCGGCGCATCGCTTTTCGCAACTCGATCTCGCTTGGCTTTCCGCCGAGCGAGATCGAGAGCACACTACCGTACGACACCGAAGGCGTGGCGCTCAGGGAAAAGGCGCAGCGCAGCGCGGCGCTCGACGACGAGAAAGTGCAGCGCGTCGATCTGACGCCCGCGTTCTTCGGCCTGCTAGGCGGGCAGGGCGCGTTGCCGCTGCACTACACCGAACAGATTGTCGCGCGCGAGTATCTGAAGCGCGATCGCGCCGCGCGCGAATTCTTCGACGTTTTTTCGAACCGCGCGACCGCGCTGTTTTATGCGGCGTGGAAGAAATACCGGCTACCGCTGCACTACGAGCTGGATCGTGATGAACGTTATCTGCCGCTGCTGCTTTCGCTTGCCGGCGTCGCCAACGACGACTCGCGCGAAAGCCTGCAAGACGGCACCGGCGCGCTGCTCGACGAAGCAATTGCCGGCTATGCGCTGGCCGCACGGCATCGACCGGTATCGGCGGCCTACCTGCAGCGCACGTTGTCCGATTACTTCAAGGTGCCGGTGCGGGTCGATCAGTTTGTCGGCAAGTGGTACGACGTACCGAAGGACCAGTTGACCGTGCTGGGCCAGGTGAACGCACTGCTCGGCGCGACTGCGCTTGCGGGCGAGCGCGTCTGGCAGCGCGACATGCGTGCGCGGCTCGTGGTCGGTCCGTTGTCGAAGCGCGACTATGAAGCGTTTCTGCCCGGTTCCGAGTGCGCGGTGGCGCTCGAACGCATGCTGACGCTGCTGGCCGGTGTCACGCTCGAATACGAAGTATCGCTGGTGCTGCGACGCGACGAAGTCGGGCCGAGCCATCTCGGCGCCGGCGCGCGGCTCGGCTGGGATGCGTTCCTCTGCACGCACGATGCCGATCGCGACCGCGCCGACGCACGCTACGAGTTGCACGTCATACATTGACCGTCATTGACCCATAAGCGTTGAAACCCAGACCTGGATCGCACGACATGAGTACGCCGCTGAAAACCCTGATCGCGAAACTGAACACCACCTGCCGGCAGGCAGCCGAACGGGCCGCGAGCCTGTGTCTGTCGCGTGGCAACTATGAAGTCGATCTCGAACATCTGCTGCTGACATTGCTCGATGAACCCGCGAGCGACGTATCGGTGGTGATGAGCGCGAGCCGCATCGATGCGCACGCGTTGCGCGCCGATCTCGAGCACGAACTCGAACGCGTGAAGACCGGCAATACGCGCACACCGGTCTTTTCCGTGCATCTGATCGCGCTGTTCGAACAGGCGTGGTTGATCGCTTCGCTCGATTCGCAGATCGGCCGCATTCGCTCCGGCCATCTGCTGCTCGCACTGTTGACTGCTCCGGACCTCGCGCAGTTTGCGCAGCGCATGTCGCCGCTGCTCGCGCGCGTGCGCGTGACGGACCTGAAGCACAAGTTCGACGAGTTGACGGCCAGTTCGTGCGAAGTGGAACGCAGCACCGCGGCGACGCCGGAGGGCGCCGCACAGGATGCGGTCGACGCGCCGCAGCGAACCGTGTCGAAGACGCCCGCGCTCGACACCTACACGACCAACCTCACACAACGTGCCCGCGAAGGCAAGATCGATCCGGTGATCGGCCGCGAAGCCGAAATCCGCCAGGCTATCGACATCCTGATGCGACGCCGCCAGAACAATCCGATCATGACCGGCGAGGCCGGTGTCGGTAAAACGGCGGTAGTCGAAGGGCTCGCGTTGCGCATCGCCGCCGACGATGTACCGACACCGCTACGCGGCGTTGCATTGCACGTGCTCGATATGGGTCTGCTGCAGGCCGGCGCGAGCGTGAAGGGCGAGTTCGAAAACCGCCTGAAGAACGTGATCGACGAAGTGAAGAAAAGCGCGCACCCGATCATTCTGTTCATCGACGAAGCGCATACGATCATCGGTGCGGGCGGTCAGGCCGGGCAGAACGATGCGGCGAACCTGCTGAAGCCAGCGCTTGCACGCGGCGAATTGCGCACCATTGCCGCGACGACGTGGAGCGAATACAAGAAGTACTTCGAGAAGGACGCGGCGCTCGCGCGGCGCTTCCAGGTCGTGAAGATCGAAGAGCCGAGCGAAGTGCTGGCCGCGGCGATGCTGCGCGGCATGGCCGGCCTGATGGAAAAGCACTTCAACGTGCGCGTGCTCGACGATGCGATCACCGAAGCCGTGCGTCTGTCGCATCGCTATATCAGCGGACGTCAGCTGCCGGACAAGGCGATCAGCGTGCTCGACACCGCGTGTGCAAAGGTTGCGCTTGCGCACAGTTCGACACCGGGCGCGATCGACGATACGAAGAAACGTATCGAGCGCATCGATGCGGAAATCGCGTCGCTCGAACGTGAGGCGGCAAGCGGTGCCACGCACGACGAGCGGCTTGCCGAACTGCGCACGCGCCGGGAAGCCGATCTGCAATCGGTCGCTACCGACGAAGCGCGCTACGAAAAGGAGCGCGCGCTGGTGACGGAAATCGGTACGCTGCGCGCGGACATCGATGCGGCGCGCGGCGGTAGTGCGGATGCCGAGCAGGCGCAGAAAGCGGAAACTGCCCGCACCACGCTGACGGAGCGCGTGAACGAATTGCAGACGCTGCAAGCGGGCCAGCCGATGGTGCCGCTGCAGGTGGACGGCCACGTGGTCGCGGAAATCGTTGCATCGTGGACCGGTATTCCGCTCGGGCGGATGGTCAAGGACGAGATCCAGACTGTGCTGAATCTGCAGACGCTGCTGGGCGCGCGCGTGATCGGCCAGGACCATGCGCTCGAAGCAATCGCACAGCGCGTGCGGACCGCGAGCGCGAGTCTCGAAGACCCGAACAAGCCGCGCGGCGTGTTCATGTTCGTCGGCCCGTCTGGCGTCGGCAAGACCGAAACCGCGCTGGCGCTTGCCGATATCCTGTACGGCGGCGAACGCAAGCTCATCACGATCAACATGAGCGAGTACCAGGAAGCGCACAGCGTGTCGGGCCTGAAAGGCTCGCCGCCGGGGTATGTCGGCTACGGCGAGGGCGGCGTGCTGACCGAGGCTGTGCGGCGCAATCCGTATTCGGTCGTGCTGCTCGACGAAGTCGAGAAGGCGCACCCCGATGTGCTCGAAATGTTTTTCCAGGTGTTCGACAAAGGCGCCATGGACGACGCGGAAGGGCGCGAAATCGACTTCCGCAATACGCTCATCATCCTGACTTCGAACGTCGGTTCAACGGCGATCATGCAGGAGTGTCTGAACAAGAGCGCGGAAGAACTACCCGACGCCGATGCACTCACCGAGACGTTGCGCCCGCAACTGTACAAGGCGTTCAAGCCGGCGTTTCTCGGCCGTATGAAGGTCGTGCCGTATTATCCGATTTCGGACGACGTGCTCGTCGAGATCATCGAACTGAAGCTCGACAGGATTCGCCGGCGCATCGAGGCGAATCACAAGGCGACGTTCGAATGGGACGATTCGCTGGTCGAAGCCGTGCTCGCGCGCTGCACCGAAGTCGATTCGGGCGCGCGCAATGTCGATCACATCCTGAACGGCACGCTGTTGCCCGAGATCGCGCAGGAGGTGCTCGAACGGATCGCCGAAGGTGCGGCGATCGAGAAGATCACGGTGCGCGCCGACGAATCGGGCGCGTTCGATTACACGGTAGTCTGAAGCTTCACAACCGACATCTATCGCATTCATTGCATCCGTCATGCCGACCGATCTTAACGCGCTGCTAGCGCCCATCAACGAGTCATCGCCGTGCGGCGACGACATGCTGTTCTCGTCCGACTTCGACGCGATCCAGAACGCGCGCCGTTTCGAAGACGCGACGCTCGACCAGGGCGAATGGATCACCGACGTCAAGGAAGCCGACTGGTCGTTTGTCGTCGAGCGCAGCACCGATCTGCTGCAGACGAAGACGAAGGACTTGCGGCTCGCTGTCTGGCTCACCGAGGGCTGGGCGATCGAAGACGGCGTAACAGGTCTGACGCAGGGCTACGCGCTGCTCACGGGCCTGTGCGAGCGTTTCTGGGAGCAGGTGCATCCGTTGCCTGAAGGCGACGACACCGAATACCGGCTCGGCAATGTCGGCTGGCTGGTGGGGCGCTCGGTGGAGTTGCTGCGCGCGATACCGCTCACCTCCGGCACACGCTACAGCACGATCGACTGGGAAGTCGCTACACATGTCGCGCAAGCGGTAAAGCGCGACCCGGAGAACGCGGACGACATTGCACGCGGCAAACCGTCGGTCGAACAGATCGATGCGGCCAGGCGCATCACACCGGGGACGTTTTACCTGGCGCTGCTGGCCGATCTGCGAGCGTTTGAAGCGGCGGTGCTCGACCTCGAACAGGAACTGAATCGCCGCGCGGGCGATGCGTCGCCGAGTTTCCGTCAGATCAAGGAGGCTCAGGAGAGCGTTTATCGACTCGCCGAGCGGTTCGCGCGCGAAGTCGGTGTCGATCTCAACGCCGCGCCGAAAGTCACACGCCCGTCCGATATCCCCGAGCGTAACGAACCCAGTTTCAAGACCCCGTCGTTGCCGGAGGGAAACATGTCGACGCCGAGCTCGCACACCGCAACGCCGGTGGTCCCGCAGGCCGGAATCCAGACCCGCGCGCAGGCTGTTGACCAGTTGCGTGCAGTCGCGAAGTTCTTTCGTGCCACCGAACCGCACAGCCCCGTCGCCTACCTGGCGGACAAAGCTGCGGAGTGGGCCGGCATGCCGCTCGACCAGTGGCTTTCGACTGTGGTGAAGGACGACGCTTCGCTCTCGCACATTCGCGAGATGCTCGGTGTGAAGCAGGCGGATACAGGCGGTAGCTGATCGATTGACCAGGCGGTCTGAAAAGACACGCGGCCGGCTCGCAGGATTGCGATGCCGGCCGCGTTGTTTTGCGCCTGCATGAAGGAAGCCTCGAGAATCCCGAGGCGTGTGACGGACGTGTACTACGAGCCCGCGCGGAACTCGATGCGCCGGTTGCGCGCGCGGCCGTCGGGCGTATCGTTCGAGGCAATCGGCTGGTCGGGGCCGACGCCGGTCGCTGTTAATTGCTGCGACGGAATGCCCTTCGCGATCAGATAGCCCTTCACCGTGTCGGCGCGTGCCTGGCTCAGCGCGATGTTCGATGCGCGGGCGCCGGAGTTGTCCGTGTGCCCGATGATCGCGACGGTCCGCGTCGTCAGCTTCGCGAGTACCGCCGCCATCTGATCGAGAATCAGCGTGCCCTGCGGTGTCAGCGTCGCGCTGCCGGTTTCGAATTCGATCGTGCGATTCGCGAGCGTCTGGTCGAGCACGCCCTGTTCGGACGCGCTCACGCGCAGACCGTTGCGAATCGTGTAGGTCGGATTCAGCGCGTTGGCCATGTCGCTGGCAATCTTCTGACGCTGCGATTCGTTCGGGACTTCGCCCTTCACGTCGATCTGCGTGCCGTCGATCGTCAATTGCCCTTTGTGGATCTGCGTAAGTTGCGAGCCGAGCAGCTTCTGGACGTTGGTGGCCCAGTTCGGCGGCGTCGCGACATCGCCGACTTCGATCTGATCGACGACATTGCCTGCGCCATACGTGTTGCGCAACTGGCCGAGCACGGCGGCCTTGGTCGCTTCGTCGGGCACCTTGCCGCCCACCACGACCTGTCCGGGAACGGGATTGGCCGCGGCCGGCGTAATGGTGGCTGCTGCAGCGCCTGTCGTCGCATTGGGCGTGGCCGGCAGCACGGTCGTACGGACCTGCACGCCGCTGTTGTCGATCGGCGTGACACGGGCGCCGCCGCCATCGTCGTCCGCCCATACGGGACTGCTCGCCAGCGCGCCGACGAGCAGCGCGAGGGGCAACGTACGGCGGATCGTGCCGAAGTAGAAGGTCATTGCGTTACTCCCCCGATGAAGGCTTCGCGGAACGTATCGATGCTGACACGCAGCGACAGTTGCGGTTGATCGAGGTAGCTGACCAGCTTGCTGATGCCATGATCGTTCTGTGCGTGATCGTTGATCCACTCGGGGTCGTCGATGTCGATGTTGTGCGTTGCATAGGCCTGCGGATCGACCACGCTGTGCAGCGTTTTCGCCGAGGCGCCGTTAAAGCCGATGATGAGCCGCTCGCGCTCCGCAATCGTGCCGATGAAGATCGCCAGTTCGAAATCGGCCTGCGAGACAAACGGCGCAATCAGTTCGAGCCAGAACGCGGCGATCAGCGTGCGATAGAACGGATCGGTCGGTAGCGGCAATGTGAGACCGCGCTCGAGGTGCGACGAGCCGCTTTGCATTACGGGTCGCAGCAGCGAACCGAGCGCGAGCATCGCACCGCGCAGCCGCACCGGGTGGCCGCTCGCGAGCAGCATCTGTTCGAGGCCCGACAGCGTTTGATGTTCGACGAAGTCGTCGAACGTGCCGTCATGCGGATTGCCCGGCGCGCCGATATCGATCGGCACCTGCATGTCGCCGAGTGCCTGCAGTGCGCCCGCGGGTTCAGTGGCGCTGAGCAGCGGCTTCATCTGCATGGAGACACGCGACCACAACCGCGCGAATGCCAGCGGACTGCGCGCGAGGAACGCCAGCGGCCGCTCGACTTCGAGCGCAGTTGCGGCGAGAAACGGGAAGCGCCGCGACGACAGATCGTGGCTCGCGACGATATGACCGGCAATTGCGAGCTTGCTGCGCGAACCGAGAAACGCGAAATGCATCGGCTTCGCGTTTTCGTAGACGATCTTCCAGCGTGGATCGTCGGTGAGCATTTCCATGGCCTGCGCGATCCAGCGGTCGAGCGTCTGTAGCAGTTGCGGGTTGTGCGCACTCTTCACGAAGTCGCCGCGCGACGGGATCTTGCCGAAATAGGCGATTTGCGCCTGGACAGTCGGCGTCATTGCGCACCTCCCGTGGTGGCCGGGGCCCGATTGGCGGTTGCCGTGGCCGGTGCCGAGCCGGGTGCACCAGGGGCGCCTGGCGTGATACCCGTCGCGATCGCGGCCGCGGCGTTCGCACCAGCGCTCACGTCGACGACCGAGGACGGCAGTTGCAGCCCGCGCAGGCTCTGCGCTTGCGGCGTGTCGCTACCGCTGCCGGTGCTGGCGCTAGTCGGCGTCGACGTGCTGATGATGCGCATGCTGACTTCCACCGACACATTGCCCTGCGTCCACACCAGATCGAACGTGCCGTCGGGGCGGCGCTTGCGCTGCGCCGAGTTGATCAGCTTCTCGAGACCGTAGTGGCCCGGCTCGTTGACGAGCTGGATCGTGCGGCCGTCGAACGTCGTCGCCGACAGCGTGGCACCCGGCGAACCGGACGGGTTCGGCCACACGAAGTTGGTCCACTGCGGCGGCGTGTTGCGATAGCGCAGTTGCTGCCCGTCGATTGCGATCGTGTACTCGGTCGTACCGGTGGCCGGTTGCGGCAGGATCTGGAACACGGTCTGCGGCTCGGATGAACCGCCGCCACCGCCACCCCCGCCGCCGCCTGCAGCGCCGCCCGCAAGCGGAGCCACCCAGCGCGCGAAGCCGTTCGTCAGGTCGGGGGTCAACGCGAGGCCCATGTCGCCCCACGTCCGCGCGGTCAGCGTATCGCCGCGGCGTACCGCGAGCGGCCCGAGCGTTGTACCGACGAACTTCGCGATGGAGCCATCCGGACCGAACACCTGGCCAATTTCGCTGGCGGCGGCTTCGACCCTCGCGCTGCCTGAGAACGGATACTTGGTCGCGAGCGAACTCTGGAAGGTCTGGTAGACCTGCGCGTTCCACACCTTGTTGACTTCGACGCTGGCCGGCTGGATCACGACCGCATATGCCTGCATCAGCGGCCGCACGAGCAGCGGGCGCAGCGCCTTGCGTTGCGTATCGGTGAGGCCCGTCAGCATCTGCTCGTCGACGTACTTCAGCGAATCGGCCAGCTCGGAGCCGCTGCCGTCGAGCGTCTGCTGCATCAGCTGACGCGCGCCCGGCCCCGGGTCGCCCTGATTCTTGAGGATGTTAAAGCGCGTCCGCACCTTCGACAGCGTGTCCATATAGCCGCGCAGCATCGACGTATTGTCCTGCGTCGAGACGATCCGCCCGAGGCCCGCGAACTCTACTCCGATCGGCCCCATCGGCACTTCGACCGGATTGCCGTTGATGTCGATATTCGCGCTGAGCTGGCCGACGGCCGACGGCGTGTGCGACGAGAACAGGCGTTTGAACCAGCTCGTCACGCCGGTCTGCGCGAGCTTCAGGTTCGCGTTGGCGAGCGACGGGTTGTCCCACGAAGTCTGGTCGTAGGCAGTTTCGAGCACCTTGCGGATCGGCGAATCCTGCGGGTCGCCAAGCCGGTTCATTGCATCGACGGCCTGATTGAAGCTGCCGAAGCTCTGCACCGCAATGCCCTGCATGAACTTCTGCCAGTGCATCGCGTACTCGTCCTTGTACATCGCGACGAGGGCCTTCTGGATCTGCTCGGGGCTGCCTTCGAGCGTGAGGTCGTCGGTGGCCGAGGTGTTGAGCACCCAGTCCTTCGCCTGCAGTTCCTTGGTCGCGGCATCGCGGATGGCGCCTTGCACGTACTGGAACCACGCCTCGCGCGTGAACGTGCCGGGAATCGCGTAGCTGCCCGCGACCAGCGCGGTGTTGCCTTCGCCGACAATGCGCGCGATGGTCATCGGTGCGAAGCGGGTCGACGCGCGCGCCTTGATTTCTTCGTACACGCGTTGCCGTGCCGGCATGCCGCGCACGACGTGGCGCAGGTTTTCGCGGGTCTGGTCGACCAGCGCCAGATTCTCGTCGACCATCGGCCAGTCGTCGTCCGAGACGCGCGACAGATAGAACGTGATCATCCGCTCGGCGCTCTTGATCATCTGGTCGCGCGGCATGTTGCCGCGATTCGTCTCGAGCCAGCCGCGCCAGAAGCGGGCGATCTGATCGGTCAGATGCGCGGCTTCGACGTGGCGCTTGTCGGACAGCATCAGGTAGGTCTTGAGCGCGTTGTACGCATCTTCGACGTTGGTCGGCGACGCGTCGCTATACAGGCCGCCCTGGTTGTTTGCCGCCATCGCCGAATGTGCTGACACCTGCACTGCGCCGGAATCGGGCGCATGCGTCATCGGTGCGAGTTGATCGGGGTGCGTGTTGACGTCCTTCAGGAACGACGCGAGATTCTGCGAGACCGGCGCCAGCATGATCTGCTTTACGCCGCTGTAATACTGCGTCAGCAGATGCTGCTCGAGACGATCGCCCTGATACAGACCGAGCGACACCGACAGCGGCCGGTCGCGGCGGAACTGTTCGAGCTGTTCGATGCGGTCTTCGAGAATGTCCATGGCCTGCAGGCGCGACTGCAGATCGTTGCGGTTCTGCTGCAGTTTCACGACGTTGTCGAGGTCGGCCTGCACGTTCGCGGTGAGCTGCTGGTTGCCGATCGTCGACCATGTCCAGCCGCCCAGCGCGATGGCCAGCGCGGCGACGAAGCCGAAGAACGTCATGTACCGGAAGCGCGCTTTCGCGGGGCTTGCAAACTGTCTGACGGTCTGACGGTCGGCGAAGATCACCTTCGAGAACAGGTCGCGCAGGAAGAAGCCGTTCTTCGAGAACGCGCTGGTCTGTTTGGGCAGGCTGTCGGTGGCGAGCCCGAAGCGCGTCGCGATGCGCTGCGCGGCGGCGCTGTTGGTTTCGCCTTCCTGCAGCGCGCTCGTGAAATAGAAGCCGCGGAAAATCGGCTTGTACTGGAACGGGTTGGTTTCGAACAGCGTGGCGAGGAACGCGCGCAGCGCCGGCTTGATCGTCGAGAACTCGAGCGGGAAGCTCAGTTGTCCCGGCGAAAGCTTGGCGCCGCGGTTGATCGACATCTGCGCGATGCTGATTTCCTTCAACCCTTCGTAGAGTTCTTCGAAGCGCTCGTCGAACTGTGCGACGACATCGCGCTTTTCGTCCGGCTCGTAGGGCAGGGTGGCGCCCCACACGCGGTCGTATTCCTGGCGGTCGTTGCCGGTAAAGAACTCGGTGAAGCCGGTGATCAGATCGACCTTCGTGAACATCACGTAGACCGGCGCGAACACTTCGAGCTTTTCGGTCAGTTCCTGCACGCGCTGGCGCAGGTTCTTCGCGAGGTTGATCGCGAACTCGGGGCGATTGCCGGTCAGCTCCGCGATGCTCGCGGTGACGATGATGCCGTTGATCGGCGCCTTCGGCCGGTAGCGTTTCAGCAGGCCGAGGAAGCCGAGCCATTCGCTGCGGTCTTCCTCGTGCACGGAGTAGCGGCCCGCGGTGTCGAGCAGGATGCCTTCGGTCGTGAAGAACCAGTCGCAGTTACGCGTCCCGCCGATGCCGTGAATCACCGCTTCGTTCTTTTCGGTGAAAGGAAACTGCAATCCGGAATTCAGCACGGCGCTGCTTTTGCCGGCCGCCGGGTTGCCGATCACGATGTACCACGGCATTTCGTACAGCGCCGAGCCGCCCGACATCTGGCCGATTTTCGACGTCTTGATCGTCTTTACGGTCTCGACGAGCCGCTGGCGCAGCGCATCGAGTTCGGCCTGCTTGGCCGGGGTGGCGGCGACTGTCGTCTTGCCCGCTTCGGCTTGCTGCTCGAGCATGTCGCCGAGCTTGCTGTTGGCCCGCCGGGTGCGCAGCACTCTGATCAGCCACACCAGCAGCCACAGCGCGACGATGACGCCGACTGCGATCGCAGGCCATATCAACGGGATCTGCAGCGTATCGGCTGCTATGAACAGCACCGCTGCCAGCGCGATCAGGCCGACGATGGAAAGCGTGCGGGGATGGGTCAACACGTTGAGAAAGCGTCGCATATGCCGTTCAGGTCCTGGTGCCTTGATTGCTGCTGTTGGGGCTATCGCTATTCGTTGTAGCGGGGTGCGGTGTAGCGGCGGGCGTTGCGCGTCCGTATGCGGGTGCGCGCTCGCGAGCGTAGCGGATTTGGGTTGCGAAACAGTGTCCGCGGATCGGGGATAAGGTCATTGGCTGGGCACGACGAGCGGTTTCGACTTTCCCATCACGAAGCCGGGTTTGTGATATTCGACGTGCCCGAGGTCCATCAACTTCCAGCGGCCGCCCCATGTCAGGCCAACCTGTTCGGCGCACTGTCCGTACAGTTGATAACCGCGCATGGCCCAGGGATCTTTTTCCGTAATGACGAGCTTGCCGTCGCGCAAAAACGCGTTGTCCGCGGCGAGGCCATATTGGTGGTAGCTCTGAAACGCAGCGGCATTCGTGACTCCCCCCATTTTCGACAGCTGGTTTTGTCGCTCCGGGCTGCGATAACCTTCCAGCAAAGCCATTTCATAACCGTATTGCTCGTGCATCATTTTGTAAACGAGCAATAAGCGTGTCCTGAAGTCAGCATCGAGCAGATTCCAGTCGCGGCTTGCGCCCTTTAGCGCGGGCCGGATCTGCTGAACTTCCTGCGTCTCGAAAATCTCGGGTGGCAACGGCGGCGGTGGGACGAGTTGTTCGCCGTTCAGGAGTGCGGCTATTTTCTCGTCGGGCACCCTGATAGTGTCGTCATATTGAAAAAACTGTCGTCCGCGTAATGCAATTGCCACCAATGGCGGCGTCGCAAGAATACCTGTGGTCGTAAAAATCAGCAAGCGCCGGCGCACAAGTAAATTTTGCATATCGCCGAGCGTGGATTGCGAAATTCTTGCCGATTTTGCAATTGTGCCACGCGCGTGTGCGGCGCCCCGCGAAGCCCGGCGTACTATGCGGTTATGCAGATTGAATACGCCGCCAAAAAGTGATGCCCGTACCGACGGTAATAGCAGAATGGCTGCCACAAGGACGGCGATGGCAAAATAAGCAACCAGTGCAACAGCAATCAAAGAACCCCCGGAAAATTCGA
This sequence comes from Paraburkholderia sp. CHISQ3, assembly GCF_030464945.1. NCBI lineage: Bacteria > Pseudomonadati > Pseudomonadota > Betaproteobacteria > Burkholderiales > Burkholderiaceae > Paraburkholderia > Paraburkholderia sp. CHISQ3. The sequence continues at coordinate 193,770 of NZ_JALPRG010000012.1, forward strand.
AACAATTGTATTTTGTAATGCTTGCTCTTAGAATCAGGCCAGCCCGAACATGGGCTCAAGCGTATTATCGCGGCTAAATAAGCCTGAATTCAATGAGCAGGTTTCAAAGAGACAGTGAATGAGTGCGCCGGATAGCTCCGATTCGAACAAAGCCCCTCCCAGCCTGCTTTCCGATAAGGAGAACGCTGCGCAAGCCAATGGCTCGCGCATTCTCGCGAATCTGGAGGGCCGCGTTGCACCACCTCCCGATAAACCACAACAGCGTTCCCGCGCACCGATCGTCATCGTCGCGCTGCTGGTAATCGCGGCAGGCGGTTGGGGCGCATGGCATCTTCAGCATCGCGGCGAAGGGCAAACCGCCACCGTTGCCGCCGTGCCGGTCCCCGCCAGCGCAAACCCGGTCGCGCCGGTTGCTGCGAGCGCGACAGCTCAGGTCATGGCGAAAGCCGACAATCAGGCGTCGGCACCGCAGGCCGCCACGATCATCTCTGAAGATACGACGAATAAGGCCGCGTCCGATTCAACGGCTGCTGGCGCTTCGGGTGCCGATGGCGATAACCGTCTGTCGCGTGCACTCGCGAGCGGCGCCGAAGAGGCGAGCGGTGTATCGCCGCCGGCGGCTTCCGCGGTGTCCGCATCCGCTGTCGCGGTGCCTGCCGCAGCGGCGAAGACGACGCTGGCTGGCAGCAGTGCGAAGCACGCAGCAAGTTCAGCGCGCGCGAAGCGTGAAGCCGCCAACGCGCATCATGCGAGTTCGGCCACTGCGGTTGCGCAGGCGAAGAAGCCGGCCGCGCGCGATGCGAAGTCCGGCGCGCGTACGGATTCCGATGCCGATCTGCTGGCGGCGCTCGTTGCCCGTACTAAACCTGCCGGTGCGAAAACGGATACTGCGGCAGCGAAGAGTGCACGCGCTGCGAAAGCCGCGCCGCCGGCTGCCGCAAGCGCGCCGGCCACCACGCTCGCGCAGCGCGTGAAAGAATGCGGCGCACGCGGCTTCTTCGACGAGCAGATGTGTCGCTGGCACGTATGCGATGGGCACTGGGGCAAAGACCCTGCGTGCCCGAATGCGAACCAGGCACACCAACCCTGAACGACGGCCGCGACACTTCTGTCGCGGCTTTTTTCTTTTGCGCATGGTATGCGACGCGCACGAATCAGTCGGCGCTCGCTGCTGTTCATCTCCATCACCGAACCCATTCACACGAACGTTGCCGCGCATGCCATGCACGCGGCATGACGTTTTGTCTGCGCGATGTTTACGCTTATGATGGACCGCCTTCCGGCATGCCGCGTTCGGCGAACGTGACGATGCGTAGAGCCCGGACAGAACAGGAATAAAACAGGAGGAGTGTGTGAAGCGATTGATCGTGACGTTGGCGTGCGCAGCAGGATTAACTGGCATCGCGGCAGGGACCGCATACGGAGGCACCGTGCATACAGGTGGTCCGAAGGTCATCATCGACAGCGACTACAACACGTTGAGCGACGATGGCCAGCTGGGCGTGATGGCGGTGCAGTTGCAGGCGCAAGGTCAGATCGATGTGCTCGGCATCACGGTCGTCAGCGGCAACCAGTGGTTGAAGCAAGGCGTAGCGGATGCGCTGAAATCGATGGAGCGGCTTGGGGCCGGCAACCGTATCGGTGTCTATGTGGGTGCGAATTATCCGCTCTCGCACGACTACGCGACGATCAAGCAGGAGCTCGCGCAATTCCCCGGCGGCGACGGCTATCTTGGGGCATGGGGCACGCCTGAGCCGAAGTCGAACGCCGACCTCGTCGCGCCGCCCGACGGTTTCGCGACGCACACCAAAGTGCAGCACAAGAGCGCTGTCGACTTCATCGTCGACAGCGTGAAGCAGCATCCTGGCGAAGTGACGATCCTCGCGATCGGCCCGTTGACTAACATCGCACTCGCGACGCGCCAGCATCCGGAAATCGTGCCGATGATCAAGCAGATCATCTACATGGGCGGCGCGATCGATGTGCCCGGCAACACCACGCCGACCGCGGAGTTCAACTGGTGGTTCGACCCGGTGGCCGCGCGGGAGGTGTTGCGTCTGCCGGTCAAGCAGGTGGTCGTGCCGCTCGACGTAACGGACACGGTAAAGATGGACAAAGCGACCTACGACCGTATCGCACACGATCCCAAACACCAGACCGTCATCACACGGATGTTCAAAAAGCTGAACGGCTATGGCTTCGACGGCAAGAACGGCTTCGAAACCAATCCCAACTACACGACGAGCGTCTGGGACACGCTGACCATCGCGTACCTGATGGACCCAACGTTCGCGACGCAGACCGTCGACGAGTGGGTCGATGTCGACACGCGCGTCGGTGCAAACGACGGGAAGGCCACCGGCTACGCGAGCAATCCGCCGGCGGGCCTGCAGAAGATGACGATCGTGAAGCGCTTCGACAACGCGCGCTTTTTCGATTACTACGTCGATCTGCTGACGCGGCCGGTACCGGTGAAGCTGCCGCAGAACTGATAACGCTCAGGCGGCCGGGTCGGGCCGCTTGAGCGTTGGATTGCTACATTGGATCACTAGGCAGGCCCAACCATCAAGCCGGATGCAACCCGCCGCGCAGCAACTGCCGCACACGCTGCAAGTCCTTCTCCACATGCCCGGCCTGCTCGAACAGTTGCGCAAGCCAGTCGACAAAAGCACGCACACGCGGCGACACGCGCCGGCTTTTCACATACGCCACCGATACCGCCATCGGCACCGGCTTCCACTGCGGCAATACTTCGCGTAGCGCGCCGGAATCGAGGTACGCCTGCGCGGCGATGCGCGACGGCTGGATCAGACCGAGCCCTTGCAGGCCGCAGGTCAGATACGCGTGCTCATCGCTGACCTTCACGAAGCCGTTCACCTTCACACGCGTCGCGTTGTCGCCGACTTCGAAATCGAAGTCGCACGCACGGCCGTTCTGCGACGACATGCAGTTCACCGCGATGTGCGTGGCGAGATCGTCGAGTTCGAGCGGCGTGCCGTAGCGCTCCAGATAGGCGGGGCTCGCGCAGGTCACGTGATCGAGCGTGCCGAGGCGCCGTGCGACGAGACCCGAATCGGGCAGCTCGCCGAGCAGGATGCTGCAATCGACGGCTTCGGCGATGTGATCGATGCTGCGATTGCTGATGCCGATCGCGAGATCCACGTGCGGAAAACGCATGTGGAAATCGTCGAGCGCCGGCAACACCAGTTCGGTGGCGACCGCGCCCGGCATCTCGACACGCAGACGGCCGCTCAACGCATCGGTGGTGCCGCGCAAACCGGCTTCGAGTTCGTCGATGTCGGCGAGAATCTGCGCGCAGCGTTCGTAGTACGCGGCGCCTTCGGTGGTGAGGCTGAGCCTGCGCGTCGTGCGCGTCAGTAACGCAGTGCCGAGCAGGGCCTCCAGATTCTGCACGACGGTCGTGGCGGTGGCGCGCGGCATGTCGAGCGACTCTGCGGCGCGGCTAAAACTGTTTGTGTCTACGATGCGGACGAAAGTGCGCATCGCCTGAATACGGTCGATCACGGGACATCTCCAGAGTGAACGAAACGAATTGATTGCGGGTAACGCGTAAAACGTCGACAGCGTGCACGGCAAGCAGCCGGTGCACCTTCCCATCAGGGAGGTGAACCGGCGCAACGAGCCATGCGTAAGGCGGGGAGCGGGACAGGAGGCCGCGCGCGAGCGCAGCCCCCAGGAGGAAATGCGGTGCGGTGTCCTGCTGCCTGTCTTACTGCCTCAGCGAGTCGAGATCGATGACGAAGCGGTACTTCACATCGCTCTTCAACATGCGCTCGTATGCGTCGTTAATCTGCTGCATCGGAATCACTTCGATATCCGACGTAATGCCGTGCTCGCCACAAAAATCGAGCATCTCCTGCGTTTCGGCGATTCCGCCGATCAGCGAACCGGCCAGACGCCGGCGCTTGAAGATCAGGCCGAACACCTGCGGCGACGGATGATCGTGCTCCGGTGCGCCGACCAGCGTCATCGTGCCGTCGCGTTTCAGCAGGTTGATGAACGGGTTCAGGTCGTGCTGTGCGGCTACCGTGTTGAGGATGAAATCGAAGCTGTTCAGGTGGGCCTCCATTTCCTCCTGATTCTTCGAGATCACGACTTCGTGCGCGCCGAGCCGCTTCGCATCCTCGATCTTCGACGGCGATGTCGTGAACAGCACGACGTGCGCGCCGAGCGCACGGGCAAACTTCACGCCCATGTGGCCGAGACCGCCCAGCCCGACGATGCCGACCTTGTGGCCGGGACCGACGTTCCATTGACGCAGCGGCGAGTACGTCGTGATGCCTGCGCACAGCAGCGGCGCGACGCCGGCCGGATCGAGGTTGTCCGGTACGCCGAGCACGAATGCTTCGTCGACGACGAGACTGGTCGAATAACCGCCGAGCGTGATGTCGCCGGTGATGCGGTCGGCGCCGTTATAGGTGCCGACAAAGCCGTTCTCGCAATACTGCTCGAGCCCTTCGGCACAGCTCGGGCAGGTGCGGCACGAGTCGACGAGACAGCCCACGCCGACGAGATCGCCGACGCGATGACGCGTGACGCCGGCACCGACCGCGGTAACACGGCCGACGATTTCATGGCCCGGCACCACCGGGTAAATCGAGTTCTTCCATTCGTTGCGCGCCTGGTGCAGATCGGAATGGCAGACGCCGCAAAACAGCACGTCCATCTGCACGTCGAGATCGCGCAGCGCGCGGCGATCGAAAGTGAACGGCACCAGCTTCGAATTCGGATTGTGGGCCGCGTAGGCCTGGGTTGTCGTCATGGTCGCTCCTGCAGATGGGTGAGTGCCGCCAGCCGGCCGCGCGGCGAGGTTCACGGCGGATGCTGTGAACCTCGTCGAGAGGCAGCGTGTGCGAGCGTAAAAGGGGGCTTCGGGGGCGTTTCCGGGGTGGTTCCGGCTGTTTCGAACGCCGTTGCAACAGGGTTCCCATCGTAGGGGCCGGGCGCGTCCTGGGGAATACCTGAATATCTTGAAGGTTTGCCTATTTCTCTCCGGGGCAAGCACCACAACCTGTTTAATGCTAGATTTCAAGCCTGTTTATCAATAAGCGCAGATTCCCGCGATGAACCCGATTCCGTCTCCCTCCTCATTACCGCCTGCCTTCGGCGCGTCCCTCGATGCCGCAGCCTCGGCGGCGCAGCAGAGCATGGTCGAGCTGTTCGATGTGCTCGCGCCCGCCGAAGGTTTCACGCAGACGCCGCTCGACGGCGTCAAGCTCATGCGTTCGAACCGGCCCGTGGAGCGCAAGCCGGTGATGTACGAACCGAGCATCGTGATCGTGTGCCAGGGTCGCAAGCGCGGCTATATCGGCGAACAGACGTTTTTCTACGACGCGCAGCAGTATCTTGTGATGTCGGTGCCGCTGCCGTTCGAATGCGAGACCGAGGCGAGCCCGGAAGAACCGTTTCTCGGCATCTCGATCCGCGTGGACCTGGGCGTCGTGGCCGAACTGGTGCTGATGCTGAACGACACGCGCGGCGCGACCCACGATGAGCCGCGCGGTATCTATTCGACGCCGCTCGACGCGACGCTTGGCTGCGCGGTACTACGGCTGCTCGAAGTGATGGCGTCGCCGCTCGATGCGCGCATCCTCGGGCCCGGTATGGTCCGCGAGATCTGCTATCGGGTGCTGACGGGCGTGCAGGGCGATGCGATCCGCGCGGCGCTCACGCATCAGCATCATTTCGGCCGTATTGCGAAGGCGTTGCGGCGCATTCATGCGGACTACGAGAGCGAGCTAGATGTCGAGACGCTTGCGAGCGAAGCGGGCATGAGCCTCGCCGTCTTCCACGCGCAGTTCAAGGCCGTGACGGCCACTTCGCCGATGCAGTACGTGAAGACCACGCGCCTGCATCACGCGCGGCTGTTGATGGTTCAGGATGGCCTGAATGCGGGCGCGGCGGCGGGCAAGGTCGGTTACGAAAGCGCGTCGCAGTTCAGCCGCGAATTCAAGCGGTTGTTCGGTCTGAGCCCCGTCGACGAAGTGCGACGGATGCGCAATGCGTTCGAGCCGCCGGCTCCGCGCAGCCTGCCGCCGGTTCGACAGTACGTGACGGCGGTTTGAGTGAAGGCTCTTTGGGAAGCGCGCGTTGCTCAGAGCCCGCTGAACCAGTTGTAGCCCTGGTCTTCCCAGTAGCCGCCCGGGTTCGTGTTGGTCACGAAGATCTCGGCGATATGCTTCGGGTTCTTGAAGCCGAGCTTGGTCGGCACGCGCAGCTTGAGCGGGTAACCGTACTTCGGCGGCAGCGGTTCGCTGCCGAAGTCGAGCGTCAATTGCGTCTGCGGATGCAGTGCGGTCGCCATATCGAGGCTCGAGTAATAGCGGTCCGCGCATTTGAAGCCGACATAGCGCGCCGTCGTATCGGCGCCGATGCGCTCGAGAAACGTGCGAAACGGCACACCGCGCCATTCGCCGATCGCACTCCATCCTTCGATGCACACATGCCGCGTGATCTGCGACGCCTGCGGCAGCGTGCGCAATTGCGCGAGCGACCACGAGCGCTTGTTTGCAACGAGCCCCGACACCTCGAGCGCGTACGACGCACCGTCGATCTCCGGCACATCGAACTCCTGATAGAACGCGTTGAACGGAAACGGCTTCGTGATCTGGCTTGCCGCATAGGTTGGCGCGAGCTTTGTGCCGCTAAAGAGCCACGCCTGCACGCGATCGTTCCAGCGCGACATCGCCCATAACACCTTGTCGACGGAATCGCCGTCCTGCATGTTGCAGCCGGACAGCATGGCAAGCGCGCCGACGGACAACGTAGAGCGTAGAAACAGGCGGCGCTGCAGGCGTTCCAGTTGCGGACGGTGATCCGCGAGTACGATGCGTTCGGGCTTTGCCGCACGGGGCGTTTCGATGGGTGCAACGTCGGTGTCGTCGGGACGGCCCGCGGACAGATTGTGCCGGTCGTTCATGCGTGGTGGCCTTTCTGTGTGTTGCGCGGTTTCATCGCGCGCCCGGTGAACATCGGCGGTAGCGTGCGCGGTACGAGCACGACCAGTGCGAGATGCACGACGACGAAACCGACCACGCCCGCCATCGCGCCGAAATGCACCTTGCGCGCGAAGTCGAAGCCACCGAATAACGCGGTGAGCCACGCGAACTGCACGGGTTTCCAGATCGACAGTCCGGACGCAACGAGCAGCACACCGAGCAGCAGCACCGCGACATAAAGTGCGCGCTGCACGGCGTTGTAGCGACCCGTTTCGTGCGGCAGGCGCAGGCGCATTGCCAGCAGCGCGTCGTGTACCACCTCGCGCGGATGAACCGGCAGCAACTGCCGCTGCAAGTGCCGGCTCGCGAGCCCGTAGGTCAGATAGACGAGGCCGTTCGCGCACAGCAGCCACATCGCGGCGAAGTGCCACGCAATCGACCCGCCAAGCCAACCGCCGACGGTCGCCCAGACTGGAAAGCGGAACGCGAAGATCGGTGAGGCGTTATAGATGGCCCAGCCGCTCGCGATCATGCAGGTCATCGCGAACGCGTTGACCCAATGAGTGATCCGGACGACCAGCGGATGCGCGACGACGCGCGAGGGGTTCTGCGGCATGGCAATGAGGGAAACCAGAAGACGATCGAATCGAAGCGCCGCCGCACGCAATCAAGCACGCGCATGCGGTGGCGCATGCAATCACATCGGCGGAACGACGCCGTTCTTGCCCGCCGAGATGAAGTTCGCCGCGAGCGAACCATCAGCTTCCTTGTGCGCAAACAGCACCACGTGCGCGCCCGGCACGAGCAGCGAACGGTCGCCCGGTTCGAGATTGACGATCGGCACATCCTGAGGAATCACGACCTTCTTTTCGCCGCCCTTGTAGTTGATGGTGACCGTGCGGCCGTTGCTCACGACGACGCTACCCACCGTGCCGTTCGTCATCGAGCTGTTCGCGCCCAGATCCCACGGGCGGTGGCCGTCGCCCATGCCGCGCATGCTGGCCGGGAACACGTGGACTTCGAGTGCTTTGAGCGTGCCGTCGGCCTGCGGGATCGCGGCCGTGCCGATATAGCTGTCCGCCTTGATGTCGCCGATGTTTGCGAGCGTGACACCGCGAATCGGCGTGTCTTTGGCGAGCTTCACGTCGACATCCTGACCGCTGTTCTCATGCACCTTGAGCGTGTCGCCTGCGAGCGCAGTGACCGTGCCGCGCACACCGGCCGGCGCGCTGGCCTGTGCGAAGGCGGCGGGCGCCGTCGTAGCGAAGGCGGCGACGATCAGTGCAGGCGCGGCGACTGCGCGCAAAAAATGGTGTACGGCGCTGGGTGCAGCAGGTTTCATGGTGTTTCCCGGTGGTGAAGGACGGGAGAAGCGTAGTGCGCGAGATGGCTCGTGCGTCTGACTTCTGGATGACAAAAACGTCATTAATTCCCGGAGACAGCCGGCTAGAATGCGGCAAAACATTCTTGATGAATGCGCGTTACCCTGTAGTTTCCCTGCACGCGCGCCCGCGGACGATTCAGCAACCATGAGCATTCTCGTCATCGAAGACGACCCGAAGACCGGCGACTACCTGAAAAAAGGGCTTCGCGAGAGCGGCTATGCAGTCGATCTCGCGCGCACCGGTACGGACGGCTTGCACATGGCGCTCGAGCATGCCTATGAACTGGTCGTGCTCGACGTGATGCTGCCGGGCATCGACGGCTGGGAAATCATGCGTACGCTGCGCGCGCGGCGCGACCTGCCGGTCATCTTCCTGACCGCACGCGATCACGTCAGCGACCGTATCCACGGTCTCGAACTCGGCGCCGACGATTACCTCGTCAAACCGTTCTCGTTCACCGAACTCGTGCTGCGCATCCGCACGTTGCTCAGGCGCGGCATCGTGCGCGAAGCGGATGTGTTCGAAGTCGCAGACCTGAAGCTCGATGTGCTGCGCCGGCGCGTGACGCGCGAGGGTATCGAGATTGCGCTCACCAACAAGGAATTCATGCTGCTGCATCTGCTGGTGAAGCGGCAGGGCGAGGCGTTGTCGCGCACGCAGATCGCATCGGAAGTGTGGGACATGAACTTCGACAGCGATACGAATGTCGTCGATGTCGCGATCAAGCGGTTGCGCGCGAAGATCGACCATCCGTTCGAGCGCAAGCTGATTCACACGGTGCGTAGCATCGGCTACACGTTCGGTCTCGAGACATGAAGCTCTGGACGTCGCGCTCGCTCACCACCCGCACCACGATCCTGCTCGCGCTGATCGCGTGTTTCGTGAACGGCGCGCTTGGTGCGTACTTCTACGGCTCCGCGCAGGTGTCGCTGCAGCGCCGCGCCGACCTCGTGTTGCTCGGCCGGGTCGAACATTTCAGCCGGCTCGTGCGCGAGATGTACACCGTCAGCGAGCTGAAAGACCGACCGTTGCTGTTCGAAACGATGCTTGGCGCCGAGCAGGACGTGTTGCTGTTTCGCCGGCCGGGCGAAACGTCATTCATCGACGTCAATCCGCAGAACGTGCCGGTGCCGGCGCTACGCACGCTGGATGTGCAGCGGCTGCCCACGCTCGCCGATATTCAACAGACACGTCTGCCGAACGGCGTCATCATGCATTGGGCCGTCGCGCTCGCACCGGCTCGCGAGGACGGTGCGGCGGTCGAAATCATCGCCGGGCACCCGATGACCGCCGAGAAACGCATGCTGGCCGCGTATCGCGACCTGATCGTTGCCGCGACGCTGGCGGGCATGCTGGCGACGACGTTGCTCGCGTACGTCGTATTGCGGCGTGGACTGCGGCCGGTGCGGCACATCGCGACACACGCCGCGCAGATCAGCCCGACCAATCTCGCTGTGCGACTGAATAGCGACGATGCACCGGTCGAACTGCGCCAGCTGACGCTTGCCTTCAACGCGATGCTCGACCGGCTTGCGGACGGCTATCAGCGGCTCTCGCAGTTTTCCGCCGATCTCGCGCACGAAATCCGCACGCCGGTCGGCGCGCTGATCGGCCAGACTCAGGTGACGCTCGCACAGCCGCGCGATGTGGCCGAGTATCAGCAGGTGCTCGAGTCGAATCTCGAAGAGCTGAGCCGCCTCAGTCATATCGCGGAGAACATCCTGTTTCTCGCGCAGGCCGATCACGCAGGGCTGTCGATCGAGCGTTCGCCGGTTGCGTTGAGCGACGAACTGCACAAGATCGCGGACTACTTCGAAGGCATCGCGGACGAACGCGGCATGCGCTTCGCCGTATCGGCGGACGGGGTCGCGTGGGCGAACCCGCTGTTGTGCCGGCGCGCGATCAACAACCTCGTAGTGAACGCCGTGCGCTACGGTGCGCGCGATACGGTGGTGCGCCTGACCGGCACCCAGGACGGGCAGGGCGCGACTGTCGTCGTCGAGAACGACGGTGCGGCGATTGCGCCGGAGCAGCTGCAGCGTCTTTTCGACCGCTTCTATCGTGCCGATGCGGCGCGCAGCCAGTTCACCGAATCGAACGGACTCGGACTTGCGATCGTCAAGGCGATCATGAACCTGCATCGCGGCACGGCGAGCGCTCAGTGTCCGACGCCGGGCGTGGCGCGCTTCGAATTGCGGTTTCCGGCGCAGGCCGGCTAGCTTGCTGCCCGGGCGATGACCCGGTAAGCGGAAGTTTTAAAGGCAGATCCCGAAGCGCGCCATGCCGCTCCTTGCTACACTTTCGCCTGTCGCCGTCTCCACACAACGCGCCCAGGTCATGAAGCCCTCCCTGCTGGTCCTGATTTCCCTTCGCGACGATAGCTACGCGAGCGTCGCAGCCTCCTTCGACATCCTTTACGCCCCGACGCCCGAGCAGCGCAAGCAGATCATCGCGACGCACGGTGCGACGATCCGCGCGGTACTGACCAACGGCACGACCGGCCTGACCGCCGCCGAGATCGACCAACTTCCCGATCTCGAGTTCGTCAGTGCGCTGGGTGCGGGCTACGAAAACATCGCCGTCGATTACGCCCGTGCCCGCGACATCGTGCTCGTCAACGGCGCCGGCACCAACGACGACTGCGTGGCCGACCACGCGTTCGCGCTGTTACTCGCGGCGGTGCGCGACATCGCGCAACGCGACCAGGCGACGCGCGACGGCGTCTGGCGCGACAAGCTGCCGTTGAGGCCGAACGTATCGGGCAAGCGACTCGGCGTATTGGGGCTCGGCAATATCGGACTGAAAGTCGCGCGGCGCGCGGCGGGCTTCGATATCGAAACCGGCTATCACAACCGTAAGCCGCGCGAAGGGTCGGTGCTGCGGTACTTCGAGAGCGTGGTGGCGCTGGCCGAGTGGAGTGACTTTCTCGTCATCGCGACGCCGGGTGGTGCGGGCACGCATCATCTGGTCGATCGGGCGGTGCTCGACGCGCTCGGGCCGCAGGGCTTTCTCGTGAACGTGTCGCGCGGCAGTGTCGTCGATACGGCGGCGCTGGCTGCCGCGCTCGAAGCGGGTACGCTCGGCGGCGCGGGGCTCGATGTCTACGAGGGCGAGCCGCATCTGCCACAGGCGCTCGTGCATCTGAAGAACATCGTGTTGACGCCGCATGTGGCCGGATCGTCGCCGGAAGCGATCGGGGCATCGATGCAGAATTTTCTCGTCAATGCGCAACGGCACTTTGCCGGCGAGGCCGTGCTGACGCCGATCTGAACGCGTGCCGCACACACAGTTTCTCCTGCACGATTTCTTTCATAAGGATGCGATCAGATGGCAACCCACACCGCGACCGTCGAATGGAGCAGCAACGGCAGCCGGTTTACCGATCGACGTTATAGCCGCGCGCATCAATGGAGTTTCGATGGCGGGGCGGTCGTGCCCGCGTCGAGTTCGCCGCACGTCGTGCGTGTGCCGTTCTCCGATCCTGCCGGCGTGGACCCGGAAGAAGGCTATGTCGCGGCGCTCTCGAGTTGCCATATGCTGTGGTTCCTCGACATCGCCTCGCAGGCGGGATATGCCATCGAGTCGTATCGCGACGAAGCGCTCGGAGAGATGGGGCATAACGAAGCGGGAAAGGAAGTCGTGACGCGGGTTGTGCTCAGGCCACTCGTCGTGTTCGGCGGAACGAAAGTGCCGGACGACGAAGCGCTCCGGCACCTGCATCATGAAGCGCACGAGTCGTGCTATCTCGCGAATTCGGTGAAGACGGTGATCGAGGTGGAGGGGAGCTGGACGCATTCGGGTGTGGCGTGAGCGCGCAACCAGCAGACCGGTTCCGGTCGCGCGTTCTGCTGGCTGTGTTCAGCACACCGCACGGGTACTGCGGCGAGACAGGTACCAGACGATCAGCACGATCGACGCAGTGAGCGCTGCGGATATTGCTGCCGCAATACGCATTCCCTGAGCGATTTGATGCATGTCCGCGACGAAAGCGCCGAAAATGGCCACGCCGATCGCCGAGCCCACCTGTCCTGTCGCCCTCGATACACCCGATGCAATTCCGGAGTATTGCTTGTCGACCGTCGACATGAAAACCGATGTCGACATCGGCGAGCCGAGACCGCCGCCAAAGCCGATCAGGAGCAACTGCGGAGCGATCAACAGGTACGAATAGTCCGTGCTGGCAAACGCCACACCGGCAAATCCGACGAGGCGAATCGCGGCACCTGCAAACATCAGGCTCATCGGATCGATTTTGTGCGCGAGTCTCGCTGAAGCCATGTTGCCCGCCATGACGAATAGCGATAGTGGCAACAGTGCGATACCTGTTTGCAATGGCGTATAGCCCGCGACTCGCTGGAAGTAAAGACTCAACACGAAGAGCATGCCGAAGAAGGCCGCCGATCCCGACAGGAAGATGTAGCAGATCCACGAGAAAACAGGATTGGTAAACAGGAACAGCGGCAACATCGGCGAGCGCGTTTTGCGTTCGATGACGACGAACGAAAGTGCCGACAGCGCAGCTACGGCGAATGCGCCAACGACCCAGATCGTGTTGTACCCATACTGTGCGCCTTCGATCAGCGCCGCCGTCAATAGAATCATCGCGGTGGCTGCGCTGAGCTGCCCCGGCAAGTCGAGGCGCCGGCCACCGTGGTCGCCGACGTCGCTGTCCGTTCTTAGCGTCAACCAGATACCGACCAGGCCGATCGGAACGTTGACGAGAAAGATACTGCGCCAGTCGAAGACGGCGAGCAGGACGCCGCCTGCCAGGGGGCCGAGCACCAGTGCAGCGCCTCCCCAACTGGCCCATGAAGCGATCGCTTTTGCGCGCTCCTTGCTGTCGGGGTACGCGTGCGTCAGGAGCGAAAGTGAACAGGGGACAAGGAGCGATGCACCGACGCCCTGAAGAATCCGCCCCGTAATCAGCAGGGGTAACGTCGGCGCGCAGCCGCTGAGCAAGGAGGAGACGGTAAAGATTGCGAGGCCGAGGATGTAGACCTTGCGTGCACCGAACATATCGCCGAGTGCGCCACCTGAGAGCAACAGGCTTGCGAATACAACCACATACGCGTTGACGATCCACTGCAGTCCGCTGATATCGGTTCCCAGACCTTGTGAAATCTTCGCCAGTGCCACGTTGACGATCGACGTGTCCAGAATCACGACCACGTAACTGATGCTCGTGGCAAACAGGGTCATGCGCTGGTGGTTTGTCAGGTTCATTGAGTAGTCGCTCGGACGAAGTTAATGAAGGACGGGGGTGGCACGGGATGCCTGGACATGCACCGTTAGAGCGGGGGTATTCGGGTATGCCAGGCGGTGACGCGTTGATATTCGATCGCGATTTCCAGCGCGGTAGTGTCGTGGTGGCCGTTACAGATAATCTGCAGACCGGTTGGAAATCCCTCCTTCGTCAGGCCGGTCGGAACGGAGACGGCACAGAGATCGAGGAAGTTGACGAAGCGGGTAAACGTATTGGGCGGATCGGCACGAGCGGCGTCCGACACCAGCGGCGGAAGGTTTTGGGTGGTCGGTGAGAGCAGTGCATCGACGCGTGCCAGCACCGCCGCACATTCCTGCTGCAACTGTGGTCGTGCGGCCAGCGTCGCTGTGTAGTCTTCACGTGAGTATTGCGCGGCGTGCAGCAGACGCTGCCTCACTGCGGAGTCCAGTTTTGACGCTGGATCTCGCGCCAGTTCGCCATACAGTTCGTATGCCTCGCGAAACGTGATCGCGCTCGTCCGGACCCGGTATTCCTGCAGCGGCCGCGGCAATGCAAGTGGCACGAGTGTGGCGCCTTGCGATGCGAAGACCTCGAGTGCCGCGTGATAACCGGCGAGCACATTGCTGTCGACACCCGCGAGCTCGCCGGCGCTCAGCATGCCGAGTCGATATCCTCGCAAGCCGTCACGGCGAACCTCCCGCGCCGCATGACCGGCCCAGCCGGGCTGCGCGTTGGGCGTGGACGCCGCGGTGGATACGCGAGGATCGTGGGTTAGCGCATGGAATAGATAGGCGAGCTCTTCCGCGGTACGACAGATCGGACCGATCACATCGAGCGTAGGACTGAGCGGCACGACGCCGTTCATGCTGAAGTGCCCCTGTGTCGGCTTCATGCCCACAACGCCGCACCAGGCCGCGGGTATGCGTGCGGACCCGCCTGTATCGGTGCCGAGCGCCCATGGAGCGATGCGGGCGGCGACTGCCACGGCGGCACCGCTGCTCGAACCGCCGGGTGCGTAATGCGCGTGCATCTGCCAGGGGTTCCACGGCGTACCGAAGGTCTCGTTCAGACCCATGGCGCCGAGACCGAACTCGACCATCCGGGTTTTGCCGATCACGATCGCGCCGCAGGCCCGCAGACGGTCGACAACCTGCGCTGAGCGGGATGCGATGCGATTCCGAAAGTGCGCAGAGCCTGCTGTCGTCGGTTTTCCTTCGATGTCGATCGAGTCCTTCAGCACAATCGGGACGCCGTGCAACGGACCGGGTGCCGAACCGGTTTCGATGGAGCGCTGCGCAACGATGGCTGCGGCTCGTGCCTCGTCGGCATACAGCGCACTCAATGCGTTGAGCCGGGGCGACAACCGGGCTGCCCGGTCAAGAAACGCATCGACGGTGTCGACCGGCGACAATTCCCCAAGGGCGATCAGACGCGCAAGCCGATGCGCGGGAATCGAGGTGAGTTCTGTCATGGCGGGAGCAGTCGCGCGGAGCCAGTTAGCATCCGGCCTCGAGCACTTTGACCATATAAATGCGGGCTGTCCCTTCGGGCTCACAGGGAATTTCGCCGAAGATCCGATAACCGTGCTTCAGATAAAACTCTGGGGCCTGAAACGTGATCGTGAAAAGGACCGCCCGGCTGCAGCCACGCCGCTTCGCTTCCGCTTCCGCCTCTTTCAACATGGCTGTGCCGATACCGCCTTTGCGAAGATTTTCCGGCACATAGACAAGGTTGATGAAAAAAAGACCGAGCGACGTTCGTCCGACCAGGCCACCCACGACTTCTTTCGTCACCGGGTCGGTAATCAGGACGTCGAGAACCCTGTTATCTGCCTGGTTCGTAATCGAATCGTTATATTCGTCGAGTTTGCGACTAATGAAGTCGCGTGCCTCCGGTTGCTCGACGTCTGTCAAACGGATCTCGATATCCGGATTGGATAATTCTGGCTTTTCTCTAGTCATGAACGAAGAGCAATATCATGGCAAAAAATGCTTCTCGGATAATGACCGGTCCGCACCTCTGCCGGGCGCGGTACCGTTATGTCGGGGTAAAAAGGGCTAAGGCTGTTCGAGCGTGGTTTGCTCGAGCCAGATTCTCTCATACTCTACGCCGCGCTCCAGCAAGGGCGCCACGACAGGCCTGCCGTCAGGCACCTTGAGCCAAAGGCGCAGCATATGCCTCTTGTGTTCCGGGGAATTTTCAAAAGGTGAGCGGGCATGAAGAAGGGCGAAATTATTACAAAGCAGGATGTCGCCGGGATTTAGAAGAAACTCAATTTTTATCTCTTCACGTTCTGCGATCTCGAGAAAAAGCAGTAGTGCCTCATTCAGATCGTCCGGTAATGTCGTATTCAATCGGGTGGCGGCGGCGGACATATATGCCTTAAGGCACATACAGCTTGCCTTGTCGTCGACCTGCGAAAAGACCGGAATCTTGTAGGGTGTGACGGGCCGCTTGCCGTCGGCCCCTTCAGCGGTGGCGTAGTAGTAGCCTTCATAGAGTGCCGGGAGCAGGTCCGGGCGCTCAGCCAGGATCCGGTTGTGGACCGCGAGGCCGCTGGCCAGACGGGTTACGCCGCCTCGCTCTGCCCGCTCGACACACATCAGTCCCATCAATTCGAACGCGTCCGAATGAAAGCCCAGTTCGCGCGACGACAGATAACCGCGATTTTTAGGGTTGTCCTCGACCCGAACATGACCCAGCCGGTCGCCGGCCGCACTTTGCACGGCGGCCGTTCCGAGTTGCGTGCCGATACCCCAGAAAATCCGTTCAAACTGTTCGGCGGTGAATTGCTCCTGAGTCACACCGCTAATGACGATCGCGCCACGCCCATCCATCAGCGCGTGCTGGACGTCGCGATAAAGCGTCACGAGCGCCGGGTGAAGAAAATCCTCTCGAGTGGTCGACTGCGGCCGTTGAGATTTCGTTTGCGCGAGCACGGCTTTCAGTGCGTCTATTTCATCGGGCGCGAGGCTATAGCGCAGGGTCTCGAAACCGCCGAGCGTCCTGCTGGTCCATGCGGCAGGATCGTCCACGGGTGCTTGCTTGAGCGACGGAGTGGCGTGGTTCATCGTCACGTTTATCGGGTAGGTTGGCAGATCTTGCAATCTGCATGGGCCGGTTTTTCCTGAATGCTCACCGCAAGTGTCGCGAAGTCGATCACGATCAGCTTGCCGGCTGAGGCCATGGGCCTGCCCAGCAAATGACGAATGATGTCGGACGCCATGAAGCCGCCGACGGTCATCGCCGAATAGCTGGAAGCGGACGTCGCGGGAATCAGGTCGTGTTCTTCGCGGTAGCGCCGCACCTGGTAATGTTCGGGACTATTCTGCGCAGCCCACAACTCATCGCACTGGAAGCAGCCGGTCGAACCGGGAACCTTGGACCAGAGCAGCCCCTTGCCCGCCGAGACACTGTTGAACACGGCCGGTATGCCGGCCGTGAAACAGGCGTCGCTGATCCAGCGGTCTGCCGCGATGGTCGGTCGGTCGATCGCGGCGACGACGATGTCGGGAGCGAAATCGGCAAGCGCGTTTTTGACGTCACCCGGGCCGTTCAAGCGGCGCGCCACGGTGTTGACGATCACCTCCGGGTTTGCCGCGGCGATACGGGCGCGCAGCGCTTCGACCTTTTGTGAACCTACGTCGGCCACGGTGTACGCCTGCCGGTTCAGATTCGACAGTTCAACCGTGTCGAAGTCGATGACGGAGATTTTTCCGCAGCCCGCCATGGCGAGTGCGAGCGAAGTGAGGCTGCCGAGTCCACCCGCGCCCAACATGAGGACATGACCGTCAAATAGTCGTTGCTGCAGGCTGCCTGGTGTTTCATCGCCGCTCGCCGTCGCTGCGAATCCGTTCAGGTTGCGCGAATAGCGTTCCTGCTGAGCCTGCGTCAGTTCACCATTCGAATACGCTGTCGCGTCGGCGAGAACATTGGAAGTCGCGAGCGACTCGAAGAACCCGGCGAGTTCGGCCGCAGCTACCGGGTGCCCTGTGCCGTCCAACGAGGCGGCGATTTCCTGGAGGGTGTGCTCCCCGGTGCAACGCGCAAGCGCCGCGCCTCTCCAGCCGTTGTGATCGTCGAAGATCAGACTGGGATCGGATTGACGTGTGCCGCGGTGTACGGCGAGCCGTTGCTCGTCGAGCGGCACGACCACGACGGTAGGTTGCAGGCGCGGCCGGCTTTGTGCATTCAGTGTCGATGACATGTTTCGGTTACTCCTGATAGGTAGCGACTGGAAGCAGAATGCCGCGCTTGCCGACGTTCATGATCGGGTCGAGGCTCGCACGGGCCTGGAATCCCGCGAAGCGTCCGCCGTACACATACACGTCGACGCCGGAGCACATCTGCTGGATTTCTCCGCTAATCGGGTGGGGTGCGGCGATCTGCGCTGCCTGTATGTATTGCTGGATCACATGCGGGCCGCCGCGCAACGCGAGTGCCAGCGCGGCCTCCCACGCGTTCTGGTCGACGGTGTGACCAATAAGCACGCCTTCGCCGCGTGTCGCATTGGTCGGTTTGAGGATCAACGTCTTACGATTTCGGATCGCGTAGGACAGCAGATCGGTGGTTTCGCCGTTGATACCGGTGCTCAAGGTCTCCGAACGCAGAAGCCGGGTCCACGGAATGTGTTTCGCGCACAGCTCGCGCTCCTGTGCGGAAAACAGATGTCCGTATTGCGGATCGCTCAGCAAGGCCAGAATCGCCTTGTCGGCAAGCGGCCACTGGCAGATCAGCGGGTTAAGGAACGTGACCTCGCCGTCGGCGGTGGCCTGCAGGTAATCTTCGACCTGCGGATCGTCGATCAGATCGCGCAAATCGAGCTTGTTATACGCAAGATCGATTGCGCGTCCCCGCGCATCGACGAGACGGCCGTTGCTGCGTTTGAGTTCTGCTGCATCGACGGTCCAGGCTTCCACACCGAGACGGTTCAACCCCGACACCATACGCTCGACTTCGTTGGTGAAGCGGCCCTTGAACGTCACCACCGCCGCGCTCTGGGCTGCGTTGCCAGTACGCTCGAGGTGTGCGGCAAGCAGTTCCTTCAGAAAACTATCGGGGTCGCGAACGAACGGCTGGCTGTCCGCGGAAAGATCGAGACCTTCGATGAGCGGGTTGTCTGCCTTCGCCCATATCTGGCCAGCGAGACCGTTCTGGATCACACCACCGGGGCAGTCGGTGTTGGTCTCGAGAACCTGATAGCGACCGTCCGGTGCGAACAATCCGTCGAGGCGGCAAATCCTCACGAGCGGCGTCATATTGGGCAGCGCGACGGTATACCGCTCCATGTTTCGATACGCGGGGAACAGGTCTCTTACATGCGGTTCACTGCAATACAGCCGCGCCACCGTGTCGAACACCTTGACGAAACGTTCTGCCGTGTCGGCGAGACTGTCCGACAGCTTTTGCGCGATGGGAAGCGGACGCAGGGAAACCGGATAGGGTTTGCCTTCAAAATTCAGGCCGGCGTCCCATACCGATTGCGACAACCGCGCCTGGGCAGCCGCTACCTCGCGGCGCTCGTCCGCAGTAAGCCGCGCGAGTCGATCCTTCAGAATCGTGTGATCGAGGCCGAGATCGTCCGTGTCCTGAGCCGGGTCGTACAAGTTGACGGTACTCACATCAAGTCTCCTTCTTGGATTGGTTCGAACATTCTGGGTTGCCGTCGACGGACACCATCAACGTCAAGAGATCTGCGCTTCCCTGAGAGCGTGTCTGCAGGCCGACCCAGTAGAGCGGCCCGAGCGCGAACTGTCTGGAGTCGAGCAGAATCACATCGAGCGGATCCGACAGCGGCAGACTCTCCACCCGGGTACCGGTTCTGGAAAGGATGTCGATGTCTCCGATGACGATGCCGTTGCGCCTGATCAGTACGACGCCGAGCACCGCATCCCGCGGGCGCCTGGCCCGGTCGAACAGCATCGTTTCGACATCGACGCAGCTGTCCTGGATGCGTACCAACTGCGCGTCCACTCGCACCGCTGCCTGCCTGTCATGTTCCGGAATGGCTTCTACGCACAGTGCAATGAGCTCAATGAAGTACAGGTTGTCCAGTAACGCGTGCGCAGGACCGTCGCCCTGCAGGCTGTCGAGGTAGCCGGACGGTGCGGCTTCACGACTCTTCTCGCATGCCGGTAGTGCTGCTGTGCGCAGCGAAAATGCAAACCGCTTTCTGTCGATGCGCAGCGGGCGATTGGGCGCAGCGTGAACGCGCCATGCCTGCCGGAAACTGCGCCATGTCTGTGCATCGAAGTGCTCGCCCAGGGGTCTCACTTTGTAACGCGCCCGATGTTCGGGCGTGAGTTTCGGATGAACCGTCCTGTCATGGCCGGTTTCGACTTTGGCTATGAACATTTTCATGTCGCTCTCAGCGCAATCGCCGTACGGCCTGGCGTAACCGGTCGAGACCGGTCGCGAGACATGTTTCGGTAATCGTGAGGGGCGGCATGACTTTGACGACTTCGTCTTCCGCACCGCAGAGTTCGACGATCAGGCCAATGCCGAATGCAATGCGCGACACTTCGGCTGCATGTTTTGGATCGCGGAATACGAGTCCTTGCAGAAGACCACGCCCGCGGACCTCGATGACGTGCTCGGGCGCCTCCAGCCGGATTGATTCCAGTACCTGACGAATGTGTTGTTCGTGTCGTGCGAGCGACGGTTGAAATTCCCGGTTGCGCCAGTAGGACAGCGCCGCTGTGGCGCCGACGAAGGCGAGGTTGTTGCCGCGGAACGTCGCGTTGTGTTCACCGGGTTCCCATTTGTCGAGGTGCGGTTTGATCAGCACGAGTGACATTGGCATGCCGAATCCGGAGATGGATTTGGATAGGCAAACCAGATCCGGTTCGATACCCGCGGCCTCGAAACTGAAGAAGGATCCCGTACGTCCGCAGCCAGTCTGAATGTCGTCGACGATCAATAGCGTGTCGTGTGCTTTCGCGAGATCGGCGAGGCGTTTCAGCCACAGGTTCGATGCCACGTTAAGGCCACCTTCGGCCTGGACGGTCTCGAGGATGATGGCGGCGGGGCGGTCATTGCCTGAGCCTGTGCGGAAAAGCATGCTCTCGATGATCTGGATCGAATCCACACCATCGTCGAGAAAGCCCTCGAACGGCATGCGGATGACGCCGTCAAGCGGTGTGCCCGCCGAACTGCGTTTCCACGAGCGAGCCGATACGCCCAATGCGCCTAACGACATCCCGTGAAAAGCGTTCGAGAACGCGACGATGCTACGCCGCCCGGTCACCTTTCTTGCCAGTTTGAGCGCCGCCTCGACTGCGTTGGTCCCGGCCGGCCCCGAAAACTGCACCTTGTACTCGTAGCCGCGAGGCTCGAGGATCTCGCGCTGAAACTGCAGCAGGAACTCCCGCTTGGCGGGTGTGTAGAGATCGAGCGACTGAACAATCGCGTCCGTGCCCAGATAGTCCAGCAACGCGTTCTTGATGACAGGATTGTTGTGGCCGTAGTTGAGCGAACCTGCGCCGCAGAAGAAGTCGATGTACTCGTTATCTTCGTCGTCGATCAGATACGAATCGCGAGCCCGGGAAAATACCGCAGGAAACCGGCGGCAATAGCTGCGTACGTTGGATTCGAAACGGCGAAAAGCGTGGTGTGCCGGATTGAGTCCGGGTTCGTTAACCGGAGTTGAATGGGGTTGCGTGATGCTATCAATAGCATTATCCATACCTGCATTGCCTCGCTTTGCATTGACTGAAGTTGTACATAATCGACAGGCAAATAAATAGCCGATTAATTGCATTTAATAAAATGCAATTAATGGAGGTGGCCGATTGTGGTGCCCGATAATGCTTATGATCTGTGTCTATTTAAACCATATCATTTTAAGTGTGTCAACGGGGTGACAGCTTCAAATCAAAATTTCTTGCGAAAGAATGGATCGACTGTGACAATGAGTCAAGATTTAATTTTGGAAAAGATAGCGATGGATCATTTCGTATTTATTCTGCATGATGCGCGGGCAATACGATGCGAATGGCATATTCTTCATGCGAAATGGATGGATCATTGATTTTGAACATCATTGAGTATGTTTTGCAGTGCAATGTTTGAAAATGAAAGAATTTGTTACTGCGGCTAATCTTTGAATTCGCGTTTGCGACAATTAACGCTGTGCTCGGGGCATGGGAGCAGCAATCATCTTCGGAGTGAACATGAGAGTTTACGCGGCAAATTTTGACGAAGCTTCCGTTGAAAAATCGTCAATGTCACCTTATATGAAGCAGCAAGCAATTGATTTTTCAAAGAAAATTCTAGACCATCCGTTTCTCGTCAGTTGCCGGGAAGGAAATGTTCCATTCCGTGCATTGATGCACTTTCTTGTGCAGCACGGTAAATATTCGGCTTATTTCACGCGATATCTGTGCGCACTGATTTCCCAGCTCAAAAATGGAGCCGATGTCCTGAAACTCGCGGAAAATCTTGCCGAGGAGCTTGGATTCGGGCATGACGACGTCAATGTTCCGCATTCGCAGATTTATACCGATTTGTTGACCCGGTTTGATATATCTATAGCGGAACATGCAGCCTTCCCGGAAACCGAGAGTCAGATTCAAACGGTGTTCATGTTGTGCCGCCAACCCGAAGGAATTGCCGGGTTGGGTGCGCTTTGTCTTGGGGCGGAAGCCATTGTTCCATCGCTATATTCGGCAATCATCGAGGGATTCCGGCATCACGACGTATCGGAGGAAGATCTTGATTTTTTCAGAATTCATATTGAATGCGACGATGGCCACGCCGAGACCATGTACCGGATTCTTGGTGATCTGACAGCTAATTCACCGGAGAAAGAGCTGTGCGCGATCCAGTCGGCCGAAATCGCAATCAACGCGAGGCTCAGGGTTTACGACGCTATTCTCCGGTTTTCGAACGTCACCTGACCTGCATTAAGACCCATTGCCCCGAGACTCATTAATCTTCCGTCAATCTTCGGATGTGTATCGACCATGACTTCTAGCAGGATAAGTATTGCGGCGGCGGGCGACGTGCTGATCAACCGCCCGGCACCGGAATCTGCGTTGCACAGTCTGGCGCCACTGCTGCGCCATGCCGACATATCGACATGCAATCTCGAAGGGGTGCTGGGCAGCGATGTCGATCCGTTGCCGGGCAGGGGCGGCATCGCTATCGCACCGGTGGAGAATGTCGCGGGTCTCACGATGTTCGACGTCGTTTCGCTCGCAAACAATCACTCGCTCGACGCCGGCCATCCGGGTCTCTTTAGCACGCTGAAGGCGTTGGACAGCATCGGCGTACGCTCGGTCGGAGCGGGTCGCTCGCGCCATGAAGCGTGGGCGCCACGGGTGATGGCGTGCCGCGAAACGACGGTCGCGTTCATAGCGGCTTCAGCCATCCTGCGCGTGGGATACGAGGCTGGAGCAAACAGTCCGGGAATTGCGGCACTACGCTCGACGGATTTCTACGCGTCGCAATTTCCCGGGGCGATCGTGCCCGGCGCACCTCCGCGTATCCACACTGAAGTCAACGAAGAGGACTGGCGCCGGCTTGAACAGGCGGTCCGCGATGCGCGCGAGCAGGCTGAATGGGTCGTGGCGAACCTGCATTGGGGCGACCATACCGCGCCGTTCCGGCTGACACAGCTCGAACGGCAAACCGCGCGGCGGTTGGGCGAACTTGGCGTCGACGCGGTCGTCGGTCATCACCATCATGCGTTGCGGGGGATCGAGTTCATCGGCGAGATGCCGGTTCTGTACGGGCTCGGTCATCTCGTGTTCGACCAATTGGGGTACGCGGACAAATTCAGGCGGGAGCATGCCGATTGCGCGGGATGGAGTGACGAAGCAATGGAAGCACGCTTCGGCCGTTACGCGCATTTTCCGCGTCGATCGGGATTTCTGTTTGACGAAACCTCACGATGGACCGCTGTGGCGCGCATCGATCTGTCGCGCGGGCAAGGCGCCAGTGTGTCGCTCGTACCGTTGCGCCTCAACGAGGATTACGTGCCGGAGATCGTGACGCGAGGTAGCGATGCCTGGCACGGTTTTCTGTCTTTCATTGCGCAATGCCAGAGCGCTGCCCAGTCGACTGCTCGAATCGAGGATCAGGGTCTCGAGGTCGAAGGGCTTCCCGCGCTCGCGGTCGTGCGCGGCGACGGATAAACCGGCAGTTGCGATACATGTGTGTCGTTTTCCGGTGTGACGTATTGCGTGTTTTGCTTAATCCCCTCAACGTCGGAGTTTCCCAATGTCAATACTTTGCCTGGCTCGAACGATCAAGTTCGACTACGCAAACTGGTTTTCCGATTCGAGTGAGAGCTTGCTGGCCATCTCATCCGTACAACTGCCGGCGCAGGATCGTTACCGGATCGTCAAGCGAGTCGCCGATCTCGATGCAGGCGGTGTGGTGGAGCTAGCCGCCATCGAGCTTGCGCAAAGCGAGTCCCTGTCACGTATCGTCGCTCACTCTGAATATGATCTTCTGCGGGCCGCGCGCCTGCGGGAATTTCTGCACATACCGGGCCAGAGTGTCGAGAGCGCGAATGCGTACCGGGACAAGGTCGTGATGAAGGAGTACATGGTACGGGCCGGAATTCCCGTGGCTGCGTTTCAACGTTGCGTATCGCCAGTCGATCTGTTTGACTTCGCCGGCAAGCACGGTTTTCCTCTGGTGATCAAGCCGGTCGACAGCAGCGGGTCACACAATGTGTCGGTCGTGCACGATCTCGCGGAACTCCGCCAGGCCGCGGCCGGAGAAGCGCTTAACGCGAGGCCTGGATCGCAGATGATCGAATCGTTTGTGCCAGGCAGCATGTATCACGTCAACGGACTGGTTTCCACGCTGGGCGAGGACTTTTTTGCGCCGTGCGCGTATATCAACGGCGCGTTGGACTATCAGACGGGCGGCCTGTTTGGTAGTCGCACGATCGATCCGCAGACACCGCTAGCGAGTCGCCTCATTGCTTTTACACAGCAGGTATTGAAGGCACTTCCGCCCACCGATCCGCTGGCATTCCACGCGGAGATATTTCACACGTCCGATGATCGATTGCTGCTGTGTGAGGTTGCTGCACGCACGGCGGGTTCGCTCACGATCGAATTGATCGAACGCAGCTACGGGATCAACCTGCATCGTGCCTGGGCGCGGGCGCAGGCTGGCCTGCCGCCGCAGACTGAACGTATCCATGCACCTGGCGTCTTCGCTGCATCCTTACGGGTCCCGGCGCGGGATAAGCGTTTGCTTCGGCTACCTCTGGTGATGCCTTTCCCCTGGGTGTCGACCGTTTGCCTGACGGGTAGCGAAGGGCAATGCCATGAAAGGGCCACGACGTACACGGATGACGTGCTGAGTGCAGTCGTGGTAGCGAATAGCGACGGGCAGTTGATGGATCGGGTCGGAGAGTTCTCCGACTGGCTCCGCGCAAATGTCGTCTGGCAGTCTTGATGGAAACCGCGCGCGACGCGCACAGGGTTCAGCGATTCGGCAACGCCGGGTTGGGTGAGAACTTCATGGCGAACAGGTGGAGGAAATGCAATGACTTCTGGAACTGCGTCGCGAAGTGCGACTGGGCAAAACCGCGAAAGCGGACAACCGGACACCGAGCGCGCGTCGAGTGACAGTGGGCGCAGGTCCGACCCGTGGCACAGCGAGGTGACGGTGCCGCACGCAGGTTATGGCGATGCGGAGGGATCGGCAACCAGCACCGACACATCGTTCGGCGCGATCTACTAACGCGCCGCGTTTGCCGCACAACCCCGTTGGCCCAGCGAGGCAATACATGACAAATGGACTGAGCGCGTCGAAGGCCGGTCTGGTGGAACGAGCCCACGCGGAAATGAAAGCCGCGATAGCCGATTCGCATCTCGATGTGCGACAAAAACTCGCACTGACTTGCCGCATTCTGTTCGACCACGGTCACGATTCGGGCCTGGCAGGGCAGATTACCTTTCGCTCGGCACCCGGAAGGTTCTATACGCAGGCACTTGGGTTGGGGTTCGACGAGATCACGCCCGATAACCTGCTTGAGGTCGACGAAGATCTCCGCGTGCAATCCGGCTCGGGAATGGCGAATCCGGCTAACCGGTTTCATACGTGGATTTATCGGGCGCGTCCCGACGTGAATTGCGTCATTCACACGCATCCATTGCATGTGGCCGCCCTGTCGATGATCGGTCAACCGCTTGTGATTTCGCAAATGGACCTGTGCCCGCTGTATGACAACTGCGCTTACTTGTCCGAATGGCCGGGTATTCCCGTCGGCAACGAGGAGGGGGAAATCATCTCGCGCGCGCTTGGCAACAAGAAAACGATCCTGCTGGCGCATCACGGCCAGCTGGTGGCGGGTCGATCGATCGAGGAGGCGTGTGTACTCGCGGTGCTGATCGAACGGGCGGCCAGGCTCCAGTTGCTTGCGGCAAGCGCGGGCGAGATTCAGGCGATCCCGGCGGACCTCGCACTTGAAGCACGCGACTGGATTACCACCGACAAGCGCTTTTCCGCATCTTTTGCGTATTACTGCAGGCAGTCGTTGAAAAGGCACCACGACCTCGATGTGCGGGCGTGACGAACAACATCGGAGCAAACCGGTTAGCTTTAGTGAGGCGGAGATGAAAAGCAGGCACGTTCTAGTCATTGGAGTCATGCGGCAATGTCACGACCGGCTAATGGCGGCGGGCGTGAGTGTCTCACTTCTGATCGGCAGGTCACGCGCGCTGACGAGCGATCTTGGAAAGAAGTATCGGCACATCCTGATTCACGACGACGATGCGGACGATGCCTCGCTGATCGCGCTGGCGAAGGGATTGCATACGGCGGATTCGCTCGACTTTGTGACATCGTTTGTCGACCGCACGCAGGTGCTGGCGAATCGTATCGCCGCGGAGCTTGACTTGCCGGTCGTCATCGAGTCGAAGCTCGTGGAGCTCACGCGCGACAAGTGGGCGACGCGCCGGTTGCTGGAACAGCACGCACTATGCTATTGCCGATTCAGCGTCGCGTCGACGAAAGATGAGCTTGCCCGGGCGATCGACTCGGTCGGCTTGCCGTGCATTGTCAAACCAGTCGCGGGCGAGGGTAGCCGCAATGTGCGCAAGCTTCGCAGCGTCGAGGACGTAGCGACTTTTATCGCGGCGCTCGAGGGTCCGGCGCTTGATGGCAAGCTGTTGGTCGAGCAGTTTCTGGAGGGCGACGAATATAGCGTCGAGGCGATTTCCATAGCGGGAGAACATCATGTCGTCGCAATTACCCGCAAATACAAGGACGATCACAACTTCGTCGAATACGGGCACGTGGTGCCAGCGCCGCTCGGCGAGAACAGCCGTGAAGCCATCGAGCAATACGTCCGCAAGGTACTGACTGCGCTCGGTTTTTATAACAGTCCTTCACACTCGGAGGTCATCGTGACCGCCGAGGGGCCGCGTCTCGTGGAAACGCACACGCGAATTGGTGGGGACAGGATCGGCGATCTCGTTCAACAGGTCACGGGGGTGGATCTGTACGACCTCTACGCGAGGCAGATGGCGCACCTTCCGATGGAGAACCTGGTGAGTCAAACGCCGCAAGCGAAAGCAGCTGCGGTCTGGTATCTGCTCGAGCGATCGCTCGAACAGCAAATCGTCGCCGAAGTGCGTGGCGTAGACGAGGCCGAGCGCTGTCCGGATGTGCGCCAGGTGGGTGTTCTGAAAAAGCCCGGTGCGCGGGGTGGAGAGATCAACGCCAGTGCGGATCGCTCGGCGTTCGTCATAGCCGTAGGAGACGATGCGGAGCATGCCGTCGCCGCAGCGCGCAATGCCGCGGCGAAGATACGGCTGTTCTACCGGTTCGATAGCGGGGATACCGATTAGTCGCGGGCGCCCCAGCGCTCGCGCCACACCTCAAAACAACTGCCGCTGCCCCGAGATCAAAGTCGTAAAATCGTCGCGCAACATCGGCAGGATCGCATCGGCCACCGGCTGCAATTGCCGCGTGAGGTAGTGATCGTAGTCGATCGCCGAGCGCAGCGTTTCCAGCGGCTCCGGTCCCGCGACTGTCATCACATAGCTGACCCAGCCGCCGTTCTGGTATTGCAGGGGCCGCCCTTGCCGGCGATTGAATTCGTCGGCGACGCGCGCCGCGCGCACATGGGGCGGTACGTTGCGCTCGTATTCCTCAAGGGTCCTGCGCAGGCGTTTCCGGTACACCAGTTGATCGTCGAGCTTGCCCGCGAGCGTATCGCGCACGTAGTCGCGCACATAGTCCTGATACGGCTGCCGCGTGAAAATGCGCCGGTACAACTCCTGCTGGAACTGTTGTGCAAGTGGCGTCCAGTCGGTGCGCACCGTTTCGAGCCCCTTGTAGACGATGTCCTCGCTGCCGTCCGGCAAAACAACGAGCCCGGCATAGCGTTTCTTGCTGCCGTCCTCGGCACCGCGAACGGTCGGCATGAAAAAGCGCCGGTAATGCCGCTCGAATTGCAGCTCCAGTGCACTTTCAATGCCGAAGCGTAGCGGCAGATTCTGGCGCCACCAGGCATTAATATGCTCGACCAGCGCGCGCCCGATGCGGCTCGCGTCTTCCTCTCCATGCGCATGCTTGAGCCATACGAACGTGGAATCCGTATCGCCGTAAATCACTTCGTAGCCTTCGCCCTGAATCAGCTCGCGCGTGGTGTGCATGATTTCATGGCCGCGCATCGTGATCGACGAGGCAAGACGCGGGTCGAAGAAGCGACAACCGGTCGACCCCAGTACGCCGTAAAAGGCGTTCATGATGATCTTCAGTGCCTGCGAAAGCGGCGCGTTGTGTTCGCGTTTAGCCGCCTCGCGTCCTTGCCACACCTGGCTGACGATCGCCGGCAAGCAATGGTGCGTGCGCGAAAAGCGCGCGCCGAGAAAGCCGGGTATGGATGCTTCGTCAGTGGGGTTCAGCGTGCCTTCTACCAGACCTACCGGGTCGACGAGGAAGGTACGGATGATCGACGGATAGAGGCTCTTGTAGTCGAGCACCAGCACCGAATCGTAGAGACCCGGTCGGGAATCCATCACGAAGCCGCCCGGGCTTGCCGCGCCGGCCACATCGCCGAGATTCGGTGCGACATAGCCTTGCCGGTGCATGCGCGGCATATACAGATGCGTGAACGCCGCTACCGAGCCGCCGCTGCGATCCGCGGGTAAGCCGGTAACGGTGGCGCGCTCCAGCAGAAACGACATCAACTCGGTCTTCGCAAAAATGCGCGTAACCAGTTCGCAATCTTTCAGGTTGTAGCGGGCGAGCGCGGGCTTGTCTTCATCGAAGCGCCGCTGTATTTCATCCATGCGTTGATACGGATTATCGATCGCCTTGCCTTCGCCCAATACCGTGCGAGACACATATTCGAGGCTGAACGACGGGAAACTCCACGTCGCGGATCGCAGTGCCTCGATGCCGTCGATAATCAGCCGCCCCGCAGCGCCGGCAAAGAAATGGTTCTGCTTGAGACCGTGCTCGCGCCATTCCATCACCGAACCGCCGCGACCGAGCCGCAACGGCACGCGATACTGTTCGGCGTGCTGTTGCAGCACGCGTAAATCGAACTGCACGAGATTCCAGCCGATGATCGCATCGGGATCGTGCCGCTCGATCCACAGGTTCAGTTTTTCGAGCATCTGCGCACGGGTTTCGCAGTATTCGAGGTCGAAATCGCGTTCGCCTGCGTCGCCGTTAGGAGGTCCCAGCATATACACCTGGCGTTGCCCACAACCTTCCAGCGCGATCGAATAGAGCTCGGTCTGCGCGCTGGTTTCGATATCGAGCGACACGAGCTTCAACGAAGGACGATAACCGCTGGCCGGTTTTAGTTCGCCGTTCAGCAGCGAACCGTCGCGCTGCACATCGCCGCTGAAGTGCACGGGAGCAGTGATGAACCGCTCCATCATGTAGCGTTCGGGCGGAAAGATATCGGCTTCGTAGACGTCGACACCGCCTTGCCGCAGGCGTTTCTCGAAGCTAGTGAGTTGCCGGTACTGCGGGCAGTAAAGACCCATGACCGGCCGATGATGGAAGTCGCGCAGATCGAGTGGCCGTAGATCGAGCGGTGCCTCGCGGCGCAGAATGGTTTCGGCGCGTTCGCGATGTCCAGCGGGAATGAATGCCACCGAGGGTTGGTGACGCAGGAGGATGTGGCGGGGCCCGCTGTCCGTTGCCAGCCAGAAATCGACTTCCGTACCGGCCGGTGTGTCGCGCCAATGCCGGGTCAAAATGAAACCCTGTTCAAGCTCGGTCAAACTACCACCTCTCATGCGGGCGCCATCGCCATGCGCGATTTTACCGTCATGCGCACCTGGCTGCGACGCTGCTGCTGCCGTGGTAATTTGATTGCCTCGCGCGCAAGAGGATTACCACTGTGAAAGCTCGAATTCTGTTGGGAACGGTTGCTGCGTTGATGGTTGCTCACACCGCGCAGGCTGCCATGCTGGAGTCGACGTCGGCTACGACTTCCTATCATCGCGTGATGGTCGACGGCACTTCGATCTTCTATCGCGAGGCGGGCCCGAAGAACGCACCGACAATCGTGCTGTTACACGGCTATCCGTCCTTGTCGCGCGAATTCGACACGCTGATTCCGTTGCTGGCAACCCGCTATCACCTCGTAGCACCCGATTTCCCCGGCTTTGGTCAAAGCGATGCGCCGCCGCCATCGTCGTACACCTACACGTTCGATCATCTCGCACAAACCACTAACCATCTGCTCGAGAAACTGGGTATCGACAGATACAGCCTTTATCTGCACGACTATGGCGGCCCGGTCGGTTTCCGGATCATGCTCGCGCATCCGGAGCGTGTGCAGGCGCTCGTGATCCAGAATGCCAACGCTTATCGCGAAGGGCTAGGCGTCAAATGGACGGGAATTGCGCAGTATTGGGCCGATCCCAAGGCGCACCCTGAAGTGCTCGATACGTTCATGTCGCCGGCGGCAAACGAACAGCGCCATACCGCCGGCACGTCGCATCCCGAACGCTACAACCCGGACACCTGGACCGATGAGGACGCCCACCTGTCCAGAGCCGGTCAACGCGACATCCAGGGGGCGCTGCTATACGACTATCAGACGAATGTCGCTGCATATCCGGCATGGCAGTCGTGGTTGCGCGAGCACAAGCCACCGACCCTCGTGGTGTGGGGACGTAACGATCCCTCGTTCATTGCTGCCGGGGGAGAGGCCTTCGGGCGCGATCTACCTGCTGCCGAGATTCATCTGCTGGATGCGGGTCATTTCGCGCTCGACGAGCAGGTCGACGAGATTGCTTCCTTGATGCAGGTCTTTCTGAAAAAACATCTCGACTGATCTGATCTAGTGCAACACGACGGTTTTCGGCGCACGGTCGAAGCGGCTCACCATGAGTTCGCAAACAGTGGAATAAAGCTCTGCCGCAAGCGAGTCCCTATGGCTTTTCCAGATCTCGAGGCGCACGGAGGTTGTCGGGTCCGCGGTAGATTGGGTCGCTTCCAGTTTGTCGATCAGCGTGCGTACCTGATGACGCCATCGGTTGACGGTTTCGATATCGTCGTCGGGAGGTTTGAGTCCGCATTGTCGCTCGACTTCGCGTAACGCCGCGTCCCCCATCATCCTCGTGTTGCGCTCGTCTTCGTCGGTCCAGAACCTGGGCTGCTCGCGTGCATAGGTTAGCGACAGAACCATCTGCAGCAACATGTCGAGGTCCAGTCGTGCGAGCGGACGGGCGACGTGTTCCATCTGTTCGATGAAGATCTGTTGCAGATCCAGCGGTGTCGCCGTGTCTTCCGACTGACGCAGGCTGTGAACATCCGCGAGTGCAATCGCATCGCGTGCCAACTCTAGCCAGGCCCGGTCATCGACCCGCGTGCCGATGAGTTCGCGAGCATGCAACACGGCGAGCCGCGCGAAGATCTCGCGGGCGTTGCCTTCCGGCGCGTATCGGACGAGTCCCCAGCGGCGATCGTGCAGCAGTCCATGCGTGACCGCCGGTGCGACACTGCTCAGGTCTGCTCCCAGAGGGATCGCCTCGATCAGCGCGATCGTGCGCGCACGTGCATAGGCAGCCCCTTCAGTCGCACAGGTCAGACGCCAGAGCGTATCGATCATGTCACCGAGCACGCCCGGTACGCCCACCTCGTCGACGAAGTGTCCGGTATCGCCGGCAGCACAGCGGGAGGGCGGATGCTCGGCACTGAAAACCGTGTCGCGCAGGCGCTTGAGACAGATCTTTTTGCGTGCTGCCTGACCCTGGAAGGCAAGCGCCGACGATGCGCAGAGTTCGTCGGCCCGCGCAGCGTTCCACGGCATGTCGGATCCAAAGCGATCCTCGATCAGTACCTGCACGCGTGCAACGGACGGTGCAACGAGCGCGGTGTGTAGATCGCCCTTGTCGAAGAACAGCACGGTTGGAATACGGTGGATGTCGAAGCGTTTAACAATCGCTTCATGTTCGTCGACGTTCACCCTGACAATTTTCAGGCGGCTCGTATGGTGTCGCGCAACCTGGTCGAGTAACGGATCGATCGCACCGCACGGCTCCGACCATGGTGCCCAGAAGTACAGCAGCACCGGCGACGTCGTGTGCGCGACGTCGATCTCGAACTTCGCGTCGGTGGTATCCAGAACCTGAGTGGTCATGCCTGCCTTTAATTCCATGGAAACGCTCCTGCGCGTAATGCAGATCGAATAACGCGATAGATGCGCGCGATATTCCGGAGTCCGTTGTTATTAAAGACGAACGAGGCAGGGAAGAGAACCAGTGGAATCAGCAGAAAGAAGATTCGCGATCATGAAGCTGGTAATACAGCCATCATGACCGGCATGCTGTTACGCGAATGCGTTAGAAGTCGTACGTGCCGCTCAGAAAGAACAGGCGACCGGATTGTTGTTCGAGCCGTTGGTCCGCGTAGTCGTCATACAGCGCGCGGTTGAAGATGTTCTTCGCGCTAAGCGTCGCCGACCAGCGTTTGGCGTGGTAATAGACGCTCACGTCGGTGCGTGTCTGACCGGCTTGCCGGTACAGGTTTCCAGTAGCATCGATCGCGTTGTAATGAGTGCGGGCCCACACCCCGATCCCTGCGCCCCAGCCATGCAGGAACGCATTCTGGAAGTCATAGGTCGTCCACAGGCTTGCTACGTGAGCCGGCAGTTGTCCGACTTCGCCGTTGGGCGCCTGCGCATTGCTATACGTATAGCTCGCGATGACATTCCAGCCAGGCAGCAGACGGCCCGTGATGTCGAATTCGACGCCGCGATAGGCGATATCCGGGACGACTGCATAGAAGTTCGGGTGATTGAAGTCGTCTTGTACCGCGTGGGATTCCTTGCTGCGAAACAGTGCAACGGTCCCCGTCAGATGATCGTCGAGCAGACTGAACTTCATACCGGTATCGATCGAATGACCGATTCTGGGCTGCGGGACGCTTCCGTTGAAAGTGGGAAACGTGTACTGCGGCAGGAAGCTGTGCGTGGTGTTCGCAAAGATGGCCAGACTATCGGTCAACTGGTACGCAATGCCGATGCTCGGGGACCAGTTAGTCACGCGTGCGGAGGGAATGCCTGGGGCATCGTGGGTGGTCCAGACCTGGCTACGCCCGAGATTAACCAGCACGTGGAGCGGTCCCCACGTCATCTGATCCTGCACGTATAGCGTCGTGAGGGAATCTCGCTGTGACGGAATCTTGTTGACGCTCGTTATCGCGACCGGTGGTAACGGCGGCACCGGAATGGGTACGGTCACCGACGTCCCGCTGCCGAGCGTCTGGGCATACCGGTCCGACGACCACGCGAAACCGCCCAGCAGCGTATGCGTGATCGGCCCGGTGCGAGTCTTGAACTGCAGGTTGTTGTCGACGCTGATCTGATCCTGCTGTATCTGGTTGGTTTGCGGCAGAAAGGTGGTCCCGCTGGGGGACGGTAACGCCGTGATGAGGTACTCCCGCGAGTCCTGGCTCGACGCGTCGTAGCGCGCCTTGCTGTGAAACGTCAGCGAACTCGTGAGCTTGCGCGTGTAGTCGTAGTACACCGCCGTGTCGTTGATCAGGTAGCGGTCATCCGGGCGACCAAGCGGGGACGACAGGTTCATCGGACCGGTTGGCAGCAGCAGCGAATTCGGCGCAAACGGTTCCCGGTCCGAGTTTTGTTGCAGTCCCACCACCAGCGTGGTCTGCGCATCGTGCCAGCCGATCGACGGCGCGACATAGAAATTGCGCTTGCCGTCGTAGCCGATGGAATCCTGGCCGGCACGCTCGCCGGACATCACGAATCGATAGGTCAGCTTTTTATCGTCGGTGATCGCACCGGCCAGGTCGAGCGAGGTCAACCAGTCGCCGTACGAACCGGCCTGCACGGTAAGGCGCTGCACGGGGTCGGCCTGTGGGCGTTTCGTGACGATATTGACGAGTCCCCCCGCGTCCATGCTCCCCGCAAGAATCGAGTCCGCACCCTTGAGCACCTCGACGCGAGATATGGCGACGGGGGGCAGCGACAACGGAATGTCGGACTGGCTCAACGCGACCGGCAATCCGTCTAGCAGCACGGGCGCGGCGTATCCGCGGATGTAAGGCAAACCCTGTGCGCTGTAGCTCCCGACCCGATCGATCGTGATGCTGCTGATATTGCGCAGCACGTCCCGCACCGATTGATCCTGCTGGCTTGCGAGGGTGTCCTGCGTGACGACGGCGATGGACTGCGGGATCTGGATGATCGGTGTGTCGGTGCGCGTTGCCAGGGAGCTTGATTGCGCGGCAAAGCCGAGGTCGTTCATCGCGTTCGTGCCATTGACCATCACCGGCGGCAGGACGGTGACGACATCGCTCGGGCGGAGCGGCAATGCTGCGGCCTGAGCGGGCGGCCCGTGAATGATGTAGGTCTTCTCGTCGCGCTGCTGCACGGTGAGCTGGGTGCCTTCAAGCAACCGGTGCAGCGCTTCGGAGACGGTCAGCTTGCCCGACAGCGCGGGCGCGTTGTGATTGGCGGTGAGTTCCGATGGCGCGAGGATATTGACCGCGCCTTCGCGGGCCAGTTGCGAGAGCGAGAGCGACAACGCCTGGGCCGGCAGCGCGATGATCGTTTGCGCATGAACAGCGAGGCTTGCCAGGCCGAGCGCGCCCAGCATACCCGCGAGCGTTGCCAGCCGATATTGCACAAGGGCCTTGCTTGTCCAGCTCGTTCTCATTCAAGGTCCAGGCGATCTACGTTGCATGCGGCAGGCACGATAAAAGTGTCAGGCGGCCGGGCGCGCGACAGATGACGGGATAACATCGGGTGTCCTGCGATGACGAACTTTGCTTTCCGGTTGCCGCTGCAGGCTAGTGGCGCGATGCAATGACGGCTGTGCCATCCGGCTTCATGGTAACTGTCACCGGCGCCACGGAGGGCAGTGTCTTGAGCAGTTGTTCCGGATCGGCGATCGAGAAGCCGCCGCTCACGCGAAACTTGCCCGCCTTGTTGTCGGCCAGCACGATCGGCTTGGGCCGATAGCGCTGCAGATCCCCGATGACATCGACGATGCTCGTATTGTCGAAATCGAGCCGCTGGTCTTTCCAGCTCAGCATCGCGTTGACCGCCTGTGGTCCGTCGACCGCCACCATCGTCGCACCGTCGGTGCGCAGCGCCTGGTTGGCGGTGAGCAGGGCGGGTGGTGTGTCGGCGGATGGCGTCACCGATACGCGGCCTTCAAGTACCGCGACGCTCACGCCGGTTGGCAGCAGACGCACGCTGAACTGCGTACCGACGTCGCGGATATCGGCGGTGCCGGCGTACACGTGGAACGGCCGCACGCTGCTATGCACGACGGAGAACATGGCTTCGCCTTTCTCCAGCGTCAGCTCGCGCGAATGCAGCCGGTTGACGAAGCGCACCGCGGTATCGGTGTTGAGCAGGACGCGGCTGCCGTCATCGAGATCGAAGGCGAGTTGCTGACCGACCGCGGATGAAGTGGTCTGGTGCGACAGCACCGGATTGATGACCCACGTGGCGGCCGCCACCATGGCGCAGCAGGCCATGGCAATGCCGGGCCACAAGCGCGACAGACCCGGTGCACGCGCGATCGTGGCGGCAGCAACCGGCACGCGACTTTCGATGTGACGCGGATAGCGATTGCGCAAGGTCCCGACGTTGATTTCGAGCGCCCGATTGGCGGCTTCGAGACCGGCGACATGCGC
Organism: Paraburkholderia sp. CHISQ3; assembly: GCF_030464945.1. Taxonomy (NCBI): domain Bacteria; kingdom Pseudomonadati; phylum Pseudomonadota; class Betaproteobacteria; order Burkholderiales; family Burkholderiaceae; genus Paraburkholderia; species Paraburkholderia sp. CHISQ3. The sequence goes on from NZ_JALPRG010000012.1 coordinate 229,448, forward strand.
CAGACGTTCGGAATCCCCGCCGGTCCATGTGTCGAGGGCGGTTTGCGCTGACTTTTGCTGTGCGATGTCGCCGAACTTCGCGGAGGCGAACAGATCGTCGGCGGCGTCGCGTTCGGACTGACTCAGCGGCATGGGCCTGACGATTCCCAAGGTACGAGCGTGGCTGGCCGCGTGCTAACCGAGCACGACACGGCACTCGCGCAATGCTTGCACAAGGTATTTGCGGATGACCGTAGGGCTGATGCCCATTTCATCGGCGGCTTCTTCATAAGTCATGTGATGCAGTTTGCACAGGACAAAGGCTTCCCGGCAACGGGGTGGTAAGGCGTCGATGATATCGCATAGCTGGTCGACTGCCTGGCGACCCGCGAGCGAACGCTCGGGCGTCACCTCCGAGCACGCCAGCCGGTCGATATCGTCTTCGACCTCGTCGACCGATTGCCACGACACGCGCGCGAAGCGGCGGCCACCGTCGATCTGCAGATTGCGGGCGATACCGAACAGCAAACCGCGCGGCGAGTGTACCTCGTGACTTTGCGCGTAGCGCAGTGCCCGCTCAAACGATGATTGCGCGACATCGGCCGCATTATCCGTATCCAGCTCGCGTGTCAGCACCCGTTTTAACTCGTGATAGCCGCTGACCAGTTCATCGAAAAGCCCCTTAGCCAAGTTAACTCCAGGCGAGTGCGACGAAGCGCGAGTTTGTAGAAAGGAAGGGCGGTTTGACATGCTGCCTCGTATCACCGCTTTAATTACGACGTCCTGCCGAATGTTACTAACTTTTACCCGGCCAGATTTGTAGTGTCAAGCAGCGACCAGACAGGACTGTACACGTGCGTGCGCTGCGGCGAGCGTGCGTGTGGCGGACCATCGGATGCGAAGTGAGGGGCTCGATGCGTAGTGCTTCGTTGCCGGCAAAACCGGCCTGCGATGTTTAGTGAAAATCGGCGATATTGCCTAAGATTTGCGTGCTTTTCGGCGAAAGCGCGTTGCGGGTTATTAGCTTATATGTTTTCGACGCTGAAGCGCATTTAACAATTTAACGTTTCGACAGCGAATTGTCGTATGTGACGGCATCGCACGAACACACAAAAATCGACAAAAACGTTTGCTGTTGCGCGAGGGGCGCGGGATGGGCGCCGCCAGTATTTCTACTGGCGGGCGAGATGGAATGTGCGATGGAGTACGCCTACGCGTGCAGCGTAGGCGACGCAGAGCGCGTCGCACGCGTGGCGGCGACGCGAAACTACCCGACGCGCGTAATAACCGCGTACGGTGGACCGCTTACGGCGCTGGCTCAGCCCTCGTCGAGCGGCAGCACGACCGTCCCGCGGCGCTTGCTGCCACGGACGAGGCCGCGGCGTGCCGCTTCGCGGAATGCCGCGTTGATCGTGTTGCGATGAAACCCGAGCGCATCGGCGATTTCGCGTTGCGGGCGGAACAGATCGCCAGGCCGCAGCACGCCGAGACGTACCGCCTGCTCGATCTGATCGGCCAGCGCGATGCGAATATTGCCGCGCAGGAGGGCGAAATCCGGTTGCCACGCCGACACGCGTGTCGCAACCGCCGCCGCGGTATGCGTCGCCCGGGGTTCAGGGGCGGATCGATCGGCATCGATCGAAATCCGGTGGGGGATATCGCTGCTGCTGTGCGTCGGGATGCTGTGATCCGTGCGCAGATACTGCTGATCCATGCTCATTGCCCGTCCGATGCGATATACGGCGTCGCGACCGAAGCTCGTCCGCTTTCATGGCCTCGCCAGGGATAAAGACGAACGGTTGAAAAAGTCGGACCAGTGCGGAGGGTGCAATTATTCTTATCGGATGTGAGGATCTGATAGGCATAGCATGCGGGATGCGTGAACGACTCGTAGTGCGATCAGGTTCACGAATCCGCGTATACCCCTATCTTTCGACCAACCCCGCGTGCGAGAGTACTCAGCGCACCTCGTCGACCGCTACGCGATACGTCGCCGCTACGCCATCCGTCGTCTCCGACGCCAGCGATTCGAGCGCAAGCCCCTTCGTTTCGATCCCGAGCACCCAGACGGCGAGCGCTGCCACCACGAACGACAACGCGCCGAGCGTGAACACGCCGCCCTGACCGAACACCGGCAGCACGACGCCGACCGCGTACGGTCCGATCAGCGAACCGATCCGTCCGATCGCCGAGGCGAAACCGGAGCCGGTCGCGCGTGCACCGGTACCGTACAACTCGGGCGTATAGGTGTAGAGCACGGCCCACATGCCGAACAGGAAGAACTGCATGAGCAGGCCCGAGCAGATGAGCAGCGTGACGCTCTCGGCGTGCAGTGCGGCCTGGCCGTACAGATAAGCCATGGCGCCGCCGCCGATCAACGAAGCAATGCAAGTCGGTTTGCGACCCCAGCGCTCGACCAGCCACGCCGCGCAGAGAAACCCCGGGATGCCGCCGAGCGAAATCAGTACCGTGTACAGCACGGATTTCGTCACTGCAACGCCGGCCTGCTGCATCAGCGCGCCGAGCCACGATGTCAGGCCGTAGAAACCGAGCAGCGCGAAGAACCACAGCGCCCACACCATGATCGTGCGCTGCCGGTAGGCCGCGCTCCAGATCTCGCGGAACGCACCGCGCGTGCGCTGGCCGACGGCTTCGACGAGCATCGACGGCGCGGGCAGCGATGTCAGGCCCTTCGATTTCATCACCTTCGCTTCGATCTGCATGAGCACCGAGTCGGCCTGATGCAGACGGCCGCGATGTTCGAGCCAGCGCGGCGATTCGGGCACGATGCGGCGCACGAACAGCACGAATACGGCGGGAATGGCGAGCAGCGCGAATACGGTGCGCCAGCCAAACTGCGGCAGCACGAAGTACGACACGACACCCGCCGTGATGAAACCGAGTGGCCAGAAGCCGTCCATCAACGCAACGAGCCGGCCGCGCGACGCCGTCGGTACGAATTCGGACAACAGTGTTTGCGCAATCGGAAACTCCATGCCCATGCCGATGCCGAGCAGGATGCGATAGACGATCAGCGTATCGACGGAGTGCGCGGTCGAGCAGAGGTAGGACGCGAGGCCCCACAACACCATGCTCCACTGAAATACGGGGCGTCGTCCGAAGCGATCCGCGAGCAAACCCGCCACGGCCGCGCCGAGCACCATGCCGAAGAAGCTCGCACTCGCGACCAGACCCGCAGCCGCGCTCGACAGTCCGAACTCCGTGCGGATCGAACCGAGCACGAAGGTCATCGTGCCGAGATCGACGGAATCGAAGAAGAAGGCGATCGCGATGATCAGGAAGATCGTGCGGTGGTAGCCAGAGAACGGTAAGCGTTCTAAGCGGGCGGCAGCGCTGGGACGTGAGGTGGAGGAAGAAGCGGTGGTCGACATGGCATCCTCTGAATGGATGTGAGGAGGCTCGCGGAGATGCGCACACTCGCTAGCGTCTTCGCGGCCTCGATCCTTTCAGTAGACTTGACCATTATTTGCCGACATAGAAGGAATGCGGCATCTGGATAGGATGGGGGCGTCACCCAGGGCAAGCCCCTCAACCTCTCAGCGCTTTACGTTGCGTGAATCGTTTCCGCTGCACGCTTGTGTGCTTCCGTGCCCCGCGCCGGTGCTCCATTCGCGACGAAATACCGCGCAGTCGAGCGCGCCAGCGTGGTTCGCCCGCGAATCTTGTCGGCGATTTTCTCGGCGATCATGATGGTGGGGGCATTCAGGTTGCCGGTCGTGATCAACGGCATGATCGATGCATCGACTACACGCAACCCGTCGATCCCATGCACGCGGCCCTCATCGTCAACCACGGCCATGTCGTCATAGCCCATCGCACACGAGCACGAAGGGTGATAGGCCGTTTCGGCACGCGCACGCACGAACGCATCGATCTCCGCATCGCTCTGCAACCTGGCACCGGGGCTCAGTTCATCGCCGCGAAACCGGTCGAGCGTCGGCTGCGCAATGATCTCGCGCGTAATCCGGATCGCGTCGCGGAACTCGCGCCAGTCGAGCGCCTCGGCCATGTAGTTGAAGAGGATCGACGGATGCTCGTGCGGATTGCGCGAACGCAGTTTCACGCGTCCACGGCTCGGCGAACGCATCGAGCCGACATGCGCCTGGAAGCCGTGCATCTTGATCGCGTTGGTGCCGTTGTAGTTGATCGCCACCGGCAGGAAGTGGTACTGGATGTTCGGCCACAGGTCGTCGTCGCGCGTGCGGATAAAACCGCCCGCTTCGAAATGATTGCTCGCGCCGATACCGGTGCCTTTCAGCAGCCACTCGAGTCCGATTGCCGGCTGATTGCGCAGCAGCAGTGCGGGATAGAGCGATACGGGTTCCTTGCACGCGTACTGCATGTACATCTCGAGGTGGTCCTGCAAGTTCTGTCCAACGCCGGGCAGATCGAGCACGACCGGAATGTCCAGTTCGCGCAGCCACGCGGCCGGACCGACGCCGGAGCGCTGCAGGATCTGCGGCGAAGCAATCGCGCCGCCGCATAGCAGCACTTCGCGCCGCGCGTGCGCGGTAACCGATGCGCCGCTGTGCAGATACGCGACGCCGTTAGCGTGTTTGCCGCTGAAGAGAATACGGTCGGTGGTCGCGTGCGTGACGATCGTCAGGTTCGGCCGCTCCCTGGCCTGGTCGAGGTAGCCGCGTGCAGTACTCGCACGGCGGCCGTGTGCCGTGACCGTGCGATCCATCGGGCCGAAGCCTTCCTGCTGATAGCCGTTCAGATCGTCGGTGCGCGGGTAGCCCGCTTGCACACCGGCCTCGACCATTGCTTCGAACAGCGGGTTCGCGCCGGGTTTGCTGGTGGTGACGTGAACCGGACCGTCGCCGCCGTGATAGTCGTTCGCGCCGACGTCGCGGGTTTCGGCTTTGCGGAAATACGGCAGGCAGTCGAGATAGCTCCAGTCCCCGAGCCCTTTGCGTTGTGCCCAACCGTCGTAGTCGAGCGCATTGCCGCGGATGTAGCACATGCCATTGATCAACGACGATCCGCCCAACCCCTTACCGCGACCGCATTCCATCCGGCGGTTGTTCATGTGCGGTTCCGGGTCGGTCTCGTACGCCCAGTTGTAGCGCCGTCCTTGCAGCGGATAGGCGAGGGCCGCGGGCATCTGTGTGCGGAAGTCGAAGCGGTAGTCGGGGCCGCCGGCTTCGAGCAGCAGCACCGTCACGTCGCGTTCTTCGGTCAGACGCGTCGCGAGCACATTGCCCGCCGAACCCGCGCCGATGACGATGTAGTCGTATTCGTTCGCTGCCATGCGACGCTCCCTCAAAACACCGGTTGATACTTGCCGAGTTCCACCTGAACCGACTTGATACGCGTGTAGTGCTCGAGCGTCGTGATGCCGTTCTCGCGGCCGACACCCGATTGCTTGTAGCCGCCCACCGGCATTTCCGCCGGCGATTCACCCCACGTGTTGATCCAGCAGATGCCAGCTTCGAGACGGTGAATCACGCGATGCGCACGCGAGAGGTTCTCGGTGACGACACCGGCGCCGAGGCCGTAGATCGTGTCGTTGGCGCGCGCGATGACTTCCTCTTCGTCGGCGAAACTCAAGAGGCTCATCACAGGGCCGAAGATTTCTTCGCGCACGATCTGCATGTCGTCGCGGCAATCGGCGAACACGGTCGGTTGCACGTACTGGCCCTGCGCGTAATCGCCGTCGACGATCCGCGCACCGCCGGCCACGAGCCGCGCGCCTTCGCGCTTGCCGCTTTCGATGTAGCCGAGCACCTTGTCGAGTTGCGCGGCGCTCACGAGCGGGCCGAAGTTGGTGGTGGGATCGGACGGCTTGCCGATACGAATGCGCTTCACACGCTCGACGATGCGCGCTTCGAATTCTTTCTGCACCGACTGATGCACGAACACACGCGTGCCGTTCGTGCACACCTGACCCGAGCTGAAGAAGTTAGCGGTGACGGCGATATCGGCGGCGCGGTCGAGATCGGCGTCTTCGAAGACGATCAGCGGCGACTTGCCGCCGAGTTCCATCGTCACTTCCTTGAGCGTCGAGCCACCAGCCAGCGACATCACTTTCTTGCCCGTGGCGACGCCACCGGTAAACGAAATCTTTGCGATGCCTTCGTGCCCCGCGAGCAGCGCGCCGACCCGGCCGTCGCCTTGCACGACATTGAAAACGCCCGGCGGTACACCGGCTTCGAGGTAGATTTCGGCAAGCTTCGACGCGGATAGCGGCGTGACCTCGCTCGGCTTGAAGATCATCGCGTTGCCCGCGGCGAGCGCCGGTGCCGATTTCCAGCAGGCAATCTGGATCGGGTAGTTCCATGCACCGATGCCGGCGGTGACGCCGAGCGGTTCGCGCCGCGTATAGACAAACGATTCGGCGCGCAGCGGAATCTGCTGACCTTCGATCGCAGTGGCGAGACCCGCGTAGTACTCGATCACGTCGGCACCCGTCACGATGTCGACCGAGCGCGTTTCGGCGATCGGTTTGCCGGTGTCGCGCATCTCCAGTTCGGCGAGCACGTCGTTGCGCTCGCGCAGCAACTCGACGGCGCGTCGCAGGATGCGCGAGCGCTGCATTGCGGTAAGCGCGGCCCACGCGCGCTGGCCTTCGCGTGCCGACTGCACCGCGCGGTCGATATCGGCTGCGCTCGCTTGCTGCACCGTGGCGAGCTTTGCGCCGGTGGCGGGGTCGAATGTATCGAAGGTCTCACCGCTCGTGGCGTCGACGTATTCGCCGCCGATATAAAGACGTTGCAGGCCGTAAGAGGTCATGACGGGGTTCTCCTTGTATGCGAGCTGGATATGCTGGAAACGCGTCAGGCTGCGTGCGCGAGCAGCATGTCGATGTAGTCGTTGGCGAGCCGCAGCGCGGCCCGGGTGTCGAATGGATCGCCGGATAGCGCGCCGCGCAGCCACAGCCCGTCGATCATCGCCGCGAGGCCGCTCGCCGCCCGGCGTGCGGCGCCGCGCGGCAGTTCTTTCGCGAATTCCGTGCACAGGTTCGAGTACAGGCGCCGCGTATTGACGCGCTGCAGACGGCGCAGCCCGGGCTCGTGCATGCTTTCGGTCCAGAACGCGAGCCAGGTTTTCATCACCGGTCCGCTAACTTGCGATACGTCGAAATTGGCGGCGACGACCGCGCGCAGCCGTGCACGCGGCTGTGCCTTCGCAGCGTTGCGCCGACGTGTGGTGGCCGCCCACAGGTCGCGCAGGATATGCCGCATCGTCGCTTCGAGCAGACCGTCCTTGTCGCCAAAGTAGTGACTGACGATCCCCGTCGAAATATTGGCGCGCTGCGCAACTGAAGCGAGCGTCGTGCCGGACAGGCCCGCCTGATCGATGGTGAGCAGGGTGGCGTCGATCAGCTGGGCGCGGCGCACTTCACGCATTCCAAGCTTGGGCATGCTGTCGAACCCCCAAAAAACGCGAAAACCCACAAAAAACAGGCTGCACGAACCCGACACCAGATAGCGCCAGGCTGCGAGGAAGCCGTAGCTTAGCGTTTTTTTATTGACCGTTCAATCAACAAAAACCGCAAAAAGCGACCGTGTCGGTTTTAGTCAGACGGATGTCGGGTTTCATACACCGGGTGCGGGTGCCGAGGGGCTACGCTCGAAAGAGCGGCGTTCGCCGAATGCCGTGTCGAAATGCGTGACGTCAGACGAACATGGAGACGAGACAATGAGCAGCAATCGCGGTGTCGTGTATCTGGGGCAGGGCAAGGTCGAAATCCAGTCGATCGATTTTCCGAAGATGGTCGATCCGCGCGGTCGCGCAATCGGTCATGGCGTGATTTTGAAAGTGGTGTCGACCAATATCTGCGGCTCGGATCAGCATATGGTGCGTGGCCGTACGACGGCCGAAGTCGGCCTCGTGCTGGGCCATGAGATTACCGGCGAGGTGATCGAGGTTGGGCGCGATGTCGAGACGTTGAAGGTCGGCGATCTCGTGTCGGTGCCGTTCAACGTTGCGTGTGGCCGCTGCCAGACGTGCAAGGAGCAGCACACCGGTGTGTGCCTGAACGTGAATCCGTCGCGTGCGGGCGGTGCGTACGGCTATGTGGATATGGGCGGCTGGATCGGCGGGCAGGCGGAATATGTGCTCGTGCCGTATGCCGATTTCAACCTGCTGAAATTCCCGGATCGCGATCGCGCGATGGCGAAGATCCGCGATCTGACCTGCCTGTCCGACATTCTGCCTACCGGCTATCACGGCGCGGTGATGGCGGGCGTGAAACCGGGTGCGACGGTGTATATCGCCGGTGCGGGCCCGGTCGGGATGGCTGCTGCCGCTTCGGCGCGGCTGCTGGGCGCGGCGTGCACGATCGTCGGCGACATGAACGAGGAACGCCTCGCGCATGCGCGCTCGGTCGGCTTCGAAACGGTCGATCTCTCACGCGATGCGACGCTCGGCGAACAGATCGCCGCGATTCTGGGCAAGCCGGAAGTGGATTGCGCGGTCGATTGCGTCGGGTTCGAGGCGCACGGCCATGGTAGCCACGGCAGCCAGGAAGAAGCGCCCGCTACAGTGCTGAATTCGCTGATGGATATCACGCGCGTGGCCGGTGCGATCGGTATTCCGGGCCTGTACGTGACAGACGATCCGGGTGCCGCCGACGCCGCCGCGCGCCGAGGCAGTCTGAGCATCCGCTTCGGCCTCGGCTGGGCGAAGTCGCATTCGTTCCACACGGGCCAGACGCCGGTGATGAAGTACAACCGCAATCTGATGCAGGCCATCTTGTGGGACCGTCTGCCGATTGCGCAGATCGTGAACGTCACGGTCGTTTCGCTTGAAGAAGCGCCGGATGGTTATCGCAAGTTCGATGGGGGTGCGCCGCGTAAATTCGTGATCGACCCGCATGGGTTGCTGAAAGCGGCTTGATGCGGTGGTGGTCCGCCTGCACAGGTGCAGGCGGACCACGTTTGCTTCAGTAAAGCTGTACCGGGGAACCGAAAGTCATACCTGCAAGGCGTGCAACATGGTGGACTGCACGGGCTCTGCAACGCTGGTTTCTTCTGTACGGCCGAGTAGCGCAAACATTGCCCGACGGATATACGGATCGGAGCTGTCCTCGAGTGCTGCCGCATAGCTATGCCATGTGGGGTCTTTCAGCAGATACAGGCAGATTGCCTTCAACTCGGGGTTCTGGTCTTCCGGCAAGCCGTTGACGACCTGCCACGCTCCCCGCACATCGCCACGCTGGATCGCCATCAGCACGGGAAAGAACAGCATGTCCCGCGACGCCGGATGAGCCTCGTGCAACTGCTGCAGGAGCGTTTCCGCTTCGTCGAAACGTTCGGCCCTGATGCTGTCGAACACGGCTCGTCCTAGCCGGGCGGCCTCAGTGGTTTGGGGCAGGTCCATAGAATTCCTTGTATTGATCGAACACCCTGTTCAAGCCGGAATCCGGGTTCAATCGCCCAATAATTTTTTCTCGATGCCTTGCAGCAGTTGCTGGAGTGCACCACCCGACGGCGACTCGTCCGACGTCGCTTTACTCGATTCGCCGCCACCCGAGCTTGTGAGATCTTTCACGGAATTTAGCGCTTCAAAACCATCCTTATGCTCTCCAAGTGCCTTGAGACCGCCGCTAGCGGAATGGCCAAGTGAACCAGCAATTGAGGCGATGCCCATATCGTTTCTCCTGGATTGAAAGCTGACCCGGATTGGGAACTGCACTGAAACCGGTTGTTTCAGTGCATGCGATCACTGTAGAGGAGGGGATGTGCCCGGAAACGGGGGCGTGCGAAATGAAGCGCTGGAAAGCGAAGTGATGGCGTCGTATGGAACGAGGGTACAGGTGTGGCGCGTCGTCTCGACAACGCGCCACGCTCAAACCACTACCCGCACGCGCCCACTTCCCCACACGCCGTGCAGAAGTCGCAGCCATCCTTACGAATGACCGCATTCGCGCCGCACGTATCGCACTTGCGACCGAGCATCGTACGTAGTTCGAGCGGGCCTGCGCCTTCCGGCAGCGCGGCAGTTTCGCCGCTATCGCTACGATCCGGTTCAGCAAGGCCGGCCACAGGCGCCGCAGCTTCGGCAAGATGCCCACGCGGCAAGCGCGCGAGCAACCGCGTCGGCACCTGATTACCTTCCGCATCGAGGAACCCACGCCGATGCAGGATCTGCTGGATCGCATAGGCGATTGCAGCCACTTCCGAATCGTGCCAGCGCGGCGTGCGGTGCCCATCGAGCCGCAGCACATCGCCGAGCCTTACTTGGCCGCGATCCCACGACACCTTGCGCAGATCCTGCAGATTGCGCGCGACGAACCCTCCGCGCGCAGCGAGCGACAGCGAACGCATCGTCGCGGTAATCCATTGCTGCGATTCATCGCGCTGGCCGACCGGAATGAAAAATTCGATCGGCCGCTCGATCGTCATGTCTTCGCCGCCGACTCTGCCCGTCACCTCGATGAACGACACCGCGACATACAGTGATTTCTTGCCTACCTGCGTCAGGTATTCGACCTTCTCGATGATCGCGGGTAGTTCGCCCTTCGGCCGGTGATCGATGGCGACGCGCAGCGGATCGGTATCGATTTCGGCGAGCGCATCGTCGGTGGATTGTGGCGCGACACTCAGCACCGCACCGAGCGTTTCGTTGGGCCGGTAAGTGGCGAGTCCCTTCAAACCGCCTTTCCATGCATCGAAGTAGAGGCTTTCGAATGCATCAAAAGGGTAGTCGGCGGGGACGTTGACGGTCTTCGAGATCGACGTGTCGATGTACGGCTGCACAGCCGCCATCATGTCGAGGTGATCGCGCGCGGACATGTCGAGCGCGCTCACGAAGTAGTCGGGCAACGCATCGACGTCGCCGCCGAACGCGCGATAGACGCGATACGCATGATCTTCGACCGCAAACGAAGCGCGGCTACCGTCGGCCATTACCTTCATGCGCGTATAGGTCCACGAGAACGCGGGCTCGATACCATTCGATGCATTGTCCGCGAACGCGAGGCTCACGGTACCGGTCGGCGCGATGGAAAGCAGATGGCTGTTACGGATGCCGTCGCGGCGAATCGATGCCTTGATGTCGTCGGGCAGGCGCGAGGCGAACGTGCCGTCGGCCAGATAGCTGTCGGCGTCGAACAATGTAAACGCACCGCGTTCGCGCGCGAGTTCGACCGATGCGCGGTACGCCTCGTCGCGCATCAGTTGCGCGATGCGCGCGGCGAAGTCGCGGCCTTCGGCGCGGTCGTAGCGCAAGCCCAACATGACGAGCGTGTCGCCGAGACCGGTAAATCCCACGCCGATGCGGCGCTTGGCGCGCGATTCGTCGTATTGCTCAGGAAGTGGCCACAGCGTCACGTCGAGCACGTCATCGAGAAAACGCACCTGCGTGCGCGTGCGCGCGGCGAGTTCGTCCCAGTCGAACGACGGTTTGCCGCCGCGCATCTGCGCAAACGGATCGATCACGAAGCGCGTCAGATTAAGCGGGCCGAGATTGCAGCAGCCATAAGCGGGCAACGGTTGCTCGCCGCATGGATTGGTTGCGCGAATCGTTTCGAGCGTGCGCAGGTTGTTGTCCTCGTTCATCCGCGAGATGAACACGACGCCGGGTTCGGCGACGTCGTAGGTCGAGCGCATGATGCGCTCCCAGATTTCACGGGCGCGTTTCTCTGCATACACCCACAAGCCGTCTTCGCGTTGCCGCAGGTCGCTGGCTGCGCGCAACGCGGGTGACGGCTCCGCGCGATGCACGAGTTGCCACGGCAGATCAGCTTCGACGGCCTGCATGAATTCGTCGGTGACGGCGACGGAGACGTTGAAGTTGTTCCAGCGGCCCTTCGAATGCTTGGCCTCGATGAACTCGGGCAGGTCCGGGTGCGTGCAGTCGAGCACGGCCATTTGCGCACCACGACGCGAGCCGGCGCTTTCGACAGTCCGGCACGATGCGTCGAAGACATCGATATAACTGCACGGGCCCGATGCCGACGAACTGGTGGTGTGCACGCGCGCGCCCTTGGGGCGGATCGCGGAGAAGTTGTAGCCGACGCCGCCGCCGCGGCGCATCGTTTCGGCCGCCTGCAGCAGTGCCACGTAGATGCCCGGCAGACCGTCTTCGTCGACACCCTGAATGCTGTCGCCGACCGGTTGCACGAAGCAGTTGATCAGCGTCGCGGCGATGCCTGAGCCGGCCGCGCTCATGATGCGCCCGGCGCCGAGCGCGCCATGCTGCAGGTTCTCGACGAAACGCGCTTCGACCTCTTCGCGAAGCGCCGGCGGTTCGGCCTGTGCGACACCGTGCGCGACGCGCCGGTAAACGTCGTCGACGCTTTGTTCGTCACCCTTCGCGTACTTTTCGAGCAGGACGTCGAGCGAGAATTGTTGTGGAGCGACGGAGAGCGTGCGCGCGGCGATATCGGTGTCGTTTTCGGCCATGATTTCCTGCCTCGGGCGAAGGGCTGACGGACTGGAGATCATTCACTATAGCGCCATACGAGGCTTTTTTCTGGCCATGTGTGGGCCGCTTCGGACGCGGGGCGCGGGTGCCCCGGAAACAGGCAGGAGAGGGGTGTCAGGCCGGCAGCGCCAGCCCGCTTGTCACACCCGGCATGACGTGAGCAAGCGGTGCAACCTGTTTGCGGCGCTCGCGTGTCGGCGCCGTGCCGAATGCGTCGCGGTAGCTCTTGCTGAAATGACACGCTGACTGAAACCCACACGCCATCGTGATGTGCATGATCGACATGTCGGTCTGCAGCAGCAGTTCGCGCGCGCGGCGCAGGCGCAGGGTCAGGTAGTAGTGAGTCGGCGTCATGCCGAGGTGTTCGCGAAAGAGTCGCTGTAGTTGTCGTTGCGACATGTTCGCGAGGCGCGACAACTCTTCACGCGACAACGGCTCTTCGATGTTGTTTTCCATCAGCGCGATCACTTCGAACAGCGACTTGTTCGCCGAACCGAGCCGTGCGACGAGTGGCATGCGCTGCTGCGCGCTGGTATCGCGAACATGCTCGACGATGAACTGTTCCGCGATCTGCGTGACGCGCGGCGTACCGACGCGCGCCGCGATCAGGTTCAGCATCATGTCGAGCGGGGCGACACCACCGGTGCAGGTCACGCGGTCGCGATCGATGACGAAGAGTTCTTTCAGGAAACGCGTGTCGGGAAACTCTTCCTTCAACGCCGACATGTTTTCCCAATGGATCGCACACGCATAGCCCGCGAGCAGCCCCGATTTTGCGAGCGCATAAGTGCCGGTGCACAGACTGCCGAGCGCGACGCCTGCGCGCGCGAAGCGGCGCAATGTGGACAGATGGGCCGGGGTGGTTTCGCGCTGCACGTCGATGCCGCCGCAGACAAACACGATGTCGGGCTGGCCCGCGCATTCCGCTGCCGCGGTATCGACGGCAAGGCCGTTGCTGGCCGACACGAGGCCGCCTTCGGGGCTGATGATCGACCAGCGATAAAGCGTTTGCCCGCTCAGGTAGTTGGCCATGCGCAGCACTTCGATCGCATTGGTAAAAGCGATCATCGTGAAGTTGGGCAGCGGCATGAACGCAAAGTGCGCCAGCGACGCGGTGCGGTCGGGAGACATGGGGGGCGAGTGTTCCTTCGACTCTGATCTCTGGTGTAGCAGCCGACGTGGGGGGGACGGCCGCACTATTCTGAGATCTAGCGCAACAAGCATGCCATACGGCTAAACCCTGGCTGGCACGCGCGGTCGGACCAGGCGGGGGCGGCTCGCCGCACCTTGCATGTGCGGCGAGGGCACTGTTCGCGGGCGGGCCGCGCACGCCGGCAGTGCGATCGCGCTGCACCGCAACATACGATCGGACGTCACGAATAATGCCGCCAAGCCGGCCGGCCACCGGGCCACTTGTCCAAAACGGACCTGGATGTCGGAAAACGCCAAGAACACGTCTGAATTCGTAAATTGACGGGCGAGACAGCGGAGAAGAATAGAGCCGTTGGGAGCCGGTGCCGGCAGGCCAGTCAAGGGAAGCGGGAAGGTACAGCGCGCCTCGTCGGTCTGTTTGAATCGCCGTGCGACCCCTTGCTTTCCATGACTAACAGACACCCCCGGGACACCCCATGACGAACGCCAATCCCTTCTTCTCGCAACCTCTTGCCGAACGCGACGCGCCGGTCCGCAGCGCGCTTCTCAAGGAGCTCGAGCGGCAGCAGTCGCAGGTCGAGCTGATCGCGTCGGAAAACATCGTGTCGCGTGCGGTGCTCGAAGCTCAGGGTTCGGTGCTGACCAACAAGTATGCGGAAGGCTACCCGGGCAAGCGCTACTACGGCGGTTGCGAGTTCGCCGATCAGATCGAGACACTCGCCATCGATCGCATCAAGCAGATCTTCAATGCCGGGTTTGCGAACGTGCAGCCGCACTCGGGCGCGCAGGCAAACGGTGCGGTGATGCTGGCACTGACGAAACCGGGCGATACGGTGCTCGGCATGTCGCTCGACGCAGGCGGTCATCTCACGCACGGCGCCAAACCCGCGCTGTCGGGCAAGTGGTTCAACGCCGTGCAGTATGGCGTGAACCGCGAAACGATGCGCATCGATTACGACCAGGTCGAGACGCTGGCCAATGAGCACAAGCCGTCGCTGATCATCGCCGGTTTTTCCGCCTATCCGCGCGAACTCGACTTCGCGCGCTTCCGGGCGATCGCCGATAGCGTCGGCGCGAAGCTGATGGTCGATATGGCGCATATCGCCGGGATCATCGCAGCCGGTCGTCATCAAAATCCGGTCGAGCATGCGCATGTCGTCACGTCGACCACGCACAAGACGCTGCGCGGTCCGCGCGGCGGCTTCGTACTCACCAACGAAGAAGACATCGCGAAGAAGATCAACTCCGCGGTGTTCCCGGGCCTGCAAGGCGGCCCGCTGATGCATGTGATTGCCGGCAAGGCGGTCGCATTCGGCGAGGCGTTGCAGGATGGTTTCAAGACCTACATCGACGGCGTGCTCGCCAATGCAAAGGCGCTCGGCGAAGTGCTGAAAGAAGGCGGTGTCGATCTCGTGACGGGCGGCACCGACAACCATCTGCTGCTCGTCGATCTGCGTCCGAAGGGCCTGAAGGGCGCGCAGGTCGAACAGGCGCTCGAACGCGCGGGCATCACCTGCAACAAGAACGGCATTCCGTTCGATACCGAGAAGCCCACGGTCACCTCGGGCATCCGTCTCGGCACGCCGGCGGGCACGACGCGCGGCTTCGGCGTGGCGGAATTCCGCGAAACCGGCCGTCTGATCCTCGAAGTGTTCGACTCGCTGCGCGAGCATCCGGACGGCGACCCCGCCACCGAACAGCGCGTGCGCCGCGAGATCTTCGCGCTGTGCGAGCGCTTCCCGATCTACTGATACTGCAATAAACAACACGCGCGAGACACACATGCGCCGCGTTTCCCCACACGCTGATAGCTGGAGCACCGAATCATGAGCACTCTGCACGAGAACAGCATCATCATCGACGGTCTGAACATTTCGAAGTTCGACCGCTCGGTGTTCGAGGACCTGAAAAAAGGCGGCATCACCGCGACCAACTGCACGGTGTCGGTCTGGGAGAGCTTCGAGAAGACCGTCGATAACATCGCACTGATGAAGCAGCAGATCCGCGAGAACAGCGAACTGCTGACGCTCGTGCGCACCACCGACGACATCCTGCGTGCCAAGAAAGAGAACCGCACCGGCGTGATCCTCGGCTTCCAGAACGCGCATGCGTTCGAGGACAACCTCGGCTATATCGAAGCGTTCGCCGATATGGGCGTGCGTGTCGTGCAGCTTTGCTACAACACACAGAACCTCGTCGGTACCGGTTGCTACGAGCGTGACGGCGGCCTGTCGGACTTCGGTCGCGAAGTGATCACCGAAATGAACCGCGTCGGCATCATGGTCGATCTGTCGCATGTGGGCGGCAAGACGTCGTCGGAAGCGATTGCGTTCTCGAAGAAAGCGGTGTGCTACTCGCACTGTCTGCCGTCGGGGCTCAAGGAACATCCGCGCAACAAGTCCGACGAGCAGCTGCGGGAAATCGCCGATGCGGGCGGCTTTGTCGGCGTGACGATGTTTGCGCCGTTCCTGAAGCGCGGTATCGATGCAACCGTCGAAGACTATGTCGAAGCGATCGACTATGTCGTGAACATCGTTGGCGAGGACACGGTCGGTATCGGTAGCGATTTCACGCAGGGCTATACCACCGACTTCTTCGACTGGATCACGCATGACAAGGGCCGTTATCGCCGTCTGACGAACTTCGGCAAGGTCGTCAACCCGGAAGGTATTCGCACGATCGGCGAGTTTCCGAACCTCACAGCTGCAATGGAGCGCGCCGGCTGGAGCGAGACCCGCATCCGCAAGATCATGGGCGAAAACTGGGTACGCGTGTTCCGCGATGTGTGGGGAGCCTGAGAGAGCTTACGCGATACAAAAACGATGACGGGCGCCGCTGCGAGCGCCCGCGTTAAACCAGCACCGATACGAATCTGCTTACCCCACGGAGTCACCCCGCGATGCAACCGCAACTGCCGATCGACGTCGATCCCAACACCGGCGTATGGACCACCGACGCACTGCCGATGCTGTACGTGCCGCGTCATTTCTTCACGAATAACCACACGGCAGTTGAAGAAGCGCTGGGGCGCGACACGTATGCCGAGATTCTTTATAAGGCCGGTTATAAATCGGCATACCACTGGTGCGATAAGGAAGCGAAGCAGCACGGCATCGCTGGGATGGCGGTGTTCGAACATTATCTGAAGCGTTTGTCGCAACGTGGCTGGGGTCTGTTCAAGATCGTCGAGGCGGATCCGGCGCGTGCGCATGCGCGCATCGAGCTGCATCACTCGTCGTTCGTCCTCGCGCAGCCCGACAAGAGCGGCAAGCTTTGCTACATGTTCGCGGGCTGGTTTGCTGGCGCGATGGACTGGGTGAATGACACGACCGAAGCGGGCAAAAATGCGCCGCGTTCGCAGTCGAAGGAAGTGCAGTGCGCCGCCGAACATCACGCGCACTGCGTGTTCGAAGTGTCGCCGCTCGCCTGATTGTCGAGACTTTTACCGCACACCGCCCGAGGTCGATCGCGATGCGTTACCCCAATCTGTTCAAACCCTTGACGCTGAATCAACTGACGCTGCGCAACCGCATCGTCAGCACCGCGCACGCTGAGGTCTATGCCGAACCGGGCGGTCTGCCCGGCGATCGCTATATCCGCTACTACGAAGAGAAGGCGAAGGGCGGTGTCGGACTCGCTGTATGCGGCGGCTCGAGCCCGGTGTCGATCGACAGTCCGCAGGGCTGGTGGAAGTCGGTCAATCTGTCGACCGACAAGATCATCGATCCGCTCGCGCGACTCGCCGAAGCAATGCATCGGCACGGCGCGAAGATCATGATCCAGGCGACGCACATGGGTCGTCGCTCGGCATTTCACGGCGAGCACTGGCCGCATCTGATGACGCCGTCCGGCGTGCGTGAACCGGTGCACCGCGGCAACGCGAAGATCATCGAGGTCGAGGAAATCCGCCGCATCATCGGCGATTTCGCGGCGGCTGCGAAGCGCGTAAAGCAGGCCGGGATGGACGGCATCGAGATTTCGGCGGCGCACCAGCATCTGATCGATCAGTTCTGGAGCCCGCGTACGAACTTCCGTACCGACGAATGGGGAGGCTCGCTGCAAAACCGCTTGCGTTTCGGCACCGAAGTACTAAAGGCCGTACGTGAAGCGGTCGGCGCGGACTTCTGCATCGGCCTACGCATGTGCGGCGACGAATTCCACGAAGACGGCCTCGACCACGAGCAACTGAAGGAAATCGCCCAGGCGATGGCCGAGACCGGCCTGATCGATTACCTCGGCGTGATCGGTTCCGGTGCGGACACACACAACACGCTCGCCAACTGCATGCCGCCGATGGCGCTGCCGCCCGAACCATTCGTGCACCTCGCGGCCGGCATCAAGTCGGTGGTGAAGCTGCCGGTGATGCATGCGCAAAGCATTCGCGACGCGGGTCAGGCCGAACGCCTGCTCGCCAACGGCATGGTCGACCTGGTCGGCATGACGCGCGCACAGATCGCCGATCCGCACATGGTGATCAAGATTCGCGATGGTCGCGAGGACGAGATCAAGCAATGCGTCGGTGCGAACTATTGCATCGACCGTCAGTACAACGGCCTCGACGTGCTGT
Source organism: Paraburkholderia sp. CHISQ3 (assembly GCF_030464945.1). Lineage (NCBI taxonomy): Bacteria > Pseudomonadati > Pseudomonadota > Betaproteobacteria > Burkholderiales > Burkholderiaceae > Paraburkholderia > Paraburkholderia sp. CHISQ3. The sequence continues at coordinate 247,542 of NZ_JALPRG010000012.1, forward strand.
GCGTGCAGAACGCCGCAACGTCGCGCGAAGCGACGATGCCGCACGTGATCGAAAAGACCCGTGGACCGCGCCGCAAGGTGGTGGTGGTCGGCGCGGGTCCCGCCGGACTCGAAGCTGCACGTGTCGCGCGTTCGCGCGGTCACGACGTCGTGCTGTTCGAAAAGAACGACGCGGTGGGCGGCCAGATCATGCTCGCTGCAAAGGCGCCGCAGCGCGAACAGATGGCTGGCATCGTGCGCTGGTTCGACATGGAGACGAAGCGTCTCGGCGTGGACCGGCGCCTCGGTGTCGCCGCGGACGAGAAGGCAATCATGGCCGAGAAACCCGATATCGTCGTGCTAGCCACGGGCGGTTCGAGCTTCACGCAGCAGGTGCCGGCGTGGGGTGTCGAGGAAGGGCTCGCGGTCAGCTCGTGGGACATCCTCTCAGGTCGCGTCGAGCCGAAACAGCACGTGCTCGTCTATGACGGCGTCAGCACGCATGCCGGTGCGGGCGTCGCGGATTTCATCGCGAGCCGTGGGGCGAAGGTCGAGATCGTGACACCCGATGTGAAGATCGCCGACGATGTGGGCGGCACGACGTTCCCGATCTTCTACCGGCGTCTGTATGCGCTCGGTGTGATCCATACGCCGAACTATTGGCTCGATCGCGTGTATGAAGAGGACGGCCGCAAGATCGCGGTGCTGCGCAACGAATACACCGAAGAACTCGAAGAGCGCGTCGTCGATCAGGTCGTGATCGAAAACGGCAGCACGCCGAACGACGCGCTGTACTGGACGCTGAAGCCCGAATCGGTGAATCACGGCCAGACCGATGTGCACACGCTGTTTGCATCGGAGCCGCAACCGTCGTTGTCGGAAGAACTCGGCAACGGTCGTTTCCTGCTGTTCCGCGTCGGCGACTGCATTTCGATGCACAACATCCACGGCGCGATCTACGACGCGCTGCGCCTCTGCAAGGATTTCTGACGATGAGCCCGGCGTTTCTCATCACCGCATTGCTGTGGGTATCGGTGGCCGGCCTTGCGTTCGCGGTCGCGAAGCGCTCGGCGTACTGGCGCCTCGGCCGCGCGACTGCGGCGGGCGCGTTCGGCTGGACCAACCTGCTGACGATCCCGAAGCGCTATTTCGTCGATCTGCACCACGTGGTTGCGCGCGATCCGTATATCGCGAAGACCCACGTCGCGACCGCGGGCGGCGCGATTGGCGCGTTCGCGCTGGTGTTTCTCAACTATGGGCTCGCGATCTACTCACCGTGGCTCGACCGGCTGATCTTTATCGCGGCGCTCGTCATGCTGGTCGGCGTGGTGTTCGTGTGGCGTCGCCGGCATGGTGCGAAGGCGGTGCCCGCGCGACTTTCACGCGGACCTTGGGACACGTTGCCGTGGCTGCTTGGCTCGTTTGCACTTGGTCTCGTGTTGTTTGTCGCGGTGCCGGCTGGGGCGATGTCCGGCGCACTTGCTGTGATTTTCGCGCTGCTGATTGCTGCGGGCGCCTTCGCGATGACAGTTGGCGCGGCCCACGGCGGCCCGATGAAGCATGCGCTTGCCGGTCTGTTGCATCTGGCGTTTCATCCGCGCCAGGAGCGCTTCGCAGCGTCCGGCGATGTCCGCCGCGCCGGTGCCGTCAGCATGACGCCACCAACGGCGTTGAAAACGCCGGTACTGGAACAGAACGAATACGGCGTCGGCAAGCCGGTCGAATTTCGCTGGAATCAATTGCTGAGCTTCGATGCGTGCGTGCAGTGCGGCAAGTGCGAAGCAGCATGCCCGGCCTTCGCCGCGGGCCAGCCGCTGAACCCGAAAAAGCTGATTCAGGATCTCGTAACCGGAATGGTCGGCGGTTCGGATGCGGCGTATGCAGGCAGCCCGACGCCGGGTCTGCCGGTAGGTCACCATACGGGCGAGCCGAACCGGCCGATCATCTCGAGTCTGATCGAAGCCGACACGCTGTGGTCGTGCACGACATGCCGCGCTTGTGTGCAGGAATGTCCGATGCTGATCGAGCACGTCGATGCGATCGTCGACATGCGCCGCAATCAGACATTGGTGCACGGTACGGTGCCGGGCAAGGGCCCCGAAGTGCTCGCGAATCTGCGTGAAACCGGCACGGCTGGCGGCTACGACAAGGCTGCGCGTTACGACTGGGCCGTCGATCTGAACGCACCGGTGGCGCAACCGGGCAAACCCGTCGACGTGCTGCTGGTGGCCGGCGAAGGGGCATTCGATATGCGCTATCAACGCACGCTGCGTGCCCTGGTTACGGTGCTGAACAAGGCCGGCGTCGACTATGCGGTACTGGGTGGAGAAGAAACGGATACGGGCGACGTCGCGCGTCGCCTCGGCGACGAAGCGACGTTCCAGCAACTCGCGCGGCAACTGGCAGGCACGCTTTCGAACCTCACGTTCAAACGCATCGTCACCGCCGACCCGCACGTAATGCACAGCCTGCGCAATGAATACCGCTCGCTCGGCACGCGTTACGACGTGCTGCATCACACGAGCTTCATCGCGGAACTGGTCGCCTCGGGCAAGCTGTCGCCAAAGGCCGCCGATGCTTTGCACGACAAACGCGTCACGTACCACGATCCGTGCTACCTCGGCCGCTACAACGGCGAAACGGACGCGCCGCGCAAGCTGTTGAAGTCGATCGGCATCCAGGTCATCGAAATGGAACGCAACGGCAAGCGCGGTCGCTGCTGTGGCGGTGGAGGCGGTGCACCGCTGACCGACATCCCCGGCAAGCAGCGTATTCCGGATATCCGCATCGCCGATGCTCGTGCCATTGGAGCGGACGTGGTCGCGGTGGGGTGCCCGAACTGCACGGCGATGCTCGAAGGCGTGGTCGGTCCGCGCCCCGAAGTGCTCGACGTAGCCGAACTCGTTGCCGCTGCGCTGGAGTGACGCGATGAACACGACCATCAAACGTATCGATCCGCGGCGGCCGTTCACGATCACGGCGGCCGGTATCCGGCGTATTACGCTCGGTGCGACTTTCGATGCGCATGCATCGAACGATCAGAGCCACGGCGCGGCCGCGGGCGGCGCACACGCGCACGGTCAGGTTGCGAAGCCGCTCCGCACTAGGCAACCGGCGCAGCGCACGGTACTGGTTGCCGCGCACAGCGACCGCGGCGCGCTCGACGAACACACGCGCCAGGCGCTCGCTGCCGCCGCGTTGATCGCCGATGCACAGACCCAGGTGGCGCTCGTCGTGTTCGGCGAACTGAAGGACGATGCGGCGGTACTCGGCGCGGATCGTATCGTTGAACTCGCAACGTTCGACCGTCGCAGGTTCGCGCCCGAACGCGAGCTGCAGGCGCTGGCCGTATGCGTCGCACAGATTGCGCCGGCGCACATCCTGATGCCGGACAACGCAACCGGCGATGGCGATCTCGGCCGGCGTTATGCCGCTTATGCAGGTGCGAGTATCGCCACGCAGGTTGTCGAGATCGATGCCGCGCATGTGAGCAGCTATGCGCAGGCGAAGCAGGCCTACGCGAGCCGCGCACTGCCCGATGTGGTGCTGCTGGCGGCGGGCGCTGTCGATGCGCGGTTGCCGTTTGTCGGCGTGGGAGAACGCGTCGAGATTGCGCTGCCAGCCGAAGCAAAAGAAGGCGCGGCGAGCGATCGCTACCGCGATCTCGGCATCGAAGAAATCGACGCCGCGCAGGTCGCGCTCGAGGAGGCGGACTTCATCGTCTCGGCGGGCAACGGCGTGGCCGATGTCGCGGCATTCGAACAACTGGCCGGCGCGTTCGGAGCGGCCGTCGGCGCGAGCCGCGTGGCGGTCGACAACGGTCTCTTTCCGCGCGACAAGCAGATCGGCGCGACCGGCAAGACCGTCGAGGCGAGCGTCTATATCGCGTTCGGTATTTCGGGCGCGGTCCAGCATCTGCAGGGCATCAAGGATTGCCGGCACGTGATCGCCGTGAATCTGGACGGCAGCGCGCCGATCGTCAAGCGCGCGAACCTGACGATCATCGGCGATACGCAGGCCACGATCGCGTCGCTGATCGACGAGGTCGCGCATGCGCGGTCCACGCGTGCGTCGGCCGGAGCCACAGCTGCGACACCCGCCGCAACCGTTGCAGAAGGAGTCGCCGCATGAACCGCAAACTCGCACGGATCGCCGTGCTCGTTTCAGTCGGTCGCCATCCGGTGAGCGGCGTGGCGCGCTATAGCCGCAACGACGCAGCCGCACTCGAGACTGGCCGCGCGCTCGCCGAAAAGCACGGCGCGCTGCTCGACGTCGTGCATGCCGGCGACCCGTCCAACGCGGCACTCGAAGCCTATCTGGCGCTCGGCGCCGCGCGCGTCGAGGTACTAGTCTGCGATCCCGCCGACGATGCCGTGGCCGCGCTCGCCCAGCGTGTGCAGGGCTACGATCTGGTGCTGACTGGCACCTGCGCGGAAGGCGCGTTCGACAGCGGCATGCTGCCGTATCGCCTTGCCGCTGCGCTGGGTTATCCGCTGGTTGGCTCGGCGGTCGACATCGTGATCGAAAACGGCGAGGTGACGACGGCGACGGTCAGGCAATTCTTGCCGAAGGGCGTGCGCCGGCGCGTTCAGACACCGCTGCCGGCCGTGGTCGCCGTGCATCCGCTCGCGCCGGTTCAGCCGCTGTACGCCTATGCAAGGCTGCGCGCCGGCACCGTCGACACGCGCAGCGTGGCACCACGCGGCGTGGACGCCGAAGCGGCCCACTGGACGGTCGCGCCGGCAACCCGCAAACCCGTGCGGCTCGCCGCGCCGGAGAAGCGTTCCGGACACGCGCGCATGATGTCCGCGACCACGACCGAAAGCCGCGGCGGCAGCGTCGTAATTGAAGGGACTTCGGTCGAAAAAGCACAAGTGATCCTCGCCTATTTGCGCGAGCATCAACTCATCGACTACTGAAAAAGAGCGTTCCGGAGCACACGATGAAAGTATCGGCAGACATTCGCGCGCTGGTCGATCGGCGCAAGAAGGGTTACAGCCTCGAGGCACCGTTTTACCTGAGCGAAGAGATTTTCGCGCTCGACATGGACGCGATTTTCCGTCAGCACTGGATCCAGGTCGCCATCGAGCCGGATATCCCCGAGCCCGGCGATTACACGACGGTCCAGTTGGGCCACGATTCGATCCTGATCGTGCGCGACGACGACATGGAAGTCCGCGCGTTCCACAACGTGTGCCGCCATCGCGGTGCGCGCCTGTGCAACGAAGAGAAGGGCTCGGTCGGCAATATCGTGTGTCCGTATCACAGCTGGACCTACAACCTGAGCGGCCAGTTGATGTTCGCCGAGCACATGGGCGAGAAGTTCGACCGCTGCAAGCACAGCCTGAAGAGCGTGCACGTGCAGAATCTGGCCGGGCTGATCTTCATCTGCCTCGCAGACGAATCGCCGGTCGATTTCGACGTGATGCGCGCCGCGATGGAGCCGTACCTGCTGCCGCACGATCTGCCGAACCTCAAGATCGCCGCCACGATCGACATCATCGAAAAGGGCAACTGGAAGCTGACGATGGAGAACAATCGCGAGTGCTATCACTGCGTCGCGAACCATCCGGAGCTGACTATTTCGCTGTACGAGTACGGGTTCGGCTATCAGCCGTCAGCGGCGAATGCCGAGGGTATGGCCGCGTTCGAACGGACCTGCGTCGAACGCGCGGCGCAGTGGGAAGCGATGAATCTGCCGTCGGTCGAAGTGGACCGGTTGTCTGACGTGACCGGTTTTCGTACGCAGCGTCTGCCGCTCGATCGCAGCGGCGAATCGCAGACGCTCGACGCGAAGGTTGCATCGAAGAAACTGCTCGGCGAATTCAAGCAGGCCGACCTCGGCGGGCTATCGTTCTGGACGCAGCCGAACTCGTGGCATCACTTCATGAGCGACCACGTCGTGACGTTCTCGGTGATTCCGTTGTCGGCCGGCGAGACGCTGGTGCGCACGAAGTGGCTCGTGCACAAGGACGCGAAAGAAGGCGTCGATTACGACGTGAACAACCTGACGGCTGTGTGGAACGCGACCAACGATCAGGACCGCGCGCTCGTCGAATATTCGCAGCGCGGTGCGTCGAGCAGCGCGTACGAACCGGGTCCGTATTCGCCGTTCACCGAAGGGCTCGTCGAGAAGTTCAGCGACTGGTATGTGGGACGGGTCGCGGCGCAGATCGATTCGCAGACTGAAGCACACGCTAGCAGCTAACGCGCAGCAGGCAGTAGTACAAGCAGCAGCGTAAACAGCAACGCAACGAACACAAGCAGACAACTGGCTGCCTCGGGCAGGTGGAGCAAACGATGATGCGGGATGCGGCAACTTTCGAACCCGTTGAGAGCCGGCTGACCAAGCCGCAATTCTGGGGCGCGCTGCCCGAGCGCTGGACGAGCGACGTCGAAGAGACGCTCGTGTGTTGCCAGGTGCGCCAGGAAACGCACGACGTGAAGAGCTTTTTCTTCCGTTCGCCGCAAGGACGTGCGTTTGTGTTCGAGCCAGGACAGTTCCTCACGCTCGAACTGGAAATCAACGACGAGACGATCAATCGCTGCTACACGATCTCTTCGTCGCCGACGCGGCCGCATACCATTTCGATCACCGTAAAACGCGTGCCCGGCGGCCCGGTTTCGAACTGGCTGCACGACAACCTGCAGGCCGGCGCGCAGGTTCGCGTGCTGGGACCGTCCGGCGACTTCACCTGTGCGCGGCATCCGGCGCGCAAGTATCTGTTTCTGTCGGCGGGTTCGGGTGTGACGCCGCTGATGTCGATGAGCCGCGCGCATCACGAGTTGAGCGAAGATCGCGACATCGTGTTCGTGCACAGCGCCCGCACACCCGACGACATCATCTTCGCGCGCGAACTCGATCTGATCGCGTCGAACCAGAGCAATTTCCGCACATCGTTCATCTGCGAACGTGTCGGTCCGCGTACCAACTGGCACGGCGTAACGGGCTTTCTGACGCTGCCGTTGTTGCAGGTGATCGCACCGGACTTCATGGAGCGCGAGATCTTCACGTGCGGCCCGGCGCCGTATATGAAGGCCGTGCGCGATCTGCTCGGCGATGCGGGTTTCGATCGCACGCATTATCACGAGGAAAGCTTCTCGTTCGAGACGCTGACGCAGTCGGCGCCCGAGGTTCTCGTCGAAGAACACGCAGCCAGTCCCGTAGAGCAGGGCACACAGACGTTCACGGTCAGCTTTGCACGCAGCAATCGTGAGATCAGTTGCGGCAGCGACCAGCACGTGCTCGACGCTGCGCGCCAGGCCGGCGTGCGGTTGCCGTCGTCGTGCACGCAGGGCATGTGCGGCACCTGCAAGGTCAAGCTCGTCTCCGGGCAGGTCGAGATGAAACACAACGGCGGCATTCGTCAGCGGGAAATCGATCAGGGGATGGTGCTGCTCTGCTGCAGCAAACCATTGACGGATCTCGTCGTCGAGAAGTGACAGTCGGTTTGTCCTGCACCGGACCGCACGGCATGAACACCCGATGCGCGCGGCCCGCGCATCCGGTTGCCCGACGTATCGACGCCTGCCGATGATGCGTGTCGCATTTCCACAAGCCGCTGTCGCAACAGACTATCCGCCGTCAATTCTGGCTGGCGATGCTCAGTGCTACACCGCGCTAGCGGCCATAAGGAGATCGACCATGAAACGCCTTAAAAAACTCTTGCTGTGCGGTGCACTCGGGGCTGCGTTGATCGCGACGATGAGCGCGAGCGTAACTGCGGCAGCGGATACGAAACCGACGATCAAGATCGGCTATGTCGAAGGATGGGATGACAGCGTCGCGACCTCGAACGTCGCCGCACAGATCATCCAGAAGCGGCTGGGTTATCCGGTGCAACTGGTGCCGGTTGCGGCAGGGATCATGTGGCAGGGCGTGGCACGCGGCGATCTCGACGCAACGCTGTCGGCCTGGCTGCCGGTGACGCATGGTGCGTACTGGGATCAGTTCAAGAGCAAGGTGACCGATCTCGGGCCGAATTTCAACGACGCGAAGATCGGTCTGATCGTCCCTGCTGATTTACCGGAGACGAGCATCGGCGACCTCGAAGCGCATAAGGCGGACTTCGGTGGCCGCATCGTCGGGATCGATGCGGGCGCGGGTGTGATGAAGAAAGCGGGCGAGGCGATCCAGGCCTACAACCTCAGTCTTCAGCTGATGCCCAGCTCGGGCAGTGCGATGACCGCGGAACTTGCGCGCTCGATGCATGCCAATAAACCTATCATCGTGACCGGCTGGGTACCGCACTGGATGTTTGCGAAGTGGAAACTGAAGTTCCTCGAGGATCCGAAGAAGGTGTTCGGCGAATCGGAGCATGTCGATAACGTAATCAACCCCGGGCTCGAGACAAAGGCTGCACCCGTGGTTGCGTTTCTCAAGAAATTTCAATGGAAGCCGGGCGAAATCGACAGCGTGATGCTGGCGACACAGAACGGCGCCAAGCCTGCTGCCGCAGCCGACACATGGATCGCCGCGCACGGCGACCGGGTCGACAGCTGGGTGGCTGGAGCGCAATAACGTCTTCGCTTTGACGTTGTCACACAGCGTGCGGATCGCCGTTGCAGGGCGATCCGCATGCTGGGTTCAGGTTCACGCGTTCCGGTCCAGGCACAGGCTCTCTACAGGAGGCTCTGGATGGAACAGGCAAGACTGCGCACGCGCAGCACCCGCGACGCGGCACATGGTGCCGCTCATGACGAAGGCCACACGCTGCAACGCGGCCTCACATGGAAGGACGCATTCTGGGTGACGAGCGGTGTGCCGGCCGGCATTCTGTTCACGATAGGCGGCGTATGCGCGACGATCGGTCAACCTGCGTGGGCGATCTGGATCGCGGCGATCTCGATGGGGTTGATCCAGAGCGCGACGTATGCCGAGATTTCCTCGCTGTTTCCTCATAAATCTGGCGGCGCGTCGGTGTACGGCGCGATGGGCTGGGTTCGCTACGGCAAGCTGATTGCGCCGGTGTCGGTGTGGTGCAACTGGGTCGCGTGGTCGCCGATGCTGGCGCTCGGCACCGGGCTCGCCGCGAGCTATGCGCTCACCACATTGTTCGCGCCCGATGCGTTGATCAACACGTGGCAATGGACCTTGCTCGATCTTGGCTTCGTCAAGCACGGTCTTACGCTGCGCATCAACGCCACGTTTCTGCTTGCGGTCGCATTCCTGCTGATCACTTTCAGGCTGCAGCACAGCGGTGCGGCGAAAGCGGCGAAGACACAGCGCCTGCTTGGCATCGCGTCGCTGACGCCGCTGCTGATCGTGGGGATCGTCCCGTTCGTGACCGGCGACGTGCCGGCTGCGCACCTGTGGCCGCTGCTGCCGCTCGCACACGATGCGCACGGCAACCTCAGCGCGGCATCGTTTGGTTCATGGAACGGCACCGGCATCACGATGGTGTTCGGCGCGATGTTCATGGCGGGCTGGGCTGCATACGGTTTCGAAACAGCCGTCTGCTATACGCGCGAGTTCCGCAATCCGCGTACCGATACGGTCAAGGCGATCTTCTGGTCGGGTGCGTTGTGTCTTGTCGTCATGACGCTGGTGCCGATCGCGTTTCAGGGCGCGCTCGGCACGGCGGGCATGTTGAACCCGAAGATCGTCGACGGCACCGGTGTGGGTGCGGCGATGGCGCATATGGTGGGCGGCGGTGCGGTGGTTGCGAACGTGATCGTCGTGATGCTGATGCTGTCAATCTTGCTGATCGTGATGACTTCGATGATGGGATCGTCGCGCACGTTGTACCAGGCGTCGGTGGACGGCTGGTTGCCGCGCTACCTGTCGCATGTGAACGAACACGGCGCACCGACGCGCGCGATGTGGACCGATCTCGGCTTCAACCTGATCCTGTTGATGATGTCCGACTATATGACGGTGCTGTCCGTGTCGGGCGTGTGCTACATGATCTTCGTGTTTCTGAACCTGCAGTCGGGGTGGATTCATCGCATGGATCGTCCTGACGCGGACAGGCCTTTTCGCTGTCCGACCTGGTTGCTTGCTGCAGGCGCGGTGTGTGGTTATCTCGACCTGGCGTTCATCGGTGCGGGTGCGGATTTGCAGGGCGAAGGCACGTTGCGTAACGGCTTGATTGCGATGCTGTTGATCGTGCCGGTGTTTGTGTTCCGGCATTACTGGCAGGATCGTGGGCGTTTTCCTGCGCGCATGGCGCAGGATATGGAGATGCAGCCGGGGAGCGGGGTGAGGGGTATGCGGCGTGTGTTGCCTTATGGTGCGTTGGTGCTGGCTGCGCTTGTGGTGTGGGCTTCGCATTATCTTGCGAAGCCCTTCTATTGAGCGAACCAGCGGCACTCAGATCTGCATTCCCCCCGCCACTTCGATCCGTTGAGCATTGACCCAACCGAACTCGTCGGATAGCAAACCGGCAATCACGGGGCCAACGTCATCGGGCACGCCGACACGTCCGAGCGCCGTATGATCCGCAACCATCTTGTTGACAGCGGGGTTGTCACGCACGACACCCCCGCTGAAATCGGTGGCAATGGCTCCCGGCGCCACGACGTTCACCGCGATCCGGCGCGGCCCGAGTTCCAGCGCCATATAACGCGAGAGCGATTCGACCGCGGCCTTCATCGGGCCGTAGATCGCACGGCCATTCATCGCCACGCGGGCAAGACCCGACGAGATGTTCACGATTCGCCCGCCGTCGTTCATGAGCGGTAAAAGCGCCTGCGTGAGCAGGAAAACGCCCTTGAAATGCACGTTGAATTGCGCATCCAGTTCAGCTTCCGTGCCCGTCGCCAGCGATGCCGCAGAGGAAGTCCCCGCGTTGTTCACGAGATAGTCGAAGCGTTCCGCGTGCACTTCGCTCAGGGCGCGTGTCACTCGATCGATGAAACCGCCGAAGCTCGCCGCGTTGCCCGTGTCGAGCTGCAACGCGATAGCCGGAATACCGATATCGCTTGTGAGCGCCACGACCTTCTCCGCTTCTGCCTGATTTGCGTGGTAGGTGAATATCGACCGCACCCCGCGTTTTGCGAGGCTTATCACGGTGTTGCGCCCGATGCCCCGGCTGCCGCCGGTGACAATAGCGATCTTGTTCGTTGATGGGGTTGAATCTGCGACTGCCATGTTCGTGCTCCCGGTTAGAAACTGGAACCGAGTATAGGTTTGGAGGTGACGCAATCTGAATACCCAAACCACCCCATTTCTTGCCTATTCCGACTCGGCGACGTATGGTTGTCAGTCAATGCCCGGATGGGAGATCAGGTTCATGCTGGAAGATTTAGTCGCTGCGATGTTGCGATATACCGACCGCCAGGAGGGCGCGAGCCCGTACTTTACGGCGATCGAAAGCGTGTTCATTCTTCGCTCGGATCACCCCAAGCCACCGGTCCACCGGATATCGCAACCGGCCATGTGTATCGTGGCTCAGGGTGCCAAGTGGGCCAGCTTTGGCGAAACGCGCTACGAATACAAGGCCGGCGAGGCACTCATTGTTGGAGTCGAGGCTCCATCGGTTGGCAAGGTAAGCGCGGCCAGCCCCGACCGGCCATGTCTTGTCCTCGCGTTCGAACTCGATCTCGCGATCATGCGCAGTGTTGCGGCGGAACTGGACGAGCCACCGAAGGCGAGTGGCGATGTCGGTCGAGGCGTCTTCGTGACCGATTTCCTGGGACCGCTCGCCGACTGTGCGCTGCGTCTCGTCAAGTTGCTCGATACGCCTGGTGCGATTGCGACGCTTTATCCGCTCATCATGCGAGAGATCTGCTACTGGCTTCTAACCGGGCCACACGGCGGGGACGTCGCACGCATGGCATTGACGAATGCGCCTTCGAAAGGCGTGCTCAACGCGATGCGCCGGCTTCGCGAAAATCTTGCTGAACCGATCCGCGTCGAGGAACTAGCCACGGTTGCGCAGATGAGTCCGTCTTCTTTCAACCGACATTTCAAGGCACTGACATCGCTCTCGCCGTTGCAGTTTCACAAGCAGCTAAGGCTGCTGGAAGCTCGCAGACTGATGGTCTCGCTCGGCGCGAACGTCGAGACAGCGGCTTTTCAGGTGGGCTACGAAAGCCCGTCGCAATTCAGCCGCGAATATTCGCGCATGTTCGGCGAGCCGCCAAAGCGGAACGTGAAGCGGCTGGAGTCTGGGGTTGATGAGGTTGCTCACCGTACCGATCATGAGGTTGTCGTGAGGGGCGTTGCCTGAGTGGATCGCGGCGAAGTGTCGGGCGGAATCTTGCTCGAACTCCGCCACAGCCCGACGCCGCAAAAACACATTCAAACGATATAGCTGGCTCTCGCCTCTTGCAGATATTCGCCAAGCCGCTTTGGAGCACGTCCGATGAGCGACTCGAGATGGTCGGTGACGATAGAAAGATTTCCGGCCCGGACCTCCACTTCAATCGACGCCAGTGCGGAAACAAATACGTCAGGAACACCCGCCGCTTTCAGTCCCGTGACGAATTGCTCGTCAGTCACATGGACGACGACAAGCGGCTTGCCTGTCACCCGGCTAGCGAGGTCGGCGATTTCTTCGTTGGACAACGCTTCCGGACCTGTGAGCGTATAGGTCCGGCTATCGGTGCTCGATGTGGCCAGCGCTGCGGCGATCGCTTCAGCGTAGTCCTCCCGTCCGGCGGACGACGTTCTCCCGCCCCTAGTCGCCGAATACCATTGCCCGCTCTTCAGCGCATGGGGGAGCGATCTGTGCAGATTCTCGTGATACCAGCTGTTGCGGAAAATCACGTGCGGCAGGCCGGTGGCCTTGATGGCCCGCTCTGTTTCCAGGTGGTCCGGCGCGAAGCTCAGTAGCGAGCTGTCCGGATTGGGCTGCGATGTATAGGCGATACGCTCGACACCTGCCGCGACCGCCGATGCGACCGCATTGCGATGCTGCTTCAATCGTGTGTCGACTCCATCCATGGCATCTGTCGAAATGATCAGGACGGTACCGACGTTTTTGAAAGCTTCGGTCAGGCCCTGAGGATCTTCGAAGTCCGCCTTGCGAACCTCAATGCCAGTTGCAGCAAGGTCGGCAAGTTTTTCGGGGCTGCGCGTGCCGGCGACGATGCGCTCGTGTGTCACGCCGCGTGCAAGCAGATGCTTGATAACAAGCTGACCGAGTTGGCCGGATGCGCCGGTGACGAAAATGGTGTCGCTCATGTACTCGCCTCATTGTGAGTGTTACTCTCTTTTTGAGAGTGACTCGATAATCAGGCTTCTGCGAGCACTCGTAAAGAAGGCAGTTTCTGAGGAGATAGTTACCAGATGGGAACCACCAAGGTATCGACCAGCGCGCTCAAAGCGAGGCTGGAGAAGGCTCGGGCCGAACACGGCGCCTGGGCGAATTGCCCGGTGCGCGACGTCGTCGATGTGATCAGCGGGCGGTGGAGTTCGTTACTGATGACGGCGCTGGCCGAGCATCCATGTCGATTCGGAGAACTGCGCCGGTTGGTGCCCGACATTTCTCAACGCATGCTGACGCAGACACTTCATGAATTGCAACGCGATGGTTATGTGCATCGCGTGGTCTTTCCGACCAAGCCGCCGGGCGTCGAATACAGCCTGACCGATCTCGGGCATTCGATGTTCGATGCGTTGAACGTGTTGATCCAGTGGGCCGACGACAACCATGCTGCGGTCACGGCGGCCCGCCTGCGCTTCGATAGCGAGAAGGAGTCTGCGTAAGCGGTCTTACGCCCCACTGTCAGGCGTGCAGAACCAGTTTCTGCACACGCCAGTTCAACAACTCGGCGACGAACAGCACGTTCTCCGATGGACACGCCATCTGATGAATCCAGCCGAACTGCTTCGGCTGCTTGCCTGCTTTGCCGAGCACGCCGAGTACCTTGCCGTCGAGCGTCATCTTGTAGATGCGACCTGGAAAAGCATCGGAGCTATAGAGCACCTGGTTCGGTCCCGGCGAAATGCAGATCGCCCACGGCGAGCCCGGCGCAAACGTGCCGGCTGCGATGTCCGCCTCATTCGGCATGTTGCCGATCGCGGGACGCGCATCCGCGGGCACCGGAACATCGATCGTGAATTGCCGCAGGAACTTGCCGTCGGTGTCGAACACCTGAATGCGCCGGTTGCTGCGGTCGGCGACATAGATGTTGTCGTGTGCATCGAGCGCGATGCTATGCGGCGTATGAAACTGTCCCGGTCCGGTGCCGCGGTCGCCCCATGACTTGATCCAGTTGCCGTCGCGATCGACTTTCGCGACCCGCGAGTTGATATAGCCGTCACTGATGTACGTGTTGCCTGCGACGTCCCACGCGACATCGGTGACCTGGCGAAAGCGCCCGGGCTCGGCGGGTAGCGGCGGGTTAGGGTGCTTGAGCGGGCCGGTCTCTTCGTCGGCGGCTTCCTGTTTGCGGCCGAACACCATGGCGACGCGTCCCTCCGGTGTGAACTTGATCACCATGTCGGAGCCCTTGTCCGTCACCCAGATGTTGTCCTGCCGGTCGACCTTGACCGAATGCGCGAACGACCAGGCATACAGGTTGTGTCCTATCTCGCGGATGAAGCGTCCGTCGGGTGCGAACTCCAGCAGTTGTGCCGCAGCCGCGCCATAGGCCGGCCCGGTTGTGTTGCCGCGCGACAGCACGAAGATGTGCCCTTGCGAGTTGAGCGCAACGCCGGAGCATTCGCCGAAGTAGGTGTCTTCAGGCAAACGAACGGGATCGGCAATCGAATCGAAAGGAATCGACGGCACCGATTGTGCGTCCGCGAAAGCCGGCGGCATGACGAGCCCCGCAGCCGTACCGGCGACGAGGCTCATGAAAGTACGGCGACTCATTGCCCGATGCTCCGCGTTGCCGCAGCACGGGCAAAACGACCCATAGTGCTCGCTCATCCGATGTCTCCTTGATGGTATGTCACGCACTGGCGTACTCAACGTACCGAACGTGCAGAGGCAATCGTAGTGCACAAAACGTTTAATCGCTAAGCGGCATTTGGGTCGCGCGGACGGCCGCAAGTCAGTGAAACGGCGATTGTCTCAGCAAGCGCTCATCGCTATTGCTACTGCTGCTAAACGGCGTGCCACCGTTAAAGTCAGCAGTGAGCGTGCTCTGGATCGACGACAGGATGGCTGCGTTCGTCGTCTCGAGACCCAGCTCGCGATTCTTGGTCAGCGATGCCACCGAGAAATTCTCCGAGCCGATAAAGAGGTTCGCTTGCGGTGTGCCGTAATCGACGAGGATCGCTTTTGCATGGATGTACAGCGACGCGCTCGATGCGTAAGTGCTGATCTGCACGCCGGCCGCGCTGAGCTTGTCGAAGTTGCTGACCCAGTCGCTGCTGTAGGTCATCGCGACCTGGACGGTTACCCCGCGTTTTGCCGCGTTGACGAGTGCAGTCACGATCTTCGAATTGCTCATCTCCTCGTTCTCGACTTGCAGTGTGCTTTGCGCCGAGTTGATGAGATTGACGAGATCCGTTTGCGACTGCGTCGGGCTCCACACCAGATCGTCTCCGGCGGGTGGTGTGATCGAGCTGCTGTTGAAATCGGCGTTGAAGACGGTCTCGATGGCGGCGACGTCGTTGGCGTCGCTGTCGATCACCGCGAAATCGCGCGACGTCGAATAGTAGCGGCTCGTCAGATTGAGCGTCATGATCGCCGCCGTTTTTCCATCGACGACAATCGACTTCTGATGCGTGGCCGCATAAGTCGGATTGGCCCAGACGACGTTGACACCGTTCTGCGACAGGTAAGTGTAGGCCGCCTGGTTGTTGCTCGACTCGAGGTTCTGATCGAGGATCACGCGCACTGTGACGCCGTTGGCTGCGAGCTGAACGAGCGTCTGCTCGGCTGTCGTGTCGACGAGTTCGTACATCGTCATGTCGAGCGTCTTGGTTGCCGATTGCATGAACGTGTAGATCGGCGTGAGACCTTGATCGGGTTCGGTGATCAGCGTGGGGCTTGAAGCGGATGCAGTGGCGGGCGTTTGAGCGGGCAGTGTAGCGGCCTGGGCGGTAGCGGATAGCAGCGTCAAGGCATAAAGCCAGGCAGTCAAAACGGTTCGACTCATGGATAACCTCCAGAAATTTGGGTGTTCCCCGGGGGACAGGTCTTGTCGTTTTGTGCGATCGGACATCTCGCCTGATCGGAATGGATGCATCGAAATGTAGATGCACGCGACGTTATCGTCCATTCCGATGACATTTACTTGTCAGCGGGATTGAGTATTCGCTCAGGTACTACGGGAGGGTCATGTCAAGCGCATAGGCTTGCGCGTTGCTTTCAGGAAGCGAACGCGTGAGGTCTTGTTTATTCTGCAGGACTTAGGTCTATGAGTTGCGATGCGGATAGCAAGATCCGAACTACTCATCCGACAGAATTTCGTTCGTAATGTTGTCAACCACGACAGGGCTGTCAAAGTACGTGACCGAAGGATTTGCACCGAAGGTCTCACGTGCAACAGCACGCCAACTTTCCGTGTACATCGCTTCGGCTTCGGCGCGGGAGTTCCATAGATAGACTCCCCCAGCAGTGGTGCCATCTTGCGACAGGACATAGTACTTACGGAGAAGACCGGCCACGCCCAGGTATCTCGGGGCCGCACTCAGGAAAATGCGTCGCGCTTCTTCGCGTGTGACGGGCTTTGGAAATTGAAATGAGGTGATCACGGTGATCATGGAAATTCACCCTCGGTTGCGAAGACTTCAGATAGCGTGTCCCACGCATTAACCCCGACTCATCACCGCGCTTGGGTCGCCGTGCGTTCGGGGAAACGCATTGCATAAGATTCGAGCGGCAACCGTAGAGCATTAGTGAGGTAGCTTACGGTTCGATAGAGACCTGCCAACATCAACATTTCAAGAATCGCTTCCTCGGAGACATGGGCGCGTAGCGCCTGCCATGTGTCTTCGTCGATGTCGCAGTCGTTATGTAACGCGTCACACATTTGCAAGACGACCGAGTCTTCGGTCGACCAGCATTGGTCGTGAGGTGTGCCATGCACGAGCGCCTCGATTTGTTCCTCCGAGAAACCAGCACGTGCGCCAAAGAAGGTCATGTGTACACCCCATTCATACTCGGACCGACACAAGGCAGTCGTTCGATCGATGATCAACTCGCGCTGCCGTAACGTCAGGTGTCCACGACCCAGCAGACCGGCGGCGAAGAATTTTCCAAATAGCCGTTCGTCGCGAGCCAGCGTGGTGAACAGGCTCAGCGCCGGAACACCCTGCGGCATGGTCTTCTCAATGCTTTCCTGAATGAACGGCGAAAAAGGCGGCTGCGCGGGTTCGATGCGTGCAGGCATGGCGGATCTCTTTGCTATAATTTCGATAGCACATTCTGGTCATTTTGCTATGAAAAGTAAAGCATGAAAACACCGAAAGCTGGAAAACCTGTACGCGGGTCGACGACAGGGCGGCCGATCATGGTTGCGCTCGACCTGCTAGGACGCCGGGCAGCGCTGCGCATTCTCTGGGAATTGCGCGGCGAGCCACTGACGTTTCGCGCACTGCAAGAGGCGGCCGATACGAATCCCAGCTTGCTCAATACCCGGTTAAAGGAATTGCGCGAAGCAGGACTCATCGATCACGCGGGAGAGGGGTATTGCCTGACCGAGGGAGGGATGGCGCTACGGGTAGCGTTGCGACCGCTAAACAATTGGGCGGAGACCTGGTGCAAGTGATATCCGGCTTCGCCTTCCATGCACCCCCACCGCCTGCCTGCGGTATCTCAAGCGCTGACCTTCTACCCCGCAGCAGCCTGCTCGCGTATGCGACGCGCTTCGTCGCGCAGGAATTGCTGGTAGTCATCCAGATCGCCGTCGAAAGGCTCGACGCCGCCCTTGGTGACCAGCCAGAACTCATCGCATACGGCGCGCAACAGGGCCCGGTCGTGACTGACCAGCATCACCGTGCCTTCGAATTCGTTGAGCGCCATGGCAAGCGCTTCGCGTGTGGCCAGGTCGAGGTGGTTGGTCGGTTCGTCGAGCAGCAGCAGGTTGGGGCGCTGCCACACGATCATGCACAACACGAGCCGCGCCTTTTCGCCGCCGCTCATCGTGCCGACCGCCTGATGCACCATGTCCCCACTGAAGCTGAAGGTACCGAGGAACGTGCGAAGCGATTGTTCGGTGCCGCTCTGGCCCGGCGCGCGCATGTGCGGCGGCGTGTCTTTGGCCAGCCGGATCATGTGTTCCATCGGCGTATCGAGCGGGCGGAGCACGTCGAGTTCCTGCTGGGCGAAGTAGCCGATGTTCAGGCCTTTGCCTTCGCTGATTTCGCCGGCAATCGGCGTCAGCGCGTGCGCCACCGTCTTCACCAGCGTGGACTTGCCCTGGCCGTTGGCACCGAGGATGCCGATGCGCTGCCCGGCCAGCACCGACCGGTTGATGCCCCGCACGATGACCGTGGGCGGCGTGCCCGGCAGTGCGTCGGTCGGCGCCGGATAGCCGAAGCTCGCGTCCAGCATCGACAACAGCGGGTTCGGGACGTTGAGCGGCTCCTTGAATTCGAAGGTGAACTCCGCGTCGGCCAGCACCGGTGCGATTTTCTCCATGCGTTCGAGCGCCTTGACCCGGCTCTGCGCCTGCTTCGCCTTCGAGGCCTTGGCCTTGAAACGGTCGATGAATTTCTGCAGATGGGCGATCTTTTCCACCTGCTTTGCCATCGCGGCCTGCTGCAATACGAGTTGCTCGGCGCGCATGTCTTCGAACTTGCTGTAGTTGCCGCCATAACGCACGAGCTTGGCGTTGTCGACATGCACGGTCACCTGCGTCACCTCGTCGAGGAATTCGCGGTCATGGCTGATCACGACCATGGTGCCTTGATAGCGCTTAAGCCAGGCTTCCAGCCAGACCAGTGCGTCGAGGTCCAGGTGGTTGGTCGGCTCGTCGAGCAGCAGCAGGTCCGACGGGCACATGAGCGCGCGTGCCAGCTGCAGTCGCATGCGCCAGCCGCCGGAGAAACTGTTGACGGGGTGGCTGAGCTGCGCCTCAGTGAAGCCAAGGCCCAGGATCAGCGCCTGGGCGCGTGCGGGGGCGTCGTGCGCACCGGCGTCGTGTAGCTCCATGTAGGCGTGCGCCATGCGCATGCCGTCGTCACTGGCCTCGGCGGCGGCGACTTCGGCCTGCGCGGCCAGCAGCACGGTGTCACCGTCGACGACGAAGTCGGTCGCGCTCTGCTCGGTCTCCGGCATGTCCTGCGCGACCTGGCCCATTTTCCACGCAGCGGGAATCGAGAACTCGCCGCTATCTTCGTGCAACGTGCCGTTGAGAAGGCCGAAGAACGACGACTTGCCGGCGCCATTGCGGCCGACTAGACCGATTTTTTCGCCGGGGGTGAAGGTGATGGACGCGCTGTCGAGTACGACATTGACGCCGCGGCGCAGCGTGAGATTACGGACGGAAATCATAAGGAGCTACTTCGGAGAGGATTGGCATGATAGCCGACCGGACGGGTCGGGCTGTCTTTTTCTGCGCCGCTTGTGCCTTGCGGCGCCCAGCGGCTACACAGCAAGGCAGGCCCCGGCGCACCGGGCGTAGCGGCTGCGGGTGTCCACCGATCGCTCATCGGAGACGCTTTCAATAGCCTGCTAGCATAGCGATCTACCCAATCCTCGCGACAAGAACATGACAAAACCCGTCCGGCGCTTCTCGATGATTCGTGAATTTCATCTTGCTGACTGGTTCACGCTCGGCAATGCCGCCTGCGGCACCGGTGCGCTCTTTTCCATCATCACCTACATCGCCACAGACGACGTGTTGCACGTCTATTACGCGGGCGGCCTGATACTCGCGGCCCTGGTGTTCGATGTTCTGGACGGAAGAATTGCCCGCTGGCGTCAGAAGTCGTCGACCCTGGGACGGGAACTGGACTCGTTAGCCGACGTGATTTCGTTCGGCGTGGCACCGGCCATCGTCGCTTACGGGTGCGGCATGCGTGGATTGTACGACCGGTTGCTGCTGGTTTATTTCGTGGTCTGCGGCGTATCGAGACTGGCCCGGTATAACGTCACAGCCGAAGCGCTCTCGCAGGAAACCGGGAAAGTGTCCTATTTCGAGGGCACGCCGATCCCGACATCGATTGTGCTCGTGCTGGTGTTGGTGATTGCCGCGAAGCTCGACGCGATCGGCCCGAACCTGTGGTTCGGTGAAGTTCATATGCACGGCGGTACGCTTCATCTGATGACGTTGCTTTTTGGTCTGTCGGGGTCGTTGATGATCAGTCGTATCAGGATTCCCAAACCGTAATCAGTCTTGAAACGCTCGTTCTAGAACGAGCGAAACAAATCATCGATCGGATACGGCAACGCCAGCTCAGGCATGTCATGCCTGCCGAAATACCGGGTGGACTTAGTCTCGGAGTCGGTAGGAATTCCAGACCCACCGATGACCCTGCACTGAAACAACGTCACCACATACTCGACCTGATCGCCGTTGGGATACGTGTATCGGAACGTGTGTCCTCCGAATACGCCCAGAATTCGATGGATTTCGACCGCATACCCCGTCTCTTCCATCACCTCGCGAATGATCGCTTCCTGAGGGCTTTCACCCAACTCAATTCCACCCGCTGGCAAGCTCCAGGCTTCTCCGGAGGATTTCTCCTGCAGCAGCAATCTGCCCGTGTGATCGTGAATCACGGCCGCGACGGATGGGCTCAGTACCCGGTCCTGTCCAACGCGCTTTCTTAGCCAGCTCATGTAGCTCTCGTTGCTCAAAGCGGTATCTCCATAGGAAGGCCCAACAGTTGAATCATCGGTATTCATCGGGTTCTGCACCGGCACTCAGTTCGTCCGAAAGGCGAGGCGTCAAAGAGAATACATAGCAATCTCTTGCCACCTCGCCAAACGCAGGAAGTACCAACCACTTCCGCAGCGTCCCCTCACAGTGAAACCCCAGCTTCTCCAGAACGCGCCGCGAGCCAACGTGTTCGACATCGCACACGGTCCAGATGCGTTGCGTGCCTAGCGCTCGCCACAACGCGGAGATCGCCGCATGGCCAGCTTCGACTGCGAGTCCGCGCCCCCAAAAGCGCTCACCGATTCCGTAGTGAATTTCGATCTTGTGGCCCTGTGGAATCGCGACGAATACTCCGATCGGTTCATCCTCTTCTCGTGTCGCGATGACCCACGAAAATGGCGCGCCGGCCTCATGCCACGCTGAGTCGCACCACTTGTCGAGCATCGCGGCGGTACGGTCGACGTCCTGATGAGCATCGCGTTGCAGAAACCGTGAGCAGTTCCGTACCCCCGTGTAGTTGTCGAACAGCACCGAAGCATCGCCCTCGCGCGCACGACGCAGCCGCAGGTGCTTGGTCAATAGTTCAACCCGATCTTCCATCCAGATCCCCTTTGGATACTCGCCATTAACGCTCGATTGTCGCGAATTCATCTGATCGTGTCGAAGGGCAGGCGCCACTATTGAGGTGTTTTTGATGTGTTTATGCCAACGCAGATCGATGCAACGGCAGTATCGTTGAGAAAATCAATCGGGAGACGATATGGACCAGCAACGCTCACGCCTGGAGCCAGGGCGGAGGAAACGGTATCGCGAGCACGACTGTAAGCTGCACGATTTTCTTGAAGTACTGCAAGATCGTCGCGATGCGGTGCAAATCGAATACGCAGACGAGTTAGTTGAGGACGTGCCGGTCTACGATTGCATTCCGTTAAATCGGTTACTCAAGG
The DNA here is from genome assembly GCF_030464945.1 of Paraburkholderia sp. CHISQ3. Classification (NCBI taxonomy): domain Bacteria; kingdom Pseudomonadati; phylum Pseudomonadota; class Betaproteobacteria; order Burkholderiales; family Burkholderiaceae; genus Paraburkholderia; species Paraburkholderia sp. CHISQ3. The sequence continues at coordinate 269,137 of NZ_JALPRG010000012.1, forward strand.
ATGCGACGCGTCGCGCGGAGTTGCAAGCCGAATGGGCGGCCATGCTCGAGCACGGTGCGGGTGTTTTCGTACTAAAGCGCGCTTTCCCCGACACCGCGCCGATCGACGACGCCACCGAGGTCTTCGACACCATCATCCGCGACGAGCGAGAAGCAGGCAGCGCGGCAGCCGATCATTTCGCAAAGGCGGGCGCGAATGACCGGATATGGAACGCGCAGCAAAAGCTTTGTTTGCGCGCGCCATCGGTGTTCGCCCGTTACTACGCAAATCCAATGCTGGTTGCAGCAGCAGAAGCATGGCTAGGTCCGTGCTTTCAGATGACTTCGCAGGTGAATGTCGTGCGTCCGGGTGGCGAGGCGCAGCAGGCGCACCGCGACTACCACCTGGGGTTTCAGACCGTCGAGCAGGCCGAACGCTATCCGGCGCACGTCCACAGCATGTCTGCCTTTCTGACGCTGCAAGGTGCCGTTGCACACAGCGATATGCCCGTAGAAAGCGGGCCGACCAAGCTGCTTCCGTTCTCGCAGCGCTACGCCGAGGGTTATCTTGCCTGGCGACGGCAGGATTTCCGCAACTACTTCGAGGCGAACTACATTCAACTGCCCCTCGAAAAGGGCGACGTGCTTTTCTTCAACCCCGCACTCTTCCATGCAGCGGGGGCGAACCGGACGGCTGACGTTCAACGCATGGCGAATCTGTTGCAGGTTTCTTCGGCCTACGGTCGTGCCATGGAGTCGTTGAATCGCACGAGCATGTGTGATGCGCTGTACCCGGTTCTGCTCGATCAATTGGCGAATCACCGGTTAACCGAGGTGGAAATCGAGGCGGTGATTGCGTCGAGCGCGGACGGCTATCCGTTTCCGACGAATCTCGATAGCGATCCACCCGTTGGCGGCCTTGCGCCGGAAAGCCCGCAGATGTTGTTCGCGAGAGCGCTCCGGGAATCATGGACGGCTGAAGCTTTTACCAAAGCTCTTTATCGCCAGGCGGCGCGGCGGGAAGCCTGAGATCGATGATGTGACCGCGTATTGTGACCAGCGCGAACCGATTAGATTGAACGCTTCAAGTTCGTTTCTACGCCAACTCCGTTATCCGGCCGCTCGTGATCTTTTACGCAGGGAAAAGAACACGATGGCCGGAATGACGCTGAAAAGCAGACCGAACGACCCCGGAATAATCGAACCGATCCACAGCCAGATCGACTCGATTTCGGCGTGGGCGGGATCGTGCGGATCATAGAGAACCGTAATAGCGTCTCCATCAGCGTAGGGCTGATCCGTGGAACCGCTCCTGGAAGTCGCCTTAAAAGTGCGACCGTCTGGTGTAGTGAATTGAGCCTGCGGATACAAAAACGTGCCGCCATGATTGCCGCCGGACTTTGCAACGGCACCCACGAAGGCCCCTTCGGTTCGGGTTGCGTGAACGACGAAGGTCAGTGTCTGTGTGAGCGCAACCGCGGTTACGGCTAGAAAAATCAGGCCGATCAGAAATAGCGGCAGGAGAACGTAGGTAGAACTGCGCTGGGCCATGGCAATGCTCGTTGACGTTGACAGAGCGGATCGGTGTTCCGGCGGCAGGTTGTGCGTTCAAGCCGTCTTGCGTGCTCGCACGACGCAAGCATACGCCCTGCATCTCGCCACCTCACATTCGATCTTCCGCCGAACGCTCGAGAAATAGTGAACCGCGATCGACGGCAGTGGCGCAATCAGAATAACGGTTGCAGGAAGTTGCGTCTGACGCATTGAGCCAATCCTTGCAATTGCATTGCACGACCTTGTCGCCTGATCGATCGCCGATGATAATCGCCTCCACTAACGACGAACGGGGAGCGCATCAATGAAAACCGGCCAGGCAGTGCCCCTAGCCTTTCGCTCCACGATGACGTACCTGTTATGTCTCGGCGTATTTCCCACCGCTCTTCTGCTTTCCCCCGTCCTGCACGATATGTTGCACAGCATGCAGAGACCATCGCACGCCGGATCAGTGAGTATGGCAACCCTGATTGGCACGTTTTGTTTTCTTTTCGTGGTCATCTATATCGCAGGCTTCTTTATCTCAGCGTTACCGTGCGTTCTTCTGCATCTGTTTGCGGCTCACTTCCGGATTGGCAACCCCATCTTTTACGTCGTTGCAGGTGGCTTGCTAGGACTGTTTGGATTTGCAATCGCCTTTCTACTGCCCAGTCATTTCAGTCCCATGAGACCTAACATCCTTCATTGGTACTTAACGCGACTGGTTCCGGTTAGCTGCGCTGTGGGTCTCGTCTATTGGGCCATCGCAGGACGGTATTTCAGGAAGCAGGCGAATGAACTCGCCTGATCGGATGTTCTGCAATCACCTCATCACAACACCACCGTCCGATCCCCATTGATAAACACCCGCCGCTCGACAAACGCCTTCACAGCCCGCGCCAACGTAATGCACTCGACGTCGCGCCCAACCGCAAGCAGCCGCTCCGGCTTATACGAGTGATCGACGCGCTCGACGACCTGTTCGATGATCGGACCTTCATCGAGATCGTCAGTGACGAAGTGAGCCGTCGCGCCAATCAGCTTGACACCGCGCGTATGCGCCTGGTGATAAGGCCGCGCACCCTTGAAGCCCGGCAGGAACGAATGATGAATATTGATCGCGCGTCCCGACAGTTTGCGGCTCGTCTCATCGGAGAGGATCTGCATGTAGCGCGCAAGAATCATCAGTTCGGCGCCGGTCGATGCGAATAGATCGAGCACCTGCTGCTCCTGCTGTGCGCGGTTATCGGCATTCACCGGCAGGTGCCAGAACGGTAACCCGTGCTGCGCGGCGAGCGGTTCGAAATCCGGATGATTCGAACCAATCCCGACGATATCCATCTTCAGTTCGCCCATGCGCCAGCGGAACAGCAGATCGGCGAGGCAATGTTCGAGCTTCGACACCATGATCAACACCTTCGGCCGCGCGTCGACGTCGTGGATTGCCCACGTCATGTCGAAGTCGGCGGCGATCGGTACGAACTCGCGACGCAGCGCGTCGAGATCGAGTGCGGGGCGACCCGCTGCATCCTCACCGCTGTCGGCCACGCCATGAAACACGCAACGTACAAAAAAGCGCTCGCTCAGGTCGTCATCGAATACGCTCAGCTCGTCGATATAACAGTGGTGCCGATCGAGCAGCGCGACGACAGCGGCGACCTGTCCTGCGGCGCTCGGGCACGACAGCGTCAGCACGTATTGATGGAAACGATCGGTGGCGGGCATGCGGGTCCTCGGTTTTTCATAGGATTGCCCGCATGAAGCCGTTAGCAGCGCGACCACGCGACGACGGCACAGGCGGGATGCTCCAGTAGAGCAGCCCAATTTCCCCGTGCATAGAATCGATACGCCGTGCTGCTAGTACCGGCGCGCCAGGACGGCGGCCGGGTTCAGATCACTATAGATGAGCGGCGCGGCGGGTTCGACCTCCACCGCGCCCCGACCGATGCGCCCGATTACTTGCGACGGCGATGCACGTCGTGCGTGACGAAGCCCGCGTCGTTATGCGGCAACGCAAGCGCATCCGGCACCGCGAGCGTGTTGCGGATGTCAGCGAGACCGGCGGCCCAATGGTCGCGCATCGTCGAAAGACCGAACTGGTAATCCTTGTACTGGTGTTCGTAGTTCTTTCGCTGATAGATCAGATGCTGGACGTTGTAGCGCTTGTTCGACGACAACGCTTCGGCTTCCTTGCACCACGGGTTGTCGTGGCGCTGATCTTCGGGCACCTGGTCGAGCACGTGGCGCAGCAGATTGCGGTAACGCTGCTCGCGTTGCAGCGTGTCGGTGACAAAACGCGTACGGCTCGAATACTGCACGTCCTTCATGCGCTCGGCGACACCGGCCATCGTGTCGGGCACCGGACCGCGCGCGCTCCACAAGTCGACCTGGAACGCGAGCGTGTCGCGGCGCGGCGAGCTTTGCAGCACTTCCATCAGCGGCGTGTTCGATACCACACCACCATCCCAGAAGAACTCGCCATCGATCTCGACCGGCGCAAACGCCGGCGGCAGTGCGCCCGACGCCATGAAATGCTCCGGGCGCAGTTCGATACGCGTGTTGTCGAAGTAGACGAAGTTGCCGGTGCGGGCGTTGACCGCGCCCACCGACACGCGCGTGCTGCCGTCGTTAATGCGATCGAAGTCGCACAGTGCAAGCAGCGTGGCGCGCAGCGGCGACGTGTCGTAATAGCTCACCTTGCCGGGCTCGCCCGGGATGCCGTCGATCGGCGGCGGAAAACGCGGCACGAAGAAGCCTTTTTGCCCCTGCAATATCGCACTCATCGCCTGCGATGCGGTGAAGATCGAGCGCACCGATTCGTGACTGTTGAACAGCGCGAACTCGAACGCGGCGGGCAGCGCGGGAAAGAACGCCGGCTGGCAGATCGTTTCCCAGAACTCGCGCAGCCGCTCCACGCGCCGCTCGGGCGGGTTGCCGGCGATCAGCGCAGTATTGAGCGCACCGATCGAGATACCGGCAATCCAGTCGAGCGGCATCTCGGCTTCGTGCAGACCTTCGAACACGCCAGCCTGATACGCGCCGAGCGCACCGCCCCCTTGCAGCACGAGGGCGATGGTTTCGTAGGGCAGCGCGCGCACCGGCGTCGCGCCAACCTCGTTGTGCAGGTCGGTCGGATCGACGGCCTGCTTTTCGGTGCGGGCGCGTGGCTTCATTGCATGTACCAGCCGTGGCTGACCACGAACGACTGACCGGTCAACGCGGCGCTCGGGAAGGCCGACAGGAAGAGCACCGTTTGCGCGACGTCCTCGACGGTCGTGAACACGCCGTCCACGGTATCGCCGAGCATGACGTTCTTCACGACATCGGCTTCGCTGATACCGAGTTCCTTCGCCTGCTCGGGGATCTGCTTGTCGACGAGCGGCGTGCGCACGAAGCCCGGACACACCACGTGCGAACGCACGTTGTGCTTCGCGCCTTCCTTGGCCAGCACGCGTGCCAGACCGAGCAGACCGTGCTTGGCCGTCACGTAGGCCGACTTCAGCGGCGATGCTTCATGCGAATGCACCGAACCCATGTAGATCACCACGCCGCCCTGGTCGCCCTTGTACATGTACTTGAGTGCGGCCTTGGTCGTGAGGAACGCGCCGTCGACGTGGATCGCCTGCATCTTCTTCCAGTCGGAGAACGCGTAGTTTTCGATCGGGTTGACGATCTGGATGCCCGCATTCGATACGAGGATGTCGATCGTGCCGAACGCTGCCGCGACCTGATCGATACCGGTATTCACCGCTTCTTCGCTGGTCACGTCCATCGCGATACCGATCGCTTTACCGCCAGCCGCCTTGATCTCGTTCGCGACTGCGTTGGCGCCGTCCAGGTTCAGATCCGCGATGGCGACGGCCGCGCCGGCCTTCGCGTAGGTCAGCGCGATTTCCTTGCCGATGCCGCTGGCCGCGCCAGTGACGACCGCTACTTTTCCGTTCAGATTGCTCATGACTGGGTTCCTGTTTGTTGTTCGTAAGTGAATGAGGGGGCGGGGCGTTACTGCGCGAGATAGTCGTGCACGACTTCGCCGAGACCGAGCGTCAGGTCGGCGATCAGATGTCGCGCTTCGACGATTTCGAGCACAGGCAGATCGGCCACCGGCGCCAGCGCATGATGCGCCAGTTCGAGCGAGGCGGGGCCGGTCCACGCGCCCTTCATCGTGATGTCCTGCAGGTAGTAACGCACGAGTTCGCACACACGCGCCGTACCGTCGACGTGCGGGATGATCTTCAGCAGGAAGTTCGGGCCGGCGAGGCGTTGCTGCTCTTTTGCCATGTCGAGCTGGCTATGCTTGTAGCCCATCGTGCCGGTTGCGACGCGCACCGGACCGTAGTCGAGCGTGCCGAGCAGCGTGTCGGTGTGAACCGCAAGCGTCGGCGAGGCGAGTTTTTTCGGGAAGCCCCACAGCTCGCGTCCACCAGCGATAGGCGGGTGATCGTCGAGATACATCGCGAGCGTGTAGCCGCCTGCTACGCCGTTGTATTCGACCGGAATGACCTGGCCGCTTTCGGTGTAGTCGCCGAAACCGGTGGAGTCAGCCATGCGGATGAATTCGTAATGGACGAGCGGCGAGGTGACTTTGAGCGGCTCCGGCACGATCTCGCGCAGACGGTCGATATCGGTGCGGTAGGTGATGATCAGGAATTCGCGACCGACGAAACGGTAAGGGCCCATCGGGAATGCGGGGCTGGTGAGCGGCATCGCAAACGCCTTCGAGCGTACCTGGTCTTCTTTCATGCGTACTCCTTTGTCAGTCGTTTCGGTAGAAAGGGGCTCCGCTATCTTATGCCGGACAGCGCGGGTTGTGCGATGCCGCAACTGGAAAAGTTCGTTGCGCAAATCAACGGAGTCCTCTCGCAGATATTGCACCAAACGGAACAACGGTGACGCTAACGTGCAGTGCCCGGCGCATGGTAACAAGGCCAGATGACATACGTGTGGGGTATTGCGCCGGCTGGAGAAGGGCGCGCAGCGGTGCGGAGCAGTCTGTGCGCTCGCGCACACAGGAAAGCTCAACGATCGATGTTTGTCAGGTAATTGTTAGGATTGGCTGAAGCTCGTGTTATGCCGGTTCGGATTCATTGCACCTGGCGACGATGTTGCGACGCGGTGCTTTCCGCTGCGATCTTGCACAAAGCGATGTCAGGCGGCCAGCGCCCGGCACTCGTCGAACAGCCAGCGCCGAAACAGCGGCACCGCCGCAGCTTCAGGTCGTGCGAGCGGGCAGACGAGGAAATAGCCGCGCGCGGTGACCACGGGTTGGTCGAGCAGACGCACGAGCTGACCTGTCGCGACGAGTTCATCGACAAGCGGTGTCCAGCCGAGCGCGACACCTTGATTCATCAGCGCGGCATGGACCACGAGCGCATAGCTGTTGAACGTCATGCCGTCCGTGTTCGTCGCACCACGTTCGATGCCAAGCGCTGCAAACCAGCTATCCCACGCGAGCCAGCGTTCGGGCTCGGTGGGTTGCACATGCAATAGCGGCAGATGGGCGAGATCGCCGGCGTGGACGATGCCCGGGTGCGCGGCGGCGAATGCGGGCGAACAGACCGGCGTGACCTCTTCGGGAAAGAGCCGCGTCGACGTGCAGGGTGCCCAGTCGCCGTCGCCGAATGCGATTGCGACGTCCGCGTGATCGCGATGCGGATCGAAGCCCTGTTGCGACGTGACGATTTTCACGCTCACGTCGGGCATCGAATGCTTGAGACGGGCGAGGCGCGGCATCAGCCAGTAGGTGGCAAAGCCGAAATCGGTGAGCAGGGTGAGCGAGCCGGTTGCACGGCGCGTGCGGATATCGCCGGTGGCGACGCGGATCGCGTCGAGGCTTTGTCGCACGGCTTCGAAGAGCCGTTCGCCGTCGGCGGTCAACGTCACGCCACGGTGTCCGCGCTCGAAGAGCGGTGTGCCGAGATCGGTTTCGAGCTGCACGACGCGCTGGCTGACGGCGGGCTGCGTCGAACCGAGCTCGCGCGCAGCCGCGGTGAAACTCGCGAGCCGCGCGGCCGATTCGAATACCGATAGCGTCTGCATCGGCGGCAGGCGATCTTGTCTCGGCATAACACCCCCTTATGGACCTATAAGCATTGCGCGGCTTCACACAGCGAAATTAACCGGCAATAGTGAGGACGCTTTCGTGCGCGGTGCGGTTTTCAGCCTGATTCTGCACCGTACGCGACGATGCAGGCGGCGCGTGCAGGACTGGCGCTGCAGCCGGGTCGCTACGAACCCGCGGCCGCAAACGAACTCTCGATTCTAATCGACCCCGCCCATGAGCCTTAATACAAAGCAGAATATCCTTATCTTGATGGCCGACCAGATGACACCGTTTGCGCTGCGTTCATATGGCCATACCGTCTCGCTGACGCCGCGTATCGACGCGCTGGCGCGCGAAGGCGTCGTATTCGATTCCGCGTATTGCGCGAGCCCGCTGTGCGCGCCCGCCCGCTTCTCGATGATGGCGGGCAAGCTGCCGTCGAAGATAGGCGCCTACGATAACGCCGCCGAATTTCCAGCGCAAACCCTGACGTTCGCCCACTATCTGCGCGCGGCCGGCTACCGGACCATGCTTTCCGGCAAGATGCATTTCTGCGGCCCCGACCAGTTGCACGGTTTCGAGGAACGTCTTACTACCGACATTTACCCCGCCGACTTCGGCTGGGTGCCGGACTGGGCGCAGCCGGATGTACGGCCGAGCTGGTATCACAACATGAGTTCGGTACTCGACGCGGGTCCGTGCGTGCGCACCAACCAGCTCGATTTCGACGACGAAGTGACCTTCACCGCGCGCCAGAAGCTCTTCGACATCGCCCGCGAGCGGGCAGCCGGCGGCGATGCGCGGCCGTTCTGCCTCGTCGCGTCGCTGACGCATCCGCACGATCCGTACGCGATTCCGCGCGAATACTGGGACCTGTACTCCGACGACGAGATCGACATGCCGAAGGTCGAGCTGTCGCGCGAAGCAAGCGATGCGCATTCGCGGCGCCTGCGCGACGTCTACGAAGCCGATGTGACGCCGCCAACCGCGCAGCAGGTGCGTGCGGCACGTCATGCGTACTACGGCGCGCTTTCGTATGTCGATGCGCAGTTCGGGCAGATTCTCGATGCACTCAAAGCGACCGGGATGGCCGACGACACGATCGTGATCGTCACCTCGGACCACGGTGAAATGCTCGGCGAGCGCGGGCTCTGGTACAAGATGACCTGCTTCGAAGGCGGCGTGCGCGTGCCGCTGATCGTGCATGCGCCGGGCCGCTTCGACGCGCACCGCGTCGCCGCATCGGTATCGCACGTCGATCTGCTGCCGACGCTCGTCGAACTGGCTACAGGCGAGCGCCGCAGCGCATGGCCGGACCCCGTCGACGGTCGCAGCCTCGTACCGCATCTGCACGGCACTGGCGAAAAAGATCAAACACACGACAGTGCGCACGACGAAGCGATCGCCGAGTACCTCGCCGAAGGCGCGGTCGCGCCGATCGTGATGATCCGGCGCGGCGACTTCAAGTTCATCCACACACCATGCGATCCCGATCAGTTGTACAACCTCGCCGCCGATCCGCTCGAACTGCACAACCTCGCCGCCGACCCTGCCGCAGCCGCGGTACTCGACGCGTTTCGCGCGGAGACGGCGCGCCGCTGGAATCTCCCTGCGCTGCATGACGCCGTGCTCGCGAGCCAGAGCCGGCGGCGCTTCCACTTCGAGGCGACGACGCAGGGGCGCATCCAGTCGTGGGACTGGCAGCCGTTCACCGATGCGAGCCAGCGCTACATGCGCAATCACATCGAGCTCGACACACTGGAAGCGATGGCGCGGTTTCCGCGCGTCGTCCGTTAATGTCATGAGCGAGAAATTCATTGAATAACCTGCCGGCGATAGCACTGCGTGATGCACGGCATAGCTACGATGCGGCCGTCATGAGCGGCATGAGCGTCGACACCGCTTCGATCGACACCGCGGTTCTGACGCTTCTCTACTTGACGGAGCATGAACACAAGCGAGCGTGGAGGGGCTGCGACTGGGGTGCACTTGACCAGCTTTACGAGCGAGACCTCATTACCGATCCACGCAACAAGGCGAGATCCGCAATCCTGACCGAGGACGGTTGGCGCGAAGCTGAACGCCTCTACAAGCGACACCTCGAACACTGTGTTCCCGCTGACTGCGAGACCAGGGAATGAAACGAATTTCTCACTCACGATACAAACGCGTTCTGCATACGAACCGGAGGCCATGATGAAAAAACGCTACACGTGGTTGTTGTCCCTGCTGCTTGCCGCAGCGGGCGCAGGGATCGGCGCTATCGCCAGCGTCACCACGGCTGCCGCGGCCGAACCGCAAAGCTGCACTCAGGTACGCATGGCCGATCCCGGCTGGACCGACATCGATGCGACCAACGCGATGTCCGGCGTGCTGCTGAAGGCGCTCGGCTATCAGCAGAACGTCTCGAACCTGTCGGTGCCGATTACCTACCAGGGGCTGAAGAAAGGCCAGATCGACGTGTTTCTCGGCAACTGGATGCCTGCACAAGGACCGCTCGTCAAACCGTTCGTCGATGAGCATTCGATCGATGTGCTGCACGCAAACCTGACCAACGCGAAGTTCACGCTTGCGGTGCCCGACTACGTGGCCGCTGCGGGCATCCACTCGTTTGCCGATCTCGAGAAGCATGCGGCCCAGTTCGACAGCAAGATCTACGGTATCGAGCCCGGTGCGCCGGCCAACCAGAACATCAAGAAGATGATCGCCGACAAGGCGTTTGGGCTTGGCAGCTGGTCGATCGTCGAATCGAGCGAAACGGGGATGCTCACGCAGGTCGAACGGGCCGCGCGCGACAAGAAGTGGATCGTGTTTCTCGCGTGGGAACCGCATCTGATGAACACGAAATTCCACCTCACGTATCTGTCCGGCGGCGACGCGTACTTCGGGCCGAACTACGGCGGCGCGACCGTCAACACCGTGACGCGGGCGGGCTTCGCCGGTCAGTGCACGAACCTCGCGCGTCTGTTCCAGCAGATGACCTTCAACGTCGACCTCGAAAACCAGATCATCGCGAACGTGCTGCAGAACAAGGTCAATGTGAACACGGCGGCGCTGCGCGCGTTGCAGGGCAATCCCGCGCTCGTGGCGACGTGGCTGAAGGGCGTGACGACCGCCAGCGGCGCGGATGGCCTGCAGGCCGTGCAGAGCCAGCTCGGCATTCGCTAAACCCCTCAACTTGCGTTGCTCCCGCCGCCCCGTTCTGGGGCGGCGCACCCTCATTGTCGTTTTCCCCCGGTTGTCGCATTCCGACCAATCGATGTCGCTTCAGATCGTATTGGCCGCAAATTGGATTTGTAATGTCCATCATCGACGACGGTTTATGCGTAATGGCACCCGCGACGAGCGTTGCACCGACAGTGCGTCATTCCAGCAAGACAGGCGATTTCGCCCGGTTAGCGGCGGAATCCTCTTTCCATCCAGCAAGGCAAGAGAGAACCACACAATGAAAAGACTGAATGCCGCAGCATTCTCCGGCGCAGCCCTCGTGCTCGCCAGCGTCCCGGCCATTAGCCACGCGCAGAGCAGCGTGACGCTGTACGGCATCCTCGACGCCGGTATCACCTACGTGAACAACACCGGTGGCTCGCATGTCGTCAAATTCGACGACGGTGTGTCGTACGGCAACCGCTGGGGTCTGAAGGGCGTCGAAGATCTCGGCGGCGGGCTGTCGGCCGTGTTCGTGCTCGAAAGCGGTTTTCACGTGGGCAATGGCCAGCTCGGCTTCGGTGGCGCGGAGTTCGGGCGCCAGGCCTATGTCGGCCTGAAGAACCAGTGGGGCACGCTGTCCTTCGGCGATCAGCTCGACATGACCGAAGAGATGGTCTATCTGTACAACATCTCCAGCTGGGGCAGCGGGTACGCGATCCACCAGGGCGACTTCGACCGCTTTAACGGCGACCGTCTGCCGAACTCGGTGAAATTCCTGTCGAATGAGTTTTCGGGCTTCATGTTCGGCGGTATGTATTCGTTCGGCAATGTGGCCGGCAATTTCCACCAGAACAGCGCATACAGCCTCGGCGCGCACTATGCGAACGGGCCGTTCACACTGGGTGCGGCTTATACGCAGTTGAACAATCCGAACGGCATCTACGCGTTCGATCCGTACGCGATGATCGGCACGAGCACGTTCCTCGGTCGTCCGACCGTCAGCGTCAACCAGACGACCGGTGCCATCACCGATCTGTATTCGAGTTCGTCGTTCCCCGTCGACAAGCAGGGTACGTTCGGCGTCGGGACGAGCTACGCGATCGGCAATGTGACATTGAACGGCGACTTCACGTACACGACGATCAAGGCATTCGGCGTGTCGTCGCATATGAAGGTGCTCGAAGGCGGCGCGATCTGGCAGGTCACGCCGGCGTTCAGCACGATCGGCGGCTATCAGTACACGAACTTCGAAGGGCATCACTGGAACCAGGTGTCGGCGGGCTTCCACTATCTGCTCTCCAAGCGCACCGATGTGTATATCTCGGGTGATTACCTGAAGGCGTCGCAAGGGGTCGATGCGGTGATCGGTTATAGCTTCACGCCGTCTACTACGACGACGCAGGCTGACGTTCGCGTGGGTATGCGGCATTCGTTCTGAGCGCCACGCGCGCTTGCGGTATGGCGCGTGACCTGGAGTGCCAGACATCCATGGCCAATGGGTAACGGCCCGCATCGCGAAGTTCGTGCGATGCGGGCCGTGTTGCGTTGTGTCGTGGTTCCAGCCAGCGGAGCTTCGCGACCCCGCGCGCAGACATGGCTTACTGCGCGGCAACCCGCACCGGGCTACGATCGCGCCGCGGGCTCGCACCGAACTTCGCGCGATAGGTCCGCGAGAAATGCGACGGCGATTCGAATCCGCACGCAACGCAGATCGACGTGATCGTCATGTCGGTCTGCTGCAGCAATTCGCGCGCGCGATTGAGCCGCAACTGCAGATAGAAATGCGTCGGCGTGTCCTTCAGCGACGAGCAGAATAGCCGCTCCAGCTGCCGCCGTGTCACGCCGATCTCCTGCGCGAGCGCGTCGGGTGCGAGCGGTTCTTCCATATGCTGTTCCATCACGCCGATCACCTGGATCAGCTTGCGATTGTGCACGCCGTAGCGCGCGGCAATCTCCATGCGCTGATGGTCCGAGCGCTGCCTGATCCGGCTCACGACAAACTGCTCCGACACCGCCGATGCCAGCGCCGCGCCGTGGCTGCGGCCGATCAGGTCCAGCATCATGTCGATTGAAGCGGTGCCGCCTGCACAGGTAATGCGCCGCGCGCCGATCTCAAACAACTCCTGGCTGGCCTGCAGCGCCGGATAACGCTCGCGGAACGCGGGCAGCGCCTCCCAATGCACGGTCAGGCTGTCCGCGGCGCTGAAAAGTCCCGCCTCGGCAAGCACGAAACTGCCCGTATCGATACCACCGAGCGTCGCCCCCGCCTGCGCCAGCCGTCGCAGCCAGCCGGCGAGCGCGCGGCTGTAGCACGCAAGCGGATCGAAGCCCGCGACGATGAAAACGGTCTGCGCGTGATCGACGCTATCGAAGGCGGCTTCGGCGTTCAGCGAGATGCCGTTGCTCGCGGCGACCGGCGCGCCGTCGACGCTGAGAATGTGCCAGCGGTACAGGTTCTCGCGAAAGCGGTTCGCGACGCGCAGCGGTTCGACCGCCGACATGAAGCCGATCGCCGAGAAGCCCGGTAGCAGCAGGAACGAAATGTCTTCGGGCATCGTGTGGAGCGTGGGGTGCCTGGCGTGGGCGGTTGCGTGGACCTGCGGTCGCGATCCGGGCGAGCGTAACAAGCGGTGCGCGAGCCGGCAAGGCCCGCCAATATTGACGTTCGCGCGATCAGGACGGCGCGCGAGGCGATCATGCTGGTTTTCCCTCATGGTCGCAAGCAAGCAAGAACGGGTCGCAGCCGGTCGCTTTGGCGGGAATATGCGCTAGTACCTTTGCATCACGCCACGCAATACACGGTGTCCGGCCGGTTCGCCTTCTGGCGAATAGCGCTGCGACCCACCCACCAGGTATCAGAAGGGGGAACGTCATGAAGTTACGCGTCAAAGCCTTGTCCGCTGGTCTGCTATACGCCGCGGCCACGTTGCTCCAACCGGCCTTCGCGCAGGACCCGGCCACCTGCCGCAACGTGCGCTTCGCCGACATCGGCTGGACCGACATCACGTCGACTACCGCGCTGGCGTCGACGGTCTTCGAAGGGCTCGGCTATCAACCGGTCACGACGGTCGCGTCGGTGCCGATCTCGTTCGCGGGTCTGAAGACGAAGCAACTCGATGTGTCGCTCGGCTACTGGTGGCCGGTGCAGGAAAAAGCGATCGCGCCGTTTGTCGATGCGAAGACGATCCAGGTGCTGCAACCGCCCAACCTGTCCGGTGCGAAGGCGACCTTCGCGGTGCCGACCTACGAATACGACGCGGGCCTCAAGACCTTCGCCGACATCGCGAAACATCGGACGGAACTGGACGGCAAGATCTACGGCATCGAACCGGGCAGCAGCGCGAACGCTGCGATCAAGAAGATGATCGACACGAACCAGTTCGGTCTGGGCGGCTTCAAGCTGATCGAGTCGAGCGAGGCCGGCATGCTCGTCACCGTCGATCGCGCGATCCGCGACAAGAAGTGGGTGCTGTTCCTCGGTTGGGAACCGCATCCGATGAACATCCAGATCGACATGAAATATCTGACCGGCAGTGACGGCGTGTTCGGACCTAACGACGGAGAAGCGCGCGTCTATACGCTGACGTCGCCCGATTTTCTGACGCGCTGTCCGAACGCCGGCAAGCTCGTCAGCAATCTGCGCTTCACGACGCAGCTCGAAAACGTCGTGATGCAGTCGGTGATGAACAAGGAAAAACCCACGGATGCTGCCAAGGCCTATCTGAAGAAGAACCCCCAGGTACTGGATACCTGGCTTGCCGGTGTGAAGACGTATGACGGCAAGGATGGACTGCCGGCGGTGAAAGCCTATCTCGGGCTTTGACACACGGTTGGGCGCACTAGCGGCCGATTCGACATGAACAGACAGGACTACCCCGCATGAACCACGAAGTCATCGTTACCTGCGCCGTGACCGGCGCCGGCGATACGGTCGGCAAACACCCGGCCATTCCCGTCACGCCGAAACAGATCGCCGAGGCTGCGATCGAAGCTGCGAAAGCGGGCGCTACCGTGGCGCACTGTCACGTGCGCGATCCGCAGACCGGCCGCGGCAGCCGCGATCCGAACCTGTACCGCGAAGTCGTCGACCGCATCCGCTCGTCGAATACCGACGTGATCATCAATCTGACCGCGGGTATGGGCGGCGACCTCGAGATCGGCGCCGGCGAAGATCCGATGCGCTTCGGCGCGGGTACGGATCTGGTGGGCGGGTTAACGCGGCTCGCGCATGTCGAAGAGCTGTTGCCGGAGATCTGCACGCTCGATTGCGGCACGCTCAATTTCGGCGACGGCGACTACATCTATGTGTCGACGCCCGCGCAATTGCGCGCCGGTGCAAAGCGTATCCAGGAACTCGGCGTGAAGCCGGAGCTGGAGATTTTCGACACGGGGCACCTGTGGTTCGCAAAGCAGTTGCTCAAGGAAGGGCTGCTCGATGCGCCGCCGATGTTCCAGATCTGCCTCGGCATTCCATGGGGCGCACCCGCCGACACCACGACGATGAAGGCGATGGCCGACAACCTGCCGCCGGGCGCGCAGTGGGCCGGCTTCGGCATCGGCCGGATGCAGATGCCGATGGTCGCGCAGGCGATGCTGCTCGGCGGCCACGTGCGCGTCGGTCTCGAAGACAACATCTGGCTCGACCGCGGTGTGCCGGCGAGCAACGGCACGCTCGTGCAGCGTGCGGTCGAGATCATCGAGCGTCTGGGTGGCCGGGCGCTGACGCCGGCCGAAGGGCGTCGCAAGCTGGGTTTGCCGGCGCGTGGCGAACGTCTGCTCGAGCGGCGACCGGTCGAACAGTTTGCTTAAGAAATTCGCATGAACGCACTTTTTGCAAGGGATCGTCAGCAATGGCAGTGATCGTCGATATCAGGACATTTGCAGCAATCGGGGCCGGCGTGATCGGCAGCGGCTGGGTGGCACGCGCACTCGCGAACGGACTCGACGTGGTGGCATGGGACCCGGCACCGGGCGCCGAACAGCAGTTGCGTGCCAACGTCGCAAACGCATGGCCCGCATTGCAACGCGCGGGGTTGAAGGAGGGCGCATCGCAGGATCGGTTGCGTTTTGTCACGACCATCGAAGCGTGTGTCGCCGAAGCGGATTTCATTCAGGAGAGCGCACCCGAGCGCGAAGAACTGAAGCTGGCATTGCACGAGCAGATCAGCGCGGCAGCAAAGCCCGATGCGATCATCGCTTCGTCGACATCGGGCCTGCTTCCCACCGACTTCTATGCGCGAGCGCTGCATCCCGAGCGCTGCGTGGTCGGGCATCCGTTCAACCCGGTGTATCTGTTGCCGCTCGTCGAAGTGCTCGGCGGCGAACGTACGGCGCCCGCGACGATCGATGCCGCGCAGCAGGTCTATCGCTCGCTGGGGATGCGACCGTTGCGCGTGCGCAAGGAAGTACCGGGTTTTATCGCGGACCGTCTGCTCGAAGCGCTATGGCGCGAAGCGCTGCATCTCGTGAACGAAGGCGTCGCGACGACCGGCGAGATCGACGATGCGATCCGCTTCGGTGCCGGTCTGCGCTGGTCGTTCATGGGCACCTTCCTTACGTACACGCTTGCCGGCGGCGATGCGGGGATGCGACACTTCATGCAGCAGTTCGGACCGGCGCTCGAATTGCCGTGGACCAAACTGGTCGCACCGCAACTCACCGACGAACTGATCGACCGTGTAGTGGAAGGCACGGCCGAGCAGGTCGGACCGCGCTCGATCAAGCAGCTCGAACGCTATCGCGACGACTGCATTACGAGCGTGCTGACGGCGATCCGCGAGGCGAAGGCGCGGCACGGTTTGCATGCCGACGAGTAACGGTCGCGAGTAGATCAACCGTCACAACGCGAAAGGAGCAAGCTGCCCATGCCAGGACTGGAGATCTATCGCGACGAGGTTCGCGCGGAGTGGGTCGATTACAACGGCCATCTGCGCGACGCGTTCTATATGCTGATCTTCAGCTTCGCGACCGACGCGCTGATCGAGCACATCGGTCTCGACGATACGGCGCGCCGTGCGCGGGGCCGTTCGATCTATACGCTCGAAGCGCATATCAACTACCTGCACGAGATCAAGCTTGGCGCCAAAGTGCGCGTCGCCGCTCGGCTGCTCGCGCACGATGCAAAGCGCCTGCACCTGTACCTCGAGATGCACGCCGACGCGCACAGCGAAGCGGTCGCGGCGAGCGAGCAGATGTTGTTGCACGTCGATACGAATGGTCCGCGGTCGGTAGCGTTCGATCCGGATGTTGCCGGGCGCGTGCAGGCACTGGGTGCGTCGCAAGCCGCGCTGCCGCCGGCGCAATATGCTGGGCGTGTGATCGGACTGCCGCCGGCGCGACGCAGTTAAAACGGCGTCTGTGCTTCGACAATCGATAACATCGAACCCCCGCGATCATGCTCGAACCTGAAATCGCCGCATTCATTGCACGGGCTGCGGCGGTCTATCCCGCAGACACGGCACAGCGCCCGGTTGCCGAGCAACGGGTCATCTACGATCGTTATGCGTTGGCTTTAACTCCACCGCTACCGCCGGGCGTATCCGTTGAAGATGCGGAGTTCGAATCTGCCGCCGGTCATTCGATCCGGCTGCGTCTCTACCAGTCCACGCTTAATCCCGCACGCGGCACCGTGCTGTACTTCCACGGCGGCGGCTTCGTGCTGGGTTCGCTAGACAGTCATCAGATCATCACGGCACGTATTGCGGCCGATACCGGGCTATGTGTAATCGCTGTCGATTACCGGCTCGCACCCGATCATTCCGCCCCTGCGGCACATGACGACTGCGTCGAGGTCACACGGGCCGCGCTCGAAGGCCGGTTGCCGTTTGTCTCGTGGCAGCGAACGTTGCCGGCAGCGCTGCTGCTCGCCGGCGATAGTGCCGGTGGCAATCTCGCGGCAGGCGTCGCGGTGCAACTGCGCGACTCGGGCGCCGACGGCGCGGCGGCAGTCGCGGAAATTGCAGGAATAGCACTCGTCTACCCGATGCTCGGTTTCGAACCGCAACTACCGGCACGCGACACCGAGGCCGACGCACCGATGCTCACGCTTGCCGATGTCCATGCGTTTCGTCGGCTGTATTGGGGCGACGTGTCGCCGCCTGCGTGGACCGTGCCGCTCGACGCGGGTCGTTTCGACGGCTTGCCGCCGGTGCTGGCGATCGGCGTCGAGCACGACCCGCTGCGCGACGACGCGAGCGTGTTCGTCGAGCGTATTCATGCAGCGGGTGGCAACGGGCGTTTCTGGCTCGGTAAAGGGCTCGTGCATGGCTGCTGGCGTGCACTCGATGCGAGCCCGGGCGCGCAGCGCATGCACGACGAAGTGTGCCGCTTTCTACGCGATACGCCGGCAAGCCACACCGACAGTATTCACGACGTCCCGGCCGGTTGAACCACACGGCATCGGGCATTCTCTTCGGGAGACATGAGATGCAGGTTGCCGGATCGATGGTTGAAGACTGGCGCGCGTTTGCAACGAGCGTGTCGATTGCCGGCGCGACACTGAGCGATGACGCGATCGTCGTGCAGTGGAGCGATGCGCGCAGCTCGCCGTATCACTTCGTCTGGCTGCGCGACAATTGCGCGTGCAACCAGTGCGTGCATGCGTTGACGCGCGAGCAGGTCTTCGAGATCGCCGACATGCCGGATGATCTGGTCGCCATCGACGTATCGACTGACGAGACGGGCGCCATGCAGGTGCAATGGTCAGATGGCCATCGCAGCGTCTATACGCCTGGCTGGTTGCGTGCACATGCGTACGACGACGCATCGCGCGCGGAACGGCACGGCGGCAATACGCGAAAGATCTGGGACGCGTCGGGTGGGTCGACATTTGCTGTCTTCGACTGGCGCGACGTCATGCACGACGAACGCGCACTGCATGCCTGGCTCGTTGCGTTGCGCGATACCGGGCTCACGCTCGTGCACGGTGTCCCGACGCAGCCGGGAAGCGTCGCCGATATCGCGCGGCGCATTTCGTTTATCCGCGAAAGCAACTTCGGTGTGCTGTTCGATGTGAAATCGAAGGCGGTCCCCGACAGCAACGCGTACACGTCGATCAACCTGCCGCCGCATACCGATCTGCCGACCCGCGAGTTGCAGCCCGGCCTGCAGTTTCTGCACTGCCTCGTGAACGATGCGCCCGGCGGCGACAACGTGTTCGTCGACGGCTTTGCGCTGGCCGACGCGCTGCGCACACACTGGCCCGACGATTTCGCGACCCTCACGAGTGTTCCGTTCGAGTTCTGGAACAAGAGTGCGGCGAGCGATTACCGTTGCTCGGCGCCCGTAATCGCGCTGGACGGGCGGGGCGAAGTCAGCGAGGTGCGGCACGCGAATTTTCTGCGCGGGCCGATCGACGCGACCGCACAGACGATGCCCGCGGTATACCGCGCCTATCGCCGCTTCCTCGGGCTCGCACGCGATGCACGGTTCCACATGCAGCGACGGCTCGCCGCCGGCGAGATGTGGGCGTTCGATAACCGCAGGATCCTCCATGCCCGCACCGCGTTCGATCCGCGTGGCGGCGCCCGGCATCTGCAGGGTTGCTACGTCGATCGCGACGAATTGCTGTCGCGGATCAGGATTCTGGAGCGCTCGCTATAAGAGGAAGCAGAAGAAGCGAGGTGCAACCAGACATATTCCGCCTGGCGCAATGAGTATTTAAATTAAACGCAATATAGCGCTTGCCGGGGCAAACGAGGCGCGGCGGATTGACGGGTCAATCTCATCATTGGCGCAACCGGCGGATATTCCGCACTAGTTGCGGGTGCAACCAGATCGATTTTCTTTGCCTGGAGTAACGGTCCCGTCATATTCCATCTTGTCGAACCGCCATCAGCCGCTCCGGCAGGCTCAGTGATTTCTTTGCAACTACATTTTCCTGTGGTGAAAATTAAAATTCTTCTTGTACAATTCGTCCAACATAAGTGACGGCAGATGCAACCAGAGTCACGTTTGCGACACGATCGCACCGCCCTGCAGTGCCGATATGCAGGTCAAGGCAAGAGTGCGAAGTGCACGACGTCGACTTTTATGATGACAACGAGCGCCACCAAGAATTAACAAGAAATCTGCAGGGAATGCCGCTGCGTCAAGCGATATAAGCCGCTTGCCGGTGCGGGTGAAAAAAATGAATCGACAAGGGGTTTGACGAGAACGGGACAGGCAGATATTTCCGCCAGATAGCACCACGTGCTGACAGGCAGGCCATGCATCGCTTTTTGCGAATACGGGCTGTCCATGGCAGGGATATGTACGTCCTGACAATTAACGCGATTACGCGAAACGAGAATTATCGAAAGAGGTTCCTGTTGATTCGGGACTCTGGGGGATCGTTCGGCATTTCATCGGCGATTCGCATTTGAATTCAAGGCCGGTTTGCACCGGTCGTGCATTAACAGAATTATCAGAAGCCGGTTATTTTGTTTTTTGCATGTTGCGCTCCGTTATGGTGGCGCGCGTTTCCAACAAGAAACGGGGATAGAAATGAAGTATCGCGTGTTTGCATCGTGTGCCGTGGTGGTGTTGGCCGCCTGTGTGCAAAACCCTCCGCAGAACAATCTCGTCAGGATTTGCGACGACCACGGGTGTTCCGACCGTCCGAAGGATCAAGGGACGTTCGAAGCCGCCAACAATGCGCCCGACGAAAACGCCGACCCGCGCATTGCCGCGCTAAAAGCCGCGGCCGAGAAAGAACCGCGCGCGGCCTACGATCTGGGCCTGCGCTATTTCCGCGGCGACGGCGTACGGCAGGACAGTTATCAGGCGCTCGTCTGGATGCGCAAGGCCGGCGAAGCCGGCAACCTGCAGGCCGAGAAAGCCCTGGGGAGTTTCTATCTGTTCGGCCTCGAAGAGATGGGCCCGGACCCGCGCGAAGCGGAGAAGTGGCTGATGCTCGCGGCGAGCCGCGGCGACCAGGAGTCGAAGAAGCTTCTGGTGCAGGCGCGAGCCGACAAGCTGGCCGACGCGGCCGACTACAAACGACAAAAAGAAGAGCGCGAGCTGTATTACGGCTACTGGTATTCGGGTTACGCGTATCAGGGCTATTGGCGCCAGACAGCGTGGTACTGGTACTGAGCCCACCTCAGGACGGTACCGACGCGAGATTTGAGGCGGCCATTACGGGGGCTGCCTCATCAGGGGCTTATTTCGGATCGCCAGAACGGATAAGTCGAACATCGAGATCACTTACTACGACCATCAATCTATGAACCTCATTTCGAAATATTCGGGCGTCAAGGGCGCCATCGCGATCGCCCTGGTCGGGTCTCTGACTGCGTGCGGAGGCATGGTGACCACGGGGAACCAGAACCTGGGCGTGACAGGCGCGGCGGGCGGTGCCGCGAGCGCCGGTGCCGACGACTCGCTGCAACGCTGTCCGGCGCCCCTCGGGACGATCGCCGTCGACGACGGCCGCAATGCCGACTGGTTCGGTCCGTTCGGGAGCGCCACCCAGGTGACCAGCATCGATCCGCTGCTGCGTCTCGCGGTGCAGGAGTCGAACTGCTTCGTCATTACGTCGATCGGTAACCAGAAGACCGACTCGCGCCTGTCGCGCATTACGGACCTGCAGCGCAACTCCGGCGAATACCGCGCCGGCTCGAAGCAGCAGAAAGGCCAGCGCGTCGCGGCTGACTACTATATGGAACCGTCGATCGTCATCAGCAACTCGCCGATTGGCGGGATGGTCGGTGCGCTGGGCGGTCTGATCCCCGGGGGGGGGGCGATAGCGGCGATCGCCGGCAGCGTTCAGACGAAGGCATCGGTCGTGACGTTGACGCTGTTCGACGTGCGCTCGGCGGTGCAGATTGCGGCGGCCGAAGGCAGTTCGACGGCCACGAACTATGGCGCGGCGCTGGGGGCACTCGGTGGCAGCGCCGGTGGTGGTCTGGGCGGTTTCTCGAAGACGCCGGAAGGCAAGGCAACGGTCTCCGCGTTCATCGATGCGTGGAACAAGATGGTCGTCTCATTGCGCAACTACAAGGCGCAGGACGTGAAGGGTGGCTTAGGCCGCGGTGGTCAGCTCAAGGTGAACTGAGGCATCTGCGACGGTATATCGAGTCTGCTGTCTGATGGGGCCTGCCTGCACGGTTCGTGCGGCAGGCCCTTTGTTTTTGTACGCGTTTGCTGCCTGTTAGAGGCTCGCGCTCACAGGGAGCGTTCCACCGGCGGACACGAAACGACATCGCAAATCGTCATAAGTCGCTTGGGCTCGCGCTGATAACATCGTCTGCCTCGATCACTAGCGGAAACGATGCCATGACGAACCCACAGCAATGGAATGCGGTAGACGAGTATTTCTCGCAGGCACTCGTGCCTTCGGACGACGTGCTCGACGCGACGCTCAGGCACAGCGCCGAGGCCGGCCTGCCGTCCATCAATGTCACGCCGGCGCAGGGCAAGTTTCTCCATCTGCTAGCGAAAATCAAAGGCGCCCGGCGCATTCTCGAGATCGGCACGCTGGCCGGCTACAGCACGATCTGGCTGGGTCGCGCGTTGCCGGCTGACGGCCAGCTGATTTCTCTCGAAGCGGATGCCGGCTACGCGGAGATCGCGAGAAAAAACATCGCGGCTGCGGGGTTGGCGAATGTGGTCTCGGTCGTGGTGGGGCCCGCGGCGCGGACTTTGCAGAAGCTGATCGGCGAAGCGGCCGAACCGTTCGATCTCGTCTTCATCGATGCGGACAAGCAGAACAACCCGGACTATCTGAAGCTCGCGCTGCAACTGTCCCGGCCCGGGACGGTGATCGTCGGCGACAACGTGGTTCGTAACGGGCGCATCGCGGATCCGCACAACGACGATCCCGATGTCACCGGTATCCGGGAATTTCTGGCACTGGCCGCGGCCACGCCCCATCTGACGACGACCGCGATTCAGACCGTCGGCAGCAAGGGCTGGGATGGCTTTTCGCTATCCCTCGTCTCGTGAGGGAAGCGTAGCGTCAGGCCTCGGCGGTTAGCCCGCAGAGAATCTCAGCGGAGATCATGGCGGCGGCATTGGACGGTGCGGGCCGTTCAGCCGGCCGGAACACCGCGTCGCCGCGACGGATCTTGCGGCGCGACACTGCGCAGGTGCCCGAGGTGTGCGCCGAGCGTCGGCGCCAGCGTTGCTCGCCATAGTGGCAACGGCCGGGTTCGACCCAACGGATCACAAGGGTGGTGTCGGAGCGTTCGAGAATCTCGATACGAACGCCGTTGGCGCCGGTCAGGGGGATGGACTCTGTGGTCTTCATCATCGGCTCCGGTAGGTGTGGTGTGCCGAATGTAGTCCTGCCGGGGACGGAGTGCCATTGTGCGCCAGTTGAAACACCGTTCTCCAAATAGCAACAATCGAACCCGCTGGACCGCGACCTACGAAGGGACGCGGCTCTGCGGGAACAATGATTGCGATAGGGCGGATTTTTGCAACAGAGTGTTGTAACGGGTGAGACAAGCCGAAGCGGTGTAGGCTGGCTACGGCGCTTCCATTAAGATGGGCGCTCTCGCCGGACTACGCGGGCGGACGGCAGTGTACCGCGCCTGTGCAAACCGGCGTCGCCAGCTCCGCAACCCGTATGAGGCTCCATGATCCAGCGTCCGTCGTCGCAAGACCCTCACTCTCCCAATCGTGCCCAGATGCAGCAGATCGCGTCCGCGATTCTGTACGGCGTGCTGGTCGTGCTCGCGTTATGGGTCGTGCACAACTTCATTCCCGCGGTGGTCTGGGCGGCCGTGATCGCGATTGCGCTGTGGCCTGCGATGCGGGCAATCGAAGCGCACCGGTTGTTCAAGGGGCGCACGACGCTGATTTCGATCGTGCTCACGACAGCCGTCGGGCTGCTCGTCGTGCTGCCGATCGGTCTCGGGATCACCCAGGCGGCGCGCGAGGCGCACGACCTGATCGTCTGGACCCGCACCATCCAGGAAAATGGTGTGCCGCTACCTGCCTTCGTCGAGCATCTGCCGTTCGGCGCGCAGCAGATCAGCGCCTGGTGGCAGGCCAATCTGGCGCAGCCGCTGAATGCATCGCCGGCCATGAAGGGGCTGCACGGCCAGGCGGTGGTCACGTTCGGCCGGCATTTCGGCGCGCGTGCCGCGCATGGCTTGTTGGTGTTTGGCTTCACGCTGGTCACGCTGTTCGTGATCTTCCAAGCCGGGCCGCGCCTGTCGGGCGCGTTGCTGAAGGGCGCGCGCCGGGCGTTTGGCGCTGATGGTGCGCAGATCCTCCAGCGCATGGCAGGTGCGGTGCGCGGTACCGTGACGGGGCTCGTGGTGGTCGGGCTCGGCGAAGGTGCGCTGCTCGGTGTTGCCTATGCCATTGCGGGCGTGCCGCACGCGACGCTGCTCGCGCTCGTCACCGCGGTGGCGGCCATGCTGCCGTTTTGCGCGCCGATCGTATTCGGCGGCGCCGCGTTGTGGCTCTTTGCCGTGCAGGGGGCGGTTGCCGGCGCGATCGGTGTCGCGGCATTCGGCGTGGTCGTCGTGTTCGTCGCCGAGCACTTCGTGCGGCCGGTGCTGATCGGCAATTCGACGCGCCTGCCGTTTCTGCTGGTGCTGTTCGGCATCCTGGGCGGCGCCGAGACATTCGGTCTGCTCGGGCTTTTCATCGGCCCGGCGCTGATGACGGTACTCGTCGTGCTGTGGAAGGACTGGGTGCAGTAGACGACGCGTGTCGTCGTGCATCGTCGCTCAGCGTTGCGCGAACCCCGCCGTCAGGCGGGGATGCGCACGCGCGGCGCCAGCACGCGGCCGAGCGGCACCGAGGCCTTTGCCACGAGCAGCAGCGCGCTGACCGCGATGGCGTCGGCCAGTAGCCCGAGCGGTATGTTCAGATAACCGTCGGTGGCGGTATACAGCAGCGAGTCGACGACGAGCGAAATCACCGCACCCGCGATAAAACACAGCAGCCCCTTACGCCCGACCAGGCCGACCCACGGCAACCACTGCGCGAGCTTCTTCGCGATGCCCATGCGGATCAGGTTCGCGACGAGCCACGCGATCGCCAGAAAATTCCCCACGCGTAACCACGACAGGTTCTGCTTGAGGCTGCCATCAGGCAGCGAGCTTTCGATAAATATCTTGTAGTACGCCGCGGCGATCACGATGGCGAGCGCCGCGAGGCTCACGAGCCAACCGAATCGATGCGCGGCAACCCGCTGGTACACCGGTTGATAGCGCGCGAGCGCACCCAGCACGAACAGCAGTTGCCAGGCGAACGGATTGAAGTCCCAGTGCGCGTCTTCGACGGCCGGCAGATAGCCCTGCAGCGGTCGCGCCACGGCCCACAGCGCGACGCTGCCCGCGAGCAGCAACCACGGCTTGCGGCGTGCGAACGGCAGGATGGCGGGCGCGGTCAGCGCGAAGAAGGTGTACATCGGCAGTACCGATGCGAGATACGGCTGGCGTCTGAACAGCACGATGTCGCGCAGCCCGGCGAGCGGTGCGGAGATGAACTCGTTGAGGTCGTCGGTGGTCATGTTCGGCGCGTCGATGCTGAGCGCAACCAGTACCGCGCTGACCAGCAGCATCAGGGCCGCGGTGATCAGAAACGCGCGATAGATTTCGAGCGCGCGCCGCAGGAAACGCTGTCGCGCGATGGCCTCGTTGCGTCGTTCGGCGAGTGCGGCATAAGCGGTCGCTGTTGCGAAGCCGCCGAGGAACACGAACACTTCAGCCGCATCGCACAGCGCATACGCATGCAGCGTGAAGCGCGACAGAATGCTGCCGCCTATATGGTCGACCACGATGACCAGCAGTACGAGTCCACGAAAAAAATCCAGCTCGATCAGACGGGAAGACGACGTTTGCATGCGCGTTGACAAAAGCGGTTCGTAGCAGCGGCGCGCGAAACCTGGGGGACACGCCGGCATGAACCTGAATTGGGAAGGCGGACGATACACGCAACGCTGCGAGCAGGCGGAGTCTCGTGCATCGTCCGGTGCCGCCGTATCGTGAAAACAAACGCGCGACGGCAGCATCGTAGAAACTGACACGACCCTGGTTCACGAGTTCCACCACGCGCAGACAGATAGCCGTTCGGAATATTTCGTCGAATTACCCGGACGTGTGAGGCACACCATCGAGCGGACTCCGCACAACTTTCTATCCAGATATCGCACGCGTGCGCCTGCGCTCGATCACGTCAATGCCGCCGATTGACGCATCCGACGTGGGCCTTTCACAACGCTTCGGCCATCGAGCATGAATCGCCAATAGACGGCAATATTACATTATGTAAGGATTGCGTTCGTCGCGCGGGCACAGCCGCCGGCATCACTGGATGGCGCGACCTGAAACGACGGGCCGTCTCAAAAAATAAGTTGTCCGTAGAGTTTGGAGATAGCAATGAAAAAGCAGGTTATCGCGCTGGCGGCATCCGCCGCTTTTGCCGCACCCGTCTTCGCACAGAGCAGCATCACGCTGTTTGGGTTGATCGATGAGGGCTTCGTCTACACCAACAACACAAACGCCCAGGGCCAGGCGTCTTATCAGTTGCAGAGTGGCTACGCACAGGGTAGCCGTTGGGGGCTGAG
Organism: Paraburkholderia sp. CHISQ3; assembly: GCF_030464945.1. Taxonomy (NCBI): domain Bacteria; kingdom Pseudomonadati; phylum Pseudomonadota; class Betaproteobacteria; order Burkholderiales; family Burkholderiaceae; genus Paraburkholderia; species Paraburkholderia sp. CHISQ3. Next base: position 295,349 of record NZ_JALPRG010000012.1, read on the forward strand.
GGGTAGCGAAGATCTCGGCGGCGGCCTGAAGGCGGTCTTTACGCTCGAGAACGGGTTCGAATTGAACACCGGCAAGCTGATGCAGGGTGGCCGGATGTTTGGGCGGCAGGCGTTCATTGGTCTCGCGGACGATCGGTACGGTACCGTCATGCTTGGCCGTCAGTACGATTCGCTCGTCGACTATCTCGCGCAAATGACAGCGAACGGCAACTGGGGTGGCTTCCTGCTGTCGCATCCGCTCGATAACGACAACACCGACAACTCGTTTCGCGTGAACAACACGGTGAAGTACGCGAGTCAGAATATTTCCGGCTTGCAGTTCGGCGGTACGTACAGCTTCAGCAACGGCACGAACTTCGCGAACAATCGCCAGTACAGCATCGGCACGCAATATACGCGCGGACCACTGCTGCTCGCAGCGGCCTATCTGCAGGCGAACAATCCGGGTGTGGGCAGCGATGGTGCGATCGCGGCCAACGATGCGAACTTCACGTCTGACCTTCTGCGTGTTTTCGGCGGCGGCGCCAAGTATACGTTTGGTTCGGCGACTGTCGGCCTCGTCTACACCAATACGAACGTGAAGAATCCGGCGGGCACGGTTTACCTGACCGATGCATCGGGCAACTTCTCGCCGCTGGTCGGCGCGGGCGGCACGCTGAGTGCACTGAAATTCCAGAACTTCGAAGTGAACGGCAAGTATCAGGTCACGCCGACTTTCTTCGTTGGTGCGCAGTATGTCTTTACGCTCGTGAATTACGAGGCATCGACGGGCAACCTGAAGCCGAAGTTCCACACGCTTGGCCTGATGGCGGACTACAACCTGTCGAAGCGCACCGACTTTTATGTGCAGAGCGCGTATCAGAAGGTTGGCGGCGACAAGACCGGGACTGTGTTGGATAACGCCTATATTCCGGGCGCGGGTGGGGTTTCGTCGGCGGCGAACCAGTTCGCGGTGCGCGCGGGGATCCGGCATAAGTTTTGAGGTTCAGGCGGGATGGCGCGGCGCTGTGGCGTCGCGTCAAGTTTGACCCGGCGACCTGATCCGGCGAGCCGGGTTTTCTTATACGCGCGCAGCACGCGCTTTTCTCGGCCTCGCCGCGCGCGCAGTGTCCGGTTCCCCAAGCAACTTCGCGACCCAATCGACGAAAATCCGCACCCGCGGCGCAAGATGCTTCCCATGCGGAAACACCACCGAAAGCGGTAACGGCGGCGCTTTCCATTGCGGCAGCACCTCGACCAGTTCGCCGCTTTGCAGCAGCGTTTCCATTCCGGCACGCGGTGCCTGAATCAACCCGAGGCCAGCCACACAACAAGCCAGATAAGCATGCGCGCTGTTGACCGAAACCGCGCTGCGCATTGCAAGGCTGCGTGCCTGCCCGTCTTCCTCATACTCCCAGACAAGATCCCGCCCGGTGCGGCTCGAAAAGAAACCGACCGCCTGATGATCGGCGAGATCGTCGGGTGTACGCGGCAAACCGTAGCGTTCGATATAGCCGCGCGACGCGCAGTTGATCTGCTCGAACGCACCGAGTCGGCGCGCGACGAGTGTCGTGTCGCGCAGTTCGCCCACGCGCACTGCACAGTCGACGCCATCCGCAATCAGATCGATCATGCGGTCCGTTGCGCTGAGTACGACGTGAATATCCGGGTATCGCGCCAGGAAGTCGGGCAGAGCGGGAATCACGGTTTGCAGCGCGAGCCGCTCGGGCAGATCGACGCGTACCGCGCCGCGTGGACTGGCGGCCGCATCGGCGAACAGCGACTCGGCGTCGTCGAGATCGGCGAGCACCTGGATGCAGCGCGAGTGATAGGCCGCGCCTTCGGGTGTCAGCGCGACGCGTCGCGTCGTACGGTGCAGTAGCCGCACGCGCAGATGCGCCTCCAGATACTGGATCGCGTTGCTGACTGTCGGCCGCGGCAACTGCAACTGTTCCGCGGCTTTCGAGAAACTGCCGAGCTGCGCGACTCGCGCGAAGACTCGCATCGCCTGCAGGTGATCCATGAGCATGACTCCATGAGCTCGGGTGGGCGGGGCAAGAGCATAACGGACGTAATGGTCCTGAAGCACCGCGACTGTTAACGCCCGTCGAACAGACTGATCGAACACCGCGCATTTATCGATTGACGCCGCTTACGCAGAATAGCGTTCATGCACATGGGCCGTTCCGCGCGAACCGCATTATCGGTCCGGATGTGCGCCCGTTCGAAAACATTCTGGAGCTAACACCATGAACACCCGTCAACTCGGCCGCCAGGGTCCGCACGTTTCCGCCATCGGTCTCGGCTGCATGGGCATGTCCGATTTCTACGGTCCCGCCGACCGCGAAGAAAGCATCGCAACGATACACGCCGCGCTCGACGCCGGCATTACCTTGCTCGATACCGGCGATTTCTACGGCATGGGCGACAACGAAATGCTGATCCGCGATGCGTTGCGCGGGCGGCAGCGCGAGAACGTGCAGGTTAGCGTGAAGTTCGGCGCGCTGCGCGATCCGTCCAACGGATGGGCCGGCAACGACACGCGACCGGTAGCGATTCGCAACTTCCTCGCTTACACGTTGCGCCGCCTCGGCACCGATTATGTCGATGTCTATCGGCCGGCGCGGCTCGATCCGTCGGTGCCGATCGAGGACACGGTCGGCGCGATCGCCGATCTGGTCAAAGAGGGCTATGTGCGGCAGATCGGTCTGTCGGAAGTCGGTGCGGCGACGCTGCGGCGTGCCCAGGCTGTCGCACCGATCGGCGATCTGCAGATCGAATACTCGTTGATGTCGCGCGGCATCGAAGCGGAGATTCTGCCGACCTGTCGCGAACTCGGCATCGGCGTGACGGCTTACGGTGTGCTGTCGCGTGGGCTGCTCGGTGGACAGTGGTCGAAGGCGCGTGGAGAGCAGCGCGATTTCCGTAGCGTGAGCCCGCGTTTTCAGGGCGAAAATCTCGACCGCAATCTCGCGCTGGTGGAGACGTTGCGCGCGATCGCGGAAACGCGTCATAGCAATCCGGCGCAACTTGCGATCGCATGGGCGCTGTCGCGCGGCGACGATATCGTGCCGCTGGTCGGTGCGCGCCGCCGGACCCAGTTGACCGATGCGCTTGCCGCTGCGGGCCTGCAACTCGATGCGCAAGAGCTGGCGCGGATCGAAGCAGCCATTCCGCCGCAAGCGGTAGCGGGGGCACGTTATAACGAAGTGCATCTGTCGCACCTGGATAGCGAGGGCGGTGCGCATTGAATGTACATCGGATAGGGATCGATCTGGCCGCCGCGTGGTCGTACTACCCGCATCACCGTACTATCGGCATGCAGATCCGCTGCGTTCCTTTCCCCGGAGAACGAAGTTCATGACCAACCGCGCGAACCAGATCCTTCCGCATCATCGTTTTGCCCCGTCGCTTGCTGCACCGCTCGCGTGTATTCAAGGCACCATCAGCCGCGTTTTTCCCAGCCCCGAGAATCACCATGGCGCGAACCATCAGCAGTTCATCGTAACGATCGACAAGGTAGTGAAGTTCGACGGCGGCACCCAGAATCTCGTCGGCACCGAAGTCTTCCTCGCGGTGCGTTTCGGCGACAGCGAAGGGCTGGCTCATGAAATTCCTGGCCTGCAGGCAGGCCAGCCCATCGAGGCGCAGGGCGAGTACATCGCCGAAGCCAGCGCCTATCCCACCGAAGACAACGACAACCCCGTGCTGGCCGTGCTGCACTTCACGCATCATCCGGTGGGTTATGTGCTGTATCAGGGGCAGTACTACAGCTGACCTGTTTCGTTCGCTTTCTCCCTCATTTAGTCCGCTCGCCGGGCCGTCGTCAGGAAACTGGCGATGTGCCCGCGTCCGCGTCCGCACTGCGCGCCAAGCTTAAACATTTCATTTGTATCAGTTTGTGTTTCCGGCGCAGATTTTTGTGACGCGCATTTTACAATGGCGCCCTGAAGGTTGAATGCCAGTCCGACCCCGTTTAGAGACGAACGAGGGGCTTTGTGCGCTTTTGCGTGCTGAAGCCGGCTGGATGCATGATCGGGACCGGTTGCGGCTGTCGCGTGGTAGCGCGTCTGTCGGAAGCATCGGTTCCGGCAAATCGAGCAGGAGTCGAACATGTTGGGAAGTCGTTTCGACATCACGAAGATCGGTCTCGTGAGCCTTGGGCTCGCGATCGTAGTGAGTGGGTGTACGAACGTTGCACAGCAGAACCCGCAGACCATCGGCGCAGCGCCTGTCGCGTCGGCATCTACGGCAGTTGCGTCTGGCACCGCGGTGCCGACGGTAGCAGCCAGCCAGCCGGCAGCTACGCCGGCGCCGGCGCAGTTCTACGAGGTCCAGCGCGGCGATACGTTGAGTCGCATTGCGCAAGATCACAATTGCAGCGTGGCCGATCTGCAGACGTGGAACGGCCTGAAGCGCGCGGGTCGTCTGAAGGCCGGGCAGACCTTGCGTCTGTCGCCGCCCGATGCGGGGAGCACCGATGCTTCTTCGCAAACGGCGAAGCCTGTGAGCGCGTCGAGCACCTCGAATGCGCCAGTCGCAAGTACGTCGAGCACATCGAGCGCGTCGAGCACCAAGGCAGCGGAAGCGACGACGGATACCTCCGCCGCCCCCGATCCCGCAGTCAAACGTCAGGTGATGGCACAGACCGCCCGTCACGCGAGCCGTGTCGCATTGGCATGGCCTGCGCAGGGCAAGGTCGTCGAGTCGTTCCAGCCTGGTGAAACGCGTGGCATCGAGATCAGCGGCAAGCCGGGCGATCCGATCCGTGCGGCGGCCAGTGGCAAGGTCATGTATGCCGGCACCGGGCTCAACGAATACGGCAGCCTGATCATCGTCCAGCACAACAAGGATTTTCTGACGGCCTATTCGCACAACCGCAAGCTGCTCGTGAAGACCGGCGATTTCGTGCAGCAAGGGCAGCAGATCGCGGAGATGGGCGACGAAAACAATTCGCGTGTTGCGTTGTTGTTCGAAGTGCGGCGCGACGGCAAGCCGGTCGATCCGATGCCGTATCTGCCGGGCAAGCAAGGTTGAATTTGCTCGCGTGAAATGAAGCAACGCCGGCTTCCTTGCAAACTGCCGGCGTCTTCACTAGATTTCAGCTCCGCATAAAGCACTAGCCCCGGCGTTTGAGTCGTCGGGGCTAGTGCTTTGTCGCATGCGTGGATCTTAGAACGTATCGCCGGGAATCCGCACCCAGCCTTCCATCAACACGCGCGCACTGCGGCTCATGATGGCTTTCTTCACGACCCATTCGCCGTCTACCTGGCTGGCCTCGGCACCGACGCGCAGCGTGCCCGACGGATGACCAAAGCGCACCGCCTGGCGTTCGCCGCCACCAGCGGCGAGATTCACGAGCGTGCCCGGAATCGCGGCTGCGGTGCCGATGGCGACGGCAGCGGTACCCATCATCGCGTGATGCAGTTTGCCCATCGACATCGCGCGCACCAGCAAATCGACATCCGTAGCAGCAACCTGTTTGCCGCTGGAGGCCACATACCCGGCAGGTCGCGCGACGAACGCGACTTTCGGCGTGTGCTGCCGCGTCGCGATTTCATCGATATGCTTGATCAGCCCCATGCGCACCGCACCGTGCGCGCGGATCGTCTCGAACTTCGCCAGCGCCTTGTCGTCGCTATTGATCGCGTCCTGCAACTCGGTGCCCTTATAACCAATCGCCTCAGCGTCGACGAAAATCGTCGGAATGCCCGCGTTGATCATGGTGGCCTTCAACGTGCCGACGCCCGGCACATCGAGATCGTCGATCAGATTGCCGGTGGGGAACATCGCACCGCCCACGCCTTCTTCTTCGGCGGCGGGATCGATGAACTCGAGTTGCACTTCGGCGGCGGGGAAGGTCACGCCGTCCAGTTCGAAACCACCGGTTTCCTGCACCGCGCCGTCGGTGATGGGCACGTGACCGATGATGGTCTTGCCGATATTGGCCTGCCAGATACGCACGATGGCCACACCGTTGTGCGGAATCCGGCTCGGATCGACGAGCCCGGCGCTGATGGCAAACGGCCCCACCGCGGCTGACAGATTGCCGCAATTGCCGCTCCAGTCCACAAACGCCTTGTCGATGGACACCTGACCGAACAGGTAGTCGACGTCGTGATCGGGCTTGCTGCTCTTCGAAATGATGACGGTCTTGCTCGTGCTCGACGACGCGCCGCCCATGCCGTCGATCTGTTTGCCGTACGGGTCTGGACTACCGATCACGCGCAGCAGCACAGCATCGCGCGCTGCGCCGGGTGTCTGCGCGGCTTCGGGCAAATCCTGCAGACGGAAGAACACGCCTTTGCTGGTGCCGCCGCGCATGTAGGTGGCGGGAATCTTGATTTGCGGTACGTGTGCCATGGCGTAGTTTTGTCCTGTTAAGACGCGGGCGGACCATCACTGCATCGCCCGCGTATCAAGCTCGGCGCACAACACAACACTGCTGTGCGTCGTTGTTTCTGTCCATCAAGCCGCTGCTTTCGACGACTCAAGAAAGTCCTGCGCAAAGCGCTGCAGCACGCCGCCTGCTTCGTAGATCGACACTTCTTCCGCGGTATCGAGACGGCAGGTTACCGGCACTTCGACGCGCTCGCCGTTCTTGCGATGGATCACCAGCGTGAGATCGGTGCGCGGTTTGCGCTCGCCGGTTACATCGAAGGTTTCGGTGCCGTCGATACTGAGCGTCAGACGGTTCACACCCGGTTTGAACTCGAGCGGCAATACACCCATGCCGACCAGATTGGTACGGTGAATGCGCTCGAACCCCTCGGCGACGATCGCTTCAGCACCGGCCAGACGTACGCCTTTAGCAGCCCAGTCGCGCGACGAGCCCTGGCCGTAGTCGGCCCCGGCAATCACGATCAACGGCTGCTTGCGTTCCATATAGGTTTCGATCGCTTCCCACATGCGCGTGACCTTGCCTTCAGGTTCGATGCGGGCAAGCGAGCCGGCCTTCACCTTGCCGTCTTCCAGCACCATCTCGTTCTTCAACGTGGGGTTGGCGAAGGTGGCGCGTTGCGCGGTCAGGTGATCGCCGCGGTGAGTCGCGTACGAGTTGAAGTCTTCCTCCGGCAAGCCCATTTTCGCGAGGTACTCGCCCGATGCGCTATCGGGCAGGATTGCGTTGGAAGGCGACAAGTGGTCGGTGGTGATGTTGTCGCCGAGCACGGCGAGCGCACGCATGCCCGCGAGCGTGCGCTCGCTGGCCAGCGCACCTTCCCAATACGGCGGGCGGCGGATGTACGTACTCATCGGGCGCCAGGCGTACAGCGGATCGGCGCGCTCGCCGGTGTCGGCGGTGACGGCAAACATCGGCTCGTACACCTTGCGGAACTGCTCCGGCTTCACGCTCGAAGCAACGATCGTGTCGATCTCTTCGTCGGATGGCCAGATGTCCTTGAGCATCACCGGATTGCCCGCGGCGTCGGTGCCGAGCACATCTTTCTCGATGTCGAAGCGGATCGTGCCGGCAATCGCATACGCGACCACCAGCGGCGGCGAGGCGAGGAAAGCCTGCTTCGCATACGGGTGAATGCGGCCGTCGAAGTTACGGTTGCCGGACAGCACGGCAGTCGCATACAGATCGCGCTCGACGATTTCTTTCTGGATCACCGGGTCCAGCGCACCGGACATGCCGTTGCACGACGTGCACGCATACGCGACCACGCCAAAGCCGAGCTGCTCCAGCTCCGGCAGCAGCTTCGCTTCTTCCAGGTAAAGCGTGACTGCTTTCGAGCCCGGCGCAAGCGAACTCTTGACCCACGGCTTGCGCGTCAGGCCATGTCGATTGGCATTGCGCGCGAGCAGTGCCGCGGCAATCATGTTGCGCGGATTGTTGGTGTTGGTGCAACTCGTGATGGCCGCGATGATCACGGCGCCGTCGGGCATCAGCCCCGGTTCGTTCTCGACCTTGCCGCTGATCCCGCGTGCGGCCAGCTCCGACACCGGCAACCGGCGATGCGGATTCGACGGGCCGGCGAGCGTACGAACCACAGTGGAAAGATCGAACTTCAGCACGCGCTCGTATTGCGCAGTCTTCAGGCTGTCGGCCCACAGACCGGTTTCCTTCGCGTACGTTTCGACGAGTTTGACGAGTTCGTCGTCGCGGCCCGTGAGCTTGAGGTACTTGATAGTCTGCTCGTCGATGTAGAACATCGCGGCCGTCGCACCGAATTCAGGTGCCATGTTAGCGATCGTGGCGCGATCGCCGAGCGTGAGGTTCGCCGTGCCTTCGCCATAAAACTCGAGATACGCGCCGACCACTTTTTCTTTGCGCAGGAATTCGGTCAGCGACAACACGGTGTCGGTCGCCGTGATCCCCGGGCCGGGCTTGCCGGTGAGTTCCACCCCCACGATATCCGGCAGCCGCATATACGAGGCACGCCCTAGCATCACGCTTTCGGCTTCGAGCCCGCCCACACCGATGGCGATCACGCCGAGCGCATCCACCATCGGCGTATGCGAATCGGTGCCGACCAGAGTATCGGGAAACGCGACGCCGTCTTTCACCTGCACGACGGGGCTCATTCGCTCCAGGTTGATCTGGTGCAGGATGCCGTTGCCGGGTGGAATCACGTCGACGTTCTTGAACGCCTTCTTGGTCCAGTTGATGAAGTCGAAGCGGTCTTCGTTGCGCCGGTCTTCGATGGCGCGGTTCTTGTCGAACGCATCGGGATCGAAGCCGCCGCATTCCACCGCGAGCGAGTGGTCCACCACCAGTTGCGTCGGCACAACCGGATTGACCCGTGCCGGATCGCCGCCTTGTGCGGCGATCGCATCGCGCAGGCCGGCGAGATCGACGAGCGCGGTCTGGCCGAGAATGTCGTGGCAGACCACACGTGCCGGGAACCACGGAAAGTCGAGGTCGCGCTTGCGTTCGATGATCTGCCTGAGCGACGCATCGAGCGATGCCGGGTCGCAACGGCGCACGAGGTTTTCAGCGAGCACGCGCGAGGTGTACGGCAACGTGTCGTACGCGCCCGGCTGGAGCGCCTCGACTGCGGCGCGCGTGTCGAAGAAGTCCAGCTTCGCGCCTGGCAGGGGTTTGCGGTTTGCAGTGTTCATACCGTGGGGAATATAAGAATGTCGTGCTCTGCAGGGGGCGTCTTGTCGGACATCGCAGGACGTCAGCGGCAATTATCCCCTTTTCCCGATCAGCGCTTCACATCAGCGCTTCACATCAACGTTTCGCGCGCGGCACGAATTTCAGGTTCTCCGGGCCGGTGTAATTTGCGCTCGGCCGGATGATCTTGTTGTCGATGCGCTGTTCGATGATGTGCGCACTCCAGCCGGCCGTGCGCGCGATCACGAACAGCGGCGTGAACATCGCTGTCGGCACACCCATCATGTGGTACGACACGGCGCTGAACCAGTCGAGATTCGGGAACATCTTCTTGACATCCCACATCACGCTCTCGAGCCGTTCCGCGATATCGAACAGCTTCAGGTTCGAGGCTTCCTTCGACAGCTTGCGTGCCACTTCCTTGATCACCTTGTTGCGCGGATCGGAGATCGTGTACACAGGATGGCCGAAGCCGATCACGACTTCCTTGTTCTCGACGCGCTTGCGGATGTCGGCTTCTGCCTCATCGGGGTTCGTGTAGCGCGACTGGATCTCGAAGGCGACTTCGTTTGCGCCGCCGTGCTTCGGACCGCGCAGCGCACCGATTGCACCGGTAATCGCCGAGTAAAGATCCGAACCCGTGCCGGCAATTACGCGACCGGTGAAGGTCGAGGCGTTGAATTCATGCTCGGCGTACAGGTTCAGCGACACATGCATCGCATCGATCCACGACTTCGACGGCGCAACGCCGTGCAGCAGGTGCAGAAAGTGCCCGCCGATCGAATCGTCGTCGGTCTCGACCTCGATGCGCTTGCCGTTATGCGAGTAGTGATACCAGTAGAGCAGCATCGAGCCGAACGAGGCCATCAGGCGGTCCGCGATATCGCGTGCGCCGGGCAGATTGTGGTCGTCCTTCTCCGGCAGTACCGTGCCGAGCACCGATGCGCCGGTGCGCATCACGTCCATCGGGTGGGCCGAGGCGGGAATCCATTCGAGCGCGGCCTTCAGGTTGGCGGGCAGCCCGCGCAGCGCCTTGAGCTTCGTCTTGTAGGCGGCGAGTTCGGCGGTGTTCGGCAGCTTCTCGTGCACGAGCAGATAGGCGATCTCTTCGAATTCGCACGCACCGGCGATATCGAGGATGTCGTAGCCGCGGTAGTGCAGGTCGTTGCCCGTGCGGCCGACTGTGCACAGAGCCGTGTTTCCTGCCGTCACGCCCGACAGGGCGACGGACTTTTTCGGTTTGAACGCACCTGCGTTCGGGGTGCTGTTGTCTGCTTCGCTCATCGTGTTTCTCCGGCTGTGTTCGTTACAGTGGCGGTTACTTTTGTGCGGCAAACAGCGCGTCGAGTTTGTCCTCGTACGCGTGATAGCCGAGGTAGCGATAGAGATCGGCGCGTGACTGCATCGTATCGACGGCGGCTTTCTGCGTGCCGTCGCGCATCACCGTCTCGTAGAAGTTCAGCGCTGCGGCGTTCATCGCGCGGTAGGCGCCACAGCAGTACAGCGCGATATCGACGTTCGCTTCGCGCAACTCGGTTGTCGTGAAGAACGGTGTCGAACCGAACTCCGTCAGGTTGGCGAGGATCGGCACTTTTACAGCGGCCTTGAAACGGCGGTAGTCGTCGAGCGTGCGCATCGCTTCCGGGAAAATCATGTCGGCGCCAGCCTCGACATACGCGATGGCGCGCTCGATCGCGGCGTCGATGCCTTCGGCGTCGGCGGCGTCCGTGCGGGCCATGATCACGAAGTGATCGTCGGTGCGCGCATCGACGGCGGCCTTCACGCGGTCGACCATTTCAGCGGTCGGCACGCATTCCTTGCCCGGCCGGTGGCCGCAGCGCTTCTGCCCGACCTGATCCTCGAGATGCACAGCGGCAACGCCTGCTTTGATAAACGAACGGACCGTGCGCGCGATGTTGAAGGCACCGCCCCAGCCAGTGTCGATGTCGACCAGCAGTGGCAGGTTGGTCGCATCGGTGATGCGGCGCGCGTCGGTCAGGACATCGTCCATCGTGCTGATGCCGAGATCGGGTACGCCGAGCGAATTCGCGGCCACGCCGCCGCCCGACAGATACACAGCCTTGAAGCCGACCGCTTCGGCCATCTTCGCCGCATAAGCGGTGATGGTGCCGACTACCTGCAACGGTTGCCCTTCGGCGACTGCCGTGCGGAACTGCGCGCCGGCGCTGGCCGGGGATCGATGTGCTGCGCTCATGAAGCCTCCTGATAACAATGGCGTCGTGTTGTGCAAGGACCGGGCCAGCGGGCGTGGGGTCGCCCAAGTGCTTGATTCGTCGCCGGAACTGTCCGTAGCTGTGGGGGCTGAAAATTCCATTTATGAAATATGAAATTTCACAAATGGAAGAATGGTTCATAATCGTTGCTGCACGAACATCGCGCTTTTCCACTATGAACCGTCCTCTCGACACCCGCCCGCGCCCTCGCATCTGGGCCATCGGCATCAGCAAACTGCGCGACCTGTTTCGCGACATTGCCGGCGAATACGACAGTCGCGCCGAACTGCGGCTCGTGTCGCGCGGCTATGAAGACGCGGTCACCGAAATCGCCGCAGCCGGCGCGCAGCGGCCGGACATCGTGGTTGCGGCGGGCTCGAACGGCACGTATCTGAAAGCGCGCGTGCAGGTGCCGGTCGTGCTCGTTCACCCGACCGGTTTCGACGTGATGCATGCGCTCGCGCGAGCCCGCCGCGACGCTTCGCCGGTCGCGCTCGTGACGCACGGTGAAACACCGGCCGAAGTGCGCCGCTTCGTCGCGGCTTACGGCATCGACGTGGTATTTGCGTCGTATCAGTCCGCGCAGGACGCGGAGGTCTGCGTACTCGATCTGCGCGATCGCGGCATCGGCACGATCGTCGGGCCGGGCCTCGTCACCGACCTGGCCGCGCGGGCGGGCATGGGCGCGGTGTTCCTGTATTCGCGTGCGTCGGTGCGTGCCGCATTCGATACGGCGCTCGACGTCGCGCAGGCCACGTCGAGCGAAGCGCTGCGCCGCCAGCGCCTCGACAACGTGTTGCAGCACCTGCGCGACGGCGTCGTCGCACTCGATGCGCAGGGCCGCGTCGAAGCGATCAACCAGCAGCTTGCACTTGCACTTGGCATCGATGCGGCGGCGGCCGTCGGGCAGTCGCTGCTCGCGGTCGCGCCGGATCTGGCCGGCGCGATTCCCGATGCGGATGGTGAGACGCTGCAGACCGTGCGCGGTGTCGGGTATGTCGTGCATCGCGGGCCGCTCGTCGGTGCGGGACCGGATACGGCGACCGGCAGCGTGCTGACGTTTCACGAGTCGCGTGCGGTCGAGCGGCTCGATCGGACGTTGCGTTCGCGGCAGCGCGCGCAGCAATTCGTTGCGCGTTACCGGCTCGACGATCTGGTCGGCGAGTGCGCGGCGATCGAACGCGTGCGACAGCTCGCACAGCGCTATGCGAAATCCGAGGCGACCGTGCTGATACTCGGCGAGAGCGGAACCGGCAAGGAAATGGTCGCGCAGGGTATCCATCGGATCAGCGCGCGGCGCGATTTTCCGTTCGTGGCGATCAACTGCGGCGCGTTTCCTGAGGCATTGCTCGAGAGCGAGCTGTTCGGCTACGAAGAGGGCGCTTTCACCGGCGCGCGGCGCGGCGGCAAGGCAGGACTCATCGAGGCGGCGCACCGCGGCACACTGTTTCTCGACGAGATCGGCGAGATGCCGCTGCCGCTGCAAAGCCGGTTGCTGCGCGTGCTGCAGGAGCGCGAAGTCGTGCGGCTCGGTTCCACCGAACCGACGCGCATCGATATCCGCGTTGTCGCGGCCACGCATCGTGCGCTGACAGTCGCCGTCGATGCCGGCATGTTCCGCGCCGATCTCTACTACCGGCTCAACATCCTGAATCTCGTGTTGCCGCCGTTACGCGAGCGTTTGCCCGACGTGATGCCGCTCGCCGCCGAGTTACTGCGGCAGGCCGCGCGCCGCGAACCACGGCTGGCCGCACGCATTCGCACGCGCGACGATGCGGCTCGCGTGCTCGAGCTGATCGGCGAGCCGCTGCGACAGCATGCGTGGCCGGGCAATGTGCGGGAACTGCAGAATGTGATCGAACGAATCGCGGTCGAACTCGCCGATAGCGAACCTGCTCGTGACGACGCTGCGAGCGTGCCGGCATTGACGCGCGACATGCTTCATTCGATTGCACCCGAGGTGTTTGGGCACGCGCAGCAGGTAGCGGCCGCGCTGACGTTGCGTCAGCGCAGCCGGCGGGTCGAGGCGGAGCAGGTGCAGGCAGCACTCGATGCGTGCGGCGGCGATCGCGACGAGGCATGCCGGGCGCTTGGTATCAGCAAGACGACGCTGTGGCGCAAGCTTAATGGTGGGCGGTGAGGGGCTGGGTCGGATCGGTTGGCGGGTTGAGCCACGGGTCGTGGCCGGGGATCAGGCAACGAGTCAAGCCGCAAGAAAATCAAGCACCGCCGCGACGATCGCCTCAGGCGCATCCTCCTGCATCAGATGCCCGGCGCGCGCCACGGGAACGAAACGCGCACCCGGCACGATGCTGGCTAGATGAAGGCCGCGCTCAATAGGAATCCACTGGTCGTCCTCGCCCCAGAGAATCTGCGTGCGGCAGCGTATCTGCGCGTAGCGACTTTCAACCTCGTCGGTATAACGCTGATCCATCTGCGCGATCTGCCGGTAGAACGCGGCTTGTCCCGTATCGCCGAGCCACGGTGAGACGTAGGGCGCGAGCTCGCCGTCCGGTATGTCGCGTGCAATGGCACCGCGCACATACGCCTTGACGATGGCCTCGTGAATATACGGCGGCAGTCCCTCGAATGCTGCACTGTGCTCACGCACGTGTCGCACGAACGGCGAGCCCCACGGAGCGACCGCCACCGGATCGATCAGCGTGAGACTGCGATATTCACAGCCGCCGAGCAGATGAGCGCGCAAAGCGGTCGCGCCACCGAAGTCGTGCGCGACGACGTCCGGTCGGTCGAGCTGCCAGTGGATGAGCAGTTCCGCCAGCAGCGCGTTCTGCACCCCCAGCGAAACATCCTGTCCCTGCCGCATTTCCGACTGGCCATAGCCGGCCAGATCGTACAGATACACAGTCCGCAACCGCGCGAGATGCGGCGCGATGCGATGCCATACATACGATGAGAACGGCGTGCCGTGTATCAGGACGAGCGGCGGACCGCTGCCTTCGACCCGAAAACGCACGGTCTGATGGCGGAACGTGTAGTGCTGATCGAGCGGCCAGGGTTTCATCGGGCGTGATGGCGGCGAAGGGGAGGCTACTTACGTTAGCAGGGCCCGGCATCGTGCCTCAATCGGGAATTGTGTGGGCTGCCGAAACGGCTTTCGTCTGTGAAAGTTAAATGTAATGTGCCAAACTTTTTATATTCCGATCAAATAAAGTTTGACGGGTAAATTTCTGACCTGATATCTTCTGCACCCAACAGGAAATCGAAAGCTATATTACGCCGAACCGTTGTTCTGCCTACGATACCCTCTCTTTTATTACCTACGATTTCATGCAATTGCATAACGAAGGCAGTGCTTTTGGTGCTGTGAGAATGAAATTCAGGTGAAAGATAGGTATTAACCCGAATCTATTGGGGTTAATACCAATCGTTAAAACCGGGGTTTGGCAGCGTGTTAATCGACAAGCCGCGCGGGTGGCGATAAACGAGTGGCACGGCCGGCAGTCGGGATAGAAGACGGACGGTTTGGTCAATGAAATAAGCATAACGAATCATTAGAGAACGAATATGTCGACCGGGACAGGTCTTTTATCGCCAGTTAGGTATACGAATCAAATCGTTACGTGGCGGTGAATGCACTGACCGGCAGTGAAAACGAAGTGTTTCAAGCGGGGCAGGCGATGGTCGCGCCGGCACCTGCACAGGCAATTCAGGCAGTGGGCTTCAGGGCACCAGAAAGGATACGGCGCCGAAACGCCGTGCGTAACGCGCCGCCGAACGGTGATTCGCGGCACGAAACCGGTTGGATCTTACCGACGAGTGAGAGGGGAACAATGAAACAAAGAGCATTGGCCGTAGCGATCAGGCGCATCGTCTGGGCCGAACTGGCGTTTGCAGCCACGCTGGCCGGACCGGCCTTCGCACAGAGCCAACCCACGGCCGGCCCCGCTGCGACAGCTGACACGCTGTCGCAGCACCCGGTGGTCGTCGCGCAGACGAACACCCCGTCGACGGCCAAGGGCAGTGCGTCCGGTGCAACCCCGGGCGCGGCCGCCGCCACCGCCGCTACCCCTGCGACGGAAAATACGATCACGAAGGGTAAGGACGGCGTTGCGCAACTCAAGCGCTTCGAAGTGACAGGCTCGCTGATCCGTAGCGCCGACAAGGTTGGTTTCAATCAGGTCCAGACGGTCACCGCGAAGGACATCGAGAACAGCGGTCATAACAGCGTGGCCGACTATCTTCGCAGCACCTCGGCGAACTCAGCGAGCAGCTGGGCGGAAGGCTCGACGAACAGCTTTGCGCCGGGCGGCGCGGGCATCGCGATGCGCGGTCTCAGCGAAAAGTACACGCTGGTGCTGGTCGACGGCATGCGGGTGACGCCGTATGCGTTTGCAGTGAACGGCAGCGACCAGTTCTTCGATCTGAACACGCTCCCGCTCAACATCATCGAGCGGATCGAAATCGTCAAGACCGGTGCAGTGTCGCAATACGGCTCGGACGCTATCGCGGGCGTGGTCAACATCATCACGAAGAAGAACTTCCAGGGTCTCGAACTGGGCGGCAGCTACGGCGGTGCGACCAACGGCTATGGCGGCCAGGGCACGACGAAGTTCAGCGTTCTCGGCGGCATCGGCGATCTGAATTCGGACCGTTTCAACGTCACGGCCGCACTCAGTTACTACAAGGCGAACGGTATCTCGATCGCGGATCGCGATACGACGCAGAACCAGGACTTCTCCAATTTCCCGGGTGGGCTGTCGAACCAGACCGTGTCGTACTGGCGTGACCCCGCCACCGGCGCGAAGGTGCCGCTCAACCCCTGTCCGAACGGCGGCAAGGCGGTGTCGGGTACCTCGGTCGCGCAGATCAACGGCCCTGGCACAGTTTGCGCGAACAACACCGCGTACGCGTCATCGTTGTCGCCGTGGACTGAACGCCTGAGCGCGAAGGTACACGCCGACTTCAAGATCAATGATGCGATGCAGGCATTCGCCGATTTGTGGGAAAGCAACAACACCACGAACACGAACAACTTCGTGGGCCGGCTCGGCAACAGCACGCAGACCTTCGATCCTGCGACGGGCGGCCTCAGCCCCGTCTCCAATCTGGTGCCGGGCAGCAACCCGTACAACCCATTCGGCGTGCCGGCCAAGCTGGTCTATGCGTTCCCGAACGCGCAGGCGGTGCGTACCAGTTCGAACTTCTGGCGTGCCGCGACGGGGGTCAAGGGATCGTTCAGCACGCCGAGCGTGGGTGACTGGGATTGGGCAGCGTCCTACACCCATTCGCAGAACACAGTGTCGAACAACAATACGAATCTGATCAACGCCGCGGCACTGGAGAACCTCATCCAGAACGGCACGTTCAACTTCGCCAATCCATCGGCGACGCCGAACGGACTGAACGGGCTGTACGGCAGTACGCAGACGCAGGCCATCACGAAGCTCGACGCGGTTGACGCGACGCTGTCGACGCCGAACCTGTTCACGCTGCCCACGGGTAACGTTGGACTGGGTCTCGGGACGCAGTTCATGCACCAGAGCCAGTACGTCGGCACGGGCGCCAACTACGTGAACGGCTCGCTGATCAATCCGGCGCTGCAATCGGTCGACGGCCAGCGCAACGTCGCGGCGGTCTACTATCAGGTCGATATTCCGATCCTGAAGAACCTGACGTTCAGCCAGTCGGGCCGCTACGACCACTACAGCGACTTCGGCGGTGCTTTCTCGCCGCGCTTCGCCTTGCGCTTCCAGCCGATCCGCGAACTGACGATGTACGGTTCGTACAACCGCGGTTTCCGTGCGCCGACGCTGATCGAGAACAGCTCGTCCAAGACATATGGCACGCAGGGTGCGGTGGATGCGAACGATCCGAACGAGCCGAACGCTTACAAGCTCGTCGAGGAAGTGCAGGCCGGGAACAGCAAGCTGCAACCGGAGCGGACCAAGAACTATAACGTCGGCTTCCAGCTGTCGCCGACCCGCAATACCGACTTTGGCTTCGACTGGTACAAGATCCATATCGACAACGTGATCGGCACGGAAGACATTCAGACGGTGGTCGACCAGAACGATCCGGCGAACGTCGTTCGTGGCCCTAACGGTTCGATTTCTTACGTGCGGTTGCCGTACATGAATCTGGCATCGCTCGATACGGATGGCTTCGAGACGACGTTCCGGCAGTCGGTAGCGACCAAGATCGGTACCTTCACGCTGTCGGGCGACTGGGCCTACGTGTGGCACTTCAAGATGCCGATCGGCGGTGTGTCGACGGACTTCGCGGGTAACAATGGTTCGCTGAACGAGCCGTTCGGCGGCAGCTTCCCGCGCTGGAAGGGCAACACGAACCTGAACTGGAACTATCACAACCAGTGGAACGCGACGCTGACGTGGATGTTCACGGGCCCGTACAGCCAGGCCATCCTGTCGCCGGGCCAATACCCGAACATGCAGAACAGCGTGGCGTCGTACAGCCAGTTCAACCTGATGGTCAGCTACACGGGCTTCAAGCACTGGACGATCTACGGCGGCATCGACAACATCTTCAATCGTGCGCCGCCGTTCGACCCGGTCTTCATGAACTCGAGCTACCAGACGGGCTACGATACGTCGCTGTACACCTACATCGGCCGTTTTGCGCAAATTGGCGCGACTTATAAATTCTGATGTAGCCTCACGCCTAGCAGGCATCTGACGGGCCGTTCCAGTCTCCGGTTATCGGCGGGAACGGCCCGCTTCATTTGCCTGACAGTCTGCCGGGTTCGATGCGCAGTGAATGTGTCGAGCCTGGTGGCGTCGTATCGATTCAACGTCGGCCGCGTGCCGACGTATTCATATATCCACGTATTCACGACCGGACGGATGATGAAATTTGCAACATCGCGTGCGAAGCCGATCACGCGGGCAGCCGCGGCGCTGCTGGTGGCGCTCACGGCATGCGTCATGGCGCCGGAGACGGCGCTGGCTGTCTCTGGGCTCGCGCAGTACGGCCAGCCGAAATACCCGCCCGGTTTCACGCATTTCGACTATGCGGACCCCAACGCGCCGGCCAACGGCACCCTGAACTACGAAAACTATGGCCCCGCGCAGAGCTACGATTCGCTGAATCCGTTCCTCCTGCGCGGTTCTCCCGCGCCTGACATCCAGATTCTGATGTTCGACACGCTGATGCAGCGCAGCTGGGACGAACTGGCGTCGTCGTACGCGCTGATCGCCGACAACGTCGAAGTGGCGCCGGACAGTCTGTCCGCGACCTTCCATGTGAATCCGGCCGCACGCTTCTCGAACGGCGATCCAATCACCGCCGCCGACGTCAAGTATTCGTTCGACACGCTGACCAGTCCGCAAGTGTCGCCGGTCGTCAGTGCGCAGTTCTCGATTATCAAGCGGGCGACGGTCGTCGACCGGCAGACGATCCGCTTCGACTTTGTTCGCGCCGATCGCAGCGCGCCGCTGATCGCCGGCGACCTGCCAGTGTTCTCGCCGAAGTGGGGGATGGACGCGAACGGCAAGCGTCCACCGTTCGACCAGATCGCGAACGTGCCGCCGATCGCCAGCGGCGCGTATCTGATCGATCGGCGTCAGAACGACAAGCAGATTTCGTATGTCCGCATTCCGAACTACTGGGCAGCGAACCTGCCGACCCGGCGCGGGATGTTCCGCTTCCAGCGCGTCCTGTTCAAGCTCTATCTGGATCACTACACGCAGCTCGAGGCGTTCAAGGCGGGCGACACGGACGCACGCATGGAGTACAGCTCGAGCACGTGGGCACGCAAGTACGTCGGCAAGAATTTTCGCAACGGGATGCTGAAGAGAGCCACCTTCCCGGATGGTCCTGCGCAGATGCAGGGCCTGCTGATCAATATGCGCAGACCGATGTTCAAGGATGTGCGAGTACGTCACGCACTGACACTCGCGTTCGACTACGACTGGATGAACCGGATGATGTTCTCCGACCAGTACCGGCGCACCAACAGCTTCTGGGAGGCGAGCCCATTCAAGGCGACCGGCGTGCCGACCGACAAGGAACTCGCATTGCTGGAGCCGTTTCGTGCCGAATTGCCCGCCGAGGTGTTCGGACCGATGACCCAGCAACCGTCGACACTGCCGCCGCGTTCGCAGCGTGCGAACCTGCTCGAAGCCCGCGACCTGCTCGCGCAGGCCGGCTGGCACTATCGCGACGGCGCACTGCGCGATGCGAACGGCACGACGATGACGATCGAGATCATGGATGACCAGCCCGGGATGGACCGCATCATCCTGCCGTATACGCAGGCGCTCGCGATGCTCGGCATCCAGGCCCATCTGCGCGAGATCGACAGCGCGCTGTACCAGAAGCGGCTCGACAATTTCGAGTACGACATGACGACGCTGATCTACAACCCGGTGACGATTCCGGGCGCGGAACTGACACGTCGGTTCGGCAGTGCGGCGGCGTCGCAACCTGGCTCGGAGAATTATCCTGGCGTGCGTTCGAAGGCTGTCGATGCGCTGATCGCCGCGGCGCTCAACGCGCAGTCGCTCGACGACCTCGAAACCGCGATCCATGCACTCGATCGGGTGCTGATCAATATGTACATCCTCGTCCCGGAGTACTACCTGCCGAACGCGCGTATTGCCTACAAGAGCACGTTCGATCATCCGAAGATCGTGCCGGATTCGTATCAATACGAAGACTGGATCATCAACTACTGGTACCAGAAGCAGCCGGCGTCGTCCGGTGCAGCGCACTAGCGAGGACGAAACGATGCTCACCTACATACTCAGACGTTTGTTGCTAATGGTGCCCACGCTACTCGGCG
>NZ_JALPRG010000013.1:0-287644 GCF_030464945.1 Paraburkholderia sp. CHISQ3
AACCGCTATCGGCATCATGGCGGATGCCTAAAAATATCTAACCGAACAGTATTGGCTTACAACCCCCTAATGCGTAAGCATCTGGTCCAATTGGTATCGCCCGTCGAGCGCGCAGCGTATTTGATCAACGAACAACCCCCTGTGAGAAACGCCGACGGTCTATCATCACAGTTAGTTGTAACAGGTACGCCCAAACCAGCTAACTGGGTACCGCTGAAAGCCGTTTTCCACAAGGGTGATATCGATGCTTCAGGACACAGCCGTCTATATTCTCTTTATTCTTGCAAGGTATAGATGGGTCCTCATTCCTGTCGCTCTCGTTATTGAAGTGATGAGAGGGCGGTCCGGAGCCCGCTTCGTCGGGTTGTGGACCCTTGCAGCGTTTGTCTTTTGTGTTTTCTCAACACCGCTTCCCAACTTTGTCCTCGTGAACTGGGGGCGGCCTGGGACGGCGAGGGTAGTGGGAACCTATGGCGATCGCCACGCGGGATGGTCGAATTTCCGGGTCGAGCTGAAAACGAACGACGGCAGCGTGCATCAGGTGAGGTACGACAACGAAGACAGCGAGCTGCCACCCCTCTCAACCGACTGGATGCTACGGCTTGGTCCCGATGACCAGTTCAACGTCCGCTACCTGGCATTCTCGCCAGAACATTTTGCAGCGCTGATGGATGATGCCAGCCCTTGGGCCCGGCGTGAGATGTGCCGTCATCTTGCTATGGCACTCATGGACCGTAATGCTTATCTCAAGGACGATGACGCTCCTGATTTTGCCGCGAGACGTATGGACGAGCGGCGCTATGAGAACGATCGATGTTTCGATGTACGCATCGACATGTGGACGCAAGATGCACGATGTCAGTACCTGGCTTCGCGACAGGACTCGCCTGTCGCGAGTTCGGGGGCCGATGCCGTCTGGTCCACGCCGGGACGCTCCTGTGCAAGTTCCGGGTAGTCCAGGTTTCTTGCCGCACCCCCGAAGGGGCGGCAGACGATTCTACTGACGAGCGCACCGCCGCAGATTAAACTTCTGCCACGCTTTCGAATACAAAATGAAACTAGGCCACCATGGACTACCGCATCTCATACGAGCACAGTTTCGCTGATCGTCCCGACCAGTTTATCTCTCAGGTGCCATCGCAGGTCGTTATCGATGTGCCGGCGACAATCCCACGGGCGATGCTGCCGGAGTACCTCACCGGGCTGATACGGCAGAGGTCTCCAAACATTGGCCGTATCCGGAACCTTCGGATACTGTAGTTACGGGGTAGTTTTTTGGTGCCTCGCGAAACTAGACGCCGTGCGCCAGAATTTCATGCCGCTTACTGGGCCGGTCCCGATCCTTGTGTTTGATCGACCGTTGCGTGAGCCACTTCTGGATGAGATTACGACGGGGTGAAAGACGGCACTTCTAATACTTTCTGCAGACAGGGGGAGAAATGCACAGTCGCTTTATCGCCAGCAGCATGCTGGTTCTTTTTACTGCTGGTATCTACACACATGTGGCCATGGCAAGTGATGGTGGACAGAACGCCGCGTCTTCCAGCCACAAGCTGAGAATGTGTGAAATCGCCGATTGCAGTGTTCCTCTTGCCAGCGAACCCTATGAGTGGGTCACCAAAGACGGACGGGTACTGAACAACGGGATTACTGATGAAAGAGGATACGCGGCGGTATCACAGGCTCCAGGGACCAGCGACTATGCGCTTGAAAATGCCAACGCGCGTTGGGATATGCGAGTCGAACCCCGATGCTGGTCACAGAACCTGGAGACATGCGCGAAATTGATCAAGACCACGCAGCACGATGGTTTTGACGATGCGCAAAGTGTTGCCGCACAGCAGAAAGAAAAGACGCTTCAGGAATCGCAAGATCAACAAGTGCAGAAGGACCGGCTTGAGCGGTATCACAAGACCGCCGTAGCCAACGACGATGAGTTGTCTTGGCTTGGGAAATTGCCTCCGGAATGGTCGGAGGATGCGTTCAAGAAACGTCTGGATGCCGTCTACGACCGGATGAAGGGTGATCTAGATCACTTCGACGATTCGTACCAGACGATCCTCACATTTGAGTGCAAGACACCCGGCCAATTTGCTCCGGTGCCTGATGCTGCTGCGGTAACTGCCTATGTAAAGAGTCAGCGCCGAGGGGTGTCCGACGAAGAGCAACGGCGAGCCTGGGATGGCCTTGTTGACGCTGGAAGACAGGGGAACTGGCAAGCACGGCAATTCATTTATTTTGAACTCGATACCGAAATCAACGTCCGTCACAATGGCAATCTTGCACTTGCGTGGCGCTGGCTTCAGCTCAAGGAATGGTTACAGTCGCTTAAGGCTGGAGTTCTGTATGGCAAGTATATTGACGACGTAATGGCCACGGGGATGGATGGCCATAGCAGCGACGTTAATCCCGCCTACGTTTTCGCAGCTCTGCACGGCAGTTATTCCTATATGTTGAAGGTCGGAAAAGCGCTTTCGACGGACGACAAAGACTTCGATGTTCCGCAGACCGATTCTCAATACAAAGAGAAACTGCAGCAATTCCATCAGTTTCAGGCGGTGGCAAAAAGCATGCGTGAATGCCCCCATCTGATGATGCCGGAAATGTTCCCCGGTAACGACGGTAGTTAGCAAACGGCCGTCGCCTTGAGGTACGGCTCATTGAGCAACGATGACCAGTGCCTTGCATTGCTGACAGGTTCGACATTCGGACGCCGATGGATCGCACCTTAGCGATCCATCTCTTGCACCTTTTTGACGATGCGCTTTTAATCGCCCCACCGTGACTTGCGATTTGTGATGGCACGGTGTTGGACTGCTTGTGATGCCGCGCCGAAACGAACGTAAGCACGCGGGTACTGCCGAGCCCAGTTCGGCGCACCTTCCAGGCGGTTGCTCACATCAAACATCTGCGACACCGGCAGCGGATCAATCGCAGGCACATCGCGTTCTACATCGATACCGCAGGCATCAATGATCGCTTTTCGATGTACCGCCAGCGAACCCCTGCTGAACAGCGTCTTCAGATTACTTCCTGATGCCCACATTTCGAGCGTACGTCGATGCGTAGGGTTGGTGACGGCCGATATCGAATCACGCAGCACATTCATCGGGTTGTGACGCTCCAGTCGCAGCGCCGCAAGCTCGCGATCGTATATTTCATTTGCCGTGGGCAACGTCCACGCAGAACCGCGATTCAGCCCGCGCTGCTCCAGATATTTCTTTCCAAGCTTCAGCTCTACGCGAGCGCTCATTTTTGCTGTAACCAACAGACACTTCCACACTTCATCCGCCTGCTCGCCGAGAAGCGCACCGAGAGCGGGATAGGCATGGTGACGCTTGTCTTCGAGTTCCTTACGCTTGTCGTAGATTATCCAGCCGGCGTAGCTTGACGATGCGTTGAACCGAACACCTTCGCCTTCACGCAACACACTCGGTCGATATTGATCGAATGCCATATTGCGGATCATGTGTTGGCGAATTTCGAAGACGGTCACGTTCTCAGGCAACCGATAGCGATGAGTGATATCGACGGCATGGATGTCGAACTCTCCTGCGACCCAAGCAGCAACATCGTCATCAGCGTAGATGATGTTCAGGTGATCGAGAACGCGGACGATGATTTCCGCTGCGAGTGTACGAAGATTGTTCGTACCGAACACGTTGTGCCCCTGCAGCACTTTCAGCGGATTGCATTTGATGCTGATTGCGGTGCCTTTCCGCAGCGAGGTGGCATTGATTCTGGCTCCGTTTGGTACGAGTTGTACGGCGGAACTGAAACGGCTTGTTGTTGCAGGCCGGTTGTCGGAAACCTTGATCCGCTTGTTGCCGAATGCGCGGTGTGGATGTGAAATTTCGATATCAAGTAAGTCGATCATGTCGATCCCGAAAAGGTGAGTGCGTTGTGAGCTGCATATCGCAGCGATGTACTGCACTCAACCTTTACAATTTTCGGAAATCGGCACTTTGTCTAAAATTCTTCGGAGTAGAGGATGACCATAGATATATAGACAGTATGAATTAGTATGCGGATGGTGATCGAACGCGCTCGGAATTGGAACACGGCGGCGAGGTCGATCCCGCCGCCTGCTCTTTCCTGCCGAAATCTACGTAGAAATGTAGATTTCGGCGGCCCATGAACTAGCTGCAAATGCTCGTCATTCATTGAAGATTGCGGACTTGCTGAACACGTACGTGGCAATACGACCACGGTCAGGCAGCGGTAACTGGCGTTGTTGAATCGAACGATTGCCTCAACCTAGCACCAGCCTACTGGCGTCGATCAAGACCCCGTCGCCACTGCACAGCGAACATATGAAGCCGGTGGCCGTGTCACGATCTGCGTTGGAGTAGTCGGGAATAGCGTGTGCGCGTGGGACTGTGGTGATTCAGGGTGGGGGCCGGAGAGAGTGAGCGAATGACTTTCTCTCCGGCGGTGCACTTGCTCAATTCGAATCTGAGGCGTGTTGCATTTGTTACGCTTGGTACCCGTGTCACACTTCAATTGCTCTACGCCACAACACCTGAAACAAACTAGCCAATGCGGCGAGAGCGAGTCACCGGGGGCGGAGTGGGGGGATCGTCCCAATCGTCGAAATCGGCTTCTGCTTCCGAGTCGTCATTCGTGTTCGCTTCCGCAGTCTCGCTGTCCCCATGGTTGAGCCCGAGGCACTCGGAATATTTCTCGTGCCAGTCGTCAGGAGGATTCGAGCCGATGTTCTTCGGAATTTTATTCAGCGCTCTCCAGACCTTGATGTGGTCGTCAATCCCGAGAATCTGGGCGATCTCCCGGAGCGCGCGGCCCTTCTGATGCAGATACCACATGGCGCGCTCTTCAACGGTAGGAGCTATGAAAATGCCCCAATCGAAGTGCATCCGATCGTCCGTTTTCGTTAGGTTGCAAGAAGCCATGCCAACGCCCAGAGGATGCGAACGTTGGAGCGACATTGCGGAGATCGAAAAGCCGAGCGAAGCATCGGGTTCCGGTTCGTACGCGTCGACCACAAGGACCTCGCTACAGTAGTTCCCGCGCCACGTCTTGCAGTCGCCGTGCGGTCCGTGCAAGAACAGGAGGACGACAACACCCTCCTGTTTCGCCTTCGTTTCCAGCCGCAGCAGCATCTCCTTTGTTTCTTCCTGCAACTTCTTAGGGAGCGTCTGCTCTAGCGTAACGCAGCCACCGCGATCGACGTGCGAAAAAAGAAGATGGTTGCCTTCATTGGACAGGCAATCAATATCGGTGGTGCTACCAATCGCTTCAATGCGATGGCGTACGGTGGCAGTTGACGGTAGCTCGTTGTCGGTTTCACTGAGGAGGCGAGCCATCGCGAGTTCATGCGTAGCTGCACGACCATACAACGAGGTCAACCCGGTAACCGCCGGAATTATGCGGTCCGCGATATTCTGCTTTTCGCGCACACGCTGCTCGATGGCTGCGCGCGCATACGACAGTAAGGACGGGTCGAGGACTTGGACAACTATGACTCCACAATCGAAGGCGGGAATTACTGCACGTGCGCTGTCGGCCATGTTCTTCCGCGCCTTTGCCGAAGGCGAGGAAGTTTTGCTGGCAGTCGATCGCTGGCGGCTCACGGTAGTTGAACGAGAAATCGGCATTACTTGCCCTCCACCGAAGCGAGAAGCTGCTGGGTGGCTGACAGCTTCGAACTGTGCGGCACGTTATAGATGCCGATTGCGGTGATCTGGCCTTGCGCAACATGGGCGATCACCGGGTCGGCAGGTGTGCCAGCATTCACCGGCACCGCGTGCGCGCGTTTTGCCGATGCGCAAGCACTCAGCGTCGAAATTACTTCAATCGCAGGCGTAGACGCTGCTTGCATCGCACAGTTGCCCTCGAGTTTTGTAATGGCCTCGTCATCGTCCGGCACCCGTTCAGATACCGATGCCGGGAGCGCAACTACTTCTAAGTCACGGGAGAGCGATTCGCCATCGACTTTGATCTCGTTAATCATCGTGCGCCTCCGTGGTGCCGAGCGCGGCGAGGAAGCGTTCGATATCCGAGAGCTTCCAGCCTATCGCGCGTGCGCCGATTCGGATCGATTGCGGCAGGGAACCCCGCTTCATCATTTCGTAAGCGGTCGTACGGCCGATCTGCAGAATTTCGAGCAGCTCCGCCATGCGAATGATGCGATCCGAAACTGCGATCATGTTGGTTGCAGCAGACTCGTTAGCCGAGGGATTCGCAAAGCGGCCGTTTTGAGTGATGCGGCGGCGCATGCGACGCGGCAACTCGTCAAGATTGACGTAGTCTTTGCTAGGCGCGACGTGGGGCGACTGCGGAGGGCTTGCAATGCTGGCGGCCGTGTCGCAGTCGATCGGGGCCGCGCTGAGCAGCGGTGGCGAGGGATAAAATTTTAGTGAACCCATGGCGATCTGGAATAAGGTTAGCGCGCGCAAGGCGCAATAAATTCCAGACGCAGAAAGGGTCCACCGATCTGTCTTCGCACCCAAGGCCGCAGGCCAAGTGTGCGAGCGCGTCTGGACGCGCAAACATAAACAGATGCAGGTGAACCCCGTTCACTTGCCCAAGGGGAGAACAGCTACCATCTCCACCTTGGAAAACGTTGTGAATATTCATTCACAACCAATCCATCATATCTACACGGGCGAACGTAGTCAATCCCGCCAAGACTGTAACGTCCCCGTCGGACGGATTCTCATCAATCGCTAGGAGCGGTCAGGCGGTTTGTCGCTTTGGGATGCTTGATCGCCACGGCGGCGAACAATGTTTTCGGGCGCGCCCGGATTCTGCATCAGGGTACCGCGCAGGCGTCGCAAGTCATGGCGCTTCCGCTACCACTTTCCTATAGAATCCGGGCTATCACAAATTTGTCACGGTTAGATGCACATACACTGAATTCCGTACTAACTCCGTACGGCACACGGAATTGAGGTGAGGTGCTTCGGTAACTGTTTGATTAAATTGAATATAACTGCGATAATCTATCTCATATGTTCAGCCGATTTATGCCCACCGAGGGCAAGTTCTTTGAAATATTTAATGAGCACGCCAAGTACATCGTTTCGGCGAGCCGCGAACTCGAACTGCTGATCGACAATCTCGCTGACGCGGAGATTCACAAGCAGAACGTGCAAACAGCCGAGAAAGCCGCCGACAAGCTCACGCACGAAACCATCGACCTGCTGCACAAGACCTTCATCACGCCGCTCGACCGCGACGAAATCCACAAGCTGATCACCACGATGGACGACATCCTCGACTTGATGGAGGACGTTGCCACGACCATTTCGCTGTACGACGTGCAGGCGGTCACCTCCGAAGCGAGCCAGCTCGCGCACATCTGCACGGCCACGGCCGAGCGTGTGCAGGCCGCGGTCGCGATGCTGTCCGACATGAAGCAGGCGAGCCAGATCCTCAAGGTCTGCGAGGAGATCGACCGGCTCGAATCGGAAGCCGACAGCGTGCTGCGCTCCGCGATGTCGAAGCTCTTTCGCGAGGAAGACGACGTCAAGACGCTGATTAAACTGAAGGCCGTCTACGAACTGCTCGAATTGATCACCGACAAGTGCGAGGACGTCGCGAACATCCTTGAAGGCATCGTGCTGGAAAACGCCTGATGCATTCGATTCAACTCGCCATCGGAGTGGTGGCCACGCTCGTCGTCGTCGCGCTCGTCTTCGATTTCATGAACGGTTTCCACGACGCGGCGAATTCGATCGCAACCGTCGTGTCGACTGGCGTGCTGAAGCCACAGCAGGCCGTGGCGTTTGCGGCCGCGTTCAATGTCATCGCCTATTTCGTCTTCCATCTGAAAGTCGCACAGACCGTCGGCAAAGGGACGATCGATCCCGCTATCGTCGATCACTACGTCGTGTTCGGCGCGCTGATCGGCGCGATCGGCTGGAACATCGTCACGTGGTATTACGGCATTCCGTCGAGTTCGTCGCATGCGTTGATCGGCGGCCTGGTCGGTGCGGCGCTCGCGAAATCGGGGTGGGGCGCGCTTAACGTCGACGGCCTGCTGAAAACCGTTGCGTTTATTTTCCTGTCGCCGCTGCTCGGTTTCGTGCTCGGCTCGTTCTTCATGCTGGCGGTCTCGTGGATCTACTTCCGCACGCCGCCTAGCAAGGTCGACCGGCGGTTCCGCCGGTTACAGCTCATTTCGGCGGGCCTCTACAGCCTCGGCCACGGTGGCAACGATGCGCAGAAAACCATAGGCATCATCTGGATGCTGCTGATCGCCACAGGCTACGCAGCAAGTACCGCCGACGCGCCGCCGTTGTGGGTGATCGGTGCGTGCTATCTGTCGATGGGGCTCGGCACGCTGTTCGGCGGCTGGCGCATCGTGCGCACGATGGGGCAGAAGATCACCAAGCTGAAACCGGTCGGCGGCTTCTGTGCCGAATCGGGTGGTGCGATCACGCTGTTCCTGGCTTCGTGGCTCGGCATTCCGGTGTCGACGACGCATACCATTACCGGGGCCATCGTCGGTGTCGGCGCGACGCGTAAGCTGAGTGCGGTGCGTTGGGGCGTTGCGGGCAACATCGTCTGGGCTTGGGTGCTGACGATTCCCGCGTCTGCGCTGCTGGCGGCGGTCGGGTGGTGGCTGGGGCACCGTTTGCTGTGAGTTTCCCGCGGGTTCAGTAAGGCGGTAGCGGACCGGCGTCCTGTCCAGGGCGCCGGCCATCATCGACATCAGATGAGCGGCGTACTCCCGCCATCCATCGGCACGATTGCACCGGTCACATAGCTCGCGCGGCGGCTCGCCAGAAACAGCGCGACATCCGCAATTTCCTCCGGCTTCGCATAGCGTCCGAGCGGCACACGTGCTTCGCTGCGCGCCTGGGCTTCGGCGACCTCGATGCCTTGCTTGTCGGCGTCCATCTTCAGTACCTCCTCGACCCGCTCGGTCAGCGTGGCGCCCGGGTTGATCGCATTGATCCGGATGCCGTAGCGCGCGTAGTAATGCGCGAGCCCGACAGTCGCGAGCATCAGTGCGGCATTCGCCGCGCCGCCCGCGATGTGAATATCGCTCGCGACCTTGCCGCCCATCCCGATGATATTCACGATCGTGCCAGGCTCCTTCGCCTGGCCATTCTTGACCCGCTCGGCCATCCGGCGCAGCACTTCCTGCTGCGGGTAGATGTAGGGAAAGTACTTCGCTTCCATCGTCGCGCGGAACGCGTCAGCGTCGAGCAATTCTGGATCGTAGCGGCGCGCGGCGCCGGCGCTGTTGATCAGGATGTCGATCGGACCAACCGCGGTCGTCGCATCTTCAACGACATCGGCGGCGCTGTGCGGGTCGTGCAGATCGGCGCGCGTGAGGTGCACATGCAGCCCTTCGCTCGCGAGCTGCTCGCGGGCCCGCGCGAGATTGGCCGGATCGCGCGACACGATCGCGACTTTGGCGCCTTCCAGTGCGAAGGCACGCGCACACGCCAGGCCAATGCCCTTGCTGCCGCCGGTAATCAGAACCACTTTGTTTGCAAGCCCGAGATCCATCGCCGTTACTCCGCAGTCGAGGGGAATAACGAAAACGATAGCAGAGCTGTGATGACTCCGTACGCGAACTAGCCGGCCAGGGAGCCGGCTGCGTGTCAGTCGCTGCCGTTGGCGAAGCGGGCGATCGGGTCGTCGCCGGTCTGGGTGGGGGCTGGGATCGGACGCGAGGCCGTCGATGCGCGCATGATCTGCACGCTTTCCGCCGTACCGGCCCGGCGCGCCTGTTGCGCCTGGCGAACCGCGATGGAGGAGGGTGGAGGCGGCTCGAATGCGTCGGCGGCGGCGTCGATCGGGTCCGCCGACTGCCGTGTGGTGGCAATCGCCGGATTGGTTTGCACAGCGGTGCTGGCAGCAGGAATGGTTTCCGTGGCGGCCACTGCGTTGCTGTTCGGCATCGAAGCAGGCTCAACCGGCGGTGCCGATGCCGTTGGTGGCGTCACTGCACCCGCAGCACGGGCCTGCATCTGCGCGGCACTCATGCCCGGAGGCGGCGGCTCGAACGGATCGGCGGATGCGGACGCCGTGGCGGCCGTAGGCGCCACACTCGCTGTCAGCGGCGGCTGGCTGGACACGGCACGCATCGTCGGCGCAGCGGCCAGCGGGACCGCTTGCGGCACGGCGGCAGCCACCGTGGCCGGTGCGGCCGGTGCGACACGCTCCGGTACCGTCGACGCCTGATACACCGGCGTATCGAACGGCGCGGTCTTCGCCGGCGCAACCCGGCGGATACCGTCGAAGCGCTTGGCCCAGTACGGATTGGTCAGATAATCGATGCGCACCGTGCCGCCCGTCGACGGCGCGTTGACGAAGCGCAGCTTGCCGACATAGATGCCCACATGCGAATGCGGCCGGCCGGTCGTATTGAAGAAAATCAGGTCGCCGGGCGCGACTTCGTCGGGCTCGATCGTTTCACCGCGGCCGCTCATGTCGGCGGTCGTGCGCGGCAGATTCACCGAGGCGGCCCGATCCACCACGTAGCGCACCAGCCCGCTGCAATCGAATCCGGCCTCCGGCGTGTTACCGCCCCAGCGGTACGGAATGCCAACGAGGCTCATCGCCTGGATCGAGATTTCCTCACGTCCGACGCTGTGATCGACGAAATTAGGAAAGCCGGGCGGGGTGGTGCGGTAGGCGTTGCCGGCTACCGGCGCACTGGATGGGCTGCGCGAAATCCGCTGCGGTGCACTGGAGCACGCGGCGAGCAGCACGACGATCAGCAGCGAAAATCCGAGTCGGCGCATGAAAAGCACGGGCGAGCTAAACGCTCGCTTAAGGCGGACGATGAGCGGATGGTAGCCCGTCCGGGGCGGCTCCGGCAAGAAAAGTTGATAAATTACTTGAAGTTTACGCGCTAAGTGTTGCTCGGTGGTTGCTCAAATGGGCGGCTGTAAACGAAAAAAACCGCGCCCGGCATCACACCGGGCGCGGTTTTGCATGGCTTTCCAGCTGCGACTACAGAATGTCGGACGCGTAATCGGCCAGCCGCGAGCGCTCGCCGCGGGCGAGTGTCACATGACCGCTGTGCGCCCAGCCCTTGAACCGATCGACCACGTACGTGAGCCCCGAACTGCCTTCCGTCAGGTACGGCGTATCGATCTGCGCAATATTGCCGAGGCAGATGATCTTCGTACCGGGACCGGCCCGTGTGACCAGCGTCTTCATCTGCTTCGGCGTCAGGTTCTGGGCCTCGTCGATGATCAGGTACTTGTCGACGAAGGTCCGGCCGCGCATGAAGTTCATGCTCTTGATCTTCAGGCGCGAGCGGATCAGCTCCTGGGTGGCGGCGCGGCCCCATTCGCCGGCGGCATCGTCGGTTTTCTGCAGAACTTCGAGGTTATCGTCGAATGCGCCCATCCACGGCTGCATCTTCTCTTCCTCGGTGCCCGGCAGGAAGCCGATGTCTTCGCCGACCGGCACCGTGGCGCGCGTGACGATGATCTCGTTGTAACGCTTCTCGTCGAGCACCTGCGCAAGACCGGCCGCCAGCGCGACCAGCGTCTTGCCGGTACCTGCCTGGCCGAGCAGCGTGACGAAATCGATGTCCGGATTCATCAGCAGGTTCAGCGCGAAGTTCTGCTCGCGGTTACGCGCCGTGATGCCCCACACGTTGTTCTTGTGGTGGCCGTAGTCGCGCAGCGTCTGCAGCAGCGCGGTCTTGCCGTTCAGCTCGCGCACGAGCGCATGGAACGCCGGTTCGCCGTTCTGCGGTTCGAGAAAGACGAACTCGTTGACGAGCATCGACGCGCACAGCGGGCCGGTCACCCGGTAGTAGGTCGTGCCGGTCTTCGTGTCCTGCCAGCTTTCCATCCCCTTCGCGTGCTTCGTCCAGAAGTCCTGCGGCAGGGCGCGGATACCCGTATAGAGCAGGTCCTTGTCTTCCAGAACCTGGTCGTTGAAGTAGTCTTCGGCGGGCAGGCTGAGCGCGTGCGCCTTGATGCGCATGTTGATGTCTTTCGACACCAGCACGACCTGGCGATCCGCGCGGTCGCGTTGCAGCGCGCGCACGACACCGAGAATCTGGTTGTCGGCCTTGCCTTCCGGCAGACCTTCGACCGGTTCGATGTGCGTCAGCGTGGTCTGGAAGTACAGGTTACCGGCGGCTTCCCGGCTGCCGAGACGCGACAGCGGAATCCCCGCGGAGATCTCGCCCGCGTTGGCCACCAGCGCATCGAGCGTGCGGCTGACCTGACGAGCGTTGCGCGCGACTTCCGACATCCCCTTCTTGTGGTTGTCGAGTTCTTCGAGCGTCATCATCGGCAGATAGACGTCGTGTTCCTCGAAACGGAACAGGCAGGTCGGATCGTGCATCAGCACGTTGGTGTCGAGTACGAACAGCTTGCGGACTTCGACTGCGCCAGTCGCCTTGCCGTTTTTCTTCTCGGTGCCGCGCGGGGCCGGTGCCCGGGCGGTCGGCGCAACGGCCGCCGGTTGCCGGGGCGAGCGCGCGACGACGGGTTCGACCACCGGTTCGGCTTCCGGGCGCGCGGCAGGCACCGGTTGCAGCAAGGCAGCGGTTTGGCGGGATTTCTTCCCACGAGCCTGCGTGGCCGGTTCGGCCGCGGCGGCGGGGACAGGGTGCAACGTGGTGGCGGCGTTGGCCGCATGAGTCATCGGAGCGGCGACGTTCGCCGGAGCATATTCGGCCGACGTCACAGACGTGGCCGGCTCGGCGGCGTTGCCCGGCTTTCTGGCGGATTTGGCCGGTTGGGCTTTGGCCTTGTATTCGTCAGGCGGCAACAGATTGCCGAGCTTGCTGGGCGGGGTAGGCAAAGGCATGGTTTCCCTCGAAGAAATCGGGTCGCATATCGTGCGCCGCCTGTCGCATCCTGCCGGTGCCCATGCTGCGCACGCAGTTTGCGCCCGGAGGCGCGCTTCGGTTTAGAGATGCCGGTTCGCCTGGTCTTCGATCGTCTCCTTGACGAAAGTGCGCTGGCGCATGAAAGAACGGCTACGCACAATTAAAAAAGCCGCCGTCCCGGCAACCGGGACAAGCGGCTCGACTTCGATCATCACGGTGCGCCTTGCGATTCCAGCGCGATTAGCGCGAAACCTGGCGCAGCGGAGAAGAGAATGGGGTAGACAGGCACTCATTGCAGCCCAATATAACGCGCCTCATAGCGCTTGTACAGCCTCCAGAATAGCGTCGACATGGCCTGGTACCTTGACGCCGCGCCATTCCTGGCGCAATACACCGTTGCCGTCGATCAGAAACGTGGAGCGTTCGATTCCACGTACTTCTTTGCCATACATTTTCTTCATTTTGATGACGCTGAAGAGCGCGCACAGCGTTTCGTCGCTATCGGAGACGAGCGGAAACGGCAATTCCAGCTTCGCCTTGAAGTTGTCATGCGACCGAACGCTGTCGCGCGATACGCCGACGATCTCCGCGCCGGCCTTCTTGAACTTCGGGTACAGATCGCGAAACTGCAGACCTTCGGTCGTGCAGCCCGGCGTGTTGTCCTTCGGATAAAAATACAGCACCACCTTTTTGCCCCGCAGACCGGACAGCGTGAAATCTCCGCCGGTTGCCGGTGCGGTGAAGTCGGGGACGGGTTGGTCGACTGCGATGGGCACGAGGTTCTCCGTTTGTTATGGTCTGCGCCGTCGTCTGAGTGCGACACCACTGGACCTGAGCATCGAGGCGGGGAGGACAAGCCCGGTGGCGGACAGCTGGCCGAACTGACGCTTGGTCGATCAGCCGGGCTGAACAATCAGTTCGCCGGAGCGGCCGGGAATTTCACCCCACGTGACAGGGTACGATGGCAGCGAGTCGCGGTCCAGCGCGGCATGATAGTCGCCCATCGTGGCAAACGTATGGCCCTGCGCGCGCCATCCGTCGAGCAGTTGTTCGAAGATGGGTGCGAGCTTCTGTCCTTCGAGCTCCGCATGCAGCGTGAAGACCTGATCGTGCGGATTGTTTTCGGTGCGTTTGAGCAGCCATGCGGCCACCGTGTCGGTGTCGACTCCGTCCACGCCGAGCACTTCGTCGAGCGTGGGCAGTGTGGTCGGCATCTGCACATGGTTCAACGTCTTGCCGTCGACCACCGGAAAATACGGCGTATGGCCGCGCCCATCGGACGCGTAGCGCATGCCCCACGCGTCGATCTGCTCGAACGCGTGGCCGTTCATCTGCCAGCCTGCTGCGCCGTGCGTGACGGGCGGCGTACCGAATATCTCGACGAAGCGCGCATGGCTCTTCTGCATCTGCGCGACGGTCCATTCGCGTGTACGGGTACGAACGTTGTCCTGCCAGTACACGTGGTCCCACGTGTGAATGCCGCATTCGAAGCCGGCTTCGTGGATCGCGCGCATGTTCGACGCCGCGCGCGCACCGATGTCCGGACCGGGCAGCAACACGCCGTACATCAGTTGTTTGAGCCCGTAATGCTCGACCACCGACGTGCGCGACACCTTCTGCAGAAAACCCGGCCGCAGCACGCGCCGCATCGCCCAGCCGGTGTGGTCGGGTCCGAGGCTGAATAGAAAAGTGGCGCGCGCCTTGAAGCGGTCGAAAATACGCGCAAGGTTCGGCACGCCTTCGCGGGTGCCGCGCAGCGTGTCGACGTCGATCTTCAGAACGATACGGGCCAAGAGTGCGCTCTGACGGTTACTGTTCGACGAGTGCGCGTGCTTCGGCGACGTGGCCGCGATACGCTTCGAAGATCTTGCGCAGCGCTTCGTCGAAGGTCGACTTCGGCGCCCAGCCGAGTTCCTGCATCGTGTTGTCGATCTTCGGTACGCGGTTCTGCACGTCCTGATAGCCGGCGCCGTAGTACGCACCCGAAGTCGTCTCGACGAGCTGCACTTTCTTGGCCGTTTCCGCGTACTCGGGGATGCCTGCTGCGAGCGTGAGCATCTTGTTGGCGAGTTCGCGCACCGAGAAATTGTTCTTCGGATTGCCGATGTTGTAGATCTTGCCCGAGGCAACGCCGTCGCGGTTTTCGATGATCTTCATCAGCGCATCGATGCCGTCGTCGATATCGGTGAACGCGCGTTTCTGTGCGCCGCCGTCGACGAGGCTGATGTTCTCGCCGCGCACGATATGGCCGAGGAACTGCGTAACCACACGCGAGCTACCTTCCTTCGGCGTGTAGATCGAGTCGAGGCCCGGCCCGATCCAGTTGAACGGACGGAATAGCGTGAAGTTGAGCCCTTCCATGCCGTAGCCCCAGATCACGCGATCCATCAACTGCTTCGAGCACGCATAGATCCAGCGCGGCTTGTTGATCGGACCGTAGGTGAGCGGCGACGCGTCCGGGTCGAACTCTTCGTCGGGGGACATGCCGTAGACCTCGGAGGTCGACGGGAACACCAGATGCTTGCCGTACTTCACGGCCGAGCGGACGATCGGCAGGTTCGCCTCGAAGTCGAGTTCGAACACGCGCAGCGGCTGCTTCACATAGGTGGCTGGAGTAGCGATCGCAACGAGCGGCAGGATCACGTCGCACTTCTTCACGTGATACTCGACCCACTCCTTGTTGATCGTGATGTCGCCTTCGAAGAAATGCATCCGCTCGTGGTTGACGAGATCGCCGAGACGTTCGGTCTGCATGTCCATGCCGAACACTTCCCAGTCGGTCGTTTCGAGAATGCGTTTGGACAGGTGGTGGCCGATGAAGCCGTTGACACCCAGGATCAGGACTTTTTTCATGAATGACGGGGGGAGTGAGTGAGCTGCGTAAATTCGGCTGGGGTGACGACGGTCTTGCTGCCGTCGTGCGGCAGTTGCCGTTCGCGCCAGAGTTCGTGGATTGCGATCGACCGGCCATCGCCGCATATCGCAAAAAGCGCATTATCGCTTACGTGCAGGCCGACGGGCAAATCTGAGCGGAGGGCGCCCGGCGGTGTGAGGCGGGCGCGCGCGACGATGAAGCGCTCGGTGCCGGACGCCGTGTCGACCTCGGTAAACGCGCCGGGATAGGGCGGCGCGACCGCGCGGATCAGGTTGTAGACCTGCTGCGCGGGCTGTGTCCAGTCGATGCGGCCGTCTTCGGGCTTGCGTCCGCCGAAGTAGCTGCCGTGCGCGAGATCGTTGGGCAGATGCGGCGCTTCGCCGGCGAGCACAGCCGGCAGCACGCGCCACAGCGTTTGTTCGGCGGCCACGGTGACCTTGTCGAAGACCTGCGTGGCGGTGTCGTCGGGCAGGATCGGTACCGGCGTCTGCGCGATGATCGCGCCTGCATCGGGCTTCGCGGCCATCTCATGCAACGTTGCGCCGGTTTCCGTTTCGCCATTCAGTACCGCCCAGTTGGTCGGCACGCGGCCGCGGTATTTCGGCAGCAGCGACCCGTGCATGTTGTACGCGCCGCGCGCGGCGAGCGCGAGCAGATCGACGGGCAACATGTGGCGGTAGTAGAACGAGAAGATGAAGTCTGGACGCGCGGCGCTGACTGCTGCACGCAGCTGGGGGCTGCGCGGATCGGCCGGTGTGATGGTCGCAATGCCATGTTCGGCGGCGACCGACGCAACGCTGCCGAACCAGATGTTTTCCTGCGGGTTGTCTTCGTGCGTGACGACGAGCGCGACGTCGACGCCGCGCGCGAGCAGCACCTGCAGGCAGCGCACGCCGACGTTGTGATAGGCGAAAACGACCGCGCGCGGTTTCATCGCGGCGGCTCCGAGTCGAGCACCTGGGCGGCTTGCACGCCCTGCACGAACGACTGGCGCGGCGCGCTCGCCACCGCTTCGCCGTCGCGCTGCTCGAGGATCGTCTGCACGAGGTAGCGCGGCCGTGCACGCACCTGCTGATAGATCCGTCCGATGTATTCGCCGAGCAGGCCGAGCGCGAAGATGATCACGCCGAGCAGGAAGAACGTGATGGCGAACAGCGTGAACACACCTTGCACTTCCGCACCGACGATAAAGCGGCGGATCAGCAGCAGGACGAACAGCGCGGCCGAACCGATCGACAGGATCACGCCGATAAACGACAGCCATTGCAGCGGCACGACTGAAAAGCCCGTGACCAGATCGAAGTTCAGACGGATCAGGCTGTACAGCGAATACTTCGATTCGCCGGCGAAGCGCTCTTCGTGAGCGACGTCGACTTCGACCGGATTCTGCGCGAATGTGTACGCGAGCGCCGGAATGAAGGTATTGATTTCGCCGCAGCGGTTGATCGTATCGATGATGTGACGGCTGTAGGCGCGCAGCATGCAGCCCTGATCAGTCATCTTGATGCGCGTGATGCGTTCGCGCAGCCGGTTCATCACCCGCGATGCCTTGCGGCGCCACAGGCTGTCCTGCCGCTGCATACGGATCGTGCCGACGTAGTCGTAGCCTTCGCGCATCTTGTTGACGAGCTTGGCGATTTCTTCGGGCGGGTTCTGCAGATCGGCGTCGAGCGTGATGACGATCTCGCCGCGTGACTGCTCGAAGCCCGCGAGGATCGCCATGTGCTGGCCGTAGTTGCCGTTCAGCAGGATCGCGCGAGTGGTATCGGGTCGCGCGCGGAATGCATCGGCGAGCAGCATCGCGGATTTGTCGCGGCTGCCGTCGTTGATGAAGATCACTTCGTAGGGCGTGCCGAGTGCATCGAGCGCCGGATAGAGCCGGGCAAACAGCGCGGGGAGCCCGGCCTCCTCGTTGTAGACCGGGATGATGACCGAGACCTCGGGTTGCGTTTGACTCATATCCGCTTATTTTCCGTATTGTTCGCAAATTTCGTTGACGGCGCGACAGACGCGTGTGACGTCGCCTTCATTCATCAACGTGAAAAGCGGCAACGTGACCGTCGTTGCGCCGAAACGCTCTGCATGCGGGAACATGCCTTCCTTGAAACCGCGTGCGCGGTACAGCGAAAACAGGTGGATCGCTGGATAGTGAACGCCTGAACCGATGCCGCGCTCCTTCAGTTGCGCCATGAAACCGGCGCGATCGAGCGAGAGTTTCTCGAGCGGCAAAGTGATCTGGAACATGTGCCAGTTACTGTTCTCGAAGTCGGCGACCGGCAGGCCGATGCCGAGCCGCACGGCGGCACCACCTTCGAGACCCGCGAAGTAGGCGCGCGCAAGCTGCTTGCGCTGCGCGAGAAAGCGTTCGAGGTGCTTGAGCTGGCCGAGGCCGACGCGTGCTGCGACATCGGTGAGGTTGTACTTGCCGCCCAGTACGTCGCAGTCCATGCCGTCGTAGCCGGTGCGCGTCACGCCCTGCAACCGGTACTTCTGCGCGAGCAGCGCTTCGTCCTCGTTGTTGAGCACGAGTGCGCCGCCTTCGATCGAAGTCAGGTTCTTGTTCGCATGGAAGCTGAACGACACGATGTCGCCGAGCCGGCCGATGCGCTCGCCGCGCCACGTCGAGCCGAACGCCTGCGCCGCATCTTCGATCACGCGCAGCTTGTGCGCGCGCGCAATCTCGTACAGCCGGTCCATATCGACGGGCAGGCCCGACAGGTAAACCGGAATGACCGCCTTCGTGCGGCTCGTGATGGCCTTTTCGAGCAGATCGAGATCCATGTTGCGGGTGCGCGGATCGATATCGACGAATACCGGCGTCGCGCCCGTTTCGATGATCACGTTGCTGGTCGCGACCCAGGTAGCGGGTGTCGTGATGACTTCGTCGCCCACGCCGACGCCCGCGATCCGCAGACCGACTTCGAGGGTCGCGGTGCCCGAGTTGAACGTACGCACCGGACGGCCGCCGCAGAACGCCGATAACGCGGCCTCGAACTGCTGGTTCTGCGGGCCGGTCGTGATCCAGCCTGAACGCAGCACCTCGGCGACGCCCTCGATGGTTTCTTCATCGATTTCGGGGCGGGTGAACGGCAAAAACGGGACGGTTGACTCGGACATGAAGGCTTCGCTCAATGAAAAGACTGCAATGTATATGTATGCTTAAGTCGCGCCGGCAAGGGCGCAGTTCGTGCTCAAGTGCGTGCTCAACTACGCGCCAGCACGAACACGCCGATAAGGATGATGCCGATGCCGATCAGCCGCTGCACCGACAGCACTTCGCCGAATAAATACCACGCGGCGAACGCATTGACGACATAGCCGAGCGAGAGCATCGGATACGCAATCGATACGTCGACCCGCGACAACCCGACCACCCACACGACGACGCTCACCACATAGCAGGCGAGGCCACCGATGATCGGCAACTGCGTCGCGAGGCGAAAGCCAATGGGCAGGATGTTCGCACGGGTGAATTCGAAGTGTCCAACGGCATTCGTGCCGGCCTTCAGTAGCAATTGCGCACAGGCATTCAGCGCGACGCCAGCAAGGATGCAAAAAAGGGAGATCGGATTCATCGAAGGTTCGTATAAAGGGACATGGCGGCGCTTACGGCTGCGGCTTCTCGACGATCACGCGGCGCGGGTCGCGCACGACGACCTGCATCGGGACATGCTGCGCAAGCAACTGGTCGTAGCGGGCCGGCGACATGAGCGCTAACGCGTAGCGGTCGGCTTCCCAGCGCAGGATCCATGCTTCGACCGTCGGTACCCACTTCTGCGGTTCGACCGAGATGCCGAAGGCCAGTTCGTCCGCGTGCTGGACCATGATCATCGTGTGATCGATGTAGAACGGCAGCGTATGGTCGAGCACGTCGACCGAATAGAACGGCGTGTCGGGCGGCAGCTTCGCGATTGCCGCCTTGATGGCCGGCGCGATCGGCGCGCCTGAACTGAGACGGCCGAACACTTCGTGCCCCGTACCGCCGATGGTGCCGAACAGCAGCCACGCGAGCCCGAACGTCGCGGTCGCGCCGAAGATGCCGGCACGGCTGCGGCGATTGATCCACAGCGCCACCAGCGTTAGCACGAACGCAACGCCGAGCGCCGCGTACACCCAGAGCTGGAACTCGCGATACAGCGCGTTCGGGTTGCGCGCATCGCCGGCCCAGTACAGGAACATTGCACCGAACGCGGCGACGACGAAAAACACCGCATAACCCGCCAGATGGCGGCGGAACGTCGCGCGCGGCACGAGAGGCAGATACATGCCGATCAGCAGTGCGAGCGGCGGTGCGATCGGCAATGTGTACGAGACGAGCTTCGAATGCGACACGCTGAAGAACACGAAGATGAATGCCGACCACACGAGCATCACCAGCGCCGGCGAGAAGCCGTTGGGCTGGCGCGGCATGCGCAGCGCATGGCGCACGCTCTGCACGGCCACCGACAGCCACGGCAGGAAACCGACCAGCATCACGGCCGCGAAGTAGTAGATCGGACCCGGGCGATTCTGCTCGGGCGTCAGGTAGCGGTCGAACTGCTGGACGATGAAGAAGAAATTGAGGAACTCGGGGTTGCGCTGCTGGACCAGCACGAACCATGGCGTCGCAACCGCGAAGAACAGGATCAGGCCGCTCACCAGATAGAGGCGCTTCCAGAGCGCCCAGTCGCGCGCGACGAGCGTGTAGATCACCAGCACCGCGCCGGGCAGGATCACGCCGATCAGCCCCTTCGACAGCACCGCGAGCGCCATCGAGATCCAGCACACCCACATCCAGAGCCGCGCGCTCGAACCCGGCAGGTTGGGCCGCTGCGCGAGCAGCAGCGCGCACAGCGTCAGCTCCATCCAGAACGACAGGCCCATGTCGAGCGTGTTGAAGTGGCCCATCAGGTTCCAGTACGGCGAGCTGGCGAGCACGACGGCTGCGAACACGCCGGTCGCGGCGTTGAACACACGCGCGCCGGTAAAGCCGATCAGCAGCACGCCGGCGAAGCCGGTCAGCGCCGTGTACAGCCGCGCCTGCCATTCGCCGATGCCGAACCACGCGAACGTGAGCGCGTTCGCCCAGGTCTGCAGCGGCGGTTTTTCGAAGTATTTGTAGGCGTTGTAGCGCGGGGTGATCCAGTCGCCGGTTACCAGCATTTCGCGAGCCATTTCGGCGTAGCGGCCTTCGTCGCTCGGGATCAGGTGGCGCCAGCCGAGCGGCACGAACCAGATGACAGCGAGCGCAATGACGAGCAGCAGGATCGTCGTACGGTTGAGCGGTAGCCTCGACGGCGTATCGTTCATGAATTTACCTGTTCTGTCGACGCCGCCTCACGCGGACGTACGGATGTTGTTGAAAGCGTGGACACCGGCCGCAAACACATGATCGGGTGCGAGCGGCGCGCTTGCGGGCGCCGCGTACCGCCGATCTTGCGAGCCGGCCCGGCGCACGCAGCCGCGCAGTGTACTGCATCGACCTTAGCCCGGCCTTAGGGCTTCGGGTCAGGGTTCGTGCGGCACGGTGGCAGGCTCCACGGCCTCACCGGCCCATTCAGCCCCGATTCAGCCTTCGATCAGCAGCGCGGCCGCCACCTTGCGGCCCTCGGCCATCAGAATGTTGTAGGTTCGGCAGGCAGCCTTGAAATCCATCGTTTCGACGCCGATGCGCTGCGCGGTGAGCGCGGCCGTCAGGCGCGGATGCGGAAAGCGCAGCCGGCCGCCGCTGCCGAACACCACGACTTCCGGGGCCGGTTCAACCAGCAGGGCAAAGTGTTCGGGAGTGAGCGCGTCGAACGACGAAACCGGCCATGCGATGACCGGTGCGGCTGGCATCACGATGATGCTGCCCAGATGGCGCTCGAGATTGATTTCGACATAGTCGGCGCCGTAACCGGTGACGGTGTTGAGCGCGCCGCTGGAATCCTGATGTAATTTCAAATCGCTGTTCCGAGATCGTCGTGAGGTGCCGCGCGCGAGGCGG
This sequence comes from Paraburkholderia sp. CHISQ3, assembly GCF_030464945.1. Classification (NCBI taxonomy): domain Bacteria; kingdom Pseudomonadati; phylum Pseudomonadota; class Betaproteobacteria; order Burkholderiales; family Burkholderiaceae; genus Paraburkholderia; species Paraburkholderia sp. CHISQ3. The sequence continues at coordinate 21,622 of NZ_JALPRG010000013.1, forward strand.
CTCGTGAACCGGTACCCGCGCGGTACACGCACGGATGCGCGGAGCGGGACAGGACGGGCGAGCCGTGCACAGCGGACACGGACAGGGCCGAAAAGGCTTGCCGATGCGGTTGGTGCATTGCGGAAGTCGGCCAAAATCCGCTAAATTATAGCTTTTTAGCCGCCCCGCGGCGCCCCTCGCACCTGCGCTGTCACGAGCCGCGCGCAAAATGCCGGCAAACCCGCCCGCCGGCGCCTCCGCGAGCGCACTGGGCGCACCGCTCCTCACGCTGTGTCCGTCTTTCGGGAATGCCCGGCTAGCTGGCCCGGCCAATTCGCCGAACGATACGCTGAACGCTTACCCTAGATGAATCACCTGGATGAAGTGCCCGCCGTGAAACCGATTCTTAAATCCAACAAACTGCTGAATGTCTGCTACGACATCCGCGGGCCCGTGCTCGAACACGCGAAGCGCCTCGAAGAAGAGGGTCACCGCATCATCAAGCTGAACATCGGCAACCTCGCGCCGTTCGGCTTCGAGGCGCCCGACGAGATCATCCAGGACATGATCCTGAATCTGCCGGGCTCGTCCGGGTATTCGGATTCGAAAGGGGTGTTCGCCGCGCGCAAGGCGATCATGCATTACGCGCAGCAAAAAGGCGTGCAGGGCGTCGAACTCGACGACATCTACATCGGCAACGGCGCGTCCGAGCTGATTGTGATGGCGCTGCAGGGCCTGCTCAACGACGGCGACGAGGTTCTGCTGCCCGCGCCCGACTATCCACTCTGGACGGCCGGCGTGAGCCTGTCCGGCGGTACGCCGGTTCACTACATCTGCGACGAGGGCAACCGCTGGATGCCCGATCTCGACGACATCCGCGCGAAGATTACGCCGAACACCCGTGCGCTCGTCGTGATCAACCCGAACAACCCGACCGGCGCGCTGTACTCCGACGAACTGTTGCGCGACCTGATTGCGATCGCACGCGAACACGGCCTCGTGATCTTCGCCGACGAGGTCTACGACAAGATCGTCTACGACGGCAAGCAGCACACGGCGATCGGCTCGCTTGCCGACGACGTGCTGACGGTTACGTTCAACAGCCTGTCGAAGAGCTACCGCTCGTGCGGCTACCGGGCCGGCTGGATGTTCGTGTCGGGCATGACCGGCGAGAACCGGCGCCGTGCGAAGGACTATCTGGAAGGGCTCGGCATTCTTGCATCGATGCGGCTGTGCCCGAACGTGCCGGGCCAGTACGCGATCCAGACCGCGCTCGGCGGCTATCAAAGCATCAACGAATTGATCTTGCCGGGCGGGCGCCTCTACCGGCAGCGCGAACTCGCGTACGACATGCTGACCGCGATTCCCGGCGTGACCTGCGTGAAACCGGAAGCGGCGCTCTACATGTTCCCGCGGCTCGACCCGAAGATGTATCCGATCGAGAACGACCAGCAGTTCATTCTCGATCTGCTGCTCGCGGAGCGCGTGCTGCTCGTGCAGGGCAGCGGTTTCAACTGGAAGACGCCGGACCATTTCCGCGTCGTGTTCCTGCCGAACGTCGACGATCTCGCGGACTCGATCAACCGGATCGCGCGTTTTCTCGACGGTTATCGCAAGCGTCACGCGGCGTGACGACGGGGCCGGCGGAACGTTCGTTCTGTCTGCCTGGTTTCCCTTAATTCATTACTCGAGCACACACGCTGCATGGAACCGATCAAAGTTGGACTGCTGGGCTTCGGCACGGTGGGCAGCGGCGCCTTTACGGTATTGCGCCGCAATCAGGAAGAAATCAAACGTCGCGCGGGTCGCGGCATCGAGATCGCGCGCATTGCGGTGCGCAATCCGGCGAAGGCTGCGGCTGCGCTTGGCAGCGAAGCCGGTAGCGTCGCGATTACCGACGACTTCAACGCGGTCGTCGACGACCCGTCCATTTCGATCGTCGCGGAAATGATCGGCGGCACAGGGCTCGCACGCGAACTCGTGCTGCGCGCCATTGCGGCCCGCAAGCATGTCGTCACGGCCAACAAGGCACTGCTCGCGGTGCACGGCACGGAGATCTTCGAAGCCGCGCGGGCCAACGGCGTGATGGTCGCGTTCGAGGCGGCCGTTGCGGGCGGCATCCCGATCATCAAGGCGCTGCGCGAAGGGCTTACCGCGAACCGCATCCAGTACATCGCGGGCATCATCAACGGTACGACCAACTACATCCTGTCCGAGATGCGCGACCGCGGTCTCGACTTTGCGACCGCGCTCACGGCCGCGCAGGAACTCGGTTATGCGGAAGCAGACCCGACTTTCGATGTCGAAGGTGTCGATGCCGCGCACAAGGCGACGATCATGAGCGCGATTGCGTTCGGTGTGCCGGTGCAGTTCGACAAGGCGTATATCGAAGGCATCAGCAAACTGGCCGCGATCGACATCCGTTACGCGGAAGAACTCGGCTACCGGATCAAGCTGCTTGGCATCGCGCGTCGTTCGGACCGCGGTATCGAACTGCGCGTCCATCCGACGTTGATTCCCGCCAAACGTCTGCTGGCCAATGTCGAGGGGGCGATGAACGCGGTCGTCGTGCATGGCGACGCGGTGGGCACGACGCTTTACTACGGCAAGGGCGCGGGCGCCGAGCCGACGGCATCGGCGGTGGTGGCCGATCTGGTCGACGTGACGCGGCTGCATACGGCCGATCCGGAACATCGCGTGCCGCATCTGGCGTTCCAGCCGGACCGCCTGTCGAATACACCGATCCTGCCAATCGACGAAATAACGAGCGGCTACTACCTGCGTCTGCGTGTGGCCGACGTGACCGGTGTGCTGGCCGATGTCACGCGAATCCTCGCCGACCGCGGCATTTCGATCGATGCGCTGCTGCAAAAAGAATCGGAACGGGTCGATGCGTCCCACGCGGGCGAAACCGACATCATGCTGATCACGCACGAAACGGTCGAAAAGAATATCAATGCCGCGATCGCAAGCATCGAGGCGTTGCCGACGGTGGTATCGAACGTGACCAAGCTCCGTATGGAAGCACTGAACTAGGCCAGACTGATGAACTACATTTCCACCCGCGGCGCCGGTGCCGGCGAACGCCACACGTTTTCGGACATCCTGCTCGGCGGTCTCGCGAAAGACGGTGGCCTGTATCTGCCGGCGGACTATCCGCGCGTGTCCGCCGACGAACTGGCGCGCTGGCGCGCGTTGTCGTATGCGGACCTCGCGTTCGAGATCCTCTCTAAATTCAGCGACGACATTCCGGCCGAAGATCTGCGTGCGCTCACGCGCCGTACCTATACGGCGCAGACGTATTGCAACGTGCGCGACGACGATGCATCCGGCGCACTCGCCGCGCAGATCACGCCGCTAAAAACGCTCGGTGTCGAAAACGGCGCAACGCTGTCGCTGCTCGAACTGTCGAACGGGCCGACGCTTGCGTTCAAGGACATGGCGATGCAGTTGCTCGGCAACCTGTTCGAGTACACGCTCGCGAAGCACGGCGAAACGCTGAACATTCTCGGCGCGACTTCCGGCGATACCGGTAGCGCCGCCGAATACGCGATGCGCGGCAAGCAAGGCGTGCGCGTGTTCATGCTGTCGCCGCATCTGAAGATGAGCGCGTTCCAGACCGCGCAGATGTACAGCCTGCAGGACCCGAATATCTTCAACGTGGCGGTGCAAGGCGTGTTCGACGACTGCCAGGACATCGTGAAAGCGGTGTCCAACGATCACGCGTTCAAGGCGCAGTACAAGATCGGCACGGTCAATTCGATCAACTGGGCGCGCGTGGTGGCGCAGGTCGTGTACTACTTCAAGGGCTACTTCGCCGCGACGCAATCGAACGACGAACGTGTGTCGTTCGCGGTGCCGTCGGGTAATTTCGGCAACGTCTGCGCGGGACATATCGCGCGGATGATGGGCCTGCCGATCGAAAAGCTCGTCGTCGCGACCAACGAGAACGATGTGCTCGACGAATTTTTCCGCACGGGCATCTACCGGGTGCGCAAGGCCGCCGAGACGTATCACACGAGCAGCCCGAGCATGGACATTTCGAAGGCGTCGAACTTCGAGCGTTTTGTGTTCGATCTGCTCGGTCGCGATCCGGCACGCGTACTGCAGCTGTTCCGCGATGTCGAAGAGAAGGGCGGCTTCGATCTGGCGGCGAGCGGCGACTTCGCGCGCGTGCAGCAGTTCGGTTTCGTGTCGGGACGCAGCAGCCATGCGGATCGTGTCGACGCGATTCGCGATGTGTTCGAGCGTTACGACACGATGATCGATACGCATACCGCCGACGGTCTGAAGGTTGCGCGCGAACATCTGCAGCCGGGCATTCCGATGATCGTGCTGGAAACGGCACAGCCGATCAAGTTCGGCGAAACGATTCGCGAAGCATTGCTGCGCGAGCCGGAACGTCCGGCGGCGTTCGCGGGGCTCGAGGCGCTGCCGCAGCGTTTCGAAGTGCTGCCGGCGGACGCGCAGCGCGTGAAGGACTTTGTGGCTGCGCATACAGGCGACTGACTGGGCGCACTCGGGGTGCGCTCGCTGGTTTGTCGATAGCGGCATAGGCGGTTCAGGCGGTCTTGATGCGATTCCTGTCCCAAGGGAGCGCGTCATGGCCGCCTTGTCGTTTGAGTGGCGATCTTCGCACCTTTCAATCCCGGCAGTCGCCGACACAACAAAACGCGCGCATAACGCGCATCGCTCCCGCCTTACGCCGTCGACCGCTACAATGGTTCTTTCAGTCCCCGCCTATCTCCGATCGATGTCCACCCCTACGTCTTCGGCGCCTCCCGCGCCGCGTGCACCGATGCTCTCGACCGCCGAGGCTCTCGCGACGTTGCTCGGCGCCGTGGCGCCGGTAACGGACACCGAATCGTTGCCCACGCTCGATGCGCTGAACCGCGTGCTGGCCGCCGAGGTCGTCTCGCCACTCGACGTCCCGCCGATGAACACCAGCGCGATGGATGGCTACGCCGTACGGATCGCGGATCTCTCGCACGGCGACCGCCGTTTGCCAGTCTCGCAGCGCATCCCGGCCGGCCACGCACCGGGGCCGCTCGCAGCGGGCACGGCCGCGCGCATCTTCACCGGTGCGACGGTGCCGCCGGGTGCCGACGCGATCGTGATGCAGGAGCAGACCGAAGTTGCCGGCGACGAGGTCACGATCCTCCACGCACCCAAAGCCGGCGAATGGATCACGATGCAGGGCGCGGACATTCGCAGCGGCGCGGCGATTCTGCCGGTGGGCACGCGGCTTACGCCGCAGGCACTTGGGCTTGCGGCATCGGTGGGATGCGCAGCGCTGACTGTAGTGAGGCGTGTGAAAGTGGCTGTGTTCTTCACCGGCGACGAACTGACGATGCCCGGCGAACCGCTAAAACCCGGTGCGATCTACAACTCGAATCGTTTCACGCTGCGCGGACTGCTGGAGAAGCTCGGTTGCGAAGTCACCGACTACGGCATCGTCCCCGATCAACTCGACGCGACCCGCGCGACGTTGCGCGAAGCGGCGCAGGCGCACGATCTGATCCTCACGTGCGGTGGTGTTTCGGTGGGTGAGGAAGATCATGTGAAGCCGGCGGTCGAGGCCGAAGGCCGGCTGTCGATGTGGCAGATTGCGATGAAGCCGGGCAAGCCGCTTGCCTTCGGCGCAGTGCGGCGAGCAGGTGCAGGTGGCGCCGCTGGTGGATCCGCCGAAACGTTCTTTATCGGCTTGCCGGGCAACCCCGTATCGACCTTCGTGACCTTCCTGCTGTTCGTGCGGCCGTTCGTGCTGCGTCTCGCGGGCGTGCGAACGGTGGCGCCGCGCGCGCTGTCGCTGCGCGCGGATTTCTCGCAGCACAAGGGCGACCGGCGCAACGAATTTCTGCGTGCGCGGGTCAATCCGGCTGGCGGCCTCGACCTGTTTCCGAACCAGAGTTCGGCGGTGCTGACATCGACGGTATGGGGCGACGGACTGATCGACAATCCGCCGAATCACGCGATCAGCGCCGGCGAGACCGTGCGCTTCATTCCGTTTTCCGAGCTGCTGAACTGAGCGGGCACGGCGAGACACAACCCTGACGGCGAATACCGCCGATAGTGCAGATGAAAATCCAGCTGAAATATTTTGCGAGCGTGCGCGAAGCGCTCGGTACCGCGGACGAATCGGTCGATCTACCCGATGGCATCGCGACGCTCGGCGACGTGCGCGGATGGCTGCGCGTGCGCGGCGGCGTATGGGCCGACACGCTGGCCGAGGGCCGCGCACTGCGGATGGCTTGCAACCACGTGATGACCGATGCGGGCACCCGCATCACCGACGGTTGCGAAGTCGCGTTTTTTCCGCCGGTGACGGGCGGCTGACCGTCGACAAAGGAAACCCCATGACCGTGCGCGTCCAAACCGCAGATTTCGATCTCACGAGCGAGGTCGCGGCGTTGCGCGCGCGCAATCCGAAGATCGGCGCGGTGGCGTGTTTTGTCGGGACGGTGCGCGATCTGAACGACGGCAGCGCCGTCGAAGCGCTGGAACTCGAACACTATCCGGGGATGACGGAGAAGGCGCTCGAAGCGATCGTCGAGGCAGCCCGCGAACGCTGGCCAGGCACCGACGTGCTGATCGTCCACCGGGTCGGCAAGCTGGTTCCGCTCGATCAGATCGTGCTGGTTGCCACGACCTCCATGCATCGCGGCGACGCGTTCGCATCGTGCGAGTTCGTGATGGATTACCTGAAGACTCAGGCGCCGTTCTGGAAAAAGGAAAAGACGGAGCAGGGCGAGCGCTGGGTCGATGCCCGTACGAGCGACGAGGCTGCGCTCGCGCGCTGGAATACGGCGGAAGGTGACGTCGCTAAACGCCGCTAAATACCGGTAGCTAGAACGCCTGGCGATCTGGCGCGACACGGCTTACGGGCTCGCGACCACCGGCCGATCATTCGTCGGTCGAGCGACCGATGATCCGGGTCGGGAAAGGTTCGCCGCGGGTCTTCGCCGGCACGTGCCGGTCGACATCCGCATCCTCGCCCGTGCGCGGGCGCCTTGGCGCGACACGCTCCAGCAGGACCTGTTGCTCGGGCGGAATCGGATAGTCCCAACCAAATCGGCTTAACTGCAAACTCTGCGCGATGCGTAACGCGGGTTCCATGAAGCGAACCGCGGCGGCGGGTTCGTAGCGCGACTCGACGGTATCGAGGAACAGGTACAGCCAGTGGCTGAAATGCTTCGGCTCGATGCCCGGCAACGGCTGATGAGCCTGCTGCACATTGCCACGATATTGTTTCGCGCCGAGCACGAGGCCGGCCCAGAACGCACACATCTTCGGCAGATGTTCGTCCCAGCGTCCCGCGAGCTTTTGCTCGAAAACCGGGCCGAGCAATGCATCCGCCCGGATCCGGTCGTAGAACGCGTAAACGAGCGCACGAATGTTCGCTTCCGTCGGTTCGGCGTCGCGTGGGGCGGTGGGGGGAGTGACTGAGGTCATTGCCTGTTACACAGAGAGAGCGGATCGGGACGGGCAGTTGCGGCTAGCGGGGACACCCCGGGGACATCCCGGAGACGCCCCCGAAGCAACCCGGACGGGCTGCATCAAAGTACGACACAATAAGCGGCAGCCGGGCGACTAACATGCGCGAATTCTGCATGTTATGAGCAAGTCCCGCGACCGGCAACCCTTGCAGCGGTGCGGTCATGCCATGGCCCGTACTGCCGCTCTCTGTTCTTCGCGAGCCACAGCGCCTATGAGACTGACCGACTATACCGACTACTCGCTGCGCGTCATGTTGTATCTCGCGGTCCGTCGCGACGGGCTCTCGACGATCCAGGATATCTCCGACGCGTACGGCATTTCGAAGAATCATCTGATGAAGATCGTGCAGCGACTCGGCGACCTAGGCTGGGTCGAGACGGTCCGTGGGCGCAACGGTGGCCTGCGGCTCGGGGAGCACTCGGGCGCGCTGACAGTCGGCGAGGTAGTGCGCGCGATGGAAGGCGACTTCGCGCTCGTCGGCTGTTTCCCGGACGAAACGGGCCTGCATCGCCCATGCGCGATCCAGACCGAGTGCCGGTTGCAAGTTGCGCTTGCCGCGGCCCGCGATGCGTTTTTCGCCGAACTGGACCGCCATACGATCGACGATGTCGCGCAACCCGCTGCGCCGCTCGCGGCGTTGCTGGGCCTCGCTTCGATCATTTCGATCGCGCCCGTGGCAGCCGACGGCTGAGGGTCGAGCCGCTACGCTGGTTGCAGGGCTGATTGGCAGAATTTCATTAGAAACGCAAAAAAGCGCTTGAAACCGGCATAAAACGCCTCATTTTGGTGATATTCGAAATTGGAGTCTCTTGATGAGAATCGACAAACTCACCACCAAATTCCAGGAAGCGCTCGCGGATGCGCAAAGTCTGGCAGTCGGTCACGACAATCAATACATTGAACCCGTTCACCTGTTTGCGGCGCTGGTCGCCCAGCAGGACGGTTCGGCTCGCTCGCTGCTGTCGCGCGCGGGTGTGCATGTGCAGGCGTTGCAAACCGCGCTCAACGACGCGATCACGCGTTTGCCGCAGGTGCAGGGCACCGACGGCAACGTGCAGATCGGGCGCGATCTGACGGGCCTGCTGAACCAGGCCGACAAGGAAGCACAGAAGCTCAACGACAGCTACATCGCCAGCGAGATGTTCCTGCTCGCCATCGCCGACGACAAGGGCGAAGCGGGCCGCATCGCGCGTCAGCACGGTCTCACGCGCAAGTCGCTCGAAGCGGCCATCGTTGCGGTGCGCGGCGGTTCGCAGGTGCATAGCCAGGACGCGGAAAGCCAGCGCGAGGCGCTGAAGAAGTACACCGTCGACCTGACCGAGCGCGCCCGCGCCGGCAAGCTCGATCCGGTGATCGGTCGCGACGACGAAATTCGCCGCTCGATCCAGATCCTGCAACGCCGCACCAAGAACAACCCGGTGTTGATCGGCGAACCGGGCGTTGGCAAGACGGCGATCGTCGAAGGGCTCGCGCAGCGCATCGTCAACGGCGAAGTGCCGGAGTCGCTCAAGGGCAAGCGCGTGCTGTCGCTCGACATGGCGGCGTTGCTGGCCGGTGCAAAGTATCGCGGCGAGTTCGAGGAACGCCTGAAAGCCGTGCTCAGCGATATTGCGAAGGACGAAGGCCAGACCATCGTCTTCATCGACGAAATCCATACGATGGTCGGCGCCGGCAAGGCCGAAGGCGCGATGGATGCGGGCAACATGCTGAAGCCGGCGCTCTCGCGCGGCGAACTGCATTGCGTCGGCGCAACCACGCTCGACGAATACCGCAAGTACATCGAAAAGGACGCGGCGCTCGAGCGCCGGTTCCAGAAGGTGCTCGTCGATGAGCCGTCGGTTGAAGCGACGATCGCGATCCTGCGTGGGTTGCAGGAAAAGTACGAGCTGCATCACGGCGTCGATATCACCGATCCGGCAATCGTTGCGGCCGCCGAGCTGTCGCATCGCTATATCACCGACCGTTTCCTGCCGGACAAGGCGATCGACCTGATCGACGAAGCGGCTTCGAAGATCAAGATGGAGATCGACTCGAAGCCCGAGGAGATGGACCGGCTCGATCGTCGGCGCATTCAGTTGAAGATCGAACGTGAAGCCGTGAAGAAAGAGAAGGACGAAGCGTCGCAGAAGCGGCTGCAGCTGATCGAGGAAGAAATCGACCGGCTCGATCGCGAGTACGCGGACCTCGAAGAAATCTGGACCGCGGAAAAAGCCACGGTGCAGGGCAGTGCGCAGTTGAAGGAAGAGATCGACCGTGCGCGCGCTGAGATCGTACGGCTGCAGCGCGAAGGCAAACTCGAGAAAGTCGCCGAGTTGCAGTACGGCAAGCTGCCGCAACTCGAAGCGCAACTGAAGCAGGTCACGCAGGCCGAAGCGCAGGAGCAGAGCAATCCGACGCGGCGGCGCCTGCTGCGCACGCAGGTTGGCGCGGAGGAAATCGCGGACGTCGTGTCGCGCGCAACCGGTATTCCGGTCTCGCGGATGATGCAGGGCGAGCGCGAAAAGCTGCTGCAGATCGAAGAGAAGCTGCATGCACGCGTGGTCGGTCAGGACGAAGCGATCAGCGCGGTTGCCGATGCGATTCGTCGTTCGCGCGCAGGCCTGTCGGACCCGAACCGGCCGTATGGCTCATTCCTGTTCCTTGGCCCGACCGGTGTCGGCAAGACGGAGCTGTGCAAGGCGCTCGCAGCGTTCCTGTTCGATTCGGAAGATCACCTGATCCGTATCGACATGAGCGAGTTCATGGAGAAGCACAGCGTCGCGCGGCTGATCGGCGCGCCGCCGGGTTATGTCGGCTACGAGGAAGGCGGTTATCTGACTGAAGCGGTACGTCGCAAGCCGTATAGCGTGATTCTGCTCGACGAGGTCGAGAAGGCGCATCCGGACGTGTTCAACGTGCTGCTGCAGGTACTCGACGACGGCCGTATGACCGACGGGCAAGGGCGCACCGTGGACTTCAAGAACACGGTGATCGTGATGACGTCGAACCTTGGGTCGCAGGTGATCCAGTCGATGGTCGGCGAACCGCAGGAAGCGGTCAAGGACGCGGTGTGGGAGGAGGTCAAGCTGCACTTCCGCCCCGAGTTCCTGAACCGGATCGACGACGTCGTCGTGTTCCATGCGCTCGATCGGGCGAATATCCAGTCGATCGCGAAGATCCAGCTGCAACGGTTGCACGAGCGGCTGGCAAAACTCGACATGCAGCTTGTCGTGTCGGATGCGGCGCTCGAGCAGATCGGCAAGGTCGGCTACGATCCGCTGTTCGGCGCGCGGCCGTTAAAGCGTGCGATCCAGCAGGAAATCGAGAACCCGGTTGCCAAGCTGATTCTGGCCGGCAAGTTCGGTCCGAAGGATGTGATTCCGGTTGAACTGAAGGACGGGAAGCTGGTGTTCGATCGGGTCGTGCACTAGGTAGGCGCGGGCGGTCTTTAGCCAGCCTCTTCGAAGGCACGGTGAAGCGGGCAACGAAGCGATTCGTTGCCCGCTTTTTTATGTCCTGCATGGAAGGCGCATGTGCTGCGCCTTCCGTCGCACAGCTACGACGTCTTGCCGGCGTCGCCGCTTTTGCCGAACAGCGACGTGAGGCCGCCCAGCGCGCCAAGCACCGTTTCAGTGTTCAGCTGTCCACCGGCGGGCACTTCGCCCTGCGGCGTAGCGGTATTGACGATGTGCGGCAACACCTGCGACAGCAGACCGGCCGCCTGCTCGGGTTGCACGCCCACTTTCGCGGCAAGCCCGCTGACCAGATCCGAACCGAGCACGCTGTGCAGCGTGTCGGGCGAGATCGCCTGATTTTCGCCGTTGCCGACCCAGGACTTGATGATGTCGCCTGCGCCGTTTGCCTGGAACTGCTGGATCAGGCCGTTCAGACCGCCCGGCTGTTTGTTGACGAGCTCGAGGGCTGCGGAGATCAGGGCTTGCTGGCCGCCGCCGCCATCGGGCGACTTGCCAAGCAGGGAACCGAGTGTGTCGAGTAGGCTCATGGCGATCTCACTGGATGTCCGGCTTGCATGGTTCGCTCTGCGAAGCGCGAGCCGGAGGGGGAAAACACCGCGCGGATGCGCGGCACGGATGATTCGCGAGGCTCACCGGATGGACCGCAACGCGCCGCCGGTTCGCCTCGTTGATGCAGTTTGCAACTGCTATGTGTCAGGTGCCTGAAGCGGCTGCCGCCGATGCAGCTTTGCTCTTTTTCGACTTCTTCGTCTTTGCGGGCTTGCTGTCCGAGGCGGCTGCAGCTGTGGCCGGTGCCGCAGCGGAAGCTGCGGCGGCGTCGGAAGCCGCAGCCTTGCTCTTCTTCGAGCGCTTCGTCTTGGTGGCCTTGCCGTCCGAGGCCGCTGCGGTGGTTGCTGCCGGCGGAGCCGCTGGTGTGTTGGCTGCCGGCGCTGCCGGGGTCGTTGCAGCCGGTGTCGTGGACTTCGTCGCTGCCGCTTTGGCGCCGGTCGGTGCGCTCGACGAGCCGTTGATCGTCAGACCGGCCGCTTCGAGATTCACCACCGACTTCGTGCCGATTCCCTTGACGCGGGTCGCGAGGTCGTCAGCGTCCTTGAATGGACCGTTTTTCGCGCGCTCGTCGAGGATCGCTTTTGCATGAACGGGGCCGATACCTTTTACCGATTCGAGTGCGGCTTGATCGGCGGTATTGACTTCGACGGCAGCCGCAAAACCCGCCGATATCGACAGGATCAGGGCAACACACAGCATCAACAGCTTTTTCAGCATGGCAGGCACTCCATTGAGGGCAAAAAAGTTAGCCGGGAACGGATCGCGCATCCAGTCAGCAAGCGCTGCGCTTAAGCATAGGACAAATTGCGCGCCCTTTTTATGAAAAGGCCGTCGATTTATACCGATCGATTAATCCTAAGTAAATCACTTCACGCGATATTTAACATTCGTTGAATCTTGGGGTTTATGTTTTTCAGAGGTTTCCCGCGATTCCGCATACGCACTTTTTCTTTTTAATCCGCGCGGTGCGAGCCCGGCCGGGCGGGTGTTTCGACGCGGTGCGGGCGCACCGCGCGCGTATCAAACGACTGTATCGGTGCGTGCGATCGCGGCTTCGCGAACCGAGCGCGCGCTGACGCTGCGCCAGTACAGCAGCAGCCCGCTGCCGGCGATCGCGAGGCTCGCCGCGTTGGCGGCCCAGAAACCGCGCGCGCCGGTCAGCCACTCGGGTATCGCACCGCCTACGTCGAAGCCAAGCAGATATCCGCCGCCGAGACCGACGCCCCACAGCGCGACTGCATAGATCACGGTCGGTACCACCACGACCTTGTAGGCGCGCAGCACGAATGCCGTCGTGACCTGCAATGCATCGAACAGGTGGTAGCACACGACAATCAGCACCAGCTGCATCGCCGTTGCCGTCACCTGTGGATTGGGCGTGTAGCCCGCGATGATCAACGGCCGCAGCGCGAGCACGATGATGCCGTAGCAACAGGCGATCGTGCAGGCCATCGCGATGCCGTGCCGCGACAGCGTGCGGGCGGCTTCGTAGCGCCGCGCGCCGATTGCCTGGGCGGCGAGGGTCGACGCAGCGATACCGATCGACAGCGGCGTCATGTACAGCACTGCGCCGATGTTGCCTGCGATCTGGTGGCCCGCGAGCGTGGTCGTACCAAAGCGCGCGATGAAGAGCGCCATGAACGTGTACGACGTGACCTCGATCAGATACGACAGTCCCATCGGAATGCCGAGCTTCAATAGTTCGATCTGCCGCTGCCATACCGGCCAGCAGAAGCGCGTGAAGATCGCGAAGGGCCGGAAAATATCGAGCTTGGTGAGCAGCGTCATGCCGACTATGGCGAGCGTCCAGTTGATCGCGGTGCTGGCGAACGCGCAGCCCGGGCCGCCGAGTGCCGGAATGCCGAGGCCGCCGAAGATCAGCCAGGTGTTGAGCGGAATCTTGAGCAGCAGCGCGCCGATCTGCAGGATCATCACGAGCCGTGGTTGACCCACGGCATTGGTGAGCGAGCTGTAGACGCGAAACGCAAGACTCGCCGGGAGTCCGAACGACAGGATGCGCAGATAGGCCACGGTGCGGTCGCTCAACGCCTCGGGCGCGCGTGCGATACGCAACAACGGGCCGGGAAAATAGAGGATCGCGAAACCGAGCACGGCCAGTGCAAGCGCGAGCCACAGTGCCTGCCGGACTTCCTCGCCGATCTCGCCGTAGCGCCGCGCACCATAGAGCTGCGCGACGATCGGCTGCAGTGCGGTAAGAATGCCCGTGAGGCCGATGAAGACCGATATGTAGATCGACGCACCAAGGCCGAGAGCCGCAAGATCGAGCGCGGAGTAGCGCCCGACCATCGCCGTATCGATCACGCCGAAGGCGACGATCGCAAGCTGACCGATCAGCACGGGCCATGCAAGCCCGGCGATTTTCCGCACGTCGGCCAGCATGATCAGTCCGGCTGGCGACGGATCGTGCGACGCTTGACCGGCGGCTTCGGCCGGTCGATCCGAACGTACAGGCGGAAGCGCTCGTCACGGTCGGCGACGCGCCGGCCTTCCCACACGAGCTTCCAGATGTAGGTGGGCATCGAGCTCGGTTCGCCGAAGTCCTGGCGGTCCTGACGCAGGATCACGTCGCAGTCTTCGTTGAACGAGAAGTGCATGTCGCCGAAGTACGCGAAGGTCGCGATCTGCGCATCGCCGAGCCGCACCGGCGAGATGCAGCTGTAGTCCTCGGGCAGATGACTCGAGATCTGTTCGGCGACGTCCTTGTAGGTCCGGCTGTAGTTGATGAGCGGCAGCCACAGCGTCATGAGCAGCACCCACATCAGCGTGGTGCCGGCGCTCGATAGCACGACGCTGCGCCATAGCACCTTCGGATGCCGCGACATCCGCCAGCGCGCGAGTGCGAACCAGCAAACGGTGACCGCCACCGCGCAGACAAACGACAGGATCTTGAACTGCGGTGTGAAGCCCGGCGCATAGCGTGCGAGATTGCGTGCGAGCGGCTGCGGGAACCCGGTCAGGCCCGCAAGCCAGAAGAGCCACACCGCGGAACCGATGATCGTGAAGCTCAGCATCGCGAACCAGTCGATTGCATTGATCGCACCGCGCTTGAGCGTGGGCAACGCGAACGTGGCGAGCACCGCGAGGGCCGGCAGCAACAGCATGTAAAGCCGGTTCGATTCATGGCTTTGCAGCACCACGAGGATCAGCAGCGGCGTAATCACCGACAGCGGAATCGCGACGTGCGGCGCGCGACGCAACCCGGCCCAACTGAAGAACGCCCACAGCGCGAGCGGCCATGCGGGCCATGTGAAGAGCGGCAGGTTCTTCAGCGCGTAACGCAGTACGGGGTCGGGCGAGCCGCCGAACGCGTTGACGCTGCCACGCATCCACTGGTTCAGGAACCACACGGCGTCGTCGGGGAAGATCGACAGCACGGCAAGCGGCCACGAGACCGATACCACGAGCGCAACCGGCAAACCGGCTAGCAGCAGCCAGCGCGAGCGCGTTTCGCGGACCGTCAGTGTCATCGCGAGCGTGCCGATGAGCAGGGCACCGACCAGCACCGGCGAGCTCGACAGGGCGACGAGGCCGATCGCGAGTCCCCAGACCAGCGCGCCTTGCAGCGGCTTGTCGATCATCCGCACGAGGCCATAGACGAGCATCGCGACGCAGACGAACTGCATGATCTGCGGTGTGGTTTCGTGGCCGCGCTCGGCGAGACCGAAGCAGGCGAGAAGAATGAGCAGCGCGCCGTCGGCCAGCGTGCGGCCGAAGTCACGTGGCTCCGGCTCGCCGCCGAACGCATATTTGAACGGCTGCACTTCGGGGCGGCGACCGAGCAGGTAAGCGGCGTACCAGACGAACGCGCAGGCGACGCAAAACAGCAACCCGGTGAAGACGCGCGACGCGTTGCTCGCGTCGACCCACGGTGCCAGCATGCGGATCGCACTGGCGCCGAGCCAGTAGCCGAGCGGTCCTTCCGCGGTGATGTACTTGCCGACCAGATTCGGCAGCAGCCAGTCGTGCAGATGGCCCGTCGCCATCGTCCACATGACGCCGAAGCCCGCTGCATCCTCGTTCTTCCACGGATCGCGGCCGAACAGGCCGAACGAAGCGTAGATGATGCAGATGGCGAGCAGCAGCCAGCGAGGTAATGCACTGGTCGCGGAGGCGGTGAGGCGAACGGCAGGTCTCATGCAGGTGTCTGGTATCGGAGAGGCAGTGCGGCAGGCAGCGTGAACCGTGGCCCGGGACGACGGCCGGTCTGGAGCATCCGGCATTGTAGACGTGCTGCGCGTTGGCCGTCACGGCTGGCTGTCTTGCCGGTGCTTACGTGGGGCTGTCGGGTTGCGGGGGATAGGCGATAAAAAAGGGCAGCTTACGCTGCCCCTTGGTGCCTTGCTTCGGCCACGAGATCAATCGAGGCCCGCAATGCCGCCCGCTTACTTCGCGGCGACCTTGCCGATGGCGCGTGCGCCGAACTTCTTGTTGAACTTCTCGACACGGCCGGCCGTGTCCATGATCTTTTGTTGACCCGTGTAGAACGGATGCGATTCCGACGACACTTCGATCTTCGCGAGCGGGTAGGTCTTGCCGTTGAATTCGCCGGTTTCGCGAGTCTGGATGGTCGAGCGCGTCACAAACTTGAAGTCGATCGACATATCGACGAACAGAACTTCGCGGTAATTCGGGTGAATGCCTTCTTTCATGGTCGTTCCTTTAATCTGGCGGTAGCCAACCCGCGTGCCGCCGCGTCGGGCGCGAACGGCATTTTGGCGCGAGCCACTTGCCTACGGTCGAAAAACGGCGATTATGCCAGAAAATCAGTTGGTTGACGACTTTTTAGGTGCCTGCGCCTCAAGTCCCTCAAGCGCCCCGGTGCGCGCCGGATCCTGCCGGTAATAGCGCGCGAGCAGCCGGTACAGCTCGGGGTACTCGGCCTCGAAGGCGTGCGGCTGGACGAACAGCGCTTCGCTGCAAACGGCAAAAAATTCCGATGGATGGTCCGCTGCGTAGGGATCGATCAGCGATTCCCGCTCGAAGCGCGACCAGCGGCGCTGCGGCACCGCGTCGATTTTCGCGCAGAACTGGTCGTAGGCATGGTCGAACACGCTAGCCCAGGCCGACGCGTCGAGCGGCGCGTGCCAGCGGCGAAAGAGCGGCGGGTGGCCGTCGGCTTCGCCGCTCAGCATATCGATCTTGTGCGCGAATTCGTGGATCACGACGTTGTACGCGTCCTGGCCGTCGGTCATCTGCGCGTCTTCCCACGACAGCACCACCGGGCCGCCTTCCCATGCCTCGCCGCTGGCGTCGTGTTCGACTTCGTGAACGACGCCGTCTTCGTCCTCGACGGTCTTGCGGATCACGAATTCGCCCGGATAGACGATTACGCCGACCCAGCCGCGATACAGCTCCAGCCCGAGATTCAATACCGGCAGGCTCGCCTGCGCGGCGATCGCGACGGTGATCGCATCGGTCAGTTCGAGTTCGTGTGCCGTCGAGAACTGCTTCTGCGCGATGAACAGACTGGTCAGTTCGCGTAGACGGACGAGGTCGGCGGTGTCGAGATGGGCGAGGAACGGCAGGCCATCGAGCGTCTGTTGCCAGAGCGCATCGGGAATCGCGTGGAGGCGCAGCGCGCGATCGCGGCGGCGGGAATCGAACCAGCGGGTAAGTTTCGCAAGCATCGGTCAGTCGATCTGTTTTTGCCACGCGGCGAAGATGCCGCCGCAGACGGCCACGCCGATCAGGAAGTAAAAGCCATCCAGCGAGGTCAGGAAGCTGGCCTGCCGCGCCACCATTCTGCTGACTTCGACGATAGCCAGCGCGTGCGCTTCGGCGAGCGAGCGTCCGGTCGAGACGAAGTCGTTCGTCAGTGCCGCGATCGTACTCTGGAATGCGGGATTGAACGGGTTCGCGTATTCGGCGAGGCGCGCCTGATGCAGCGCCTGACGATGCTGCTCGATGATGATGACCGATGCCGTCGCGAATGAAATGGTCAACTGTCGAACGATGTTTTTCAGGCGATAGCCGTGCGTGAATTCCTCGATCGCGAAGATCCTGAAGGTCAGGTTGGCGACCGGCAGCACGATGAACAGCAACAGCAGCCCGCGCAGCAACAACGGCACGATCAAGGCGGCTTCGCCGACGTCGGGCGACATCCGCGTCATCCACGTGGCGGCGAAAGCGGCAATCGCGAAACCTGACACGATGAGCCACTTCTTGCGCGGCAGCAGTTTTGCGTAGCGCAGATAGACGAAGAGTGCACTGGCGGAAATGAGCGACGTCACGCCGACCAGTTGCCCCGTGTTTTCCACCGGATAGTCCAGCCCGCCTTCGAGAAACCGCGCGATCAGATAACTGAACGCGGTCGACTCGTAGTAGTAGAACATGTAGAGAATCAGGCCCATCTGGAAGGTCTTTTCGCGCAATGCATGCAGGCGCACGAGCGGCGACGGATGATGCCATTGCTGCCAGGCGAACCAGGCAAGCGCGCCGATGCCGGAGACGGTCAGCACAACCAGTTCCGGCGACGCGCTAAAGAGCTTGAAGCGGACCTGCTGCATCACGATCTGGAGCGCGCCTTGTGCGAACGCGAAGATCAGGTAGGGCCAGAAATGTGTCGCGCCACGTTCCTCGGGCTGCACGTCACCGGAGTTGGGCAGCGCCAGTAACGCGAGGATCGCGAACAGCACACCGACCGGCGCCGTGCAGGCAAAGAGCGCGCGCCAGTCGAAATGCGCGACGAGCTGACCGCCCAGCAGCGGTGCCAGCGCGGTGCTCACGACGATCAGGATCAGGAATGCGCGCGTGGCGGCGGGGCGTTGTTGGGGCGTGAAGCTGAGCTGGATCAGGATGCGGCAGGTGCCCATCATCGGGCCGATGAAATAGCCTTGGAAGCCGCGTGCAAACGCGAGTTCGACGGAGCTTTCGCAGAGCGCCGCCGCGACCGCGCCAGCTGCATAGAGCAGCATGCAGCCCGCAACGTAGCGCCGATAACCGATCCGCTCGACCCACCATTGCTGCTGCAGGATGCCGAGCACCGCAGCGACGGCATAGGCGCTCGATGACCAGACGAGTTCGTCCGGTGACGCATTGACACCGCCCGCGATATAGCTCGTGAAGAACGAGAAGATGGCGTTGTCGAAGTAATCGAGACCGGTGACGACCGCGAGTACCCATGGGAAAAAGTCGCCGCGCAGCTTTTCGGCACTGAAAAGCGGGACACGTGATGGTGCCGCGTTCATGCAGAGCGGTTCCGCACCGTGGTTTGCTTTGCGGCCTTTGCCGGTTGGGTCTGATCTGTTTGCTTTGCGGCCGTAGTCCGCTTTCTGGCAAGCGCATTGCGCCGCTGTTCGAGCAGCACGTCCACGCTTTCTCCCGCAACGCGCCGCTCCACATATTCGAGATCTCGACTCAACTCGGCTTTCAGCGCTTGCGCTTCCTTCAGTTCGCGCCGGACGGCGTCGATACGCGTATTGAGCGCATCGATCTGCTGTGTGAGTGCGTCGCGGACTTCCCGTAGCGACTCGTCCGACAGCCGTGCGCGCCCGTTCTCATGACGCTCGAACGGACGCTTCAGCATCTCGGTGATGCCTTGCAACGAAAAGCCCAGCGAACGCAGACGCAGGATTCGCGCGAAACGTTCGAGGTCGGCGTCGTCGTACAGACGGTAGCGGCCTTCGCTGCGCGTCGGCGTGACGAGACCGCGTTCCTCGTAGTACTTCAGCGTGCGCGGCGTGACCTGCAGTTGCTTGGCGGCGTCCTGCACGGTCAGCAGGGGAGAGGCGGGATCTGTCGGCATGGCGAATGGGGAGCCTGAATCGATAGCTCGAATTATAGTACAACGTGAACGTTCACGTACAGGTTGATGGCGAGTGGATGCGACAGGAGAACATCGCGCACGACGCGCGAAAAAAAACCGCCCGCGTGAGGCGGGCGGTTTTCTGTTGCGACGCAGGCTTTGCTGAGGCCGCCGCGCAGCGTTACGTTACGCTAGCTGCCGCGTCGCATCATGTCGAAGAACTCGGAGTTGTTCTTGGTCTGGCGAACCTTGTCGAGCAGGAACTCCATCGCTTCGACTTCGTCCATGTCGTGGATGAACTTGCGCAGGATCCAGATTTTTTGCAGGATTTCTGGCCTGATCAACAGTTCTTCGCGGCGCGTGCCGGACTTGTTGAGGTTGATCGATGGGTAGACGCGCTTCTCGGCGAGACGGCGCTCGAGGTGCACTTCCATGTTGCCGGTGCCCTTGAACTCTTCGTAGATCACGTCGTCCATGCGGCTACCGGTTTCGATCAGCGCGGTGCCGATGATGGTCAGCGAGCCGCCTTCCTCGATATTGCGCGCGGCGCCGAAGAAGCGCTTCGGGCGCTGCAGTGCGTTGGCATCGACACCGCCCGTCAGCACCTTGCCCGACGCCGGTACAACCGTGTTGTACGCCCGCGCGAGACGCGTGATCGAATCGAGCAGAATCACGACATCGTTCTTCATTTCGACGAGGCGCTTCGCTTTCTCGATCACCATTTCGGCGACCTGCACGTGACGTGCGGCGGGTTCATCGAACGTGGACGCGATGACTTCGCCGGCCACCGAACGCTGCATTTCCGTCACTTCTTCCGGGCGTTCGTCGATCAGCAGCACGAACAGGATGACATCGGGATGGTTCTGCTTGATCGCGTGTGCGATGTGCTGAAGCATCACGGTCTTGCCGGACTTGGGCGAAGCGACCAGCAGGCCGCGCTGGCCCTTGCCGATCGGCGCGATCATATCGATGACGCGGCCCGTCACGTTCTCCTCACCGCGCATTTCGCGCTCGAGCAGCAGCACCTTGTTCGGGTGCAGCGGCGTGAGGTTTTCGAACATGATCTTGTGCTTCGAGGCCTCGGGCGCCTGCCCGTTGACCTTGTCGACCTTGACCAGTGCGAAGTAGCGCTCGCCGTCCTTCGGCGTGCGGACCTCACCTTCGATCGTGTCGCCGGTATGCAGATTGAAGCGGCGGATCTGCGACGGGCTGATGTAGATGTCGTCCGTGCTCGCGAGATACGAGGTTTCCGGCGAACGCAGGAAGCCGAAGCCGTCCGGAAGCACTTCGAGTGTGCCGTCACCGAAAATTGTTTCGCCCGTCTTGGCGCGCTTTTTAAGAATAGCGAACATCAGTTCCTGCTTGCGCAGGCGGTTCGCACTTTCGATCTCGAGGCCATTGGCCATCTCGATCAGTTCGGACACGTGCTGTGTCTTGAGCTCGGATAAATGCATACGGAGAACCCGCAGGAGAAGGTGCGACGAAATGAAATCTGGGAGGAGAGTTGAGCGGAACCGCTCAAGGACTTACGCGTTACACGTCTTTTCGACGTTTTCTAGATTCTAGCATAGCACACGCCGGCATCCGCCAACCTGGCCGAGCGGCATCTAACGATCGGGCGTGTTGTCGGTCGACAACACGCCCGATTCAGGGCGCAGCCTGCGCGCCGTGCAAAAACAGGTTACAGGTTGCCGTCGAGGAACGCGGTGAGTTGCGATTTCGACAGGGCGCCCACTTTCTGTGCAGCGACCGCGCCGTTCTTGAACAGGATCAGCGTCGGGATGCCACGCACGCCGAACTTCACTGGCGTCGATTGATGTTCGTCGACATTGATCTTGGCGATCTGCACGCGACCGTCGTATTCCTTCGCGACTTCGTCGAGGATCGGCGCAATCATCTTGCACGGACCGCACCATTCGGCCCAGAAGTCGAGTAGCACGGGTTTATCGGATTTGACGACGTCCGCTTCAAACGATGCGTCGCTAATATGCTTGATTTGTTCGCTCATTGTATGAATACCTCTTTCGGATCGAGGCCGGCCTGAATTGCTCGCCACGATACACCAAAACCGGAAAAACTTCTGTTCGTGTTGCCGCGAGCCGGACCCCGTCGAACCCGTTCGATAATCCGCGTAAGCGGCCTCGGAAGGGTGCTTGGGTGCCAGGTATTGCGGGACATCTGCACGCCAGTTTAGCTTAAATCACTATGTGTTGCCCGCCGTGATAGTAGTCATCAGGGCAGTGGGGTTTCATGCTGCCGACGTGCTGCCACGTTCCTTATCTGGTGATTCCGGAGACAAACACAAGAGGCTCACGACGAGCGTTGGCTCAACGGTCTTCGCAGATTTGCCGCCATTAACTGTCGCGTTGCCGGGGCTCCGATGATACAATTCAACGTGACGGGCCTCCTCGCATGGAGGGGCGGTCAACCTGGTCAGGTCGGGAACGAAGCAGCCACAGCCGTTTTCCACCAGTGCCGAGGGTCAGGCTCGTCACCTTCCTCTTTCTGCTTTGCTTTCCTCCCGGTTTTTCTACCACTTCCTGCCGCGTCAGCTAGCGTGTCCCCGAGCAGTTTTCTGTTGCTTCGCGATTTCGAACTATCTTTCTATTAGTGAAAATCAATGGTGTGGCGATGTACGCCTGTCTCCCCAGCGGCCGTTTTCGATTCGTCTTTGCGCAGCATCGTTACTGATACAATTTCTCGATGACCTATCAAGTTCTCGCACGCAAATGGCGGCCGAAGGATTTCGCTTCGCTCGTCGGACAGGAGCACGTGGTGCGCGCGCTCACGCACGCGCTCGACGGTGGCCGGCTACATCACGCCTATCTGTTTACCGGTACCCGCGGCGTCGGCAAGACGACGCTCTCGCGGATCTTCGCAAAGGCGCTGAACTGCGAGACCGGTGTTACGTCCACGCCGTGCGGCGTGTGTCGTGCGTGTCGCGAGATCGATGAAGGCCGCTTCGTCGACTACGTGGAAATGGATGCGGCGAGCAATCGCGGCGTCGACGAGATGGCCGCGCTACTCGAACGCGCGGTTTATGCGCCGGTCGATGCGCGCTTCAAGGTCTACATGATCGACGAAGTGCACATGCTGACGAACCATGCGTTCAACGCGATGTTGAAGACGCTGGAAGAACCGCCCGCACACGTCAAGTTCATTCTCGCCACGACCGATCCGCAGAAAATTCCAGTCACTGTGCTGTCGCGCTGCCTGCAGTTCAATCTGAAGCAGATGCCGGCTGGCCACATCGTGTCGCACCTGGAACGGATTCTCGGCGAAGAGCAGATCAGCTTCGAGGCTCAGGCGCTGCGTTTGCTCGCGCGTGCGGCGGACGGCTCGATGCGCGATGCGCTGTCGCTGACCGATCAGGCGATCGCTTACTCGGCTAACCAGATTACCGAGGACGCCATCCGCGGCATGCTCGGCGCGCTCGACCAGAGTTATCTGGTGCGTCTGCTCGATGCACTGGCCACCGGTGACGGTGCCACAGTGCTCGCGATCGCCGACGAAATGTCGCTGCGCAGCCTGTCGTTTTCGACGGCGCTGCAGGATCTGGCTAGCCTGCTGCATCGAATCGCATGGGCACAGTTCGCACCGGCGTCGGTGCTGGACGAATGGCCGGAAGCCACCGATCTGCGTCGTTTTGCCGACGCGTTGAGCGCGGAGCAGGTGCAGCTGTTCTATCAGATCGCGACGATCGGACGCAGCGAGCTGGGCCTTGCGCCCGATGAATACGCGGGCTTTACGATGACGCTGCTGCGCATGCTGGCGTTCGAGCCGGCGCCGGGCGGTGGTGGCGGTGGTGGGGCTGTGCCGGCGGCGCGTGCGCCGTCGGGTGAAGCGGCTGGCGGCCGACGCGCAACTGCACCGGTGGCCGCCGCTGTGCCGCAGGGTATCGCGGGTCCGGTCGAGCGCGCTGTGCCGGATGACGCGACGCGGTCTGTCAGCGCAGCAGCAGCTTCGGCTGTAATTTCATCGGTGGCGAATGCTCAGGCGGGCAAGATCGAGCGGGTTTCCGCGCCGGACGTGCCGGTGGTGTCGCGCGAAACCGAGGCGCCAATCGAGGCACCGGCCGCGACAGCTGCAATTGTGCCGACCGACAGTGGAGCGACGCAAACGCCCGCGGCAGACGCGGGGCAAGCAATTGAAACCGCACCGGTCAGCGTCGAGTTAGATTCGCAGCCCGCTCAAGACGAGACATTTGATTCCACTGCGCAGCACGTAGCCGCCGAGCCCGCATCGCGACCGGAACCGGCCGAGGTGCCAGCCGCCGCTTCGCCTGTAGTACCCCAAACAACGCCTGATCTTCCGCTCGCCGCTGCAGAAAACGTACCGGAGGTTGCAGCCGCCGGCGCCGCGCGCCGCGCGGGCGGTGCAAGCGCGGCACTCGACGTATTGCGCAACGCGGGCCTCAAGGTTTCGTCGGGACGCGATCGCGCGAATGCCGCGGCCCAGCCGGCGCCGCCTGCCGTAGCGAAGGCTGCTGCGCCACGCGTGAATGTGCCGGTGCCGACTCCGCGACCTGCACGCAGTGCGGCACCAGATGGGCCGACCGCACGGTCGCCGGCCACTGGCGGACCGAGCGCCGCCGCACCGCGCTCGGCATCGACACCGCCGTGGGACGACATGCCGCCGGACGACTACGTCCCGGTGTCGCTGGACGATGCGTACTTCGCGCCACCCGACGACGGTTTCGTGCCCGCGTTCGACAACGGCCCCGACGATGTCCGCATGAATCCGGCCACACCCGCGCCCGCTGTCGATACGCGACCGCTGCCACCCGCAATCGCGCTCGATCCGCTCGGCTTCAACGGCGACTGGCCCGCGCTTGCCGCCGGCCTGCCGCTGAAAGGCATCTCGTATCAACTGGCATTCAACAGCGAACTGATGGCGCTGGATGGCACGACGCTGCGCCTGAATGTGCCGGTACCGCAGTACGCGGAGGCATCGCAGGTCGCGAAGCTGAAAGTGGCGCTGGCCGAACGGCTCGGCCAGGCTGTCGATGTGCAGGTCGAAGTCGGACCGGCACGGCGCACGGCCGCCGCGTTCGATGCAGCAGCCCGCGCGCAGCGTCAGCAGGAAGCCGAGCGTGAAATCGGCACCGATCCGTTCGTGCAGTCGCTGATCCGCGAGTTCGGTGCGAGCATCGTGCCCGGCTCGATCCGGCCGATTGCACAGGACACGGCTGCGGGCACGCCGCCGTCCGCACATTAACCGCAGGTACGCCGCTTATAGAGCGTTTGCGCATCTCTTATCCGCCGGCAACTTGTCCCTCCGCGCAGCGTGGAGCGCGGGCAGCGAGACCCGGCAAACCCGAATCACGATTTCATACGATCCAGAAGGAGCACACCCATGATGAAAGGCCAACTCGCCGGGCTGATGAAGCAGGCCCAGCAGATGCAGGAAAACATGAAGAAGATGCAGGAGCAACTCGCGCTGATCGAGGTCGAGGGCCAGTCGGGCGCCGGTCTCGTGAAGGTGACGATGACCTGCAAGAACGACGTGCGCCGCGTATCGATCGATCCGAGCCTGCTCGCCGACGACAAGGACATGCTCGAAGACCTCGTCGCTGCAGCGTTCAACGACGCCGTACGCAAGGCCGAAGCGACCGCGCAGGAAAAGATGGGCGGCATGACTTCGGGCCTGCCGCTGCCGCCGGGCTTCAAGCTGCCTTTCTGATGCTGCACTGAACGGCACGCCGCCTTCGATTCGAAGCGGCGCCGTGCCGCCCAGTCCCTGCGCTTTCTTCCCTCCGACGCCGCCGATACCGCATGAAACAACCTTCCGCCCTGTCGGCGCTCGTCGAGGCGCTGCGCGTATTGCCAGGCGTCGGGCCGAAATCCGCGCAACGCATGGCATATCACCTGATGCAGCACGACCGCGAAGGCGCGGAGAAACTCGGTCGCTCGCTATTGTTCGCGACCGAGCATCTGCAGCATTGCGAGAAGTGCAACACGTTTACCGAGGCGCAGATCTGCGAGGTCTGCAGCGATACGGAGCGAGACACAACGCTGCTGTGTGTGGTCGAAACGCCGGCCGACCAGATCATGCTCGAACAGACCATGACCTACCGCGGTCTGTATTTCGTGCTGATGGGGCGGCTGAGTCCGCTTGACGGTATCGGTCCGAAGGAGATTCATTTCGATCGACTCGTCAGACGCGCCACCGACGGCATCGTGAAAGAGGTCGTGCTTGCCACCAACTTCACGAACGAAGGCGAGGCTACCGCGCACTATCTCGGGCAGACGCTCAAGGCACGCGGCCTGAGCGTCACGCGTCTCGCGCGCGGCGTGCCGGTGGGCGGTGAACTCGAATACGTCGACGCCGGCACGATTGCGCGCGCAATGCTCGACCGACGCTCGCTATAACGGTCTGACCCGGCCGGTACGTCGAGCACCGCAAACCCGCACAACAGACACAGGAACCCAGACAGATGAGCGCGACGAACGCCACGGGCGGCCCGCTTGCGGGCGTGAAGGTACTCGAACTCGGCACCTTGATTGCAGGCCCGTTCGCCGCGCGCTTTCTCGGCGAATTCGGGGCGGACGTGATCAAGATCGAAGACCCGAAGGGCGGCGATCCGCTGCGCAAATGGCGCAAGCTTTATCCGGAAGCGGGCGGCACGTCGCTGTGGTGGGCGGTGCAGGCGCGCAACAAGAAATCGGTGACGGTGAATCTGAAGGCCGATGAGGGCAAGGAGATCGTGCGTCGGCTCGCGCAGGAAGCGGACATCGTGATCGAGAATTTCCGGCCCGGGCTGCTCGAGAAACTCGGGCTCGGCTACGACGTGCTGTCGGCTGACAACCCCGGACTCGTGATGGTGCGGCTCTCCGGCTATGGTCAGAGCGGGCCGTATCGCGACCGGCCTGGTTTCGGCGCGATCGCTGAGTCGATGGGCGGCTTGCGGCATATCACCGGCTATCCGGATCTGCCGCCGCCGCGCATCGGTATTTCGATCGGCGATTCGATCGCTGCGCTGCATGGCGTGATCGGCGCGCTGATGGCGTTGCATCATCGGCAGGTCAATGGCGGCAAGGGGCAGGTCGTCGACGTCGCGCTGTACGAGGCCGTGTTCAACATGATGGAAAGCGTGGTGCCGGAATACGGCGTGTACGGCATGGTGCGGGAACGCACTGGTGCGTCGTTGCCGGGCATCGTGCCGTCGAATACGTACCCGTGTCGCGACGGCAGTATTGTGATCGGCGGCAACAGCGATCCGATTTTCCGTCGCCTGATGTTCGCGATCGAACGCGACGATCTCGCGAACGACCCGGCGCTGACGCACAACGATGGACGTGTGCCGCGCACGGCGGAAATCGACGGTGCGATCGCCGCCTGGCTCGCGTCCCGCACGATCGACGAAGCGCTCGCCGTGCTGAACGCCGCCGACGTGCCGGTCGGACGGATCTACAGCGTGGCCGACATGTTCACCGACCCGCAATACATGGCGAGGCACATGATCCAGCATTTCAAGTGGCAGGACGGCCGCGACATTGCGTTGCCCGGCGTCACGCCGAAGCTCTCGGACACGCCTGGCGAGACGCGCTGGCTCGGACCGGAACTCGGTGAGCATACCGACGAGGTCCTGCAATCGCTCGGTTATGACGCGGAGCGCATTGCACGGTTGCACGCGCAACAGATTGTCTGAGTGCTGTCGGCGCGGGTTGCGTCGGGCGTCTGGCTGCTACGCGACGCGCAGCCGACCGGACACTAATCCGCGACGACAGGAATCACAATCCTGGACTCTACGAACTGCGCCGTAGCTTCCCCCTACGGCACGATGACAATCTTGCCCGTCACACGCCGCTCAGCCATATCGCGCAACGCGCGCCCGGTATCCTCCAGCGAATAACGCGCCGAAATGAAGGGCCGCAGCTTGCCTTGCTGCATCCACCCCAGCAGTTCCTTGAACGCGGCCGCGTTGCGTTGCGGTTCGCGTTTCGCAAAATCGCCCCAAAAAACGCCGACGAGGCTCGCGCCCTTCAACAACGTGAGATTGAGCGGCAGCTTCGGAATCTCGCCGTTCGCGAAGCCGACGACCAGATAGCGCCCACGCCAACCGATGCTGCGAAACGCCGGTTCCGCATAGACCCCACCGACCGGATCGTAGATCACGTCCGGGCCCTTGCCATCGGTTAGCGCCTTGATGCGCTCGCGCAGGTCTTCGCGGCTGTAGTTGATGGTTGCATCCGCACCGTGTTCGACGCAGGCCGCGAGCTTTTCGTCAGTCGACGCGGCAGCGATGACACGCGCGCCAAGCGCCTTGCCGATCTCGACAGCGGCGAGTCCAACGCCGCCCGCCGCACCGAGCACGAGCATGGTTTCGCCGGCCTGTAGCGCGGCACGATCGACCACCGCATGATGCGAGGTTCCATAGACGAGCGTGAAGGCAGCGGCCTGCGCGAAATCGATTCCATCGGCGAGCGGAATACACGCGCCGGCAGGCGCGACTGCCTGTTCGGCGAAGCCGCCCGAGCCGGTGAACGCGACGACGCGCGCGCCAGGGCGAACATGCGTCACGCCATCGCCGACCGCACGCACAATACCCGCGACTTCGGAGCCCGGCGTGAACGGCAGCGCCGGCTTGAACTGGTATTTGTTTTCGATGATCAGGACATCGGGAAAATTGACACTCGCGGCCTTTACGTCGATGACGACTTCGCCGGTTTTCGGTTGCAGCTCCGGCAGATCTTCGACGACCAGGCTCTCCGGCGGCCCATATTCGTTGCAGCGAATCGCACGCATGCTGTCTCCTCAGCGGGGTTCTGTTGCCAGCGGCTGGCAGGGTGGATGGCACGGGCATTGGAACGACACGGCGTCGTATGAAATACCCGACAGGGATCGAGTGTAAAGCAAGCCGAACGACCGTGCGTTTTTATCGTGCGAAGGGCCGGGCGCGCATCGTGCAGGACCTGTCGTTCGCGTGCCTTCCTTCCTCGGTTACAATCGCCGGATGCGAATCCTACTCAGCAATGACGACGGTTATCTGGCGCCCGGCCTTGCTGCGCTCTACGAAGCGCTGAAGCCGCTCGCCGACGTCACCGTGATGGCACCCGAGCAGAACTGCAGCGGCGCGTCGAACTCGCTGACGCTGTCGCGGCCGCTATCGGTGTTGCGCGCGCCGAACGGCTTCTATTACGTGAACGGCACGCCCACCGACTCCGTGCACGTCGCGTTGACCGGCATGCTCGATCACACGCCCGATCTTGTCGTATCCGGTATCAACAATGGCCAGAACATGGGCGAGGATACGTTGTACTCGGGTACGGTCGCTGCGGCGACCGAAGGCATCATGTTCGGCGTGCCCGCCATCGCGTTTTCGCTCGTCGACAAAGACTGGGTGCATCTCGAAGACGCGACCCGCGTCGCCGCGGAAATCGTCGCGCATTATCTGCAGGCGCCGTTGCCCGGTCATCCGCTGCTGAACGTCAATATCCCCAATCTGCCGTATGCACAATTGCGCGACTGGCAGGTGACACGGCTCGGCAAACGCCATCCGTCGCAACCGGTCATCCGCCAGACCAACCCGCGCGGCGAACCGATCTACTGGATCGGTCCTTCCGGCAGCGCACGCGATGCCAGCGAAGGCACCGATTTCCACGCAGTCGCCAACGGCCACGTGTCGATTACGCCGTTGCAACTCGATCTGACCCACACTCATATGCTGCCCGCGGCGCGCGAATGGGCGCGCGCCGGGAGCGGTGCTTCATGAGCGGCGAACGCGCGAAGCGCTTTCCGCTGGGGCTCGAGGATCTGGTGCGCGAGCCGCGCAAGCCCGAAGGGCGATCCGGCGAACTGCGTGCGTCCGGTGTGTCGGGCGCATCGGTCACCTCAGGTCACAGCGCAACGGACTCGCGCCCGGGCACGGCACGTGTGCCGTCCGGCGCACGCACGGAAGTTGCGAGCCATCGCGCCGCGCGTCATCCGGTGAAGACACCGGAGCGCAGCACCGCGCCGAATGTCGCCTTGAATGGCGCGCAGGCGCTGACCTCGGAACGGGTGCGCGAGCGCATGGTCGAACGCCTGCGCACGAACGGCGTGACCGATCCGCGCGTGCTGCATGCGATGTCGGTGGTGCCGCGCCACATGTTCGTCGATCCGGGGCTCGCCACGCAGGCTTACGAAGACGCCGCGCTGCCAATCGGCCATCACCAGACGATCTCGAAACCTTCGGTGGTCGCACGCATGATCGAACTCGCGGCAGCCGGCCGGACGCTTGCGAGCGTGCTCGAAATCGGTACCGGTTGCGGCTATCAGGCGGCGGTGTTGAGCCAGGTAGCGCGCGACGTGTATTCGATTGAACGCATCAAACCGCTTTACGAACGCGCCAAGATCAATCTGCGTCCGTTGCGCATCCCGAACATCCGGCTGCATTACGGCGACGGGCGGCTCGGGTTGCCGTCGGCCGCACCGTTCGATGCGATCGTGATTGCCGCTGCAGGGCTCGATGTGCCGCAGGCGCTGCTCGAACAACTGACGATCGGCGGCCGGCTCGTCGCACCGGTCGGCACGCAGAGCGGGCCGGCGCAGGTGCTGACGCTCGTCGAGCGCACCGGGCCCGCGCAATGGCGCGAGTCGCGGCTTGATCGCGTTTTCTTTGTACCCTTAAAATCCGGAGTGATTTGATACCGATGAGTATGTTGCGCGCGATGCAAACAACCAGCTTGAATGTCCGCCTGACCTTAGCCCAGCGTACTGTGTGCGTGGTCGCGCTCTCCCTGTTGACGGCCTGTGCGACACGGCTCGATCAGGCGCCCGTCGTCGATCGTTCCGGCGCGCTCGCTACGCAGGCTGCGCAGCCTGCCGTGCCGCTCGGTCCGCCGCCGCCCGGTTATTACCGGGTGAAGCCAGGTGACACGCTCTACCGGATTGCGCTCGAGAACGGTCAGAACTATCGCGATATTGCGACGTGGAACAATCTCGCCAACCCGAACCAGATCGAAGTCGACCAGTTGCTGCGTGTTGCGCCGCCGGGAGCGAACGTCGCCGGGGTGACGCCGGGTGTCGCGACGGCACCGGTGACGGGCGGCAGTGTGCAGAGCGCGCCGCTCGGTAGCACCGGCGCAGCGGCGACCGGTGCTGCAGCGGGCGTGATGCCGGCGCCGCCGCTCTACAGTTCCGATTCGGGCGCTACCGCGACTGTGCCGCCAGCCGGCACAGGTGCAGGTGCTAGCGACGCGGCAGCATCGGGCGGTCCGATCGTCTTTGCATGGCCGGCACGCGGTCCGATCCTCGGTACGTTCGACGACGCTAAAAACAAGGGCGTGAATATCGGCGGCGCAGCGGGCGATGCGGTTACAGCCGCGGCCGACGGTCGCGTGGTTTATGCCGGAAACGGGCTGCGCGGATACGGCAATCTAATTATCATCAAACATGACGCAACTTATCTCACCGCGTATGCACACAACCGTGCTTTGATGGTAAAAGAGGGAGACGCGGTGACCAAAGGGCAGAAGATCGCCGAAATGGGTAACAGTGATTCGGACCGCGTGATGTTGCACTTCGAAGTTCGCCGGCAGGGCAAACCTGTCGACCCGCTGAAGTATTTGCCGCCTCAATAAGCGACACGACCATGCCGAAACCGAAGCGCCGTACGCAGCAAGCCGGGACTGAGAAGGTCAGCCGCGTCACGCGGGTGCCGGCGGATAGCGGCGCCGTTTCGGAACCGGATGACGACAGCGTCGAGGATCTCGATAACGCACGGGAACCCGACGAGGCCGCGGGCGGCATCGACGACGCAGAAGAAACACGTGAAGGCGCGAGCAGCCCCGCGGCGGACGCCGACGATTTCCGCGCAATACTGCAGGCCGAACTCACGGCCGACACGATCCAGCACTACCTGAATCGCATCAGCGTCAAGCCGCTCCTCACCGTCGAGGAAGAGCAGCGCTATTCGCGGCTCGCCAAAGCCGGCGAGTTCGAAGCGCGGCAGGTCATGATCGAGCGCAATCTGCGGCTCGTGGTCAGCATCGCGAAGGGGTATCTGAATCGCGGCGTACCGCTGCTCGATCTGATCGAAGAGGGCAACCTCGGTTTGATGCACGCGATCGAAAAGTTCGATCCGACGCGCGGCTTCCGTTTTTCGACCTACGCGACGTGGTGGATCCGTCAAAGCATCGAGCGCGCGATCATGAATCAGGCACGCACGGTGCGCCTGCCGGTACACGTGATCCGCGAACTGAACCAGGTGCTGCGCGCGAAGCGCCATCTTGAGAAGAACTCGATGAATTCGGGTGAAGCGGCCGAGCGCCGCGACGCCAGCATCGACGACATCGCCTATCTGACCGGCAAGACCACCGAAGAAGTCACCGACATCCTCGCGCTGAACGAACACACCGCATCGCTCGATGCGCCGCTCGATCTCGATCCTGCGAGCAGTCTGCTCGACCTGTTGTCCGACGATCAAAGCCAGTCGCCCGATGCCGAGGTGCAGCATCGCGAGCTGGAGACGCTCACGCGCGCATGGCTCGCGCGGCTCTCCGACAAGCATCGCCACGTGATCGAACGCCGTTTCGGTCTGAATCACATCGAGCCGGCCACGCTCGAAGAACTGGCCGACGAAATGGGCCTGACGCGGGAGCGCGTGAGGCAGATCCAGCAGGAAGCACTCGTCCGGCTCAAGCGCTTCTTCGCATCCAACGGCGTGCGCAAGGACGCCGTTCTGTAAATACCGATGACACCGATTCTTGTTTTCGATATCGAGACGATTCCCGATGTCGCCGGCATACGCCGCCTCGAAGATCTGCCTGCCACGCTGACCGATGCCGAGGTCGCCGAGCATGCGTTTGCGGCGCGCCGCGAGAAGACCGGCAGCGACTTTCTGCAGCATCATCTGCAGCGCATCGCGGCGATCTCCTGTGTGTTTCGCGACAATGCGGGCTTTCGGGTGCGCTCGCTCGGCTCGCTGGAAGACGGCGAGGCTGCGCTGATCCAGTCGTTTTACCGCACCATCGAAAAGTACACGCCGCAACTCGTGTCGTGGAACGGCGGTGGCTTCGACCTGCCGGTACTGCACTACCGCGCGCTGCTGCACGGCGTGCGCGCGTCGCGCTACTGGGATCTCGGCGAGGACGATCGCGAGTTCAAGTGGAACAACTACATCAGCCGCTATCATTCGCGTCACACCGACCTGATGGACGTACTCGCGATGTATCAGGCACGCGCGAATGCGCCGCTCGATGCGCTCGCGAAGCTGTGCGGCTTTCCCGGCAAGCTCGGGATGGATGGCGGCCAGGTGTGGCACGCGTTCCAGGAAGGGCGTCTCGAAGAAATCCGCAACTATTGCGAGACTGACGTCGTGAATACGTATCTGCTGTACTGCCGCTTCCAGTTGATGCGCGGTGGGCTTTCGCAGGCGGAATACGACGACGAGATCGTGCTCGTGAAGAACTCGCTGGCACTGGAGCCCGCGCAGCACTGGGCCCAGTATCTGGCTGCGTTCGAAGCCTGACTCCGCAACTACGTGCTGCGCTGCCCGCAGGCCGCGCGCACCGTCAGATCCCCGGCGCCGCCCGCCGTTCGTCTACAATCTCGCCTTCCCCATTAGTCTGTCAGGAAGCTGCAGGTGTCCGAAACTGCCCGTCATCGCATGCGTAAAGGCAAAAGAAAGCCTGCGCAGGCGGCCCCCGCTGCCGACGTCGCCCAAGTCGCGGCCCCCATTCTGGAAATCGATTCGCTCGATATGGAAGCGCGCGGCGTCGGCCGCACGGTCACCGAAGACGGTACGCCCGGCAAGGTGATCTTCGTCGAAGGCGCGTTGCCAGGCGAACGCGTTACCTATGCGAGCTACCGGAAGAAACCGAGTTTCGAACAGGCGGAAGTCGTCGAGGTACTGCGCGAAAGCGTGATTCGCACGAAACCGAAGTGCAGGTTCTTCGGCACTTGCGGCGGTTGCTCGATGCAACACCTCGATGTGCGCGCGCAGATCGCCGTGAAGCAGCGCGTGCTCGAAGACAACCTTGCGCATCTGGCGAAGCTGCGAGCGGAGACCATCTTCCGGCCGATTCACGGGCCGTCGTGGGGCTACCGCTATCGCGCGCGGCTCACGGTGCGCAACGTCGAGAAGAAGGGCGGCGTGCTGGTCGGGTTCCATGAACGCAAGAGCAGCTACGTTGCCGACATGACGAGCTGCGAAGTATTGCCGCCGCACGTTTCGGCGATGCTCGTGCCGCTGCGTCAACTGGTCGGATCGCTGTCGATTCGCGACCGCATGCCGCAGATCGAACTCGCGGTCGGCGCATCCGTGACCGCGCTCGTGCTGCGCGTGCTCGAACCGATCAATGCCGCCGACGAACAGCATCTGCGCGATTTCGCCGACGAATACAAGGTGCAGTTCTGGCTCCAGCCGCAAGGACCGGACTCGGTGGTGCCGTTCTATCCGCTCGATGTTCCGCTCGATTACACGCTGCCGGAATTCGATATCCGGATGCCGTTCCGGCCCACCGACTTCACCCAGGTCAATCACCAGATCAACCGTGTGCTGGTGGGGCGTGCGCTGCGATTGCTCGCGCCGGCGCGGAACGACCGCGTGCTCGACCTGTTTTGCGGGATCGGCAACTTCACGCTGCCGCTCGCGCGGCTGGCGCGTGAGGTGGTGGGTATAGAAGGCAGCGAGGTGCTCACTACGCGTGCGCTCGAAAACGCGCAGGAGAACGGCGTGGCGGGGCATACGTCGTTTGCGTGCCGCAACCTGTTCGAAGTCACCGCCGACGACATCCGCGCGCTCGGTGCATTCGACAAGTACCTGATCGATCCGCCTCGCGAAGGCGCACTGGCCATCGCGAAGGCGCTGGCGGAGATCGCGCAGAGCGGCACCGGGCCGCTGCCGCAACGCATCGTCTACGTGTCGTGCAACCCCGCAACGCTGGCCCGCGATGCCGGCCTGCTGGTTCACGAGGCGGGTTACCGGCTCAAGGGGGCGGGCGTGGTGAACATGTTCCCGCATACGTCGCACGTCGAATCGATTGCGTTGTTCGAGCGCGATTAGCCTGCGGCAGGAGCGGTAAAGAAAAACGCCACGGCGATTGCCGTGGCGTTCTGTTTTGCGGGCGGACTACGTGTGGCCTAGAACTGCCACCACGATTTTTCCTTGCCCGGTCGCGCATGCCCTGTGATATACGGGCTGTCCGGGAAGGTGCCGGCCAGGATGCGCTTCGTGTCGTCGGCCAGTTGCGGCTGGTCCAGCTTCTGATACGACAGCATCATGATGTGCAGTGCGTCTTCGATGGCGGGCGCGTTCTTGTATTGCTGGATGGCCAGCTGCGCGCGGTTGATCGCCGCCACGTAAGCGCCGCGGCGATAGTAGTAATCGGCCGCATGGACTTCGTGCGACGCGAGCGCGTTGACGATGTAGCGCATGCGTTGCGCGGAATCGGGTGCGTACTTGCTGTTCGGGAACCGGTCGACCACGACCTTGAACGCGTCATACGACTCGCGCAGCGACTTCGGATCGCGCTCGCTCATGTCCTGGCCCGAGAAGCGGCCGAACAGACCAAGGTCGTCGTTGAAGTGGATCATGCCCTTCAGGTAATACGCGTAAGGGATGTCCGGGTGATCCGGATGCAGCTGGATAAAGCGGTCGACGGCCTGGTCGGCAGCGTCGGTTTCGCTATCCTTCCAGTTGCAGTACGCGACGTTGATCTGTGCCTGCTGGGCGAAGTGGCCAAACGGGTCGCGACCTTCGAGTGCTTCGAAATATTTCGCGCACTTGCCCCAGTCGCTGCCGTTCATCGCATCCTGGGCCTCCGTATATAATTTGTTATTCGCCCATGTGGCCGTTTCGTCGGTCTTTTGCGGTAGCCCGTGACAGGCCGCCACCAGTACAACGGCCGCTGCGCACGCGATATAGCGGGCCACGTTCATGATCGTCTTTCGGGCCGTAGTCTTCTGGACAGCCGCTTCAGCGGTTGCCGTCCCCAGGCCCGTATTCATAATGGTGTTCAAGGCTCGCATTTCCCAGTCTAGCTTTACGTCCAGGTGACCCAGACTCGATGACCCGCTCTTATACTCCGGTAGCCGCTGCCGGCGTCCAGAATAGCAACGAAGATTATAGCCCAGGTGCAGAGGCCGCCGACGCAGCAGGGGTGGATTCGCTCGACGACGACCTCGCCGGCGACGCGCTGGTGCCGCTTGCGCCGGCCTCCGCGGAGGCCGGATCGGCAGAAACGGTGCCGCGCGTGGTCGCGGTGCCCGCCGAACTTGCCGGCGAACGGCTCGACAAGGTCCTCGCGAAGGTATTTCCGGAATTTTCCCGCAGCCGCCTGCAAAGCTGGATCGAGGCGCAACGTGTGCGGGTGGATGGCGCGCCCGCGAAAATCCGTCAACCGGTACCGCTCGATGCGGTCATCGAACTGATTCCCGATCTGCTTCCCGAGCAACTCGCGTTCACGCCTGAACCTGTGCCGCTGTCGATCGTTTATGAAGACGACACGCTCGTCGTCATCGACAAGCCCGCGGGTCTCGTCGTCCATCCGGCGGCCGGCAACTGGAGTGGCACGGTGCTGAACGGCCTGCTGCATCGCTATGGCGCCGCCGCCGCGGGGCTACCGCGCGCAGGCATCGTGCATCGGCTCGACAAGGAGACGTCCGGCTTGATGGTGGTCGCGCGGACGCTCGAAGCGCAAACCGACCTCGTGCGTCAGTTGCAGGCGCGTACCGTGAAGCGCAGATATCTCGCGCTCGTATGGGGCAACGTGCGGGAAGAGGGCACCATCGATGCACCGATCGGCCGCGACCCGCGCGAACGCACGCGCATGGCCGTGGTCACCAGTGCGGCGGGTAAGCCGGCGCGCACGCATTTCCGGCGGGTCGACAGCACGGTGTGGGAGCGCCAGCCGGTATCGGCGATTCATTGCGATCTGGAAACCGGACGCACGCATCAGATTCGCGTGCATTGCGCGCATATTGGCCATCCGTTACTTGGCGATCCGGTGTATGGCCGTGCCCGCGGCAAGCGTTCGGTGGCGCCGCTGCCGGGCGACTTCGCGCGTCAGGCGCTGCACGCATGGCGCCTCGGCCTGATCCATCCGCAGACCGGCCGTCCGATGCAATGGCGAGCGGCGGTGCCCGACGATATCGCGGCGCTATCGGAGGCGCTCGGTTTCGGTCAAGGCAATGCGGACGAATACGACGATATGGACGACGACGTTTACGACCAGGACGACGCATCGTTCGATACGCATGACGATGAGGACGACCACGCATGACGCTGCCCGACCTGACGCAGGCCGATATTCTGCAACCCGAATGGCCTGTCGCTGCGCGCGTGCGCGCGCTGGTCACGACGCGTAACGGTGGTGTGAGCGAGCCGCCGTTCGGGCGCTGGCACGAAGGCATCGATAGTCCTGGCGGATTGAACCTCGGTTTGCGTGCCGGCGACGATCCGGGTGCTGTTCTTGCGAACCGTGCGCGTCTGCAGCAGTTCGCGGGTATTCGGGAACCCGCGTGGCTTCAGCAGGTTCACGGCGCGGACGTTGTCAATGCCGACGAGGTGCTTGCGCGTCAGCGCAAAGAGGGCGCACCGACGCCGGCAGATGCGAGCGTGAGCAACGTGCCCGGCACTGTTTGTGTCGTGATGATCGCGGATTGCATGCCGGTGCTGCTATGCGACCCGGAAGGCCGGGCAGTGGGCGCGGCACATGCCGGTTGGCGTGGACTCGCTGCGGGTGTCATCGAAAACACGGCGCAGCGGGTTGCGCAACTTGCCGCCGTAGATACGACCGTGCTGCACGCATGGCTCGGCCCGTCGATCGGACCTGCCGCGTTCGAAGTCGGTGTGGACGTGCGTGACGCGTTCATGAACGAGGCCGCTGCTGACGAACGCGACGCAACTGCGCAAGCGTTCGTCGCGCATCCCGATACGCCGGGCAAATACCTCGCCGATCTGCCTGCGCTTGCGCGCGTGCGGTTGCGGCGTATCGGCGTGACGCAAATCGTCGGTGGGGAACATTGCACGGTCACCGAACGCGAACGTTTCTTCTCCTATCGCCGCGATCGCGACACGGGTCGCATGGCCGCATTGATCTGGCTTGCAGATTGAAATCTGGTGCCGACGCGTAGACATCGGCGCTGCGGTGATTTTGCTGCATCGCGTGGCGGCGATGCGCTTTTGCGGTTTCGTGCGTCGTGTGCCTATGCGGTTCGCAAAACAGCTTGTTTCAATAACGCTCAGATGGCCGCATTTTTATGCGCACGAGATTGTCGATCGCCCGGAAAGCCGCGCCACAGGCCGCACATGGGGAAAACGATAATTAAAAAAATATCGCACTGCGGCAAAATCCGGGACAAGCATTGACATGCCTTGCGATGGGGAGCAAGAATGTTTCCCACACACGGAACAGGGCGTGACGAGGTCGCGAGCAATCGCCCACGTGCGCGAGAAACCTGCCTCTCAACCGTCCGCAAGGACTCACCGGTCTAAAGCAGGTATGGCTGCATCACAACAATCCCCGAATTCTTCCCGTACGGATACATCAGCCCGCGAGTCGCAACCGCAGCAACCTGCGGGCGCACAGCAATGGTTCCACGCCTGGATGAATGCATGGCAGTCGGTTGCCGGGCAGGCTGGGGCGAACGGTGCCTCATC
The DNA here is from genome assembly GCF_030464945.1 of Paraburkholderia sp. CHISQ3. Lineage (NCBI taxonomy): Bacteria > Pseudomonadati > Pseudomonadota > Betaproteobacteria > Burkholderiales > Burkholderiaceae > Paraburkholderia > Paraburkholderia sp. CHISQ3. Next base: position 59,453 of record NZ_JALPRG010000013.1, read on the forward strand.
CATGTCAGCCACGTCCCCCATGTCGCCGTTTGCGGCGATGTCCGATCTGAGTCAGTTTGCCGCTACATTGCAGCCGTTCATGCAACCGCTCGCGGGGCTGAAGCTGCCTTCCGCATCGATTCCGCAGGAGCGTCTTCAGCAGTTGCAGGGCGACTATTCGCGCGAAGCGATGCAGTTGATCCAGCAGGCATCCGAAGCGAAGCCGCAGGTCCCCGCACTCAAAGATCGACGCTTCAGCGCGCAGGCATGGAGCGAGACACCCGCCTATGCGTTCACGGCCGCATGGTATCTGCTGAATGCGCGCTATCTGCACGAACTCGTCGATGCGCTCGACGCAGAACCGAAGACGCGCGAACGCATTCGCTTCGCGGTCCAGCAGTGGACCGCGGCGGCTTCGCCGAGCAACTTCTTCGCGCTCAATCCCGAGGCGCAGAAGACCTTGCTCGACAGCCAGGGCGAGAGCTTGCGGCACGGCGTGCAGAATCTGCTGAATGACCTGCAGCGCGGCAAGATTTCGCAGACCGACGAATCGGGTTTCGTGGTCGGCAAGAACCTGGCGAACACCGAAGGCTCGGTGGTATTCGAGAACGACCTGATCCAGCTGATCCAGTACAAGCCACGCACGGCAACCGTGCGCGAGCGGCCGCTGCTGATCGTCCCGCCGTGCATCAATAAGTTCTACATTCTCGATCTGCAGCCGGAGAACTCGCTCGTCGCGCACGGGCTCGACTCGGGCCATCAGGTGTACATGATTTCGTGGCGCAACGCGGACGCATCGATTGCACACAAGACGTGGGACAACTACGTCGACGAAGGCGTGCTCACTGCTATCGAAACCGTGCGTCGTATCAGCGGGCGCGAGCAGATCAACACGCTCGGGTTTTGCGTCGGCGGCACGATGCTCGCTACGGCGCTCTCTGTTGCGGCGGCGCGTGGGGAACATCCAGCGGCGTCGATGACGCTGCTCACCGCGATGCTCGATTTCTCGGACACCGGTGTGCTCGATGTCTTCGTCGACGAGGCGCATGTGCAAATGCGCGAACAGACGATCGGTGGAAAGAACGGTACGCAGCCGGGCCTGATGCGCGGCCTCGAATTCGCGAATACGTTTTCGTTCCTGCGCCCCAACGATCTCGTGTGGAACTACGTCGTCGACAACTATCTGAAGGGCCGCACGCCAGTGCCGTTCGACCTGCTGTACTGGAACAGCGATTCGACCGGGTTGCCTGGACCGATGTACGTCTGGTATCTACGCAACACGTACCTCGAGAACCGCTTGCGCGAACCCAACGCGCTAACCGTGTGCGGCGAAGCGGTCGACCTGTCGCGTATCGACGTGCCGACGTTCGTCTACGGTTCGCGCGAAGACCACATCGTGCCGTGGAAGACAGCCTATGCATCGGTGCCGCTACTTACTGGGCCGCGACATTTCGTGCTGGGCGCGTCGGGACACATCGCGGGCGTGATCAATCCGCCCGCCAAGAACAAGCGCAGCTACTGGGTGGTGAAGGACTCTGACAACGAAACAGCGAAAAGCACCGGAAAGACCGCTGCGAAGACGGCAAAGAGCAGCCACAAAAAGCTGCCCGACACCGCCGACGGCTGGTTCGAAGCGGCCGAAGAGGTCCCCGGCAGCTGGTGGCCCGAATGGACCCAGTGGCTCGATCAGTACGGCGGCAAGAAGGTGAAGCCGCCTGCACAGGCCGGTTCCGCTGACTACCCCGTCATCGAGGCGGCGCCTGGACGCTATGTGCAAAAGCGCGACTGAAGCAAAGGAATGTTTGAGCGCCGACTGCATGCCGACGCGGACATAGAGAAGTGGGTGGTTTTTTAACTTGACGGGTGGCGGAGCGACTGGCCGCAGCACCCGGAGGAAACGGAAATGACTGATGTAGTGATCGTATCGGCCGCCCGTACGGCAGTCGGCAAATTCAGCGGTTCGCTTGCGAAAATCGCCGCACCCGAACTCGGCGCCACGGTAATCCGTGCAGTTCTCGAACGCGCGGGCCTGAAGCCCGAGCAGGTCAGTGAAGTGATCCTGGGTCAGGTTCTGGCCGCAGGCTCCGGCCAGAACCCGGCGAGACAGTCACTGATCAAGGCCGGCTTGCCGACCTCGGTACCGGGCCTGACGATCAACAAGGTCTGCGGCTCCGGCCTGAAAGCGGTGATGCTCGCGGCTAACGCGATCATTGCTGGCGACGCCGACATCGTGATCGCCGGTGGCCAGGAAAACATGAGTGCGGCACCGCACGTGCTGCCGGGTTCGCGCGATGGCTTCCGCATGGGCGATGCGAAGCTGATCGACACGATGATCGTCGACGGGTTGTGGGATGTGTACAACCAGTACCACATGGGCATTACCGCGGAGAACGTCGCAAAGGAATACGGCATCACACGCGAACAGCAGGACGCGTTCGCAGCGCTGTCGCAGAACAAGGCAGAGGCCGCGCAGAAAGCCGGCCGTTTCGATGCTGAAATCGTCCCGGTCGAAATTCCGCAACGCAAGGGCGAGCCGCTGCGCTTCGCCACCGACGAATTCGTGCGTCACGGAGTGACGGCCGAATCTCTCGCAGGTCTGAAGCCGGCGTTCACGAAGGAAGGCACGGTGACGGCGGCGAATGCGTCGGGGCTCAACGACGGCGCTGCCGCAGTGATCGTGATGTCGGCGAAGAAGGCGGAAGCGCTCGGTCTCACGCCGCTCGCGCGGATCAAGGCGTATGCGAGCGCGGGTGTCGATCCGAAGGTGATGGGCATGGGCCCGGTGCCGGCTTCGCGCCGCTGTCTCGAGCGTGCCGGCTGGACGCCCGGCGATCTCGACCTGATGGAAATCAACGAAGCGTTTGCCGCGCAGGCGCTGGCGGTGCATCAGCAGATGGGCTGGGACACGTCGAAGGTCAACGTGAACGGCGGCGCAATCGCGATCGGCCATCCGATCGGCGCATCCGGCTGCCGTATTCTCGTGACGCTGCTGCATGAAATGCAGAAGCGCGATGCAAAGCGCGGCCTCGCGTCGCTGTGCATCGGCGGCGGCATGGGTGTGGCGCTGGCCGTTGAACGCATGTAATTCGATGAAGAGTGCGTCCGTGCGCTGCGGGCGCACTCGAAGCAGGATGCAGCCGCGCCCCTGAAGCAACGGGGGTGGCTGGGCAGTAAAGGCGAGGACGGAGGTTGCCGGGCGGCAGCCTCGCAAAACGATAATGGAGTGTGGTTTATGTCTCAGCGAATTGCATACGTAACAGGCGGTATGGGCGGCATCGGCACGAGCATCTGCCAGCGTCTGCACAAGGAGGGCCTGAAAGTCGTGGCCGGCTGCGGTCCGAACAGTCCGCGTCGGGTCAAGTGGCTCGAAGACCAGAAGGCGCTCGGTTACGATTTCATCGCGTCGGAAGGCAATGTCGGCGACTGGGATTCGACCAAAGAGGCATTCGACAAGGTCAAGGCCGAAGTCGGTGAGATCGACGTGCTCGTGAACAACGCCGGTATCACGCGCGACGTCGTGTTTCGCAAGATGACGCGCGAAGACTGGACGGCCGTGATCGACACGAACCTGACGAGCCTCTTCAACGTGACGAAGCAGGTGATCGACGGCATGGTGGAGCGCGGCTGGGGCCGTATTGTCAACATTTCGTCGGTGAACGGCCAGAAAGGGCAATTCGGGCAGACCAACTATGCGACCGCGAAGGCGGGCATTCACGGTTTCACGATGTCGCTGGCGCAGGAAGTGGCCACCAAGGGCGTGACGGTGAATACCGTTTCGCCGGGCTACATCGGCACGGACATGGTGAAATCGATCCGCCCCGACGTGCTCGAAAAGATCGTTGCGACGATTCCGGTGCGACGCCTTGGGCAACCGGAAGAAATCGGTTCGATCGTCTCGTGGCTGGCATCGGACGAAGCGGGTTTCTCGACGGGCGCCGATTTTTCGCTGAACGGCGGCCTGCATATGGGCTGATCCATACGGTGCCCGTCGTGGGTGGGCATTGAATGGTTCAGATGTTTCCGGCGGCGTCTCGCACACGCAATGATCCATTGTGTGTGGCAGGGCGTCGTCATTGCGCTTTATCGGCGCTCAAGGGCGTTACATGACGACTACTACAAAGAAGACGGCCGAACGACTCATCAAGAAATATCCGAACCGTCGGCTCTATGACACGGAGACGAGCACGTACATCACGCTGGCCGACGTCAAGCAACTCGTGCTCGATCAGGAAGACTTCAAGGTCATCGATGCGAAGAGCAACGAAGACCTGACGCGGGCCATCCTGCTGCAGATCATTCTCGAAGAGGAAAGCGGCGGCCTGCCGATGTTCTCATCATCGATGCTGTCGCAGATCATCCGTTTCTACGGCCACGCGATGCAGGGCATGATGGGCACCTACCTGGAGAAGAACATTCAGGCGTTCATCGATATTCAGGCAAAGCTCGCCGACCAGTCGAAGAACCTGGTTGAAGGCAAGGCGATGAACCCGGAGGTCTGGTCGCAGTTCATGAACATGCAGGCACCGATGATGCAAGGCATGATGACCAGCTACATCGAGCAGTCGAAGAACATGTTCGTGCAGATGCAGGAGCAGATGCAGACCCAGGCGAAATCGATGTTCAGCAATTTTCCGTTCACGCAGCCGGCGTCGAGTAGCACGGAGCCTGAGAAGAAGTGAGTGGTGTGGCGCTGTAATGATGTCGGTCCGGCGCGGCTGCAGTAGGCCGCCTGCGACTCCGGTTGGGCGTGATGCGCCCATTCTTCTCCTTCCTTGAGTGCACTGGGCGGACATGACGCGCTGGATTGCGCGCGTCATTCTTCGCGGTGTGGACGGAAATCAAATAGCAAACCCGAGTCCGTTTCTCCGCCGAAAGTGGCATTCGTCAGCTTCAACTGGCCTCAATAAGGCAGTCGAAATAAGCCAACTCGACGTTGTAAGGGTGAGGAGGGGCCGGAGGATTCCCTTGTGCCCAGTGCAGCTTGACTGACATCTGGTTTATCTTTCTCAAAAAAAGATCACTCTGGGTGATCTTTTTTCTTCCTGATCAAACCACCACGACTTGGTGAAAGTTTAAAGAAAGTGTATTTTGAGCACTATGAGTGATCAAAATTCAGGAAAATTAAACCTGCTATTGGCCGAACTGGGCGATACGAGCTTGGTGTCGAGTCGCTGGTTGAGGGTTCATGGCTACTCCAACAGCCTCGTCGCGCGCTACGTGCGCAGCGGCTGGCTGGTGTCGCCGACGCGCGGCGTCTACATGCGCAAGGGTGGGCGCCTGCAGTGGGAAGGCGTGGTTCGTAGCCTGCAGGTCGGCGAGGGCATGCCGCTGCACGTGGGGGGGCGCTTTGCGCTAAGCCTGCAGGGGCACGAGCACTACCTGCGTCTAGGCGATGCCGGCACGATCACCCTGTATGGGGGGCAGCGGCCACCGGCATGGCTGGGCAATCTGTCTTTGGCGCAGCGCTTCGAGTATCTGGGCAAGGGGCCATTCGATTGGCCGCCGGTCTCGTTCACGGCGGAGGTACTGGCGACGGCGCTGTCCGACCAGGGGCTGGCGTGGCATCAGGCCGCGCCCGGCGCCGATGCGCTGGTTTGTTCCACGCCGGAACGCGCCATCCTGGAGTTGTGCGATGACGTGTCGGACGCTGCCTTGATCTACGAGGTGGATGCGCTGATGCAGGCGATGACCACCCTGCGGCCGCAGCGGGTCGGTTTGTTACTGCGCCATTGCCGCAGCATCAAGGCCAAACGGCTGTTCCTGGCGTTGGCCGAGCGCCATCGGCATGCATGGCTGTCGCATGTGCCGCTGGATAGCGTCGATCTGGGGCGGGGAAAACGCTCGCTAGTGCCTGGCGGCCGCTTGCATCCGATTTACCAGATTACCTTGCCGGGGGATCTCGATGAACACCTGGCTTGATCGTTGGGATCGCCGTTACACCGACCGCGTACGACTGCTCGTCGAGATTTTGCCGGTGCTCGCGCAGGAGCCATGCTTTGCGCTCAAAGGCGGTACGGCGATCAACCTCTTCGAGCACGACCTGCCCCGGTTGTCGGTAGACATTGATCTAGCCTGGTTGCCGGTGCATGACTATGCCGAGGACGCGAGGCTCATTGCCGAAGCACTTGGACGGCTGGCCGATATGTTGCGTGCCCGGCCCCTGCAGTTGCAGGTGCAATTGTCGGCGGGCGAGGGCGCAGGTGTCACCCGGCTCGTGGCCAGTCGTGGTCGTGCGCGTGTCCAGATCGAGACGACGCCGGTGATGCGCGGCACGGTTCATCCCGCGCGGGACATGGTGGTACGCCCGAGGGTCCTGGAGGTATTTGGCTTTGCTTCGGTGCAGGTGCTGAACTTCGCCGATCTCTATGCTGGCAAGCTGGCGGCGGCATTGTCGAGACAGCATCCGCGCGATCTTTTCGATGTCGGTTTATTGCTGGAAGACGAACGGGCGGATCAGGTGCTCTGGCGGACCTTCCTCGTCTATCTCACCTGTAGCCCCAAGCCTGCCTGGGAGATGCTGGCGCCCCGCATGCCTGCGGATTTCACAGTGACCTTCGAGGCTCACTTCAGGGGTATGACGGCTGAACCTGTCGAAGCCGAAGCCTTGCTGGTCATCCATGAGCACCTGTTGTCGCGTGTGGCCGGGTGGCTGGACGAGCCGTCGTGTGCGTTTTTGCGATCCATCGAAGATGAGCGGCCAGACTTCGATCTAATCGGACTTCCGCACGCTGCCGAACTACCGGCCGTGCGGCACAAACTGGGCAACCTGGCACGGCGCACCGACGCCAAGCGTGCCGCGGATCGGAGTCTGCTGGAAGAAACGCTGGTGCGGATCGTCGGTGCCAGATGAGGCGAGGTGCACACACGATCATTCACGACGCACAGGTGCCCACACCTGTCAAAAAAAGCCCGGCACGACGCTTTTCCCGATTCAACGGATCACTCTGCGCCACGAAGGTAAAATAGCGCAACTCCCCAGCCACCGGCACCGCCGGTCGGCCCCCCGTACAGAACTGGATGTGACCGTTGAAAACCCACCTGGAATCCAATCCCAAGCCCGTTTCCCCGCCGAAAGTGGGGTTCGTTAGCCTCGGTTGCCCCAAAGCCCTGGTCGACTCGGAGCAGATCATCACGCAGCTGCGCGCCGAAGGCTATGAAATTTCCGGTACCTACGACGGTGCCGATCTCGTCGTGGTCAACACCTGCGGCTTCATTGACGAAGCCGTGCAGGAAAGCCTCGATGCGATCGGCGAAGCGCTAACCGAGAACGGCAAGGTGATCGTGACCGGCTGCCTCGGCGCAAAGAAGAGCGCAAGCGGTTCGGGTCTGATCGAAGAAGTTCATCCGAAGGTGCTGGCCGTGACCGGCCCGCACGCGCTCGGCGAAGTGATGCAGGCAGTGCACAACCATCTGCCGAAGCCGCACGACCCGTTCATCGATCTCGTGCCGGCCGCGGGCATCAAGCTCACGCCGCGCCACTACGCCTACCTCAAGATCTCCGAAGGCTGCAATCACCGCTGCACGTTCTGCATCATCCCGTCAATGCGCGGCGATCTCGTCTCGCGCCCGGTTGCCGAGGTGATGCTCGAAGCGGAGAACCTGTTCCGCTCGGGCGTGAAAGAACTGCTCGTCATCTCGCAGGACACGAGCGCATACGGCGTCGATGTGAAGTACCGCACCGGTTTCTGGAACGGCCGTCCGCTGAAGACGCGCATGACCGATCTGGTCGGTGCGCTCGGCGAACTCGCCGCGCAGTACGGTGCGTGGGTCCGTCTGCACTACGTGTATCCGTATCCGAGCGTCGACGAAGTGATTCCGATGATGGCCGAAGGCCCGCTGAAGGGCCACGTGCTGCCGTATCTCGACGTACCGTTCCAGCACGCGCATCCCGAGGTGCTCAAGCGCATGAAGCGTCCCGCGAACGCGGAAAAAGTGCTGGAGCGCGTGCGTGCGTGGCGCGAGATCTGCCCGGATCTGACTATCCGCAGCACGTTTATCGCTGGCTTTCCGGGCGAAACCGAAGCGCAGTTCGAGACGTTGCTCGACTTTATTCGCGAGGCCGAACTCGATCGCGTGGGATGCTTTGCCTATTCGCCGGTGGAAGGTGCTAGCGCGAACGAACTCGACGGCGCGTTGCCCGACGAGGTGCGCGAAGCGCGTCGCGCGCGCTTCATGGAAGTCGCAGAAGAAGTGTCGGCGCAGCGTATCGCCCGCAAGGTCGGCAAGACGTTGAAGGTACTTGTCGATGAGCTGAATGCAGAAGGCGGCGTGGGCCGGACCGCGGCCGATGCGCCGGAGATCGACGGCGTGGTGTATATCGAGCCAGCGAAGAAAGCATCGAAGCGCTACAAGGTCGGCGATTTCGTGTCGGTGAAGATCACCGGTGCGGATGGCCACGATCTGTGGGGCGAGGTCTAGGACGATCGCGCAACCGTCGCGCGGACATCGGCAAACCGACACGACACATCAGACGCCGCGCCTCACGGCGCGAGACGCAGCATTCGGATCAACCAGGCAGATCAACCTGAAACTGAGAGAGCGAGGAACGAATCATGCAACGTGACGTGGTGGTGGCAAGCGGTGTACGTACCGCAATCGGCGACTTCGGCGGTGGCCTGAAGGATTTCTCTCCCACCGATCTCGGCGCGCGGGTCGTGCGCGAAGTGCTGTCGCGCGCGAACGTCTCGGGCGACGAAGTCGGCCACGTCGTATTCGGCAACGTCGTGCATACCGAGCCGAAAGACATGTACCTCGCTCGCGTGGCGGCCATCAACGGCGGCGTGGCGCAGCATGCGCCCGCACTCACGGTGAACCGTCTGTGCGGCTCCGGCCTGCAGGCCATCGTGTCGGCGGCGCAGGGCATCCTGCTCGGCGATGCCGATATCGCGATCGGCGGCGGTGCCGAGAACATGAGCCGTGCGCCGTACACGATGCCGGCCGCACGCTTCGGACAGCGCATGGGCGATGCGCGCATCGTCGACATGATGCTCGGCGCGCTGAACGATCCGTTCCAGTCGATTCACATGGGCGTGACCGCAGAAAATGTCGCGCAGAAATACGGCATTAGCCGCGATGCGCAGGACGCCCTCGCACTCGAGTCGCATCGTCGCGCGGCACACGCAATTGAGTCCGGTTATTTCACCGAACAGATCCTGCCGGTTTCGCTCGCATCGAAGAAGGGCGATACGCTTTTCGTGACGGACGAGCATGTGCGTATGAACGCGACCGCTGACGATTTCGCGAAGCTACGCCCTGTGTTCGCAAAAGAAAACGGCACGGTGACAGCGGGCAACGCATCGGGGATCAACGATGCAGCCGCGGCGGTCGTACTGATGGAGCGCAGTGTGGCCGAGCGTCGCGGCATCAAGCCGCTCGCGCGGCTCGTCGCCTATGCGCATGCCGGCGTGGACCCGGCCTACATGGGCATCGGCCCGGTCCCGGCCACGCGCAAGGTGCTCGAACGCGCGGGACTGACGGTTGCCGATCTCGACGTGATCGAAGCCAACGAGGCGTTTGCCGCCCAGGCGTGCGCGGTGACCCAGGAACTGGGCCTCGATCCCGCGAAGGTCAATCCGAACGGCTCGGGCATTTCGCTCGGTCATCCGATCGGAGCGACCGGTGCGCTGATCACCGTGAAGGCGCTGTACGAACTGCAACGTATCGGCGGACGTTATGCGCTCGTGACGATGTGTATCGGCGGCGGGCAGGGCATCGCTGCGATATTCGAACGACTCTGACCGGTTGCGAGGCGGTTGCGCAGGCAGGCCGTCGCGCAGTCAAAAGCAAGCAAGGAAGACAAGCATGCAGGATTCAGGATCGATGAAGCAGGCCGTAGCGCGGCGCGGATGGACGGTGAATGCCACGGCTGCAGCGTGCGGCGCCTGTGCCGTGCTCGTCGCGCTCTCCATGCCGGTTCACGCATGGGCGCAAAGCGATGCAGTCAAGGAACTGGCCGCTCCCGCACCCATCCAGCTACCGCTGAAACCCAGTGCGGAATTCGCAAAATTTCCGCGCTATGCAGGCACGCTGGGCAAGCGTCAGATCGTACTGCGGCTCGGCCCGAAAACCGACGACCCATCCGGTGTACACGGCGAATACCAGTTCGCCGATACCGGCGAAGTGATCCTGATCGCCGGCGACCGCGACAACGATACGCTCGAGGTCGAAGAATCCAACGATGGCACGCATATCACCGGCAACTGGGTCGGCAAGTTCGCCGCCGACGGGTCGCTGGCCGGCGACCGCATGAACGTCGACGATTCCGATCCGCAACCGTTCGATCTGCGCCCGCTTGCGGCGGGGCAAACCGGGCCGTCACCGGCAACCGCGAGCGCGCCTGCAGCTGCAGCGAAGACAGGCGCCCAGCCCGTCGGCGGTGTCAGCAACCTGACCACCGGCGAATGAACCCGCGTTGCACACGTCGCGCGACACCGCCTGCAGTCCCTGAAGAAGATCCAACCCAAATTCCATCATGACGAAATCCCATTCCAGCCACGAGCTGCAAACGCGCATCGTGCATCCGGAGGACGATCTGCCGCCGGGCTACGCCTCGTTCTCGGTGCCGGTGACGCGTGCATCGACGGTTGTGTTTCCCGATCTTGCAACGATGCGCGCGCTCGACTGGCGCAACGATGCCGCATGGCGCTACGGCCTGCACGCCACGCCGACCTCGATGACGCTCGCGCAGCGTCTTGCCGCGCTGGAAGGCGGCAATCATGCGCTGCTGCAGCCGTCTGGATTGTCGGCGATCTCGAATGTGTACTTCGGCCTCGTCAAGGCCGGCGACGACGTGCTGATTCCCGACAACGTGTATTCGCCAAACCGCGACCACGGCGACTGGCTCGCGAAAGATTTCGGCATCACGGCGCGCTACTACGATCCGATGATCGGCGCGGGCATCGCCGACCTGATCCTGCCGAACACACGGCTGATCTGGATCGAGGCACCCGGTTCGGTGACGATGGAAGTGCCCGACGTGCCGGCCATCACCGCGGCCGCACGCGCACGCGGCGTCGTGACTGCAATCGACAACACGTGGTCGGCGGGGCTTGCGTTTCGCCCGTTCGATCACGGCGTCGACATCTCGGTGCAGGCGTTGACGAAGTATCAGTCGGGCGGCGCCGATGTGCTGATGGGCGCGACGATCACCGTCGATCGCGAGTTACATCTGAAGCTGAAACTTGCGCGCATGCGCATGGGTATCGGCGTGTCGGCCGACGACTGCTCGCTGGTCCTGCGCAGCCTGCCGAGCATGAAGGTGCGCTTCGAGCAGCACGACCGCACCGCGCTCGCGCTGGCGCACTGGTTGAAGACGCGGCCGGAGATCGCCGCGGTGCTGCATCCCGCGCTACCCGACTGTCCGGGTCACGAATTCTACAGACGCGATTTCAGCGGCGCAGGTGGGTTGTTCTCGGTTGTGTTCGATGAACGCTATGGCGCCGCGCAGATCGATACGTTCTGCGAGTCGCTTGAACTGTTTGCGATAGGCTGGAGCTGGGGTGCCGCGCAGAGTCTTGCGATGCCGTACGACATCGCCTCGATGCGCACCGAGGCGCAATGGCCGCATCGCGGCACGCTGGTGCGTTTCTTTATCGGTCTAGAAGAAGAGGTCGACCTGCGCGCGGATATCGAAGCGCGTCTCGCCGCGCTGACGTAGGGCGATACGCGAGGGCCCGGCATGCGTATCCGTAAAACGGCCGGCCCGCCCGCCGTATCAGAACAACCGCAGCAGCCCGTCGAGCCCAACGTGATCGAATGCAACGCTGGCCGCTTCGCGCACGACGGGCTTGGCGCGGAACGCAACCGATAGTCCGGCTACCGCCATCATCTTCAGGTCGTTCGAACCGTCGCCCATCGCAATCGCGCGCGACGGCTCGATGCCGAGTTGTGCGCAGGTGTCGCGCAATGTACGCGCTTTCACTTCCGCATCGACGATCTCGCCGGTCACTCGGCCCGTCAGCTTGCCGTCGACGATTTCAAGCGTATTCGCTTGCGTGAAATCGAGGCCGAGGCGCGCGCGCAGTTTCTCGGTGAAGAACGTGAAGCCGCCGGACACGAGCAGGGTTTTCAGGCCGGCGGCTTTCACGCCGGCCAGCATCCGCTCCGCGCCCGGCGATAGCTGCAGCCGCTCGTCGTAGACACGTTCGAGCGCGCTTGCGTCGAGTCCCTTGAGCAACGCGACGCGGCGCGTCAGGCTCTCGTTGAAGTCCTTGATCTCGCCGCGCATCGACGCTTCGGTAATGGCCGCGACTTCCGCCTTCAGGCCGCAGAAATCCGCAATCTCGTCGATGCATTCGATCGTGATCAGCGTCGAATCCATGTCCATCGTCAACAGCCCGAAGTCGCGCAGGTGCTTGCCCGGCTCGACGAACGCATAGTCGAGTTCGTGCGTGTGACAGTACACGTCGAGATCGCCGCGCTGCGCAGGGTCGGCGCCGTCGATGCGGATCGCCTGCGTATCGATGACCGTCGCATGTTTGCCACGTGCAAGCCCGACGAGCGGCTTGTGATGTTCCGGACCGATTGGCGTGAGACTTTGGATGATGAGGTTCATGAAGACGCGGGGCAGGGACGCGGAGTGGGCCAGCCACGCGCGGGATGCGCGGGCAACAGGCAATCGCGCCATTGTACCGGGTCGGCGCAGCGCAACCGGGCTGCTATCAGGTGCCAGGCTCGCGATCCCAATACGGCGGATCGCCGAAATGCGCGGCGATGAAATCGATGAATGCCACAGTCTTGGGCGGCACGAACGCGCGGCTCGGGTAGACGGCCCAGATCGCGACCGTTTCCGCGAGCGGATAGCTGTCGAGCACGGCGACGAGTTCGCCGCTGCGCAGGTAGGGCGCGACATCCCACGTCGATTTCAGCGCGATACCGAAGCCTGCCAGCAGCGCGTCGCGGATCACTTCGCCGTTGTCGACGTCGAGCCGGCCGCTCACGCGCACATTGAGATGACCCGCGGGCGTGACGAAGCCCCAGTCGCGCTGGTTCGACAGCACGATGCATTCGTGCTCGGTGAGATCAGATGGATGATGCGGCGTGCCGCGCTCGGCCAGATACGCGGGCGAGCAGCAGATCACACGCCGGTTCTCGGCGAGCCGGCGCGCAACCAGCGACGAATCCTTCAGCGCGCCGAGCCGGATCGCGACATCGATGCCGGCGTCGACGAGATCGACGAGCTGATCGGTGATACGCAGATCGACGCTCACGCCCGGATGACGACGCAGGAACTCGGGTATGACCGGCGACACATGTTGCCGCCCAAACGACGACGACATGGCGACGCGCAGCCGCCCCTGCGGCTCGGCCTGTGCCCGTCCGACCGATGCGCGCGCCGCGTCGGCCGCATCGAGCAGCGTCCGAGCCTGCACCATGAAGACTTCACCGTCCTGGGTGAGACTGATGCGGCGCGTGGTTCGATGCAGCAGCCGCGCGCCGAGCAGCCGTTCGAGCTGTGCGATCCGCGCGCTGGCCACTGCCGCCGACAGCCCGAATTCCCGCCCCGCAGCCGATACGTTGGCAAGCAGCGCGGCACGCATGAACAACGCCACATCGAGCAGATCGAGCCGGTCGCGTTCGGTGTGGGAAGTAGGAGAAAGCACCATTATTCTGAAAATCAAAAAAATGTTTCAGTCATTATGACTGTTTTCAAAGAATAACCAAGGTCTTACGATGGTATTCATCGGATCGGCGACGCGCCCTTGTCACCCCAGACGCTGCCGGTCCTGGCGTCCCCATCCTTATCGATCCGCATCAAGAAACAGGAGCTGTCATGAAAGCCATCGGTCTGCATCGCTATCTGCCCATCGATCACCCCGAAGCGCTGCTCGACGTCGAACTGCCGCAACCGCAGGCAAGCGGTCGCGATCTGCTCGTGAAGGTCGAGGCCATTTCCGTGAATCCCGTCGATTACAAGGTGCGTTCGCCGAAGGACGCCGTCGAGAAAACGCCACGCGTGCTCGGTTGGGACGCGGCCGGCACGGTCGCCGCAGTCGGGCCGGAAGTGACGCTGTTCAAGGTTGGCGATCCGGTGTTCTATGCGGGCAGCATCACGCGGCCCGGTGCGAACAGCGAATATCACCTGGTGGACGAGCGCATCGTCGGGCGCAAGCCGGCTTCACTCGATTTTGCACACGCCGCCGCGTTGCCGCTCACCGCAATCACCGCGTGGGAAGCGCTATTTGACCGGCTTGGTGTATCGCCGCAGGGCGCGGATGAAGGGCGCTCGGTGCTGATCATCGGCGGAGCGGGTGGGGTCGGCTCGATCGGCATCCAGCTCGCGAAACAGCTCGGCAAGCTGAAGGTGATCGCAACCGCGTCGCGCCCGGCGTCGGCGAAGTGGGCCACCGAACTGGGCGCGGACCATATCGTCGATCACTTCGGCGACATGCCCGCTCAACTGAAGCAACTCGGTATCGAGCAGGTCGACTATGTGCTGATATTCAACGATACGGACACGCATTTTCCCGCGGCGGCAGCGGTCGTGAAACCGCAGGGTGGCATCTGCACGATCGTCGAGAACAGCAAGCCGGTCGAGATCGAACTGTTGAAGTTGAAGAGCGCGGCGTTCCATTGGGAATTCATGTTCACGCGTTCGATGTTCGGTACACCCGACATGATCGAACAACACAAGCTGCTGACCGAAGTGGCGCGACTCGTCGATGCAGGCACGCTGCGCACGACGGTCGGCGAGAACCTGGGTCCGATCAACGCCGACAACGTGCGGCGCGCGCACCGGATGCTCGAGGAAGGGCGTGCGATCGGCAAGCTGGTGCTGAGCGGGTTTTGATGCTGGGTTGCTAACGCGCTTGCGGCACGGCATTGCTTACCCGGAAATGGCAAACGCAAAACGGGAAACGACGCCGCCGCAAGCGGGGTAACACCTGATCCACGCGAGGCGCGCAAGCGGTCGCTTGGCGGTAGACTGGCAGGGCTTCATGCTTAAGAACGGCTGCGCGACCTCGACGGACCGCGCAGCGGCACAACAACGAGGTGACAGTATGAGCCCGAGCTTCAGACTTTCCGCCGTTGCTGCTATTTCTGCCGCCTGCCTTGCCTGCGCGCTTGTCACGATTTCGTCTTCCGCGCTCGCGGCGACGCCGATCAAGATCACGTCCCAGGCTGCACTCGATGGCCCGATCCGCTACACGCTGAAGATCACCTCGAAGCAGTTCGGCAACGCGCAGGACACGCGCACGATCCGCTCGGGCCAGTCCGACGATTACACATGGAAGACCGTGCCGCCAGGCGGTCCGGTTGCAGCCCCCGAGTCCTGTCCCGACTACGCGTCGCTACCGCTCGATGCGAACGGCGCCATGATCCGGCAGATTCAGGTGCGCCTTGCGCCGGTCGTCGGTGCTGACGGTACCGCGACTGTCCAACTGAATTTTCAGGCGCAGACGCCGCGTGGCACGAAGAGCGTGACCCAGGCGGGCAAGACGCTGAAGTGTCCGAATGCGTTGATGACGAGCCAGATCGTCCGCTTCACGATGCCGACCAGTGGCAGCACCAAAGCGGTCACGCTCAGCGACGGCACCGAGATCGTGCTGTCGGCCAAACGCTAGCGCGCACACTGCATCAACGGCGCGCTGACGTGCTGCGTTCCACCAGCCGGGAAGCAAGAAAACGGTGCTCCGGCGAGAACACGCGCCGGTATGTGAGCAGCACGGCACCGACGGTGCCGAGCGCCGACGACGCCGCGATCAAAAACATGATGACGATCTGATAGCGGACTGCCTGCAACGGCGACTGGCCGGCCAGCACCTGGCCCGTCATCATGCCGGGCAGGCTCACGATGCCGACAACGGCCATCTGGTTCAGCGTGGGCAGCATGCCTGCACGCACGGCCTGGCGTGCCGGTTCCTGCGCCGCTTCCCAGCGCGTCGCGCCGAGCGCGAGCGCCATCTCGACGCGGTCGCGCCGCGCGGTCAGTTCATCGATCATCCGCTCGATACCCAGCGATACCCCGGTGAGCGTATTGCCGAGAATCATGCCGAGTATCGGAATCGCATATTGCGGCTCGTACCACGGACGAATCCGGATCACGAGGAAGAGGCCAACCGCTGCCACCAGCCACGAACTGACCCAGATCGACACGATGCTGTCGGCACGCTGACCCACGTAGGTCCACGGACCGCGTTGTGCGCCCGCGAAGCCGGCGATCAGCGTCATCAGCGCCATCAGCGGTAGCACGACGAACCAGCGGTCGTAGCTGAACACCCAGCCGAGCACATAACCGATCGCAAGCAACTGCACGACGGTGCGCAGCGCCGCCCACGCGAGCTTGCGTTCGAGATCGAGCTTCAGCGCAACCGATAGCGCACCGTTCACGACGATCAGCAGCGCCGCGATACCGACATCCCAGAGACTGAGGTTTTGCAGCATCATCGTGTGGCGCGCTCGCGGTCCAGGGAAATCAGAGGGGCTTCATCGAGCACACCCGCTTGCATGGTCAGGTGCCGTTCGCTCATGCGTTCGGCCTGAGCGGGATCGTGCGACACCCATATCGAGGCACGCGCGGCGTCTCTCGCTGCGCCGGCATCGAACCATGCGCCTATGAGTCCCTCGATCGCATGCGATGATGCCGGGTCGAGCGAAGCGGTGGGCTCGTCGAGCAGCAGCACCTCAGGATCGAGTTGCAACACGCGGATCAATGCAGCGATCTGCGCTTCGCCACCGGACAGCTCGCTTGCCCGCCGGTCGAGGAAATCGTTGTCGCGGCCAGCCTGTAGCGCGAGCGATGCGACACGCTCGCGCTCGAACTGCAGGTCGCGGTAGGCGCGCAGTGTGAACGGATAACGCAGGTTGTCTTCGACGGTGCCGTCGAGCAGCGCCGGCCGCTGACGAATATAGGCGATGCTGCGGCGATAGCGCGGAATGGCTGCGCGCGCGACGCGTTTGCCGTGCCACTCGACATGACCGCCGTCGAGCGGATCGAGCAGTGCGAGCGCACGCAGGAACACGCTCTTGCCCGAACCCGATGGCCCGGTGATCGACAGGCGCTCGCCGCCATGTAGCGCGAGACTGGCCGGATGTAGAAGCCAGCGGCCGTGCTGCGGGTCGCGGCGCGCGATGTCGGTTGCTGCAACGAGAGGGGACGCGGAAGTCATGGGGGCTGGGCTGGTGCGCCTTTTGCAGTGCGGGGCGGATATTGGTGCGAACCGGGCACGGGCTGTGCTGTCCTACCGGTTATCAGAAAAACAAGGGAGTTTTCATGGTGTCGTCGCTCAACCTCGGAAGAACGGTTGGCAAGATCATCGCATGGCTGCTGGCGATTATCGTGGTTCTGGTGGCTGCGCTGGCCGTTTTCATCGTGACTTTCGACTGGAATCACGCGCGTCCCTGGGTCAACGACAAAGTGAGTCAGGCTATTGGCCGGCCGTTTGCGATCGAGGGCGATCTGAAGGTCGACTGGCAACACCCGGTGGGCGAGATCGGCTGGCGTGCATGGGTGCCGTGGCCGCGTTTCTCGGCGGCCAATATCACGGTGGCCAATCCGGACTGGACGAAACAGCCGCACTTCGCGACCCTCGATGAGATCGATTTCCAGGTCGAGGTGTTGCCGCTACTTACGCACGACATCGTCATTCCTTCCATTAATCTCGTGAATCCGTCGGTGGACCTCGAACGGCTTGTCGATAACCGCAATAACTGGACCTTCAAACTGCCGGCGTCGTCCGGGCCGTCCGAGTGGAAGCTCGATCTACACGACATCGTGTTTTCGAAAGGCTATGTCGCGCTGGCCGACCAGAAGTCGAAGACCGATGTGAAGGTGACGATCGATACGCTCGGTCAGCCGATCCCGGTCGGCGAGGTGATGAAGCAGCAGGAGGCGGCATCGCGCAGTGCGTCTGCGCAGGTGGTCGGCAAGCAGGGGGCGCGGCGGCTGGCGGCGCAGTCTGCGGCGGCTTCCGCGGCAGCAGCGGCTTCGGAGGCGTCGGCAGCGTCAGGGGTGTCCGACGCAGCGGCGCGAGCGCAGACCGCTTCGGCGTCTTCAGCAGTGTCCGGCGCGGCAGTTGGAGCGCAGACCGCGTCCACGGCTTCCTCCGCAAGCGCAACCACGGCACCGCGCGCGGCAAAACCGGACGTGCAGGCATATTCGCTCGGCTGGACCGTCAAAGGCACCTACAACCGCACACCGGTGTCAGGCAACGGCAAGGTAGGCGGTGTGCTGGCGCTGCAGGATGCGGACCGGCCATTCCCGATCCAGGCCGACGTGAAGGCCGGCGACCTGCGCGTCGCCCTGGTCGGCACGCTGACCGATCCGGCGCACCTCGCCGCACTCGACCTGCGCCTGTGGCTGCAAGGTACGAGCATGGCGCATCTGTATGCGCTGACCGGCGTGACCCTGCCCGATACCCCGCCTTACGCAACCGATGGCCGCCTGATCGGCCAGTTCCGCCGCGGCGCCAGCACGTTCCGCTATGAAAACTTTACGGGTCGGGTCGGCGGCAGCGATCTGAACGGTACGTTGAGCTATACGCAGCGCGAGCCGCGGCCGCTGCTACAGGGCGAACTGGTGTCGAACCTGCTGCAATTCGCCGATCTTGCACCGATCATCGGCGCCGACAGCAAGGCGAGCAAGGCGAAGCGCGGCGACACCACGCAGCAGCCGGCGGGCAGGGTGCTGCCGGTCGAGCAGTTCCGTACCGATCGCTGGAAAGCAATCGACGCCGACGTCAAGTTCACGGGCCGACGCATCGTCAAGGACGCGGATCTGCCGATCACCGATCTCTACACGCATATCGTGATGACCGATGGCGTGCTGTCGCTGACGCCGCTGCGCTTCGGCGTAGCGGGCGGGACGCTTAGCTCCGACATTCATCTCGATGGTAGTGCGACACCGCTGAAGGGCCGCGTATCGACGTCGGCGCGTCACCTGAAGCTCAAGCAGCTGTTCCCGACTTTCAAGACGATGCAGAGCGCGCTCGGCGAAATCAACGGCGATGCGGCGCTGTCGGCTACCGGCAACTCGCCGGCGGCGCTTGCCGCGACGTCGAACGGCGAGGTGAAGACGCTCGTGACGCAGGGCACGGTGAGTCGCCTGCTCATGGAGGCAGCGGGGCTGAACGTCGCGAATGTCGTCTATGAGAAGCTGTTCGGCGGCAAGGACGTGAAGATCAATTGCGCGGCGGCGGATTTCGTCGCGACCAACGGTGTGCTCGATGCGCGCGTATTTGCGCTCGATACCGACGACGCCGTGATCAATATCGACGGCCACGTCGACCTGCGCGACGAGTCGCTCGATCTCGGCGTCCATCCGCACACGAAGGGCTTCCGCATCTTTTCGCTACGTTCGCCGCTGTATGTCAAGGGCACGTTCAAGGACCCGCATGTCGGCGTAGACGTGGGCGCGCTGGCGCTGCGCGGCGGCGCGATGGTCGGGTTGGGGTTGCTCAATCCGTTCGCCGCGCTGATTCCGCTGATCGCACCGAGCAACAACAAGGCCTTGCCATGCAGCGAATTGCTGGCTCAGGTGAACAGCAAGCCGGTCGCGCCGCCGCCGGGGCAGAAGGAAAAAGCGAAGCTGCCGCTCAAGGGGGCGCCCGGCGCATCGCCGGCCGGTGCGGCCAAGCCCGCCACGGCCCGCACACCGGCACCCGCCGACGCTGCCGCATACAAGGGAAGTTGATCGCTGCGGCGTAGCAGCGCTGCGGATGCCAGATACGACGACGCCCCGGTAACGGGGCGTCGTGCTTTGAGGCGTCGGAGAACTTGCCGGATCTGGCGGCCCAGAGGCGTAGCCTGGCGGGGGCCGATAGACTACGGCGCGAGCGTCTCAGCGCAGCGAGCGCGGCGTAGCATCTCCTGCCGCGTTGCGCCGCACACCACGCCGCGCGCCACCCCCAGCCGCACGGGTTGCACCGAATTCGGGCAGTACGCGGCTGCGCGCGCGGCTCGCGAACACCAGAAAACCGAAACCATCGGCTTCGTACCAGTAACCGCCGTTCTCGAGGCCATCGAGCGGCTGTTCCAGCGCGTTAGCAATCGATTCGATGCAGCGCCGACGCAGTTCCGCCACCGCCGGGTACGGCGGCTGTGCCCCGCGGACACTGCACAACAGCACATCGAGCCCCGGCAGCACATGCGCATAAAGCACCGGCTCGTCCTGCGCACGGGCCCGCGTGATTTTCGTGTCGAGCTGGCCGAACGGCTTGAAATGCTTCAGCACGGCGAGGAACGACTCGTCGCCGTCCGCCTTCGCGCGCCTACGCTTCTTCGGGAAGGACATAAAAATTCGCCTGAAAAAGAATTGCAAAAAACGCAGCGTCCTCATGCGACCACTCCCGGCTTCGCGCGCCGCACGTCGATCTTTTATAGCATACGAAAATGCCGGATTCACGACGATTCGACCGCTCGCGGCGACCTGGTCGGACTACTGTCGCCGTGCGAACCATGCCGAACCGACACCCCGCACACCTTCGCATTCCCTGTACCGCTGTCTTCATCATAGACTCACGCGCCGAAGTATGTCTTCCGTCACCGATAAAAAAGCACGGCTTCTGTGCTCCAGCGCCCGTCCGGCGCACATTGAAATATCTCAAATTCGCGTCGATAATTGGCGTCGTCCCGACGGCGCTGCGCAAGGTGCCGCAGCGCGACAGGGCTTCGAGCTCCGCCTTCGGCGCCCGGCCATGCCGCCGCGGCCGACAAACGGCTAAAAGGTCTGTCAGGCGTACATGAAACTTTTCACGAAGGGTCTGCTGCTGATCGCAGTGCCAAGCGCGGTCGAACTGGCGCTGCTCGGAGTCGTGTTCGACGCGCAGGAACAGACGACGCAGGCCGCGCAGTGGTCGACCAACAGCAAACAGATCCTCTATCAGGCAGCCTCGGTGATCGACCCGCTGCTGCGTCAGGCCGCCCGGGTGAGGACAGGGATCGTGGTCGGCGATGCGTCGTTTATCGATCGTCATGCGGTATGGGTCGATCTGTCCGATCGCCTGACCCATCTGGAACAACTGGTCGCCGACACGCCGCAGCAGACCGCGCGGGTCCTGCGGATGCGCGCGGCCATCGAGGCGTATCGCAAGCAGGCCACCGAGATCTCGCAGGCGCTCCACGACGGCCGCAACATCGGCCCGTTTACCGCTGACGAAGGTCGTGACATGCCGGCGCAGATCGCTATCTTCAATGACGAGCTGAATGCGCTGATCGCCGAGGAATCGCGGCTCGATGCGCAACGCAGCGAGTCGCTGAACGAAACCCGCACGCGCCAGCAATATGCGCTGATCGCCGCAGTGGTCGGCTCGATGCTGATCTGGGCGGCCACCGCGGCGGCTTTCGCGCGCAATATCGGCCGCCGGCTCGATGTGCTGACCGGCAACGCGGAGCGTCTCGGTGACGGCGAACCGCTGATGCCGCCGCTTTCGGGCAACGACGAAATCGCCTCGCTCGACGCCGTGCTGCATCGAACCGGCGCGCGGCTGCGGGTCGCCGAGCGCGACCAGGCGGTGCTGAAATCGCGCCTCGAAGCGCGCGCCGCCGAACTGGCCGGCGTCAACGAGGAATTGCGCCAGGAAACCCAGGACAACGAGATGTTCATCTACAGCGTGTCGCACGATCTGCGCTCGCCGCTCGTGAACCTGCAAGGGTTTTCGAAAGAGCTGCAGGTATCCTGCGATGAGCTGAACAGCGTCGTCGATGCGGCGCGACTGCCGGAGAACGAGCACCGGCGGTTGACGCGGGTACTCGACGGCGATATCCGCGAGTCGCTGCAGTTTCTGCGCACGGCGGTGACGCGGGCCGCGGCGATCATCGATGCGCTCTTGCGCATTTCGCGCGCCGGGCGGCTTGAGTACCAGTGGCAGCGCGTGAGCGTCGGGCGGGCAGTGGCCAAGGTGGTCGACACGCTGCAGGCGGCGATCGGCGAGCGCGCGGCGCTCGTCACGGTGCGCGACCTGCCGCCCGCGTGGGGCGATCCGTCGGCAATCGAACAGATTTTCAGCAACCTGATCGGCAATGCGGTGAACTACCTCGACCCCAGCCGGCCAGGCCGTATCGAAGTCGGTGCGCTGGAGCCGGGCGTCGTCGACGTGCCGCAACCGGGCGTGCCGCGCACGCGCACGTACTACGTGCGCGACAACGGGCTCGGGATTCCCGCGGCCTATATGTCGAAAACGTTCCGCGCGTTTCAGCGTCTGCACGGCGACGTCGCCAAGGGCGACGGCATCGGCCTCGCGCTGGTGCGGCGGATCGTCGAGCGGCATGGCGGGCGGGTGTGGGTGGAATCGGCGGAAGGGGCGGGCTCGACCTTCTTCATTGTCTTGCCAGAACAACCGGTGCGTATCGCATGACCTATTCAACGACGATCGTGACGCAGACAGACAGCAGTCCTGGAGCCAGTATGGCAACAAATGGCGAAACCGTTGGCATCATCCTGATCGAGGACGACGACGGACACGCGACGCTGGTCGAACGTAACCTGCGACGTGCAGGCGTTTCGAACGGCTTCCTGCGTTTCTCGGACGGCCAGGAGGCGCTCGATTATTTCTTCGGCGATCCGGCCGCGGCCGACGACGCGACCGGGCGTCCCGCACCTCGCGAGCTGACCAATTTCGTCGTGCTGCTCGATCTGAAGATGCCGCGCGTCGACGGTTTCGAGGTGCTGCGCCGTCTGAAGACGTCGCCGTCCACGGCAGCGGTGCCGGTGATCGTGCTGACCACAACCGACGATCCGCGCGAAATCGCCCGCTGCTACGAACTCGGATGCAACGTCTACATCACCAAGCCGGTCGAGTACGACGCGTTTATCGAGGCCGTGCGCCGCCTCGGCTTTTTCCTGCAGGTGGTGAAGCTGCCGCCCGGGCATCCCCTTTCGAGGCCGTAAGCGCAAGATGGAAGAACCCGCATGACCGAAGACGTTTCCACGCATTCGCCCGCGTTTGTGCTTGTCGTCGATGACGATGAGGGCATTCTGCGGCTTGCGCGCAAGTCGCTCGAGCGCGCCGGCTGCCGGGTAGCCGCGAGCCGCTCGGTCGGCGACGCCCGCGCGCGTATCGCCGAAGGCGAGCCCGATCTGCTCGTGCTCGACTATCAGCTCGACGGTCCCGAGACGGGGCTCGATTTCTTCCGACGCCTGCGTGCCGAGGGTATCCGCATTCCAGCCATCCTCGTGACCGGTTTCACCGACGAATCACGCGTGATCGAAGCGTTGCGCGCCGGGGTATCGGACGTCGTGCCGAAATCGGGCGACTACCTGGACTATCTGCCCGAAGCGGTCGAACGTGTGCTGTTGCAGGTGCGGTTGCAGAAGGCATCGGCAGAAGCGCTGTTGCTGCGCGATCGCGAAGCGCATTACCGCACGTTGTCAGAAGCGCTGCCTCACCTCGTGCTCACCTGCAATGCCGATGGCAATTGCGATTTCCTGTCGAAGCAGTGGCTCGAATACACGGGCCTGAGCGAGAGCATGTCGCAAGGGCTCGCATGGCTCGACGCCGTCCATCCGGAAGATCGCGACGAGATTCGCCGAACCTGGCTGAAAACCGTGCGCAGCGGCGCCGTCGATTATCGGCACGAACTGCGAATCCGCCGTCATGACGGCGCTTATCGTTGGTTCGATGCGCGGATCGTCGCGATGCGCGACGCGGACGGCGTGGTCAGCAAGTGGTTCGGCAGTTGCACCGACGTGCATCAGCAACGCGAGGCGATCGAAGAGCGCGAGCAACTGCTTGCCTCCGAGCAGGCCGCGCGGCAAAACGCCGAAGAAGCGAACCGGGCGAAGGACCGTTTTCTCGCGATGCTCTCGCACGAGCTGCGCACGCCGCTCACACCGGTGCTGGCCGGCACACGCATCCTCGAAATGCTCGCCGAGCTGCCGGACAGCGCGCGCTCCAGCGTGCGGATGATCCGCCGCAACATCGAACTCGAGGCGCGGCTGATCGACGATCTGCTCGATCTCACGCGCGTTGCGAACGGCAAGCTGCGTCTGTCGCTGGAAACGGTCGACGTGCATGAGGTAATCGACAGTGTGCTTGAACTGTTCCGCAGCGAAATCCAGGTCAAGGAGCAGGACGTGCATGTCGAGAAGCATGCGCAACATCACTACGTGCTCGCCGATCGCGCGCGGCTGCAGCAGATGCTATGGAACCTGATTCGCAACGCCGCGAAGTTCACACCGGACGGTGGCCACATCTATGTGCGCACGTCTGATGAGCGCATGCATATACAGATCTCGATCGAGGACACCGGCATCGGCATCGAACCCGAACAGATCGGCAAGCTCTTCAATGCGTTCGAGCAGGGCAGCCAGAACATGACGCGGCAGTTCGGCGGGCTCGGTCTTGGACTAGCGATCACCAAGGCGTTGACCGATGCGCACGGCGGTACCGTGACCGCGCGCAGCCCGGGCGCGCACTGTGGCGCGACGTTCGCGATCACGATGCCGACAGCCGAGCCGCCGGTCGAAGAGCCCGTCGTGGCGACGACAAGCGAGGAACATCCGCCGGAGCTGCTGACCATTCTGCTCGTCGAGGATCACGTCGATACCGCCGAAGTGATGGCGCAACTCATACGCGGGTTGGGGCACGACGTGACCGTGGTCGGTTGTGTGGCCGATGCGCTCGCTGCGACACGTGTAGGGGTGTTCGATCTCGTCGTCAGCGATGTGGGGCTGCCGGATGGCACGGGGATCGATTTCATCAAGGCGTATCGCGAGCATTCCGATGTGCCAGCGATCGCGCTGACCGGTTTCGGCACCGATGAAGATGTACGCCGCTGCCTCGCGGCCGGCTTCAACGCGCATCTGACCAAACCGGTTAACTTCTCGCAGCTCGAACAGCTGATCGAAAGCACGGCGAACCTGAAGGCAGGGGAGACCCACGCACCGGCAGCGGCCGGCGGCGCGTCACGCTGACGCTATTTCATCATCGATGCGAGTGCACAACGCTCGCACGCGTTAAAAGGCCCGCTGACGCATCGCGTACAGCGGGCCAATCTTTTCCTGCGGGTTTGTCGACTAGCGACCAGGTACGCTTAGCGCGGATTTCTCAACGATTCTTCAACGAATCGCGAATCTCTCGCAGCAGCAGCACATCTTCGGCCGGAGCCGGCGGCGGCGCATCCGCAGCGGGCTTGCGCAGGTTGTTGATGAACTTGACCATCAGGAAAATGATGAACGCGAGGATGATGAAGTTGATCAACACCGTGATGAACGAGCCGTAGCCAAACGCAGCGACGCCCGCAGTCTGCAGGTCTTTGTACGAGTCGGGGTTGCCCTTGAAGTTGTCGGGAATATGGCCGAGCAGGATGAATTTGTTCGAGAAATCGAGGCCACCCGTCACGACACCGACTACCGGCATGATCAGGTCTTTAACAATTGAAGTCACGATCGTAGAGAACGCCGCGCCGATGATCACACCAACCGCGAGGTCCATTACGTTGCCCTTGAGGGCAAATTCCTTGAACTCCTTGAACATGCTCATTGGGATTCCTCCTTGATGTCGATGGCGCAATAATAGCCAACGATCAGGAGAACGGGTAGTTTTTTGCTACAAGCTGTGTGCGCTTCGTACGCTCGATGCCGGCTTAGTGTTGAGTGCGGGCGCGTTCGATGTGGGTGGCGAAGGTCTGCGGATCGGTATTCGTACCGCACAGTAACACCCCGACACGCTTGCCCTGCAAGGTTTCGCGCAGCGGTCCGAGCAACGCCGCTGTTGCGGCCGCACACGCGGGTTCGACCGCAAGTTTGAGCTGCGCGAACAGCGTGAGCATTGCGGCACGCAGTGCGTCGTCGCTGACGGTGACGATGCGATCGATATGACGTCGGCACAATTCGTAGCTGTACTGCTCGGTGTGCGGTGCCATTAGCGAATCGGCGATGCCTTGCATCGGACCCATCTTGATCGTGTGATTGGCCGCGAAGCTGCGGCTCATTGCATCCGCGCCTTCGGGCTCGACGCCATACACATGGATATGTGGATTCGCGAGGCGCATAGCGGTCGAGACACCGGCTGCGAGTCCGCCACCGCCGATCGGTACGATGACCGCGTCGAGATCGGGCGTCTGTGTCGCCCATTCGTAACCGAGCGTCGCTGTGCCGAGCACCGTGCGATAGCCGTTGAACGGATGAACGAAGTAGCGACCTTCTTCGGCCTCGATGCGACGCACGAATTCGAACGCTTCGGCCGGGTTGTCCGCCATCACGATATCGGCCTTGTACGCCTTGCACAAAGCGATCCGCGCCGGATTCGCCGAGCGGAACAGCACGACTTTCGCACTGACGCCGAGGCGCATCGCCGCGTACGAAACCGCGATCGCGTGATTGCCGGCCGACACGCAGGTTACGCCGGCATTACGCTGCGCTTCGTCGAGCGCGAGCAGATTCGTGAACGTACCGCGCGCCTTGAAGCTGCCTGCTGCTTGCAGCAACTCGAACTTGAAGTTGATGACCGTGTCTTCCAGCGACGGAAAGTCGAGCCGGTCGAACACCGGCGTGCGCACCACCCAGGGCGTCAACGCGAAGTGCTGGGTGGCGATGTCATCGAGCGTCGGGATCGGCTCGCCGTCGATCGTGTGGTCGGTGTGCTGCGGCGTGGTGGACATGGTGCGGAGTAAGAGAAAGAGCGAAAGAGCAGGTGAACGGGACTGACCGCCGGTCGTGGCCGGCGGTTGCGTGTCTAGTGGGTATGAGCGTCGACAGACATGCTGTGCACGAACCTGGCCAGAAAACGTTCGCAGGCGACGAGTTGTTCGAGCTCGACGAATTCGTTGGCCTTGTGCGCCTGCTGGATGTCGCCAGGCCCGCAGACGATGCTCGGAATGCCCGCCAGTGAGAACAGACCGGCTTCGGTGCCGTAGGCGACCTTGCGGCGGTCCTGATCGGCGGTCAGTGCACGCACGAGTTGTGTGATCGCGGCCTGTTCGGTTGCGTCGAGACCGGGGGCGGCCGCGAGTTTCGTGAATTCGATGGCGGCGGCCGGATGTTCGGCGAGCATCTTCGGCAGCAGCGTCTCGCGCGCGTATTGCTCGATGCGCGCGAAGATCGGTTCCGGAGCGAGCGTCGGCAGATTGCGGAATTCGAACTCGAAGTGACATTCGGCAGGCACCGTGTTGATCGCGTTGCCGCCTTTGATCGTGCTGGTTTGCGCCGTCGTGAACGGGACGTCGTAGAGTTCGTCGAACGGGCCTTCTGCGCGGAACCGGTCGGCGATATCGCGGATATGGCAGATGAGGCGCGCCGCGTATTCGATCGCGTTGAGTCCCTTCGGCGTCAACGACGAATGCGCGGCGTGACCGCGGATGCAGCACTGATACGCGTTGACGCCCTTGTGCGCGATGATCGGGCGCATGCTGGTCGGCTCGCCGACGATGCAGCCGTCCGGCTTGATGCCGCGCTTGAGCAGGTCGGCGATCATCAGCGGTGCACCGACGCAACCGATCTCTTCGTCGAACGACAGCGCCAGGTGAATCGGTTTCGCGAGTTTCGTTTCCTGCATCTGCGGCACGAGCGCGAGCGCTGCGCCGATAAAACCCTTCATGTCGCAGGTGCCGCGCCCGTACAGCTTGTCGCCGCGAATCTCCGGCTTGAACGGATCGCTGTCCCATTGCTGGCCGTCGACCGGCACGACATCGGTGTGACCCGACAGCACGATGCCGCCGTTGGTCTCGCCGTCGTGCGCGGGAATTGTTGCGAACAGGTTGGCCCATTTGCCGCTGTCGTCGTGTGTGAGCGTGGCTTTCACACCGCGTTCGCGCAACGCATCGCGCACAATTTCTATCAGTCCGAGATTCGGATTGCGGCTGACCGTATCGATCGATACGAGCCGCGTGACCCACGGAAGCGAAACGGGAGACTGCGTGGAGGAACTGCCAGAAGCGGGGGAAGAAGACACGGGCTTCGCTGATTCAGCGACCTGGGACATGACGGAGACTCCTGCATAGGGTCTTTCGATCATACCCAAAAAGCGTCGGACGAGCTATGTAACGCGCATGCTGCTACTTCGTATGGCGCGTCGCAGCAAGTGTTTGAAACGTTACCGCGCGTTACTGCCCGCGTGGCGTGAAGTGCGATCGAACGAAGCAGTCTGGCGGTCGCCTGGTGGTCCGTTTTCGCGCCACCGCCAGGCAATCACAAGGCTCTATTAACGCGCTGCAGCCGCGGTACTACGCGCCGGCGCACCGAGCGCACGCAGCGTTTCCTTGACCGTCGCGACGCGCACCGACAGATCGGGAGTCCGCGTTTCGATGCGCAGCTTGTCCTGACCCGCGAGCTTGATGTGTTTGTGCTTCTGCACCATCTCGATGATCCGCATTGCGTCGACGGGCGGATTCGGCACGAACTGCAAACCGATCACCGTTTCGCCCGCATCGATCTTCGAGATGCCGAGCGGTTTTGCCGCGAGCCGCAGCCGGTGCGTTTCGACGAGTGCCTGCGCCTGCGGCGGCAGTTTGCCGAAGCGATCGATCAGTTCCTCCTGGATACCGTCGATTGCGTCGTCGTATTCGCAGCTCGCGAGCCGCTTGTACAGCGACAGCCGTTCCTGCACGTCGACGCAGTAGTCGGCGGGCAGGATCGCGGGGGCGTGCAGATTGATCTCGGTAGTCGCGGCGAGCGGTGCCGTGAGATCGGGTTCGCGACCTTCCTTGAGCGCTTTCACGGCGTCGTTGAGCATGTCCGTGTAGAGCTGGAAGCCGATCTCCTGAATCTCGCCCGACTGCTTGTCGCCGAGCACTTCGCCGGTGCCGCGAATCTCGAGGTCGTGCATCGCGAGGTAGAAGCCGGCGCCGAGTTCCTCCATCTGCTGGATCGCTTCGAGCCGGCGCTGCGCCTGTTTCGTCAGACCCTGTGGATCGTGCACGAGCAGGTACGAATACGCCTGGTGATGCGAGCGACCGACGCGGCCGCGCAACTGGTGCAACTGCGCCAGACCGAACTTGTCGGAGCGGTGGATCAGGATCGTGTTCGCGGTCGGCACATCGATGCCGGTTTCGATGATCGTCGTGCACAACAGCACGTTTGCGCGCTGGGCGACGAAATCGCGCATCACGCGTTCGAGTTCGCGCTCGTGCATCTGGCCGTGCGCCACCGCGATACGTGCTTCGGGCACCAGCGCTTCGAGCATTGCGCGGCGATTCTCGATCGTCTCGACCTCGTTGTGCAGGAAGTACACCTGACCGCCGCGCTTCAGTTCGCGCAACATCGCTTCGCGAATCACGCCGTCTTCTTCGCGTCGTACGAAGGTCTTGATCGCGAGGCGCTTTTGCGGCGCGGTGGCGATCACCGAGAAATCGCGCAGCCCCTCGAGCGCCATCCCGAGCGTGCGCGGAATCGGCGTCGCGGTCAGCGTCAGCACGTCGACCTCGGCGCGCAGCGCTTTCAGCGCTTCTTTCTGGCGCACACCGAAGCGGTGCTCTTCATCGATGATGACGAGCCCGAGCCGCTTGAACTGCACATCCGACGACAGCAGCTTGTGCGTGCCGATCACGATATCGACGCTACCGTCGTTGATCAGCTGGATCGACGCGTTGACTTCCTTCGTCGACTTGAAGCGCGACAGTTCGGCAATGCGCACGGGCCAGTCGGAGAAGCGGTCGGTGAAGGTTTGCGTGTGCTGCTCGGCGAGCAGCGTGGTCGGCGAGAGCAGGGCGACCTGCTTGCCGCCCATCACCGCAATAAACGCCGCGCGCAACGCTACCTCGGTCTTGCCGAAGCCGACGTCGCCGCACACGAGACGATCCATCGGTTTGCCGCTTGTCATGTCGCCGATCACGGCCGCAATCGCGGCGGCCTGGTCGGGCGTTTCCTCGAAGCCGAAACTTTCCGCGAACTTCACGTAGTCGCGCGGTTCGAGTGAGAACGCATGACCTTCGCGTGCGGCACGGCGCGCATACAGGTTGAGCAGTTCGGCGGCGGTATCGCGGATCTGTTGTGCGGCCTTGCGCTTCGCTTTTTCCCATTGGCCCGAACCGAGCGAGTGCAACGGCGCGCTTTCCGGATCGGCGCCGCTGTAGCGCGAGATCACGTGCAACTGGGAGACCGGTACGTAGAGCTTGCTGTTGCTCGCGTATTCGAGGTGCAGGAACTCGGTGTCACCTTCACCGAGATCCATCGTCACGAGCCCCATGTAGCGGCCGATGCCGTGCTGTGAATGCACGACCGGATCGCCGATCTTCAGCTCGGACAGATCGCGCACCATCGAATCGACGTTGCTGGCCTGTTCCTGGCGACGGCGTCCCGCGCGACGCGCGAGCGGCCCGTACAGTTCCGTTTCGGTAACGATCGCGAAACCTTCGGCCGGCACGGTGAAGCCGATACCGAGCGGCGCGACGCCGAGCGCGAAGCGCGTGTCCGAGGTCAACCAGTCTTCGTAGCTGTCGCTCGAGCCCGGTTGCAGGTGATTGTCGATCAGCAACTGCGCGATGGTCTCGCGACGGCCCGCCGATTCGGCCGCGAACAGCACGCGGTTTGGCGTCGTGGCGAGATACGCGCGCAGCGCGGCGACCGGGTCGTCGGCGTGACGATCGATCGCGAGATTCGGCAGCGGCGTCGACCAGCCGCCACCTGCGTTCGACGGCAGTGCTAGCCGTGCGAATGGTTTCGCGAACGTGTAGAAATCGTCGTCGGAGAGGAACAGCCGCTGCGGTTCGAGAATCGGCCGCTCGCGATCATGCGAGAGGAAATTGAAGCGCTGTTTTGTATCGGCGGAGAAACGCTTGATCGCCGTGTCCAGATCGCCGACAAAGGCGAGCTGCGCATTGTCCGGCAGATAGTGAAAGAGCGTTGCCGTCTCGTCGAAAAACAGCGGCAGGTAGTATTCGATGCCCGCCGACGGCACACCGTTGCCCATGTCTTTATAGATCGAAGCGCGGCTCGGATCGCCTTCGAACACCTCGCGCCAGCGGCTGCGAAACGCGGTGCGCGCGGCTTCGTCGAACGGAAACTCGCGCCCGGGCAAGAGGCGTACATCGCGTACCGGGTACAGGCTGCGCTGCGTATCGGGATCGAATGCGCGGATCGAATCGACCTGATCGTCGAACAGGTCGATCCGGTAAGGCAGCGGCGAACCCATCGGGAACAGATCGATCAGCGAGCCGCGCACGCAGTATTCGCCGGGCCGCACCACCTGGCTCACGTGGTCGTAGCCGGCCAGCGTCAACTGGGCTTTGAGCTTCGCTTCGTCGAGGCGCTCGCCCTGCGAAAACGAAAACGTATAGGCCGCCATGAACGAGGCGGGCGGCATGCGATACAGCGCCGTCGTGGCCGGCACGAGCAGAATGTCGCAGCGGCCTTCGCCGAGGTCGTGCAGCGTCGCAAGCCGCTCCGACACCAGGTCCTGGTGCGGCGAGAACGAATCGTAAGGCAGCGTTTCCCAGTCGGGCAGCAGACGCACGCGCGCTTCGGGCGCGAAGAAAGCGATTTCCTGCGTGAGCCGCTGCGCGTCGACGGCATTGGCGCACACCACCGCCAGCAACGGCACCTGTTGCCGGTATGCGAGGTGGTAGCGGGCGATCAGCAGCGCGTCGGACGAACCGTGCGTACCGTCGAAAACGAAGCGCTGGCCGGCCTTGACGAGAGCGACCGGCGACAGGGAAGACGAAGAAGCAGCAGTGTCTGGCATAGAAAAAAGCGGCCGGTGGGCGTCGAATGTGCGGGAAGTCTACGCGTGTTGCCCGTGGATTGCCCATCTTCGGGCGGCGATTTTCGGGTGTTGACCCGAGCCACCTATTATAAAATCCGTCCTTCACTTTCATTTCGCGGCGTCCGCCTTCGTGACTTCACGCCTCTTTGCCCTGATCCCGTGCGCCGGCACCGGCAGCCGTTCCGGCTCCGCGATGCCCAAGCAATATCGCACTGTCGCCGGCCGCGACCTGCTGCATTACACGCTCGCCGCGTTCGACGCCTGCAGCGAATTCGCGCAGACGCTCGTCGCGATCGCACCCGACGACCCGCACTTCGACGCACGCCGCTTCGCCGGGCTGCGCTTCGCGGTACGCCGCTGCGGTGGCGTGTCGCGGCAGGCAACCGTGCTGAACGGGCTGCACGCGCTCACCGAATTCGGCGCACACGACGACGACTGGGTGCTCGTACACGACGCCGCACGGCCCGGTATCACGCCGGCGCTGATTCGCGCGCTGATCGGTGCGCTGAAGGACGACCCGGTGGGCGGAATCATTGCGTTGCCGGTCGCGGATACGCTCAAGCGCATCGCACCCGACAGCGACGGCCGGATTGCGCGCACCGAACCGCGCGATGGGCTCTGGCAGGCGCAGACGCCGCAGATGTTCCGTATCGGCATGCTGCGCGAAGCGATTCTGCGGGCCCAGCAGGACGGCCACGATCTCACCGACGAAGCGAGCGCGATCGAATGGCTCGGCCACGCGCCGCGGCTCGTGCAGGGTAGCCTGCGCAATTTCAAGGTCACGTGGCCGGAAGACTTCGATCTGGCCGAGGCGATTCTGAGCCGGCCGGCGGCGTCGTAGACCGGCGCGTCATAGACCAATACACAGCACATTCATCATCAACAGACGGATTCAAGGTATATGGACTTCAGGATCGGACAAGGCTACGACGTGCACGCGCTGGTACCGGGGCGGCCGTTGATTATCGGCGGTGTGACGGTGCCTTACGACCGCGGGCTGCTCGGCCATTCGGATGCCGATGTGCTGCTGCATGCGATCACCGATGCGCTGTTCGGCGCTGCCGCGCTCGGCGACATCGGGCGTCATTTTCCTGACACCGACAAGCAGTTTTTCGGCGCCAACAGCCGTGTACTGCTGCGCGAATGCGTGGCACGGGTCGTGAAAGCAGGCTTCTCGATCGTCAACGTGGACAGCACGGTGATTGCGCAGGCGCCGAAGCTCGCGCCGCACATCGATGCGATGCGCGCGAATATCGCCGAAGATCTTGCGTTGCCGCTCGATCGAGTCAACGTGAAGGCGAAGACCAATGAGAAGCTCGGTTACCTCGGGCGAGGCGAGGGGATTGAAGCGCAGGCTGCGGTGTTGTTGAATCGCGTGTGAGCGGAATGAAGGGCATTGAGCACGTCGCACGCAGCGCATAAGACAAAGCCCCGCTTTCGAACGAAAGCAGGGCTTGCAAAATGAAGTGCTGCAGAGGTCCCGCAGAGCCGTAACGGCGACCGCCAGCGGTTTATTTCCCTTCAGCCTCAATAACCTGAGCCGCCGCGTTAACCACCGCCGCGATGCGACCGACGTCGCGCACCTGGGTCGAACTCATCCCTTCAGCGAGCAGCGTATCGAAGTGCGACTTCACGCAGAAGTGGCACTTGCCGATGATCGACGCGGCCAGCGCATACATCTCGAAGCGCCGCTTGTCGACGCCGCCGTGCGACGCGTAGGCGTTCATCCGTAGACCAGCCGGTTGCGACTTCAGGTCGGCGTTGCCGGTCATCTCGACGTACGGGTACCACACGTTGTTCATGCCCATCAGCGCGGCTGCAGTCAGCGCGGCATGGGTTTCTTCCGGCGACAGCACGCCCGCGTTGCGGATCGCATCGATCAGCGTCTTGCTCTTCGCCGCGAACGCAGCGGCCAGCGCAACGCCGACTGCATCGCTGCCTTCCAGCGACGAACGGCCAATCGTGCCGTCGATATTCAGGCGAATGTCCTTCGCGTAGTCGGGGATGAGTTCCTTAATCGCGTTCAAGAATTCCATTAACTTCTCCTATCAATCTGTCGCAAAAAAAGCCCGCCGGCTCTTTCAAGCATGCGGGCCTCGGGAGCACCACGCTTACAGCGTTGCGCCACCGACCGAACGGTTGCACGGGCACAGTTCGTCCGTTTGCAGACCGTCGAGAATACGCAGCACTTCGTCCGGGTTACGGCCGACGTTCAGGTTGTTCACCGACACGTGCTGGATCGTGTTGTCCGGGTCAACGATGAACGTTGCACGCAGTGCGACGCCGGCTTCGCGATCGCGCACGCCGAGCTGGTCGATCAGCTCGCCCTTGACGTCGCCGAACGCGTAGTGGTTCAGCTTGTCCAGATCCTTGTGTTCACGACGCCATGCCAGCTTCACGAACTCGTTATCCGAGCTGCCGCCGAGCAATACGGCATCGCGCTCTTCGAAATGCTTGGCAAGCTTGCCGAATTCGACGATTTCCGTCGGGCACACGAAGGTGAAGTCCTTCGGGTAGAAATAGATGATCTTCCACTTGCCCGGGAACGATTGTTCGGTGATTTCTTCGAACGCCGACACGCCGTTCTCTTCATGATGGTTGAAGCCCGGCTTCGCAGCAGTGACGGTGAAAGCTTCGAGTTTATCGCCGACAGTTTTCATGCGGATGCTCCTGTGAGAGGTTGCAAATGGGTTGAGATACAGCTGATCAAGCTACCTGCGTGCTGTAACGAAGGCGTTACATGGCCTCGACTATAACTCTATTAAGCAATCTATTCAATAGTTTTTAACTAACGTGGCGGATAGATTTTCTTCACCGCGGCGATAGCCCGCGTTGGCACAGCGGTTTGCGGGGAGTGTCAGCGGGATTCTTGCGGTTTGTTCGAAGACGTCTGGCTCTTGACCGCAGGAAACTCGATCGTCACTTCGAGCCCGGGTCCTGGCGTGCGGTTACGCAGGCGCAGCGTGCCGCGATAACGGCTGACGAGCCGCTGCACGATGGCCATCCCGAGGCCGGTGCCGTTTGCCTGGGTGCGCGCCGAATTGACGCGGTAGAACGGCCGCGTAACGAGCGCGAGCTGATCTTCCGGAATGCCGGGGCCTTCGTCGACCACCGACAGTTCCACGCGCGCATGCGACACCCGCGTTTCGAGAATCACGTGCGGAATGCCGTCGGCTTCGCTTAAACCATACTTGCGCGCGTTTTCGATCAGGTTGCCGACCACGCGGCGCATATCGGTCTCGTCGGCTTCAATCATCGCCGTAGGCGCGAGCCGGGTGATCAGGCGCATGCCGTCTTCATTCGAGAGCCGCGCGGCGAGTTCTCCAGCGATCACCGACAGATCGACGGGTTCCGGCATGCGTTGCACCGGGCGCGCGTAGTCGAGGAAGCGGCCGATGATCATGTCCATCTGCTCGATGTCGTCGACCATCGCATCTTTGGTGGTCTGATCGGATGGACTCATTTCGGTTTCGAGCCGCAGTCGCGCGAGCGGTGTGCGCAGATCGTGCGAGATACCGGCCAGCATCAACGCGCGATCGGCCTCGAGCTGATCGAGGTCCTGCACCATCTGGTTGAAGCTGCGATTGGTTTCGGCGGCGACGCCCATGCCGCGCTCGGGCAGCGGCTCGGGCGACTGCCCCGAGCCGACCTTGCGCGCCGCCAGCGCGAGTCGCGCGAACGGACGGTTCACGAGGCTCGTGATAAATGCAGCGCCGAATAGCGACAGCGTGAGCGCAAAGACCCCCCAGCCTGCCCACTGCAGCCCGGTTGCGTTATCGAGTTGATCGCGATCGAGCGCGACCCAATAGTCGTCGTCGTCGATCTTGAAGCTGATCCACACACCGGGAATGTCATTGACCGATTGCGCGATCACCGTGTCGTCGCCGAGCCGGCCGCGGATGTCGTGTTCGATCAACCGGTTCAGTGATTCGTCCGGCTGCAGGCGGTATTTGTCGGTGGTCTCGCGCGGGTACACGCGTACGCCTTCATTGCTCTCGAGATCCTGCAGCAGCGCGCGCCGCAAGTCGGGATCGGAATAGAGCAGTGCCGTGCGCGTGAGCTTCACGATCGCGACGAGCTGCAACGCGACGCGCTGCGCGCGCGGTTCGCGCTCGATCACCCGGAAGCTCTGGAACCACGCAGCCAGGCTCACGGCGATCAGCAGCGCGATCAGCAGGAAGGTCCGCCAGAAAAGGCCGCCGAACGCAAGCGTCAGGAGGCGCCGGTCAGTCCGCATGGGCCCTTCATGTCGAGAGAAGCGGGATCAACCTCAAGAATCAAACTCAGGCCGCACCATCAGGAATGAACACGTATCCAAGACCCCAGACGGTCTGAATGAAACGAGGGCTGCCTGGATCGGGTTCGATCAGTTTGCGCAGACGCGAAATCTGCACGTCGAGACTGCGGTCGAACACTTCGTATTCGCGACCGCGTGCGAGCTCCATCAGCTTCTCACGCGAGAGCGGCGCCCGCGGATGGCGGGCAAATACCTTCAGCACCGAGAATTCGCCGGTGGTGAGCGGAATCTCCTGGCCAGCCTTGGTGAGCGTGCGTGTCGCGAGATTGAGCGCGAAGTCGCCGAACTCGAAGACCTCGGTGGTTTCGGACGGCGCACCCGGCAACTCGGAAGGCGACTGGCGGCGCAGCACCGCATGAATGCGCGCGACGAGTTCGCGCGGGTTGAAGGGCTTCGGCAGATAATCGTCGGCACCCATCTCGAGACCGACGATGCGATCGACGTCTTCACCCTTCGCGGTCAACATGATGATCGGTGTGCGGTCGTTGCTGCCACGCAGACGGCGGCAGATGGAAAGACCGTCTTCGCCTGGCAGCATCAGGTCGAGCACGAGCAGATCGAAACGCTCTCGTACCCACAGCTTGTTCATTGACGGAGCGTTTTCGGCGACGTAGACGTTGAAGCCTTGTTCGCCGAGATAGCGGCGCAGCAGGTCGCGCAGACGCGGATCGTCATCGACGACGAGGATTTTCGAAGGGTTTTTGGTTTCCATGGTCGGCATCTTAGCGCGATTAGAAAGGGGTGCGCGATTGCAGCAATTCGGGGGTTACAGTCAGTTACAAAATTTACCCGCATGGTGGCACGACGTAAAGCGGTCACGCGTAGACTCCTTTACTGAATGCGGTAGTTCGGTGGATACTTCAGCCGGTTAAAACTCTCGCACCCGGCTTTGCAGCGGGGTCTGCATACGCTTTTGAGGTAGCCGGTTGCCGCGCGACGAAGGGAACAAGATGAAGGGAGGGGTTTGGCCGAACGTTCGGCTAAGCATGATCGCGCTGGCTGTGGCCGGTACGCTCGCAGGCACCCTTGGCCCGCAACCCGCTCGCGCCCAGCCTCCTGCCGACAACCCCGCGAACCCACACAAGCCGCCGCGCTTCAGCGGTTTCAAACCTCCGAGGCAGCCGCGCAACCCCGAGCATGCCGCGCCCGAAGAACCGATGCGTCCTGCCGTTCCCCCCGATCTCGACCAGCGTCGCCGCGACGGCCATATGACGCCCGAAGAAAGACGACTGTTGCGCCAGCATATTGAAGACGCCGTGCGTGAGTTGTACAAGCGCTAGGTTTTTTCGTTGGTGCACGCTCAGCATCCTGGTACTTCGAGGCGTCACGGTCGCGTGAAAGTTTCGGTTGCAATTCATCCGTCAACGTGTGTCCTCGAAGCTTCGTTGAATCGCAGGAGACGCCTGCGCTGTCGTCTCAGGCTCGCGGTGCCCGACAACGTGGATGGAACCCGGACGATGAACTCCTTTCCCAGGCTCGCTCGATATCTTTCGGCTGCTGTGCTGGTCGCAGCCTCGAGTGTCGCGGTGCTCGCCGCGCAGCAGGACGCGCTTCATCCGCTGCGACCCAAACACCGCGCAAGT
Source organism: Paraburkholderia sp. CHISQ3 (assembly GCF_030464945.1). Taxonomy (NCBI): domain Bacteria; kingdom Pseudomonadati; phylum Pseudomonadota; class Betaproteobacteria; order Burkholderiales; family Burkholderiaceae; genus Paraburkholderia; species Paraburkholderia sp. CHISQ3. The sequence continues at coordinate 96,886 of NZ_JALPRG010000013.1, forward strand.
ACAACTGCCACTGCAAAGACTCCCACCGCAGACGAAGCGCTGCTCGATGCCGACGATGCACGTTTTTTTCTGACGCGTGTCGGCTTTGCACCCGATAGCGCGGAGGTCGTGCAGTACGTCGGGCTGACCCGTGAACAGGCGATCGACCGTGTGCTCGCGTCGACCCGCACCGAGTCCGTGACGCCGCCACTCGCGTGGGTCGCCGAACCGATTCCGACACGCGCCGAACGCAATGCATGGACACCCGACCAGCGACGCGACGAGCAACGCGTGCGCGGGCAGCGTTACGACGAGTTACGCGCATGGTGGGTGCGCGAAATGGTGACGACGCCGTCGCCGCTGACCGAGCGCATGACACTCTTCTGGCACGACCACTTCACGTCGGGGCAGGACAAGGTCGGATATCCACAGATGATGGCGCGCCAGAACATGTTGCTGCGACAGGACGCGCTCGGCAATTTCGGCGACATGCTGCATGGCGTCGCCAAAGATCCGGCGATGCTGCTGTATCTCGACGGAGCCGGTAGCCGCAAGGGCAAGCCCAACGAGAACTTCGCCCGCGAAGTGATGGAGCTGTTCACGCTCGGTGAAGGGCATTACTCGCAGCGGGACGTATCGGAAGCGGCGCGTGCCTATACCGGCTGGACGCTCGACCCCGATACGCAGGCGTATGTGTGGCGCGCCCCCTTGCACGACGATGGCATCAAGACCGTGCTCGGGCAGAGCGGTCCGTTCGACGGCGATCAGGTGCTCGACATTCTGCTCGCGCGTCCGGAGACGGCGACCTTCGTCACGACGAAACTGTGGCGCGAGTTCATCTCCGATACGCCTGAGCCCGCCGTCATCGCACCGATCGCCGAACGCTTTCGCGCGAGTCATTACGACATCAAGGTCGCGCTGCGTGGACTCTTTCTGTCCGACGCGTTCTGGGATGACAGCAATCGCGGCGTGCTCGTGAAATCGCCGGCGGAGTTTGTCGTCGGCACCTTGCGCGCGTTCGATATCGGCTATGACACGACGGCGCCGTTTGCCGGCGCGATCCGCAATTTCGGCGAGAACCTGTTTTATCCGCCGAACGTCAAGGGTTGGCCTGGCGGCGAAACGTGGATCAACAGCACGACGCTGCTCGCGCGCAAACAGTTCGTCGAGCAGCTGTTTCGCGCGACCGAAGCGGCACGGCCGCATCCGGGAGCCAAAGGTGCAAATGCCGGCATGCAGGCGAGTGCGCCGCTTCAGCGCGTAGCCGCGCGTACCGGTGAGGGTGGCGTACGCTTCGATATCGACGGCTGGCTCGCGCGCTACAACACTGCGCCGGCCGCCAAGGCGGGCTTGTCGACCGAACTGCAACTGCAGCACGCGGTGCTGCCGATAGCGCCGGTCGATGCAATCGAAACCGATTCGACGGCAAGCGCCTATCTCGAGGCACTGCTGATGGACCCGGCGTATCAGTTGAAGTAGAACGGCGATTACGGATGAGGTGCAGCATGAAACGACGCAACTTTCTCTCGATGACCGCGGCCGCTGGCACGTCGCTGTGGTTGCCGCGCGTATTCGCAGCGCAGGGAGCGGCGTCCGGTGTTTTCGGTGGAACATCGGCATCGATATCGACATCAACGGCGCATGGCTACACGAACCTGCTGATTCTCGTCGAACTGAAGGGCGGCAACGATGGCCTGAACACGGTCGTGCCTTACGCCGATCCGACGTATTACGCGCTGCGCAAGAACATCGGTGTGAAACGCGAGCAACTGATCCAGCTCGATGAGCGCACCGCGCTGCATCCCGCGCTACAGCCGTTGATGCCGCTCTGGCAAAACCACCAGCTGGCGATCGTGCAGGGCGTCAGCTATACGCAACCGAACCTCTCGCATTTCCGTTCGATCGAGATATGGGACACCGCGTCGCGCTCCGATCAGTATCTGCGCGAAGGATGGCTCACGCGCGCGTTTGCGCAGCGTCCGGTGCCCGCGGGGTTTGCAGCCGACGGTGTCGTGATCGGTAGTGCGGAGATGGGGCCGCTCGCCAACGGCGCGCAGGCTATCGCGCTCGTGAACCCGGCGCAGTTCGTGCGCGCGTCGCGGCTCGTCACGCCGGTGTCGCTGCACGAGCGTAACCCCGAGCTCGCTCATATCCTCGATGTGGAGAACGACATCGTGAAGGCCGCCGATCGCTTGCGGCCTCGTGCCGGTCAATACGCGCTCACGACGCATTTTCCGAACGGCGCATTCGGCACATCGGTGAAGACGGCGATGCAGGTGCTCGCGGCAAGCGGTACGCCGCAGGGGATGCCGGTTGCAGGGCAGGGTGTCGCAGTGATTCGCCTGACGCTGAACGGTTTCGATACCCATCAGAATCAGCCCGGCCAGCAGGCGGCGTTGTTGAAGCAACTGGCCGACGGTCTCGTGGCAATGAAGGATGCGCTCACCGAACTCGGTCGATGGAACAACACGCTCGTCATGACCTATGCCGAGTTCGGCCGGCGACCGCGTGAGAATCAGAGCAACGGAACCGATCACGGTACTGTTGCGCCGCATTTCGTGACGGGTGGACGGGTGCGGGGTGGTCTATATGGTGTGCCGCCGGTGTTGGCGCGGCTCGACGGCAACGGCAACTTGCCAGTCGGCGTCGATTTCCAGCAGCTGTATGCGACCGTGCTGGGGCCGTGGTGGGGACTCGATGCGACGTCGATTCTTCAGCAGCGGTTCGAAACCTTGCCGCTGCTGCGCGCGTGATGTGACGTGTTGCTTGCAGCTGCGTTCGATGAATCCGTTGCATGCGATGCGGCGCGACGCGTAGTCGTCACGTGGCGCGCCACGCAATCCACAGCTTGCGGATCGGCGTAAGGGCAATGCGTTGATGCAGCACCTGGTAGCCGTCGCGCTCGATCTCATCGAGCAACGCCAGCGCCAGCGCAACCAGTGCACGCAACGTGCGCTGTGCGCGGCGCTCCTGAGCGGGCAGGTTCGTGAGCGCCTCGCGCAGCGCGTTGCGTGCACGGTCGGTCTGAAAGCGCATCAGCTCGGTGAACGCATCGCTGTAGCGCCGGTTGATGACATCGGCGGCGGTTACGTTGAAGCGTTGCATTTCGTCGATGGGAATATAGATGCGACCGTGCCGCGCATCGTTGCCCAGTTCGGCGACGATCTGCGCGAGCATCAGCGCGTTGCCGAGCGGTGCGGCCCAGCTCGACGCCTGTGCGCGATCGACGGCACCAGCGCGGGCGACCATCGACGCAAACGTGCCGCCGACGCTTTCTAAATAGCGCCGCAGGTTCGGATAGTCGAGGTAGCGCGCCTGGTCCAGGTCCATTTCGAAGCCGCCTAGCAGCGCTTCGAGCGCCGGGGCTTCTTCGGATACATCGCCGAGATGGGCCGCCAGCGCTTTCGACACCGGATGCGACGGCGTACCTGCGGCCAGCGCCGCCAGTTCCTTTTGCCACCAGGCGAGCCGCGTGCGGCCGATGGTCGGATCGCTGGTCTCTTTGACCGTCTCCTCGAACTCCCGACGCAACGCGAAGAGGGCGGTCAACAGCGGCTGGCGTGCGGCGGAAGCGCGACGGAGCGCGTAGTAGGTGCTCGATCCGGGCGGGGCTGCCTTCTGCTGGCAATAGTCGTCGAAATTCACTTGATGGGGCGTGTGGGGAAACGGACGGGATGGAAAGCGTGTGGGGCTGTCGCTGGGCCCGGGTTGCCAGGCTCGGGCCGTCAGGTGCGGTGGGCCTCAACGAGCGCGAAATTGTAGCACCGCCCCGCATGGGCAAATGCAGACAAGCGGATGACGATCAGTTAGAATCTCGCGCTTACGCTTTCGGGTGCCGCTTCTTACAAGGGCGCGCAGCCGCTGGCGAGGCAGACATCGGGTGATGCGCGAGCGGAAAACGTTATGCGTATCGTCCGGCTGCGAGGATGGCGAAATTGGTAGACGCACCAGGTTTAGGTCCTGACGCTCGCAAGAGTGTGGGGGTTCGAGTCCCCCTCCTCGCACCAGTATTTTTCCCGAGCTTCACATGGACGCTCCCCAGAACCCCGCCAGTCTTGGACTTGCGGGGTTTTGTATTTGAGCCGCCCATTCTGCGATCAGGCGCAGCGCACATCCATCAGCGCCATTTTTGAGCAATCTGGATCTCGATTGACATCACTTTAAGCAATAGTGATTTCCGATTTAGGTATTTACCCTATAAGGGTATTTCCGTAGAATGCTTGCATCGACTCGCACCCGTACGCGTGCGACGCCATACAAAACGATCTTCGGAGGTATCAACCATGAAGTCTCTGTTTGAAGCAATTGCCATCGCTGTCCTGATCACTGTGCCCCTCGCCGCCTTCGCGCAGTCCAATCAGCCGCTGACCCGCGCCGAAGTCCGCGCGGACCTCGCTCGCCTGGAGAAGGCCGGCTACAACCCGCACGACTGGATGAACTATCCGGCCAACATTCAGGCTGCCGAAGCGCGCGTTGCCGCTGAGGACGCGAGCAAAGCAAGCGGTTACGGCCCGTCGACGAGCGGTTCTTCGCAAGCTGGTCAGTAAATGACGTAGCAGGGCGTGGCGGCTTGCCGCGCCCGGTGGTTAGCGGGCCCGCGCTTCTCTGGAGGCGCGGGCTCGTCGTTTACTGGGATCTCGTGTCCCGTGCGCCGTCGCGAATTGTTCGTAGATCCGGTCATCGCATGCGAAATTCCAACAATGTGGCGTAGCAAGGAAATTTCCAGCTTTCGCCGATGATGTCGTCTCGAAGCCCGGTACAAGGACATTTTGTCTACGCATTGCCCATTTTTACCGTTGTTTCGATGCAACATGAAAAGACGTCCGTATTTATACCCGTTGCTGTGAAATTGCTTGCGATGCAATCTCCTACTGCCTTCCGAGGGCTACGGGCATCAGGAATAAAAGAAGCGCAAAGCCGTTCCGCCCAGACTGCTGAACCATGCGTCCGAGAGAAGCGAAAACGCACCTCGACGCACATCGAGCCCGCTTATGCGGGCTTTCTTTTTTTTGCGGCGTCGAGCGGTTATTTGCTGTTGCTGTCCGGCGATCGTGCCTTTGCACGACGGCGCCGACGATCCTCCAATCTCGTTGCGCGCACAACGAGATTGGCCGATTGGGTAGAATGGCGAAGGCGGCTATCCGACGCCTGCCACCAAGAACCAGGAGAGTGCCGTGCAAGCAGTCGACACCCCTCATTCCGAGACTGCCGCGCCATCAGATGCCGCGGACGCAGCGCAAGCCGAGAGCGCATTGCGTATTCAGCTGGCCGGCACCTATCGCATCTTTGCGATGCTCGGCTGGAGCGAACTGATCTACAACCACATCACGCTGCGTGTGCCCGGTCCGCAGACGCACTTTCTGATCAATCCGTTCGGCTTGCATTACACCGAAGTCACCGCGTCGAATCTCGTCAAGATCGATCTGGATGGTCGCGTGATTGGCGAATCGGCTTATCCGGTGAACCCGGCGGGCTTCGTCGTGCATGCGGCGATCCATCGTGCGCGGCCCGACGCGCATTGTGTGATGCATACGCATACGACAGCGGGCCTCGCCGTTGCGTGCTCGCAGGCCGGGCTCGAGAACTCGAACTTCTATTCCGCGCAACTGGACGGCATGGTGGCGTATCACGACTTCGAAGGCATTACGATTCGCGCCGACGAAGGTCCGCGGTTGCTTGCCGACCTCGGTGACAAATCCCTGCTGGTTCTACGCAATCACGGTTTGCTGGCGCTCGGCACGACGATCGCCCAGGCGTTCGCACGACTCTGGACGCTCAACCGCGCCTGCGAAATCCAGCTTGCAACGGCGGCGCTCGGGCCGGCCCGTCGCATTCCGGACGACGTCGCTGCACGTTGCACACGAGACTCGCTGCAGTTCGATCCGCGTCACGGCGCAGGCCGTGATGTGCTGGACGCGCTGCTGCGGCAGGTCGACCGGATCGATCCTTCCTATCGCGATTGAGGCACGTATGAATCAGCATTCCCCTCGCACGGCCATTGTCGGCGCCGGCGCGATAGGCAGCCTGATCGCCGCCGCGCTTGCACGTGCCGGACACACGGTGAGTGTGCTCGCGCGCGGCAAGACGCTCGACGCAATCCGGGCGAAAGGTATCCGTGTTCTTGACGGGACCAGTGAGTCGACGGCGGCGGTTGCGGCAAGCGACGATGCCGCTGCGCTCGGTGTCCAGGACTTCGTCGTCGTGGCGCTGAAAGCGCAGGTGCTGCCGGCAATCGCGGGGAGCCTGCGCCCACTCGTGGGACCGCATACGGTGATCGTCGCTGCGATGAACGGCTTGCCCTGGTGGTTTCTCAATGGGGCGACGGGCGCGCTCGCCGGCGAGCACATCGAAGCGGTCGATCCGGCCGGTGTGGTCTCGGCGGCATTGCCGTCTGCGCAGTCGGTGGGCTGCGTCGTGCATCTGTCTTCATCCACCGATGCGCCTGGCGTCGTACGTCGCGGGCGCGGCAACCGGTTGATCGTCGGTGCTGCTCGTGCGGAACTGGCTGAGCGCACCCGGTCATTGTCTGCATCGCTCAGGGAGGGAGGCTTCGACGTCGAGGAATCCGAAGACATCCGCACCGAGATCTGGGCGAAGCTGTGGGGCAACATGAACATGAACCCGCTGAGCGCGCTCACTGGTTCGACAGCGGACCGTCTGCTGGACGATCCGTACACGCACGCGCTCGTGCTGCGGATGATGGAGGAGGCCGACGCGATCGGTGCGCAACTGGGGTTGTCGACGGGCATGAGCGCGCCGGCGCGGGTCGCGGTTACGCGTGAACTCGGCGCATTTCGCACGTCGATGCTGCAGGATTTCGAAGCGGGGCGCGCGCTGGAAATCGGCCCGATCCTGGGCGTGTTTCCCGAACTCGGACGCCGCTTGAACGTGCCGACGCCGTTTTGCGACGCGGTGCTGGGTTTGCTACGACAGCGCGCGGCGAATAGCGGACTGTGAAGCGATACGCTTGAGATGTTTGAGATGCGAGCCCGCGAAAAAGCGGGCTTTTTTTATGACTTGTGAAGTACCGCTGTATCAGATCGGAGGATCATGCTGAAAATTCGCCACGAAGGATCCCTGATTTCAGTATTCGGCGAGCAACTTCGTTCTTAACGGGGTAGATCGACGGCGATAATCGAAAATAAGGCTGAGTGGCTATACCGGACTCCGGCATATCGACCGGCCCATACAGAAGTAGCCGGCAAAGGGGAGAGGGAATGATCTGGGTTCTGGGTGTGATCGGCTTCTTGATCGGCGTCGCGGTGGGGTTCGTGAACGACTGGTGGATCTTTGGTTGCGGGATCGCCGGTGCGATAGTCGGTGCAGCGTCAGGCGCACTGCTATCCAGCAGGAAACCTCGCACCAGTCAGGCAACGGGGCAAGAGCGGGAACCGGCCACAGCGCCACCTGCAACCGACGACTGGACCCGCCCGGCTTCCCTGGAGGCGCGCGTAGAGCGGCTCGAGTGGGAGGTTTCCACACTCAGACGGGAGCTTGCGCAACTGCGCGGACAGCCGGACGCTGCCGCCGCGAGCAACGTTGCGCCGGTGTCGCAAGCGCCGGATACCCAACCCTTCGCTGCAACTACAACCGGCGCTGCGCCACCGCCCGAACGCGAGACGGCGTTGCCTGCGCAACCTGCGGCGGTGTCGCTTCCGACAGCCAGCACTACGGTCGCACCGACGCCGGCATTGCCGTCCGCAGAGACCTATAAACCGGCGGTCGCGAAACCCGTCACCGCACCGGCTGAGCCATCCAAGTCACCGCAACCGCCACAACCGCCGCAACCACCAGTCCCGCGCGAACCCGACTTCGTCGAACGCCTTTTCAAGGCAGGCCGGGACTGGCTGGTCGGCGGCAATACCGTCGTGCGCGTCGGCATGATCGTGCTGTTTTTCGGTCTCGCGTTTCTGCTCAAGTACGCGGCCGACAACAACATGCTGCCGATCGAGTTTCGTCTCGCCGGTGTGGCGCTCGCGGCGACGGCGTTGCTCGCTGTGGGCTGGCGCGTCGGCGATCGTCGCGGCGCGTACGGGCTCGTGCTGCAGGGCGGCGGTGTCGGTGTGCTGTATCTGACCGTATTCGCCGCGACGAAGTTGTATCACCTGTTGCCCGCCGGCGCGGCGTTTCCACTGATGGTCGCGATCTGCGGGTTGAGCGCGTTCCTCGCGGTCCGCCAGGATGCACGCGCGCTTGCGTTCATGGGCAGCGCAGGCGGCTTTCTCGCGCCGATATTGCTGGCGAGCGGCGGCGGCAGCCACGTGCTGCTGTTCGGCTACTACGCGCTGCTGAACGCGGGCATCTTTGCGATCGCGTGGTTCAAGGCGTGGCGGCCGCTCAACCTGCTCGGGTTCGTCTTCACGTTTTCGATCGGCACGGCATGGGGCGTGACTGCCTACCATCCCGGGTTGTTCGCGAGCACCGAGCCGTTCCTCATCCTGTTCTTCCTGATGTACGTGGGCATCGCGTTGCTCTACGCGGTGCATCGCGAGCTTGCGTTGAAGCACTACGTCGACGGGACGCTCGTGTTCGGTACTCCGGTCGTCGTCATGGGTTTGCAGGCCGCGTTGCTCAAGGACGTCGAGTTTGGTCTCGCATGGAGCGCGGTGGGGTTCGCCGCGTTCTATCTGGTTGTCGCGGCATGGTTGATGCGCCGGCGCGACCGGCTCGAGCTGCTGTTCGAAGCGATGCTCGCGCTCGCCGTGATCTTCGCGACGCTCGCGATACCGCTCGCATTCTCCGGCCCGACCACGAGCGCGGCGTGGGCGATCGAAGGCGCGGCGATCGTGTGGCTCGGCGTACGTCAGCGGCGTCTCGCGCCGTTCGGTTTCGGCATGGCGATGCAGATCGCCGCGGCCGGCGCGTTCGTCACCGGGCTCGCGATCGATACACCGGCGCACGGATTGCCTGTTCTCAACAGCGCCTACCTCGCGACGCTGCTGATCGCACTGGGCGGTCTGTTCACAGGATGGTGGCTGCACGGGCGCGCCGAAGCACGCGCATGGCACGACTGGATGCCGCAGATCGGTCTTGCGGCTTCGGCGTGGGGGCTTGCGTGGTGGATCGGCGGGGGCGTCAACGAGATTGTTGCCTACATGCCGCAACAGGTCGCGCTGGGCAGCTACGTGCGTCTCACGACTGAAGCTTTCGTGCTCTTCGCGGTACTCACTGCGTGGCTTGCGCATGCGGCGTGCGCAAGACTCAAGTGGTCGCTTGCCGAATGGCCTGCGCTCGCGTTGGCGCCCGTGCTGTCGCTGCTGGTTTTCAGTGTGTTCACATTGAACCAGGCGCCGTTCGCGGCCTTCGGGGGGGGCGTATGGCTCGCCGCCGTGGTGGGCGCGTATTGGCTGCTCTGGCGTGAGCAGCGCCCCGTCGGCGAGAAGATTCTCGCGCCGCTCCATACACTGATGTTCTGGAATTGCTGCGTGCTGCTCGCGCTGGAAGGGTACTGGCGTCTGAGCAGCTACGTGCCCGAAGGCGCGTGGAGCTGGAGTGCGTGGGCGTACGGGTTCGGCGTGCTGCTCCTGCTGGTGTCCGGTGTGGGCCCGCGGGTGCGCTGGCCGGTCGCCCGGTTTGCGTTCGCGTATCAGGTATGGGGCTCGGCACCGCTCGCCGCGTTGCTGTGGGTCTGGAGTATCGCCAGCGTGACGAGCGACGGCAATGCCGCGCCGCTCTTCTGGCTGCCGATTCTGAACCCGCTCGATGTCGCGCAGTTGCTGGCGTTCATGGCCGTCGCGGTGTGGTTGCGGCGCCTTGCCGCACTCGGTGTGCGCTGGCATCCACGCGCTTTCGACTACGCGGTGCTCGCTACGCTGTTCCTGTGGTTCAACGCGGTACTGCTGCGCACGCTGCATCATCGGTTCGGCGCGGCGTACGACGTCGATGCGGTATTCGAATCGTTCGGTTACCAGCAGGTGTTTGTCGTCGGCTGGAGTGCGTTCGCGTTTGCGGGCCTGTGGCTCGCACGGCGCGACAGCATCGTGCGGCTGTGCGCGATCGCCTCGACGCCGCTCGTCGCCGTGATGTGGCTCTGGACGTTCTACGCGAATCTCACGCAGGACGGCGGCAGTTGGGGCCGCCTGCCGCTGCTCAATCCGCTCGATCTCGTGCAGGTCGTGATCTACGCGCTCGCCGCACTGTGGCTCGTACGCGTGAACCGGCTCGGTGTGCCGGTGCGCAACTATCGTTTGCCGCTGCAGATTGTTGTCGGTGCGACCGCGTTCCTGTGGCTCAATACGATGCTGCTGCGCACGCTGCATCACTGGACCGGCATCCCGTACGAGTTCGACGCGATGGCGCAGTCGACGCTCGTGCAGGCTTCGGTATCGGTATTCTGGACGGTGTGCGCGCTCGCGACGATGATCTGGGCCACGCGCAGCGCGACGCGTACGCTGTGGTTCGTCGGTGCGGGATTGCTGGCGCTGACTGTGGTCAAGCTGTTTCTGTTCGACCTGTCGCACGTCACGGGCATTGCGCGCATCGTGTCGTTCATCGGCATCGGTGTGATGCTGTTGCTGATCGGCTATTTTTCGCCGCTGCCGCCTAAACGCGCGGTGCGGGCGGAGAGCGGAGAAATCGGAGAAGGCAGTCAATGAAGCGTTTTGTTGCCACGTTGATGCTGGGTGCGCTGTCCTCATGGGCGGCTGCGGACACGGATCATTTCGCCCAGCGGTTCGCGCTCGACCTCGGCGGTAACGCGGCGTACTACACGCTGACGTTGCCCGATACCGTCTACGCGGCGAGCCAGCGCACCGATCTCGGCGACGTGCGGGTGTTCAACGGTGCAGGGGAGCCGGTGCCGTATTCGCTCGATGGGCGTCGTGCGGCCGCGCCCGCGCCGACGCTGCGTGCAGTGAAATGGTTCGCGCTGCCGACGCCTGATGCGGCAGCACCGTCGGCTGCGCTCGGCGTGACGATCGCGTCGGACGGCTCGCTACGCGCTGCGCCTGCGGCGAAAGCCGCCGGCGCAGCCGCGGGCACGCAGGCCGATCTGATCGATCTCGGCCGGCTCGACGGCAGTGCCGATGCGTTGCAGGTTCATCTGGGCAACGACAGTTATCAGGGGCGCGTGAGTGTCGACGCCAGCGCCAATTTGCGCGACTGGCAGGCGTTGCCCGATGCGCAGTTGCTCAAGGTCGGCCATGGCGGCGACACGCTGACCCAGGAGCGGATCGCGCTCGATGGTTTGCGGGTGCGCTATGTCCGTCTGCACTGGCTCGATCGCGCGCCGCAGATTGCGTCGATCGACGTCGAAGTGCAGCCGGGCGACACGGCGGCAACGGCGAACGCAAGCGCGCCGCGGCAATGGCGCGAAGGGGTGGCGGCGACGCCTGGGACTGCCGCGGGCGAATATCTTTTCGACACCGGCGGTGCGTACCCGGTAGACCGTCTGCGTTTGAATCTGCCGCAACCGAATACGATTGCCCGCGTGTCGATCTACTCGCGGCCCGACGCGCAGACGCCGTGGCGCGAGCTCACGCAGGCGACGCTGTATCGCTTGCACGGTGCGAGCGGCGAACAGGTGAATCCGCCGCTCGAGGTAGAACCGGATTCGGACCGCGAATGGCGTGTATCGGTCGATATGCGTAACGGCGGCCTAGGCGCCGGTGCGTTGACCGTCGCCGTGGGCTGGCGACCCGCGGTGCTGACGTTCGTCGCACGCGGTGAAGCGCCGTTCACACTGGGTGTGGGTAATGGCGCGCTGACTTCGGTGGCCGCGAAGCGCGAAGACATCGTGATCGACGAGTCGTCCAGCACGGCATCCGCACGGGTCGGCGCCGCGCTGCCGGCGTTACCGCAGGACGCACCCGCGCCGCCTGCCGCAGACCGCGACGCAAAGCGTCGTTACGTGCTGTGGGCGGCGCTGATCCTGGCAGTCGGGTCGCTCGGCGCGATGGCCTGGCGGCTGGCTCGCGGAGCGAGCCGCGGATGACAGGCGAGCGCTAACAAGCGAAGGGTAAGAAGCGAAGCGAGCGCCGGATAACCCGGCGCAGCAGCCGTTATGCGCGCGCCTCGACTTCACCCGCCATGCGGGCGAGCGCGTTCTCGATTGCCTTGTCCAGCGCGTGACCGAGCAGCGCCTTTTCCTTGTCGTCGAGGCAGTCGAAGAAATCCTCGTTCCACTTGCGCGCGATCGGCATCACCTTGCGGTATAGCGCGCGGCCTTCGGTCGTGAGCGACACCAGCACGACGCGGCCGTCGTCGTCGCTCGCTTCGCGTTGCACGAGACCCTGTTTGATCAGCGCTTCGGCTGCGCGGCTCGCCTGGCTCTTGTCGAGATTGGCGTGACGCGCGAGATCCATGATCGAGAACGGTCCAAACGATCCCACCGAGGCAATCACGCGCGCTTCCGGCACCGTGATGCCGAGCTTCGCCTGATACCGTTCGCCGATGCCGCGCTCGGAGAGTTTGTTCAATACGTGCAGGCGATATGTCAGAAACTGGTCGAGTCCGGCTTTGTCGGCGGCCTTCATGGTCTTCCCTGTAGTAGGTGGATGCGGCTGGCGGTGTGATTGTTGCCGCATCCGCCGACCGGGTCAACGCGTGCCGTACTTCAGGCGTGTCAGTTGCTCGGCTTCGTTGGCGAGCAGCGTCGCCGCATCGCGGATCGCGACCTCGAGCGTGATCGGACCCGGCGCCGGCGAGAAACACCCGCTGAAATGCTCGGCGAGTCGCGGCAGTGCGGCCGGATCGACGGCGCCGGAGAGCAGGGTGGCCGGCACCTGCGCTGCCTGTGCATGGCGACAGGCGATGAACGGCGCCTTGCCGTGCAGCGTCTGCACGTCCGAGCGGCCCTCGCCGGTGATCAGCCAGTGCGCGCCGTCGAGTGCGGCATCGAGACCGATCTGCCGCGCGACGACTTCCGCGCCCGGTTCGAACTGCGCGCCCAGCATGCGCAGCGCGAAGCCGAGGCCGCCGGCCGCGCCCGCGCCCGGTTCGTCGCGGGCGGTGCGGTTCAGCGCCGGCTCGAGCAGATCGGCGAAGTGCGCGAGCGCGGCATCGATTGGTGCGATCTGTTCCGGTTGCACGCCTTTTTGCGGACCGAACACGGCGGTGGCGCCATGTTCGCCGGTGAGCGGATTGTCGACGTCGGACATGCCGATGAAGGTCGCCTCGGCCACCCGCGCGTCGAGTTGCGACGCATCGATACGTGCGAGCCGCGCGAGCTGGGCCGGTGTCGGCTCGAGTGCTTCGCCTTGCGCGTCATACAGCTTCAGACCGAGCCCGACGAGCAGGCCGGCGCCACCGTCGTTGGTACTGCTGCCGCCGAGCGCGACGAAGAAACGTCTTACGCCTGCATCGAGCAGCGCGACGATTGCTTCGCCCATGCCGCGTGTGCTGCGTGCCTCGACAGGCACGCCCATGCCGACTGGATCGGTGATGCCGACCACTTCCGCCGTTTCGACGATCGCGCCGCCGTCGGCCAGCACGCCGACCGTGGCGTCGCGCAACGCACCTGCCGCACCGCGCACCGACACGATGCGTCGTTCGCCGCCTCGCGTGAGCATGGCATCGAGCGTGCCTTCGCCGCCGTCGGCCATCGGGCAGATTCGTACGACTGCGTCGGGACGGGCCCGGCCGATGCCGGTGGCGATCGCCTGGGCGACCTGCTCGGCGCTCAGCGAACCTTTGAACGAATCGGGGGCAATGACGACGACGGGCGTGGACTGCGGACTGGGCATGGTGTCTCGAGTGTCTCTGGAGGGTTGGAGTCGCGCTGCGGCACGTGGTGATCCGCCGCGTGCGCCGCGTTCGCAAGCTTATCAGCATGACGCGCGCGGCTGAATATGTGGGACGGCATGACCGGCATGGGGCGGCGGTTGCGTGGTCGCCAGGCGGTCCATGAGCCGCCGAAGCAGGAAAAGTCCGTTGGAACGGCCCGAAAATGGGCTGTAAAGCAGACAAAAAGCCCGCCAAACATCGATTCCCGGTTAGGCGCGCGAATAGTTTGCTAAAATATTCGGCTCTTTTGACCCAAACCGTGCTGCAGGCGGCCTGAGAGCCCGCGGCGACAGGCGCGCGATCGTTCCCGGATATCCGGCGACGCCGCGGCTCATTGCTCCTGGGGGGCACCCAGGTGGCGTTCAGACAGGACGCACACCAGGCCCGGACGAACCTCGACAGACGGCACGGCAAAGATAACTGATTCGCTCGAATAATTTTAGGACGATTGAAGCCATGGCTAACGTTGTTGAAAACCTCGGCAAGCTCGAACGCCGTGTGACGATTTCCCTGCCGAAGGACACCGTGCAGAAGGAAGTGGATTCCCGTATCCGTCAGCTTGCAAAGAACGTGCGGATGCCGGGCTTCCGGCCGGGCAAGGTGCCGCTCAAGATGGTCACCCAGCAGTACTCGGGTCAGGTGGAAGCCGAGGTTCTGAGCGACAAGGTTGGCAAGGAATTCTTCGACATCAGCCGCGCAGAAAACCTGCGCGTGGCCGGCCAACCGAGCTTTGCCCCGAAGGTCGACGCACCGGAAAGCGACTACGCTTTCGACGCCACGTTCGAGGTGTATCCGGAAGTGAAGCTGGGCGACGTCGCCACCGCTGAAATCGAACGCACGAAGACCACGATCAGCGAAGCCGAAATCGACCGCACGCTGGACATCCTGCGCAAGCAGCGCGTGCATTTCCACGCGCGCGGCGAAGCAGGCGAGCATGGCGACGGCGGTGCCGACACCGCAGCGAAAGACGGCGACCGCGTCACGGTGGACTTCGTCGGCAAGATCGACGGTGAAGTGTTCCAGGGCGGCAGCGCTGAAGACTTTGCCTTCGTGCTCGGCGAAGGCCGCATGCTGCCGGAATTCGAAAAGGCCGCGGTTGGCCAGAAGGTCGGCGAAGCACGCGAATTCGACCTGACGTTCCCCGCTGACTACCACGGCAAGGATGTCGCCGGTAAGACCGCGCAGTTCACGATCACGATGAAGAAGATCGAGTGGCCGCATCTGCCGGAAATCGATGCGGAATTCGCGAAGTCGCTGGGCATTGCAGACGGCGATCTGACGAAGATGCGCGCCGAAATCAAGGACAACCTCGAGCGCGAAGCGAAGCGCCGCATGCAGTCCATCGTGAAGAACCAGGTGATGGACGCGCTGCTGAAAATCTCCGAGCTCGACGTGCCGAACGCGCTGATCGAACAGGACCAGCAGCGTCTCGTCGAAATGGCGCGCCAGGACCTCGCGCAACGTGGCGTGCCGAACGCCGAAAGCGCACCGATTCCCGCTGAAATGTTCAAGGAACAGGCTGAGCGTCGCGTCAAGCTCGGCCTCGTGCTGGCCGAACTCGTGAAGGCGAACGAACTGCAGGCGAAGCCGGAACAGATCCGCGCCGAAGTCGACGAATTCGCGAAAAGCTACGAGGACCCGAAGGAAGTCGTCCGCTGGTATTATTCCAACCAGCAGCGCCTCGCCGAGATGGAAGCGTACGTCGTGGAAGCCAACGTCGTCGATTTCGTGCTCGAGAAGGCCAAGGTGACGGACAAGGAAGTGAGCTTCGAAGAACTGGCAAGCGCGACCGCGCAAGCGTAAGCATCGCTGCAACGGCGTGCCGGCTGTCGAAGCAGACAGTCTGCACGCCGTTTTTTCAGGTTGCGTGTGCTGGGTTGCCGTCATGCCCGCCGCAGTGTTGTGCGGCGTTTGCGAAGCTGGTGCGCAGCGTGTGTCGGAGTCGTGCGGTCGTGCGGTTTCGTGTACTTGAATACAGCGTTACAGGACCCACCTCGGACTCACCTCGCACTCGCCTGTCCAGTCCCGAACAGATATTCCCAGACAAGGATCCATTGCATGACCTTTCGCGCCCAAATGCTGGACACGTTGACTTCCCAGTCGTCGCGGGATCTCGAAGCACAGGCGCTCGGTCTCGTGCCAATCGTCGTGGAGACGAGCGGTCGCGGCGAGCGTTCGTATGACATCTACTCGCGGCTGCTCAAAGAGCGTCTCGTGTTCCTCGTCGGTGAAGTGAACGACCAGACGGCGAATCTCGTCGTCGCACAGTTGCTGTTTCTCGAAAGCGAGAATCCCGACAAGGACATCAATTTCTACATCAACAGCCCGGGCGGTTCCGTTTCGGCGGGCATGGCGATCTACGATACGATGCAGTTCATCAAGCCTGACGTATCGACGCTGTGCATGGGGCTCGCGGCCAGCATGGGCGCATTCCTGCTGGCAGCCGGCGCGAAGGGCAAGCGGTTCGCGTTGCCCAATTCGCGCGTGATGATCCACCAGCCGCTCGGCGGCGCACGCGGTCAGGCATCGGACATCGAAATTCAGGCGCGCGAAATCCTGTACCTGAAAGAGCGCCTGAACGGTCTGCTCGCCCATCACACCGGCCAGCCGGTCGAACGGATTGCGCGCGACACCGACCGCGACAATTTCATGTCCGGCGAGGATGCGCAGGCGTATGGCCTCGTCGATCAGGTGCTGCACAAGCGCCCCTGACAGGTTGAGCGGATTTGATCTGGCCCGGGTTGCCCCGTTTTGGGGCGCCTGGCCGGAAAAATCCGCAAAACCAGCGAAGCCCGCCCTGAGCGCCCGCGGCCCACGCCGTTCCTGCCATTGCCCTGTCATCCCCGCCCAGACTGCGGGGGTGGGGCAAACGGCGTATCATGTCACACGAGTGTCCGGAGGCTCATACATCTATGGCGGACAAGAAAGGTTCTAACAGCGAAAAGCTGTTGTATTGCTCGTTCTGCGGCAAGAGTCAGCATGAGGTCAAGAAACTCATTGCCGGCCCGTCGGTGTTCATCTGCGATGAATGTATCGACCTGTGCAACGAGATCATCCGCGATGAAGCGGCAGGTGCAGGTGTCGAGGCCGGGTTGTCGCGGTCCGATCTGCCGAGCCCGCAGGAAATCCGTGAAATCCTCGATCAATACGTGATCGGCCAGGAACGCGCGAAGAAGATTCTCGCGGTCGCGGTGTACAACCACTACAAGCGGCTCAAGCATCTCGAGAAGAAAGACGAAATCGAGCTGTCGAAGAGCAACATCCTGCTCATCGGCCCGACCGGTTCGGGCAAGACACTGCTCGCGCAGACGCTCGCACGCCTCCTGAACGTACCGTTCGTGATCGCCGATGCGACGACGCTGACGGAAGCGGGCTATGTCGGCGAGGACGTCGAAAACATCATCCAGAAGCTCCTGCAGAACTGCAACTACGAAGTCGACAAGGCGCAGCGCGGGATCGTCTATATCGACGAAATCGACAAGATCAGCCGCAAGTCCGACAACCCGTCCATTACCCGCGACGTGTCGGGTGAGGGCGTGCAGCAGGCGCTGCTGAAGCTGGTCGAAGGCACGATGGCGTCGGTGCCGCCGCAGGGCGGGCGCAAGCATCCGAACCAGGACTTCATCCAGGTCGATACGACGAACATTCTGTTCATTTGCGGCGGTGCGTTCGATGGCCTCGAAAAGGTCATCGTCGACCGGACGGAAAAGACCGGCATTGGCTTCGGCGCAAGCGTGAAGAGCAAGCAGGATCGCGATGCGGGCGAAGTGCTGCGCGAAGTCGAACCGGAAGATCTGATCAAGTTCGGCCTGATTCCCGAGCTGATCGGCCGTCTGCCGGTTGTTGCGACCCTCGGCAAGCTCGATGAAGTCGCGCTGATGAAGATCCTCGTGGAGCCGAAGAACGCGCTCGTGAAGCAGTATCACAAGCTGTTCAACATGGAACGGGTCGAGCTGGAAATTCGTCCGGCCGCGCTGCAAGCCGTAGCGCGCAAGGCGATTCGCCGCAAGACCGGTGCCCGTGGTTTGCGCTCCATCCTGGAACAGGCTTTGCTCGACGTGATGTACGACCTGCCGGCCATGAAAGGCGTCAGCAAGGTCATCATCGACGACAACGTCATCGACGGCGATGGAAAGCCCCTGTTGATCTACGAAGACGCGCCCAAGGTGGCAGGATCGAATTGATCGGCTTAAAGAGTTCCGGAAAAAAGCCGTTCATACGAGTGATGAACGGCTTTTTCGTTTATCTTGTGGTCAGGCAGTACTTTTTGTGGTCACTGAACTTTTCCCACCCGCGGAGGCTTGCAATCTTTTCTGCTGGCCTCAACTATCGAACGAACTGATTCCATTAATGGGGAAATGAAATGTCAGGAACCCAACTCCTCCCGCCGGAACGCATCACGCTCCCGCTGCTCCCGCTGCGCGACGTGGTGGTTTTCCCGCATATGGTCATTCCGCTCTTCGTAGGCCGGCCCAAGTCGATCAAAGCACTTGAAGTGGCAATGGAGGGCGGCAAGCACATCATGCTGGTTGCCCAGAAAACGGCGGCAAAAGACGAGCCAACCGAAAAAGACATGTACGAAGTAGGGTGTATTGCCAACATCCTGCAAATGCTGAAGCTGCCCGACGGCACCGTGAAGGTGCTGGTAGAAGGTCTGCAGCGCGCGAAGACGCTCTCCATCGAAGAACAGGAAACGCAGTTTTCGTGCGAAGTCATGCCGCTCGAACCCGACCATGCCGACAGCGCCGAAACTGAAGCGCTGCGCCGCGCCATCGTGTCGCAGTTCGATCAGTACGTGAAGCTGAACAAGAAGATCCCGCCGGAAATCCTGACCTCGCTGTCGGGCATCGACGAAGCCGGGCGTCTGGCCGACACGATCGCGGCGCATCTGCCGCTCAAGCTCGACCAGAAGCAGCACATCCTCGAAATGTTCCCGGTCATCGAACGGCTCGAGCATCTGCTCGCGCAGCTCGAAGCCGAGATCGACATCCTGCAGGTGGAAAAGCGCATCCGTGGGCGTGTGAAGCGCCAGATGGAAAAGAGCCAGCGCGAGTACTACCTGAACGAGCAGGTCAAGGCGATCCAGAAGGAACTCGGCGAAGGCGAAGAAGGTGCGGATCTCGAGGAACTCGAGAAGCGCATCACCGCTGCGCGCATGCCGAAGGAAGCCAAGAAGAAGGCGGATGCCGAGCTGAAGAAGCTCAAGCTGATGTCGCCGATGTCGGCCGAAGCAACGGTCGTGCGCAACTACATCGATACGCTGATCGGCTTGCCGTGGCGCAAGAAGAGCAAGGTCAACAACGACCTCGCGAATGCGGAACGTGTACTCGACGAGGACCACTTCGGTCTCGAGAAGGTGAAAGAACGCATTCTCGAATATCTCGCGGTCCAGCAACGCGTTGAAAAGGTCAAGGCGCCGATCCTGTGCCTGGTTGGGCCTCCGGGTGTCGGCAAGACGTCGCTGGGCCAGTCGATTGCGCGCGCAACGAACCGCAAGTTCGTGCGTATGGCACTCGGCGGCGTGCGCGACGAGGCCGAGATTCGCGGCCATCGCCGGACGTACATCGGTTCGATGCCGGGCAAGATCCTGCAGAGCCTGACCAAGGTCGCAGTGCGCAATCCGCTCTTCCTGCTCGACGAAGTCGACAAGATGGGGCAGGACTTCCGCGGCGATCCGTCGTCGGCCTTGCTTGAGGTGCTCGATCCCGAACAGAACCATACGTTCGCCGACCACTATGTGGAGGTCGACTTCGATCTGTCGGACGTGATGTTCGTCGCGACGTCGAATTCGCTGAACATCCCGCCGCCGCTGCTCGACCGGATGGAAGTGATCCGTCTGTCGGGTTATACGGAAGACGAGAAGGTCAGCATCGCGCAGCGTTACCTGTTGCCGAAGCAGAAGAAGAACAACGGCTTGAGTACCGACGAGATCGACGTCGCAGAGACGGCGATTCGCGACATCATCCGTTACTACACGCGTGAAGCCGGTGTGCGTTCGCTCGAGCGTGAAATCTCGAAGATCTGCCGCAAGGTCGTGAAGATGCTTCTGCTGAAGAAGGCAGAGGGCGCGGTGAAGGTCGACGGCAGCAACCTCGACACGTTCCTTGGTGTGCGCAAGTTCGACTTCGGTCTGGCCGCGAAGGAAAACCAGATCGGTCAGGTTACCGGTCTCGCGTGGACGGAAGTCGGCGGCGATCTGCTGACGATCGAAGCGGCGGAGATGCCTGGTAAGGGCAACGTGATCCGCACGGGTTCGCTCGGCGACGTCATGAAGGAATCTGTCGAAGCGGCGCGCTCGGTCGTGCGTTCGCGTTCGCGCCGTCTCGGCATCAAGGACGAAGCGTTCGAGAAGCGGGACATCCACATCCACGTGCCGGAAGGTGCGACGCCGAAGGACGGTCCGTCCGCCGGTGTGGCCATGACGACGGCGCTGGTGTCGGTGTTGACCGGCATCCCGGTGCGCGCAGATGTGGCGATGACCGGTGAAATCACGCTGCGTGGCGAAGTACTGCCGATCGGTGGGTTGAAGGAAAAGCTGCTTGCGGCGCACCGTGGCGGTATCAAGCTGGTGCTGATTCCGGAAGAGAACGTCAAGGATCTGACGGAGATTCCGGATAACGTGAAGAACGCCATCGAAATCATGCCGGTCCGCTGGATCGACAAGGTGCTCGAACTGGCGCTCGAACGCACGCCGCAGCCGTTGCCCGAAGAAGAAGCGAAACCGGCAGCCGCTGCTCCGGTCGCCGAGCCGGCGAAGGATGCTGGCGCAAGCGAGTTCGTGAAGCACTGACGCTCAGGCAGTTTTTCGCCAGCAAAACCCGCGGCCTTGTCCGCGGGTTTTTTATTGCCCGAACGATTATTGAAGCGTAGAGGGGCGGCTGTTTCGCCGTTTAATCGGTCGTATTCATTCGATCCCATTTTCTGAGCAGTTTCCCCCGTTTATCAGGTCGTTGCACGCGCATCGACTCCGCGCAATATCCTGTCATGAAGCGGAGTGGCGCCAGCCGGGGTTATCAGGCTCAACCCCGCTTGACACAAGGGTTTCGGCCCATTCTAATGAGTTGGCCCGGCGTTCTGTCGGACCAAATGGATACCTGTTCGGCGCATTCCTGCGCTGTCATGATTGCCCAAAACATTCTCGGGGGTTGGAATGAACAAAACGGAATTGATCGACCATATTGCGCAGCAAGCCGACATCTCCAAAGCAGCGGCGGGACGCGCGCTCGATGCGGTGATCGGCGGTGTCAAAGGAACATTGAAAACGGGCGGTTCGGTCACGCTGGTCGGCTTTGGGACGTTCGCCGTAGGCAAGCGTACCGCGCGTACCGGGCGCAATCCGCGCACGGGTGCCGCCATCAAGATCAAGGCCGCCAAGGTACCCAAATTTAAGCCTGGCAAGGCACTGAAAGATGCGCTAAACTAGCGGGCTGTTGTTACCTGATTGACGGTTGTGAGCGCTGAGGGTTTTAGCGCTAATCACTCAGGTGGCAAGTGGAAGTCGCGGAACGGGTGCTTAGCTCAGTTGGTAGAGCGGCGCCCTTACAAGGCGTAGGTCGGGAGTTCGAGCCTCTCAGCACCCACCAACCGTTTCGCGATTTGCTTCCAGGTAGGTCCGCAGTGACTTGCTGTAGTACACCGAAACCCGCGTGGCTATCCGCTCCACGGGTTTTTTGTTGTTACCTGCTTTCTGTCGTGCAACGGCTTCAACAGAAAGCAGCATCACCACTTCACGCGCCAAAGTAAATCGACTTCATACCGTCGTTAGCGTCGGGACGAATCGATGCACGAATCTTGTGATCGACGCGAACCAGTGCCTGGTCCACGGTATGCAGCGCGTGATGAGTGCCCGCTACAAAGCCGTTTTGTGCGGCGGCGTTATCCACCCCATTCGATGCTGCAAACGAAACAGCCGGCACAGCGAGAGCAGCGGCGATGATCAGTGATTGAGCGAGTTTCATGATATTTACCTCCAGACTTCGTTTCTTCGCAAACACCCGTTTGCGATTCAGTGAAGCCAGTCTAGTCCGAAGGTCGTTTGCCATTAAGCGCCGGCAGAACAAAAGAATGTTGTCGATTTTCATACAGCTCTGACGCGGCCGATGAACGCGCAACAGGTGCCCGCGTGATGGCTGGCATTCGCAACATCGAAACGATTCGCTACTGTCCCGCAGAAGCCGGACAGTAGCGTGACGGCGACCCAACAATCATCCGGCAACTTTGGCGCGCACGGCATACATCGCGGTATCGGAAGAGATGCGACCGCTATCGAGATGTATGACCCGATCCGCCAGTTTGAAATACTGATCGTCGTGAGTAATGATGATCACGCATTTCCCGCGCGACTTCAGATCGGGAACCAGCACCTCATAGAAAAACCGCTTGAAGACCGGGTCTTGATCGGCAGCCCATTCATCCAGGATGTAGATCGGGCGATCTTCGATATAGGCACACAGCAACGCGAGCCTTTTACGTTGTCCCGTCGACAAAGCCTTGGTAGTCGAATAAGTTTTCCCGCGAATCTCAACCTTATCCGCCAGCCTCAGCGTCTCGAGATACTTCTGCGCAAGCTCGATGCTTGAGCTCCTCTGAGCCGGTCCGATGATTCGATTGAACAGATGAAAATCCGTAAACACCGCAGAAAACAGATTGCGATAACGCTCCCTGCCATCGTTGTCGACGACCTTTCCATCGAGAAGAATATGGCCCTCGGTAGGCGCATAGAGGCCGCTCAGTATCTTGCCCAACGTACTCTTGCCGCTGCCGTTCCCACCGATGATATAGACCAGCTCCCCGGCATGAATGGTCATGTTGATGGGACCCAGCGCGAAGTCGGCTGACGAGTCATAGTCGTGGTAATTCATCTTCACGTCTTTCAACTCGATGAACTGCCACGGCTTCGCCGCAAGAAACTCCTTGACGCCAGAGGACTGCGTTTTTTGCGGCGATTCTTGCGCCTCATCAATCGAGAACCCAAAGTCCGACAACCGCGCGAGCGCCGTTCTGCCTTCGGCCATGGCCGGCAAAATACTGATCAACGCGGTCAACGGTCCCATCGTGTAAAGAACAGCCAGAATGCTTGCCGTGAGTACCGTAGGGTCGACGACGCCGAGTGCAGGTACGCCGAAAAGCAGAAACCCGAGCAGCACCGCTACAGTGAACTGACCGAGGCTGTCGCCGCCCATGAACCAGAAACGCTCGGTGTAGTTGTATCCCGCCACTCGTTTCGACGATAGTTCGATCGCTGCCTTGGTGAACCAGCGCTGCCTGTCCCGATTGAGTTTGAGTTCCTTGATCCCGAACACGAGGCCATGTGTGTACTCGTTGAACTGGACGAATTCGTCACGCACTCTTTCGGTGAAGTTGATTGCTTTCCGATAGAACGATAGATAAAGCACCACGCCGACGGCTATCAACGTGACGGTCGAGATAAAGACGATCCAGGAGAGATACGCCAGATAGAGGATGCTACACACCAGCACGACGGCCTGAACGATGATCGTCGGGATCGTCAACAACGTCTGACTGAGCTGCGGAATATCCTGCGTCAACATCGTCAGAACATTGGGCGCACCGCGTCTATCAATTTCCTCTAGCGGAGTCGCCAGAATCCTCTTGCATAGATCGACGCGCAGCCTCGTCATGATTTTCATGCAGGCATACGATGGCATCGCAGCAGCAGCGGTCCTGCACAAAATTGCAATCGCATTCAGTGCGATGAAGATCAGCAGCAGTGTTTGCCGATTGTTCTGATCGTGCAGCACTCTGGTGATCAGTCCCACACCGACAATCGATGCAACGCCGCTAATCAGACCTGTGACGACGGTACCTACGGTAAGCCAGGGGTGACTGCGCCACATCAGGGCGATGACCGAATGCCACGGCGGCGATTTATTTTGAGCGGAGTCCATGGATCACTATTCGGAGATACTGCCGATTTGATGTCGAATGACATTCAGGTAGGTGTCGGTGTTGACGCCGATCGACACATCGAGCCGCCCCGCACTGAATACGATTTCCTCGGTGGACAGCAGTCCACGGTCGACCACGACCTGAAGACGGTCATCGAACGATATGGGCGGGACAGCCCCCATCACGCACCGGGTCAACTGGGACGCTATATGGCTCGGTGCCAGCTTGGCCTTGACGCCTTCAAGAAAACCGGCCACGTTTTTTAAAGCGACCCTTCTGTTTCCGGACACAACGGCGAGGACATAAGAAAGCTCGCCATTGTCATGTTTGACCTCTACCACCATGCATTTGGCAGCCTGTTCAACGCTATGTCCGCGCAGCAAGCTGGCCGCAACGGTTTGCCCTTCCGGTGGATGCACCATCACCCGGTGGTTAACTTTTTCGGCAACCAGAAAATCGATGATTCTTCGGAAGGAAAACACCGCGTCTTCTCTAGCCACACCCGCAACGGCTTCTGTTTCGTTGACTAAAACCATTGTTCATCTCCGCATCGATACATTCGAAAATTGTCGGCATATTGGTGAGTAGTTTTTATGGTGGAACGAAGGGTACTCAGCTGATCAGGTGGCTAAGCTCGATGTTCTCGGCGGCCGATCGCAACCTGAGGGACGTTTCCTGCTTTCCGAGGCACATGATGCTTCTAACGATTTCAAGCGGCGAATCGGAGAACAGGATGCAGCACTTGAGCAAGCGCTGCGCACGATCCCAACCGAGGTTCAACGAGCCGACCGCACTACGCAGCGATGCCTCGACCGACGCAACGGTCCAGCTGTCGTTCTGCACGAGCCGCGATTCGACCAGTCGAAGAAACTGCAACAGCACACGAGGGTTGTTCTCGATGCTGAGCATCAGGATGTAATCGATGCGCAATCTCTGTGTGATCAAAGGAAAAATCAGATCGATCACGCCGGCAGCCGATTCGCATTTTCCGTGGGCCAGCGAAATGGCCTCGCCGAGCCTGCGATCCCGATGCAGCGAATCGAGCACGGACTGGACAAACTCTTCCTTGACGTCGACGGTGGTCATTTCCATGATGTTCAGTGGCCCGTTGAGGTATTCAGATGGTCAACCGGCGTTGCCGGCCGGTTGACTTCGGCGGGTGTCCCCTGGCACTACCAGCCGTTACCACCATTAGGAATCGGAAACGGATAAGCGAGTGGCTTCTCCGGCATGTCCTCTTCCATGATGTCGGAGTAACCGGATTCCTGACCGACCAGATTCGGTTCAAAGCAATAGCAATTGAATTTCTGCTGCAGGAGCAGGTTATTGCGATCGACGATGGCCGGCGGGTTTTCGTTCAGCGCGATGAATGCGTCGTAAAGCGTGTCTCTGACGACATAGGCGTGCGCCGTGAGCGTCTCGACGGTTTTGACGATGTTGGGCGCAACCGGAATCGGCTGGGCGAAGTGATACGCACCGAGGAACAGCATGTGCCAGTCGTCCGGCACCTGCTCGATGAATTCCGGAAAGCGCGTGGCGAAGTCGGCGTCGAAGAACGCGTCGTCTTCGAAGATCATGACTTCGCTTGCGCCGGCGGCCTTGGCCTCTTTCACTGCATTGAGGTGACTCATGGTGCAGCCGAAATCCTGCGGGCGCATATGGCTCAGCGCTTCCGGCACGGGAACGAGCTTTGCATCGACGGCGGACAGACGTTCCACCGTGAGGATGTTCTGCTCGGCAAACTTCTGTTGCATGGCTTCCCAGCGGTCGGGGCGCCGGTCCAGATTGATGCAGACCTTGCGAGCGAAGGAGTTATCGATTGTCGGCGTGGCTTTCATTGGCGATTCTTCTCCAGAGACTGATTGACATGGGTTGCAAGGACGCTCGCGTGCGGATCGAGCAGCATGGTCAGGTGGTCGCCGGGTACGTCGACTACCTCGACCGGGAGTGCCGAGAAACCGGACCATCCCCAGGTCGGATCGAGATGCAGCTGTGCGACTTCGGGCGACGGATCGAAATCGCCAGGATCGCGCTCGGTACTACGGAACAACGTGATCGGCACGGGCAGCGGTTCTGCTGCAGGTGCGTAGTCCGATTTGAAATTGGCCTGATAGACGCGCAGATAAGCGCGCAGGCGGTCCGATCCGGTGTCGGCAAACCAGTTGCCACGGTCGCCGATTCTTTCGAGGATCAAGCCAGCCTGGCTGTCGGGATCGAGATTGACCAGGTCATCACGCGTCACCTGGAGGTCGGTGCCGAGGAAGGTGCTGATCTCGTGCGCGATCGCGACGAGCCACTCGGTGTCGTCCCAGTTGTGCCAGTAGGTTTCGCCCGTGGTGACGACCGGCGCGGACGCATCGAAGATCGCCAGCAGTTTCACGGTAGCGCCCTTGGCGACGAGTTGCCGGCTCATTTCCAGCGCCACCTGCGCGCCGAACGAGTGGCCCGCCAGGTAGTAGGGGCCCGCGCCGACCAGCGGCCAGATGCGTTCGATATGACGCGCCGCGATGTCTTCGACCTTGGTGAGCGGCAGGCACGAACCATCGAGGCCGAGCGCTTCCAGCCCGTACACAGCATGTGTGTCGACGAGGCTATGCGCGAGCGGGCGGAAGTAGATCACGTTGCCGCCGGCGCCCGGCAGCAGGAAGAGCGGGGCAGCGGGACCGCCATCCTTGATCGGCACGAGTCCGCCGGAAGTCGCGGACGAATCTTTCTTGCCGAGTGCTGCTGCCAGTTTCTCGATCGTGGGATTCTCGAAGAGATAGGAAATCGGCAGCCGGCGATCGAATGCTTTTTCGACATTGGCCATCAGCCGGATCGCGGTGATGGAATGTCCACCGAGGTCGAAGTAGTTGTCGCTGAGCTTGATGTCCTTTCTTTCAAAGACCATCTGCCAGATCTTGAGCAACGTGCTTTCGTCCGGCGTGGGGGCGACGACGCGTGTGGTTGTGGATGCAACAGCAGTGTCCGGTTGTGCGCCAGGTTCGCCGGTTGCAGTGCTTGAATCCAGCTTGCTGCTGGAGTGAGAGTCGGACCCAAACCCAGACCCAGACTCAG
Organism: Paraburkholderia sp. CHISQ3; assembly: GCF_030464945.1. Lineage (NCBI taxonomy): Bacteria > Pseudomonadati > Pseudomonadota > Betaproteobacteria > Burkholderiales > Burkholderiaceae > Paraburkholderia > Paraburkholderia sp. CHISQ3. The sequence goes on from NZ_JALPRG010000013.1 coordinate 123,553, forward strand.
AGTCGTTACGAACACCATCGCCCGACACCAGAGCATCGGCGAGACTACCGGTAAGCTGCGCCGGATCTTCAGCGAACCGTTCCAGCAACCCACGGATGTAATCGAGCATCTGCCGCACCACGTCCGGCGCGAAACGGTTCGCATCGTGCGAAATACGGAACGCGAGGCGCGTATCCGGATGCACGGTCAGCGTCAGCGGGTAGTTCGATTCCGCGAAAGCACGCGTGTCGTGGATTTCGATTTCATCCGGTCCGAGATCGGGCGCGGCGGCAACCGGGAAGTTTTCGAACACCAGCAGGCTATCGAACAGACTGTCGCGAGCAGGCAGCTCGCTCCACTTCTGGATATCGACGAGCGAGCTATACGAATGCGGCTCCATCTCCGTCTGCGCTGTGTGGACAGTCGCCAGCCATTCGGTGAACGGGCGCTGCGGTGCGATGCGCACGCGGAACGGCAACGTATTGATAAACAGCCCCACGATCGATTCGACACCGTCGAGCGTCGCCGGCCGGCCGGACACGGTAACGCCGAACACGACATCGTCGGTTTTCGAATAGCGGCGCAGCACCAGGGCCCAGACCGCGCGCATCAACACGTTGAGCGTGAGTCGATTGGATCGCATGAGCGCCTGCAACCGCGTCGTCAGCGCCTCGTCCAGCAGGAAGTGCTGTTCACGGCGCTTGTCCTGGCGCGGGGCATCGCCGGCGGCTTGCTTGCCCGCATTGGTGTCCACAAGGATCGGCGTCGCGGCACGAAAACCGGCCAGCTCGTTACGCCACCACGATTCATCCGCCGAGCGCGGGTGACGCGAGAGCCAGTCGATATACCGACGGTAGCCCGGAGCCGACGCCGCCACGGCGGGTACGCCGGTGCGGGCAAGCGATACATAGTCCTCGAAGACCTCCTTCATCAGCGTGGCGGTGCTCCAGCCGTCGAGAATGATGTGATGCCCGCTCCAGCAGAAGCGATGGCGCTGCTCGGTTTCCTGAATCAGCGTGCAGCGAAATAGCGGCGCCTGCTGCAAGTCGAAGCCGCGTCGCCGGTCCTCGGCGAGGAACGCATCGAAGTCATCGTCGCGACGCGATGCATTGCGCGATCGCCAGTCGTGCGACTCCCACGTCAGCTCGACGTTGCGCAAGACGGTCTGCACCGGCTGATCGCGATCTGCCCAGACAAACGCGGTGCGCAGGATCGCATGGCGCTCGAGCGCATTCGTCCACGCTTGCTTGAGCGCTGCAACCTGGAGCGCACCGCTGACGGAGAAACTGAACTGCTGGAAGTAAGCGGCAGGATCGAGGTCGTACAGCGTATGGAACAGCAGACCCTGTTGCAGCGAAGAGAGCGCATAGCTGTCTTCGACGTTGTCCCAGCCCGCCGCAACCGTGTCGGGAACGGACGCCACGAAGTCGAGCAAACGGTCCTTGAAGTGTGCGGCCAGGTTCTGCACGGTCTGGCGTCGATGGATACGCTCACCGTAGATCCAGTCCACCTGGAGCTTGCCGTTGGACACGGAAGCAACGATTTCGAACAGATGCGTGCGCAGCGATTTGTCGGAGCGTAGTGAACCGAGGTCTTCGGTCGCCGGGTTCCAGCCATCCGATCGCTGCAACACCGTATCGAGCTGCCCGTGATAGTTGAAGAGGATGTCGGCACCGGGCAGTTTGGCGAAACTGTCGCGTACGGTGTCGTCGGGACTCAGGTAGCGCAGTAGCGAATAGCCAAGACCTTCGTTGGGAATGCGGCGTAGCTGTTGGCGTGCGGCGCGCAGCGCTTCCTCCGGCGTTTGCACGGCGGCGATTTCGAGCACGACGGGGTAAATCGAGGTGAACCAGCCGATGGTTCTCGTGAGGTCGATCGGCGCGTCCGACACGTGACGGCCATGACTCTCGAGATCGATCTGTGTGCGCGAGTTGCCCGTGACCATGCTGCACGCCTGTGCGAGCGCGGCGAGCAGAACGTCGTTGATGCGGGTGTCGTAGGCCTGCGGCAAGCGGCGCAGCAACGCGGTGGTTTCGGCTTCGTCCAGTTCGAACGAAACGGTCGCCGTGTTGCCGACGTAGTTGGCCGCACGGGCGGCTGGATAATCGACCGGCATCGGTTCGATCTTCTGCGAGAGGATCTCCTGCCAGAGTCCGGCTTCGTTACCGATAGCCGGCGATTGCGCCAGTTGCTGCAGATGCAGCGCCCATTCGCGGAACGACGTCGTCTTCTCCGACAGCGGCTGGCCATGGTACGCGGCATGCAGATCTTCGAGCAGCACGCGCCACGAGACACCGTCCACCGCAAGGTGATGAATCGATACGAACAGACGGGCGAACGGCTCGTCGGCGAAGCTGAAAAGACGAGCCGCCAGCAACGGGCCACGTTCGATATCGATGCCACGTTCGGCGTCAGCCGCGGCGGCACGCATCGCTGCGATACGGTCATCGGCGGCGTCGGCGGTTATCGCTTGCTTCGCGAAGAGAGCGGGCCTGTCGCCGCCGCCGACAACCTTCTGAGTCCAGTAGCCCGCGCTGCGCGAGAACCGCAGACGCAACGCGTCATGGTGCTCGAAGACCTGCTGGATCGCATCGGCGAGCCGCGCTTCGTCGATATCGGCCGGCACCTGAATCAGGACCGTTTGATTGAAATGCGACGGCGTATCGACATCCTGATCGAAGAACCAGTGCTGGACCGGTGTAAGCGGCGCGTCCCCGAGCGGATCGACCGTCGATGCATATGCACTGCGTTCATCACGCGCGCCTGCCAGCTCGGCGATCGTCTGATACTGGAACAGCTGCTTCGCCGTAATGCGCAGCCCCGCCTGGTTGGCGCGCGAGACGACCTGAATGCTCAGGATCGAATCGCCACCGAGTTCGAAAAAGTTGTCGTGGATACCGATCGACGACAGTTGCAGCACGTCTTTCCAGATCGACGACAGCAGGACTTCCCGCGGCGTAACGGCAGGCGCGTCGGTGTGGGTATCGTCGACGATTTCAGCGGGAACCGGCAGCGCCTTGCGGTTGATCTTGCCGTTGGGAAGCAGCGGCAGCGATTCAAGTGCGACGAACGTCGACGGCACCATGTAGCTGGGCAGGTGTTCGCGCAGATAGCCGCGCAACCCGGACGTATCGGATATAGAAGTCGCGACATAGGCGATCAGCGACGTCCGCGGACCGTCGATCTTTGCAATCACGACACAGTCGCCGACCGACGGATGCTTGCGCAGCGTTCCCTCGATTTCACCGAGTTCGATGCGAAAACCGCGCAGCTTGATCTGATGATCGATACGACCGAGGAACTCGATGTTGCCGTCGGGTCGGAAACGCGAGAGATCGCCGGTGCGATAGAGCCGATCCTGCGGATTGCTGGAGAACGGATCGGCGATGAACTTCGCGGCGCTCAGTTCGGGGTCGCCGTAATAACCGCGCCCAACCGGCACACCGCCGATCATCAGTTCGCCCGCAATGCCGACCGGTACCGGTTGCATCTGCGCATCGACGATATAGAGGCGCGCATTGGCAATCGGCTTGCCGATTGGAACAATGCCTTGCGGGTCGTCGCGACGGCATTCCCAGACGCTGACTTCGACGGCGGCCTCGGTGGGGCCATAGAGGTTGAACAGCCTCGCATTCAGGCGCTCGAAGAAACGTTGTTGCAGATCGAACGGTAACGCCTCGCCACTGCACACCACGCGGCGCAGCGACGTGCAACGCTCGACGTCCGGATGATCGAGGAACGCACGCAGCATCGAGGGTACGAAGTGCGCGGTGGTGATCTGCTCGCGCTCGATCAGATCGATCAGATAGTCGGCCTCACGCTGGCCACCGGGCCGCGCAAACACCAGGCGGGCGCCGGCGGCGAGCGGCCAGAAGAATTCCCACACCGACACGTCGAAGCTGAACGGCGTCTTCTGCAGGACGCTGTCGCCGGCGCCGATGGCGTGCGCGTGTTGAATCCAGAGAATGCGGTTCGTGACTGCACGGTGAGCGTTGAGCGCGCCTTTGGGCCTGCCGGTCGAGCCGGAGGTGTAGATCATGTAGGCGAGGTTGTCGCTGGTGAGCGCTGGCGCGGGATTGGTCGCTTTAGCCGCTGCAATCTCGGCCGCATCGCGATCAACCACGATCAACTGCGCCTCGATCTCAGGCAACACCGCCAGCAGATGCTGCTGCGTGAGAAGCCAGCGCAGTTGCGCGTTATCGATCATGAAGCGCACGCGATCGGCCGGGTAATCCGGATCGACGGGGACGTAAGCGCCGCCTGCCTTGAGCACCGCGAGCAGGGCGACGATCATGTCGAGCGAACGTTCCATCGACACACCGACGAGCGCATCGGGCACGACGCCGAGTTCGATAAGGCGATGCGCGAGGCGATTGGCACGAACGTTGAGTTCGGCATAGGTCAGCGACGCACCCTCGTAGACAGCCGCGATGGCTTCGGGCGTGCGCTCGACCTGCTGCTCGAACAAACGATGCAACGGTTGTTCGGCGTCCGCGCCGAAATCCGTTTTGGTGCTGTTCCACTCGACCGTTAGCACGTCGCGTTCCGCATCGCTCAACAACGAGAGCCCGTTAAGCGGCTGATTCGAACCCTCGACCACCGCATCGAGAAGATTGCGGAAGTGCTGCGCCATCCGCTCGATCGTGGCCGCATCGAACAGATCCGTGTTGTATTCCAGCGCGCCCGCGAGTCCGCTGTCGGAATCCTGCATATAGAGCGTGAGGTCGAACTTCGCGGTGAAGGTTTCCACCGACACCGGCGTGACGCTCAGGCCAGGAAAGGTCGGCCCGTTGGCCGGCACTTTCTCGTAGGCGAACATCACCTGGAAAATCGGCGTGCGGCCCAGATTGCGCTCGAGCTTGAGCGACTCCACCACCTGCTCGAACGGAATCTCCTGGCGGCTGTAACCGTCCAGCGCGACACGCTTCACCCTCGCCAGCAACTCATCGAAGGTCGGGTTGCCGGACAGGTCCACGCGCAGTGCGAGCGTATTGGCAAAGAAGCCGATCAGCGGCTCGGTCATGCTCGAGCGCCGGTTGGCGATCGGCGAACCGACGACGATATCCTGCTGATTGCTGTAGCGCGAGAGCAGCAGCGAGTACGCGGCGAGCACGACCATATACGTGCTGGTGCCGGAAGCATGGGCGATGGCGCGCAGGCGATCGGCGAGGGCGCCTTCCAGCTGGAACGGCAGCACCGAGCCGCGGAAGCTCTGGATCGCGGGCCGCGGACGGTCGGTGGGCAGCTCGATCAGATCGGGCGCATCGGCCAGAGATGCGCTCAGAAGCGCGAGCTCCTGATGCGTGTCGGCGGAGGCGAGTCGTTCGTGCTGCCAGACGGCGTAGTCCGCGTACTGCACGGCCAGATCGGGCAGGGACTGGCCGTCGTAGAGCGCGGCCAGTTCGCCGATGAGAATGCCCGACGACCACGCGTCCGAGATGATGTGATGCATCACGACGCCGAAGATATGCAGGTCTTCACGGACGCGGTACAGCACGGCGCGATACAGCGGTCCGGTAGCGAGATCGAAGGGGCGGTCGGTTTCCTCGGCAAGCAGTGTGAGCGAGTCGGACTCGCTGGCGATATCGACCACGGCGAGCGTGACCGGCGCCGGCGCCGCGATGCGTTGCACGCCGCGACCGTCGATAGCGGGGAACGTCGTGCGCAGAATCTCGTGACGTCGGCTGATTTCGGACACGGCGGCCTGCAGACGCTGCACGTCCAGCGCGCCTTCGAAACGCAGCGCGCTCGAAATGTTATAGGCGGCCGACGGACCTTCCAGTTGCGCGAGGAACCACAGGCGCTGCTGCGGAAACGACAGCGGCAGGTCGTCGGTGCGCGCTGCCGGTTGAATGTTGCCAGCCATCGAGCCGGACAGCGGCGACGATGCTTCGATCAGATCGGACACCGCGCTCACGGTTTGCAGTTCGAAGATCGCATCGATGCCGATTTCGACGGAGAAACTGCTCCAGATTCGCGAGACGAGCTGCATGGCCTGCAGCGAATCGCCGCCGTAGTCGAAGAAGCGGCCGGTCAGATCGATGGCCGGATTGTCGAGCACCTCGCGCCAGATGCGCACCAGTTCTAGCTGGATCGGTGTGGCATCGAGATCGACGGTGTCGGCTGCATCGGCTGCCGCAGTGGGTTCGATCGCGAGCAGCGCCCGGCGATCGAGCTTGCCGTTGGCATTGAGCGGAAATTCGGCGATCAGGAAAAAGTCCGACGGGACCATGTAGTCGGGCAGCTTGCCGGCGAGGAAGGTCCGCAGGTCCGCCACGCTCAGGTCCGGCGTGCCCTTGACATAGGCGGCCAGCTTGCGCACGCCATGCGCCGTTTCGCGCAGCATGACCGCCGCGCCGACGACATCGGTATGCGTGGCGATTGCGGCTTCGATCTCGCCCGGTTCGACGCGGTGTCCGCGTATCTTGACCTGATCGTCGATGCGTCCGTAGCACTGGATCTGCCCGTCGGGCAGCCATCGGCCGATATCGCCGGTGCGATAGATGCGCTGCTCTCCGGCGAAAGGGTTCTCGACAAATTTCGCGGCCGTAACGTCGGGGCGGTTGTGATAACCACGCGCGAGCCCGTGACCCGCCACGCAGATTTCTCCCGCCACACCGATGGGAACCGGCTTCAGTGCTTCGTCGAGAATGTACACACGTGTGTTGGCAATAGGCCGCCCGATCAGCACCGAAGAAGCCTCGTCGTCGACGAGTTTCACGATGCAACCGACCGTCGCCTCGGTGGGGCCGTACTCGTTGTAGATCTCGATAGCGGGGTCGATCTTGCGCAGAATCGCGATGTGCTGCGACGTCAGCTCTTCGCCGCCGACGATCACCTTGCGCACGCCGGAGCGGGCAAGGTTCATGTACTCCAGCAGGTGAATGTGGGTCGGCGTGAGCTTGAGCGTATCGACGCCGCTACCGGGCTGGAACGCTCTCGAAAGTATCGTGTCGATGCTGTCCGACTGCGGATAGATACGCAGCGTTTTTCCGCGCACGAGCGGGCAGAACACATTGGTCAGCGTGAAGTCGAAGCATAGCGAGCTATACAGGCCGAAGCTGCCGGACGTCCCGTCGGGGAAGTAGTACTGGGTGGCCCAGGAGATATAGTGGGCGAGATTGCGGTGTTCGAGCAGACAACCTTTCGGCCGCCCGGTCGAACCCGACGTGTAGATCACGTAAGCGAGCTGCTCCGGCAACGCGGTGTAAGACGGATTGGCCGGCAACGGCTTCCAGCGCGGAAGCTCCTGGTCGAGCAACAGGGTGATGCCGGAGAATTCGTACCACTGCGTCAGTTGACCCGATTGCGTCACGAGTAGCGACAAACCGGTATCGCTCAGGATGTGATTGATCCTCTCGGCCGGGTACGCCGGGTCGAGCGGTACGAACGCAGCGCCCGCCTTCAACACACCCAGAATCGCCACGATCATCAGTTCGGAGCGGTCGAGCATGATGCCGATCAGCGATTCCGGTCCGACGCCGTAGTTGCTGCGCAACTGATGCGCGAGGCTGTTGGCCTTCGCGTTCAGGTCCGCGTAGGTCATGAGCGAACTGTCGGTGACGAGCGCCGGCGCCGACGGCGTGCGAGCAACCTGCGCTTCGAACATCGCGACGACCGTGGGGTGGCTCGGGCCGGGCGTCGCGGTTTCGTTGAAGGCAGCCAGCATGCGTTGCTCTTCGGGCGGGGTCGAGTCGATTTCTCCGACCGTCTTCTGAAGGTGTTCGAATTCGCGCAGAACCGTGTCGAGACTGCCGGCAAAGCCGTCGAGCAACACAGGCTCGATCGCGCCGGAGTAACGGATTTCGATCTCGCCGCGCGCGAGCCGCAAGTGCAACTGCAAATCGTCGTCTTGCCGCGTCAGGGCGTCGTGCACCCGTTCATCCGCCAGCGAGACCTTCGTGAGCTGCGCGAGGTCCATGTCCTTTTCGTTGCGCACGAGCGTTGCGAGCGGGAAATGCGGCTCGGCGTAGCTGTCTTCCACGATCCCGGCCACGCGCGACAGGTAGTCCTCGATGCGTTCGTCGGGACGTACCTCGATGATCAGCGGAACGGTGGTCGCAGCGGCCGGCGCATGTTCGCCGAGTCCCGGCGTGCCAAGCACCGTGACGGGGATACGGAAGTATTTCCACAGCAGCAGCGCGACGGCGGCGGCCGTGATCGCAAACTCGGCAAGCTCGCCGTCGGCGATGCTTCTCAACACCTCAAGCGAAGCAGGCGTGAGCGACACCGTGCGCGATAGCGGGCCACCCTGTTGCGTACCTGAAGCACCCGAAGCGTTAGATGCATGCGGCGAAATACGATAAACGCCCGTAACCAGAGACAAACACTCGCGCCAGAAAGTCGCGGTTTGCTCAAAGCGACGGTCGGTGACCAGGACGTTATTGTCTTGCACAGAAAACTCCTTGAGACGTTGTGTTCACCCAAAGCAACGTGAAACCCACTGCACCGGCCCGCATCATGTTTTCTCCTCGAGCGCGTCATCGGCGGTGGGCTCGGGTGCGGTCTTCAGACGAAGACCGACACGAACCCGTGGGCCGGCGGCGGGCGCATTGCTGGAGAGCGCAATACGATCGACGGGCGTGTTCGGATCGCGCCGGAACACTTCCTGTATGTCGAGCAGTCGATCGCGCATCGCGGCGATGGTCGCGGGACGGAACAGGCGGGTGTTGTAGATAAACTGGATCAGGTGCTTGCCTTCGCTCTCCACGATCTGGAACGACAGATCGAACTTCGCCGTCGTGTCGGTCTGCGAGATATCGGCGATCTGCAGATCCTGCTGCGCCGGCGGCACGGAGATGTAGTTCGCCTGGATATCGAAGAACGGGAAGTGATTCGCCGGCGTGCGTACCTTCAGATCTTCGAGCAGCAGATCGAACGGATAAGACGCGTGCTCGATGGCTTCCGTAGACGCTTTCGAAACAGCGTCGATCACCTCGTTCACTGTCGCGGATTTGTGCAGCGGCACACGCAATACAACGGTGTTGAGAAACACCCCGATCTGCGCTTCGAGTTGTTCGCTGTCGCGTCCGGCCGACACGCTGCCGATCACGATATCCTCACGTCCCGTATAGCGATGCAGCAGCACGCAGAACGAGGCCAGGATGACGGAGTAGGTCGAGGTATGGCGAGCGCGCGCCAGCTCCGCGAGTCCGGCAAGCTGGGTGTCGGACAGCGGCAGATCGAGTGTCTGCCCGGCGTGGCTGAGTCGCTCGGGACGCGGGTAATCGAGTGCCAGTTGCAGGCGCGGTACCGGCGCCGCGAGCTTCTCGAGCCAGTAGTCGCGATGTGCGGCCGCGCGCGGACTTTCCAGATGCGCATTGTGCCAGGCGGCGTAGTCGCGATACTGGATGGTCAGCGCCGGCAGATCGCGACCGGCATACAGCGCATGCAGATCGTCGGTCAGAACGCGGATCGACCACGCATCCGATATCACGTGGTGCATGTTCAGCAACAGCAGATGCTGCACCGACGAGAGCCGGATCAGCTTGACGCGCAGCAGGGGGCCTGCGGCGAGATCGAACGGTTGCTCCGCTTCCGCGCGGATCAGCCGGTCGATTTCCTCCGTCGAAGTTTCCTGCGCGAACTGCATCTGCTCGACCCGGAAGCCGGATTCCGCGCGCGTCAGCACGCGTTGCCGGAGACTGCCTTCGATCATCGCAAACACCGTGCGCAAGCTCTCATGCCGATCGACCAGCGCATCGAATGCGCGGACAAGGCGGTCGGTATCGATCGCGCCGTTCAGTTGCAGCGCACCGGCCATGTTGTACGTCGACGGATCGGCGCTGCGGCTCGCAAGCCAGATGCGCTTCTGGGCACTCGACGCCGCGTACGACGGTTGCGCGGGAAGCGCCGGGATGATTTCCTCGGCATCGACGGTCGTTGTGCCAACCAGCTTCTTCGCAAGCTCGCGCGGCGTCGGTGCATGGAAAATATCGACGATCGCGACGCCCAGTTTCAGTTCGCGCCTGATCCGGCTCACCATCTGGATCGCCTTGATGCTCTGGCCTCCTTGCTCGAAGAAGTTGTCGTCGATGCCGTTCGGTTGCCGTCCGAGCACTTCGGCGAAGATGCGCAGCAGCGCCGCTTCGGTCGGTGTCTGGGGTTCGGCCGACACGGCTTCGGGTACGTAGGAGGTGTCCGGAAGCGGCAGCGCGGCGCGATTGATCTTGCCGTTAGGTGTAACGGGCAGCGCCGGCAGCAGCATCACGAAGTCGGGCACCATATGCACCGGCAGTTTTTCGCGCAACGCCTCACGCAGAAGCGCGGATGTCCAACCGGTTCCCGATGCGTAGCCGCACAGGTATTTGTCGCCGCCTGTGCCCTCACGTGCGACTACGACGGCATTGGAGATGCCTGCAAGACCGGTCAGCGCCGCCTCGATGTCGCCAAGCTCGATGCGATATCCGCGGATCTTCACCTGGAAGTCGCGGCGTCCGAAGAAGTGAATATTGCCGTCCGGCCCGAAGCAGCCTATGTCACCGGTGTGATACAGGCGTGCGCCGGGTTCCGTGCTGAACGGATCGTCGCGGAACACGGCCTTAGTGCGTTTCTCGTCGAACAGATAGCCGCGCCCAACGCCGGTTCCCGCGATGCAGATCTCGCCCTTGACGCCGACCGGACAGAGATTCATGTCCGCATCCACGACGTAGAGGCGCAGGTTCGCGATCGGTTTGCCGATTGGAATCGCGGGCAGGTTCGGGGCACGTTCCATCGTGTAGTGCGCGACCGAGTCGGACGCTTCGGTCGGTCCATAGGCGTTGATCAGGCGGACCGTCGGATTCAGGCGGAACCAGGCCTGCGCGGAGGACACCTGCAAGGTCTCGCCGATCGTCACCAGCGTGTCGAGGTGCTGGAAGGTCGGCAGGGCGTGCCGTTCCAGTTCGACGAGAAAGGTGGCCAGATAGGACGGGACGAATTGCATCGCCGTGATGCGGTCACGATGCAGACTGTCGATCAGGAGCGTGGGCTCGAGGATGACGGCATCGGGATAGATCACCGTGGTGGCGCCCGACACGAGCGCGGCGAAGCATTGCCAGACGGAGATGTCGGAGCAATGAGAAGCGGTTTGCGCAACCGCGCTGTGCGCGCCGAGTTCGACACGACGCGCCATCGCGAGCACGTGATTCAACATGCCGCGATGCTCGACCATGGCGCCCTTGGGCTTGCCGGTCGAACCCGAGGTGAAGATGACATACGCGAGGTTCGCGGGCCGGGAACAAGGCAACAAGGGCGCGTCTGCGCGCTGTTCGTCGGGCAGATGCGCGGGATCGATCATCGGGATCGACGACAGCGCAGCCGGCGCCACGCAGTCTCTCGCGACGATGATGATCGGTTCAGCCGCCGTGAGGATCGCCTCGACGCGTTGCGCAGGGTAGGCGGGATCGACGGGAACGTAGGCCGCACCCACCTTCCAGATGGCCAGAATGGTTTCCAGCATCAGGTCCGAGCGGGGCATCCATACAGCGATGCGGTCGTCGGGCTGGATCGGTGCTGTTTGCAGAAGATGTCGCGCGATGCGATCGGCGCCTTCGACGAGATCCCGATAGGTACGAACCACCGTACCGTAGCGCACGGCGACGCGCTCAGGGTGAGCGGCCGCCACGGCCTCGATCAGTTCGGGCAGCGTCTTGTCGGAAGGAATCGCCGTGAACGTGTCGTTCCAGTCGAGCAGGATTTCGTTGCGCTCGGCTTCGGTGAGCAGGGGGATGCTGCCGTTCGGACGATCGTCGGCAGAAGTCAGGCCGACGAGCAGGGTTTCGACATGGCGCAGCAGCCGGACGATCGTGTCGCGATCGAACCGGCCATCGTCGTACAGCACCTGCAACGACAACGATTCACCCGGTGTCACGACCAGCGTCAGCGGGTAGTTGTTCGGATCGGCAATCTGGAATTCACCGATCCTCAAGCCGTCGAGCGCATCGGTCAGCGCTTCTTCGACCGGATAGTTCTGGAAGATCAGCAGGCTCTGGAACAGCGGCACGCCCGGCGGCAGATCGGCGAACTTCTGGATTTCGGCGAGCGGATAGTGCGCATAGTCCTCCTGCTGCGCGAGATCGATCTGCAACTGCGCGAGCCACGCGGACGTCGGGCGTTGGTCGATGCGTACGCGCACCGGCAGCGTGTTGATGAAGAGCCCGACCATCTGGTCCGACTCCGGTAGCGAAGCCGGACGACCGGAGACGATGGTGCCGAACACCACATCCGTTTCGCCGCTGTAGCGGCTCAGTAGTTGAGCCCATACGCCCTGGGCGATCGTGTTGAGCGTGACGCGACTGGTTTGCGCGAACGCGACGAGATTGCGCGTATCGGCTGCGGAGAGCAGAAGCTGTTCTTCCACATAGGTGCCAGGAGCCGCCGTTCCGTCGAGTTCGGGATGCCCCAGCACGAGCGGCGTCGGCGTGGGGAAATCCTCGAGCTTCGTCTTCCAGAAATGCTCGGCCGCCGCGGGGTCCTGGCGTTCCAGCCAGCGCACGTAGTCGTGGAAAACCGGCGGCGCGGCGCGATTCGTGCCGGTGTTGTCGGGCAGGGCCTGATAGGTGGCCACTACTTCGCTCAGCAGCAGCGCGGAACTCCAGCCGTCGAGCAGGATGTGGTGATGGCTCCAGTAGAAACGCCATGCCTGCGGACCCAGACGGAAGAGTCCGAGGCGCGTCAACGGAGCCCGCGTGAAGTCGAAGCCGCGTTCGCGGTCTTGCGTCAGATATGCGTCCCAGCGTTGCTCTGCCTCGACGACCGAGACCGAGCGAAGATCTTCTTCATGCCACGGCAATTCGACGCGACGATGCACGACCTGCACCGGGTTTTCGATTTCTTCCCAATGAAACGAGGTGCGCAAGATGTCGTGCCGGTGTATCACCGCATCCCACGCGCGGCGGAACCGTTCGACATCGAGATCCCCGTCGATACGGAAATTGAGGCTGCTGAAATACGCATCCGATTCCGGCTCGTACAGGCTGTGGAACAGCATGCCCTGCTGGGTCGGCGTCAGCGTGTAGATGTCGGTGATCTCGTCCGGGATGCTTGCGGTCAGCGTCTGCAGTGAGGTCGTTGACAGACCGGTCGCTGTGTAATCTGCAACAGAAGAACCTGAAACGGAGCGGTGGTCCGCGACGGACTGGGCCGTATGCCCGGCGACGAGCGATTCGAGCGCCGCGATATAGCCCTGCGCGAGGCGCTCGATGTTGGCCGTGTCATGGAAGGCCCGGCTGAACTCCCAGGCCACATGCAGACGGTTGCCGGTGACGTAGGCGTTGATATCGAGCAGATGCTCGCGCTGCTGATCCGCATTGCGACCGTCGCCACTCGGCTCGGTGGCCTGTTTCCAGTCGCGCGCACCGGTGAACACCTGATCGGTCTGCCCGAGGTAGTTGAACAGCAACTGAGACTGCGCAGCGGCACCGTCAAGCCGATCCTGCAGCAAACCGTAAGTGATACCCGCCGATGGTACGGTGCGCAGTTGCGCCGTGATCGACGCAACGAGACGAGCCGGATCGTACACTTCCGCCTCGACTTTCAGCAGGACCGGGAAGAGCGACGTAAACCAGCCGACCGTGCGCGAGACGTCGAGGTCCGTGGTAACTTCCTCGCGGCCGTGTGCTTCGAGATCGAGCAGCACCTCGGTCGATCCGCTCCAGTCACTGACGGCACGCGCGAGCGCAGCAAGCAATACATCGTTGATCTGCGCTTCGTAGGCACGCGGTGCGGCGCCGAGCAGTGCCGTGGTCGCGGCTTCGCCGAGTTCGACCACGATCGTTTCGGCCGACGACACGGAGTTGGCGTCGGCGGCAGCGGAGCGATCGAGCGGAAGACCGGGCACGGTTGCATGTGAGAGCGCCTGCCAGTGCGCGAGATCGGCATCGGCGGCACCGGAGCCGGCCCAGTTCGAGATCGCGCGGGTCCATGCGGTCCATGACGAACCACTGCCGGCGAATTCGGGCGCCTGGCCGTTGCGCAGGCGGGTATAGGCTTCGTACACGGTTTCGAGCAGCGCACCCCACGACACACCGTCGACCACGAGGTGATGCGCAACCAGCAGCAGACGCGCCGATTGCCCTCCATCGAGGCGGAACAGATCCGCGCGCAACACCGGGCCGCTCAAGAGATCGAGGCTCGCATGAGACTGCGCGACATGCTGCTCCAGTTGATCGGCCGCGATATCGAACACACCGACGGGAATCTCCTGATCGTCGACGACCTCCTGTACCCAACTGGACGGATCGGATGCTCCGGCGTGGAAGCGCAGCCGAAGCGCGTCATGCCAGCGTGCCGCATGCCGCAACGCATGACGCAGCGAGCCTGCATCCAGATCCACCGGAACCTCGAGCAGCACAGCCTGGTTGTACTGGTCCTGGTCGACTTTGCGCTGTGCGAAGAACTGCTTCTGGATCGGCGTCAACGGCAGCGGACCGGAAGCCGCGACAAACTCCGCCGCCTTGATCTCGCTGTGGGTCGCCACAGCGGCGAGTTCGGCAACCGTCGGACGCTGAAAGATCAGTCGCGTCGTGATTTTCAGGCCCGCTTTTGCCGCGAGCGAGACGATGCGCATGCTGAGAATCGAGTCGCCGCCCAGCGCAAAAATATTGTCATGAATGCCCGGCGATGGGATACCGAGTGCCTCGCCCCAGATGCGGCACAACAGCGTTTCGGTGGCGTTGCGCGGCAGCGTCGGTTCGGCTCCAGCGGCAGCAAGCGTCGAGCGGTCGAGCGGCGGCAACGACTTGCGATCGATCTTGCCGTTGCTGCTCAACGGCAGCGAGTCGAGCACGACATAGATGCCCGGCACCATGTAGTCCGGCAACGTGGTCGACAGAGCCGCGGCGATCTCGGCGTCGCTCAGCGACACGCCTTCGCGGAAGGCGACATAGGCGCACAGCGCGGCACGGCCGCCTGCGTCGCGGTAATCGAGCGCTGCTGCCTGGCGGATGGCGGGAATGGCAGCCAGTGCGTTATCGATCTCGCCCAGTTCGATGCGATAACCGCGAATTTTCAGTTGATGGTCTTTGCGTCCATGCAGCAGGATCGTCCCGTCGGCCAGATAGCAACCGATGTCGCCGGTGCGATACATGCGGACGCCGCGCCGCGGGTGGAACGGATCTTCGAGGAAGGTCTCGCGTGTGCGGGCTTCGTTGTTCAGATAGCCGCGACCCACGGCGACGCCGGACACGCACAGCTCGCCGGATACGCCGATCGGACACAGATTCATCTGCGGATCGACGACATAGATACGCACATTGCGGATCGGCTTGCCGACCGGCACATACGGCGTAGTCGGCGCGCGATCCATGCTGTGCTGCGCGATATCGTCGGAGGCTTCGGCCGGACCATAGGCGTTCACCATGGCGATGTCGGGGAACGCCTCGAACCACTGCGCGACGAGCGCAGGGCTGACCATCTCGCCGGTGACGAGAATGTCTCGCAGGTGTCGCAGCAGCGCCGGCTGTTCCGATGCTCGTTCGAGCAGGGCGGCCAGATAGGACGGCACCAGTTCGAGAAGGCTGATCTTCGTGGCTTCGAGATATTCGAGGAAGCGTGCGGGATCGCGCACGAGTTCGTCGTCGACGATCACGGTTTTGCCGCCGGCGAGCGGTGCCGCGAAAAATTGCCAGACCGAAATATCGAAGCAATGCGGCGCGGTCTGCGCGATCACCGACGAGGGCGACAGCGAAAACTCGTCGATCTCGGCGAGCATGTGATTCAACATGCCCGCGTGCTCGACCATCGCCCCTTTGGGCTTGCCGGTCGAACCGGACGTATAAATCACGTAGGCGAGGCTGTCGGGCGAGACAGGGCGCCCGGGATTGGACGCATCGGCGATCTCGTTGTCGACGGCGTAGTCGGCGTCGAGGTACACGACCGGCGCGAGCGCGGCCAGATCGGTGGGGAGCAGGCCGTCGCAGGTGACGATCGCATCGGCACCGGAATCTTCGAGGATCGTGCGGATGCGGCTTACCGGATAGTTCGGGTCGATCGGGATATAGGCCGCGCCGCACTTCCACACGGCGAAAATCGCCTCCATCAGGCGCTCCGACCGGTGCATGCAGATGGCGACCAGCGAGTCAGGCTTTAACTCCGCCGCGGCCAGCAGGCGGTGCGCGGTGCGGTTGGCGCGCACATTCAGCTCGCCTGCGCTCAGAACAGTATCGCGGTACTCGACGGCCGGTCGTTCCGGATAAACGGCGGCGGCCTGTTCCAGCCGATGCACGACGGTGAGTTCGGCGTCGAACGGCACCTCGGTGTCGTTGAACGTTTCCAGAAGCTGATGACGCTCGGCCTCGGAGAGCATCGGCAGGCGCCCGAGCAGACGGTTCGGATCGGCCTCGAACGCGTTGAGTGTCGCGGCCACATGACCGAGCATGCGCCGCATCGTGTCTTCATCGAAGCGCTGCGGATCGAACGACAGCTCCATCTTCCAGTCGTCGCGCGCCGTCACCACGAATTCGAGCGGAATGTCGGCACGGTTATAGAGCTGTACGTCGTCGACCGCCAGACCGTGCGCGCCGTGCGTCAGCGACTCGTCGAGCGGGTAGTTCATGAACGTCACGTTGCTCTCGAACAGCGGCGTCGTGAGCGGCACTTCGCTGCAACGCTGGATATCGGGCAGCGGGGTGTATTCGAACGGCGCGCGCGAAGCGACCCGCGCCTGGATCATCTTCAGCCACGGCACAAGCGGCTGCCGCGGATCGACCCGCACGCGCACCGGCACCGTGTTGATGAAGAGGCCGAGCATGCTTTCGATACCCGGCAGATTGGCGCCTCGACCCGAGACGACGGCGCCGAACACGACGTCCGTTTCCGCACTGTAGCGCGACAGCACGAGCGCCCAGGCCGCCTGAGCGAGCGTGTTGAGCGTGAGCTGATGGCGTGCTGCAAATTGCCGCAGGCGTGCGCTGAGATCGACCGACAGATCGGCCTGAACTTGCGCAAGGCCCTGGCCAAAGCGCTCGCTTGCCTCTGCGCGTGCCGCTGTGGGCAGCGGAGTCGGCGAGTGAAAACCTTCGAGGTAACGCGTCCAGTAGTGTCGCGCGGCCTGCGGTTCGCGTTGCTGGAGCCACTGGATATAGTCGCGATAGGGACGCACGGCGGGCAGTGCCGACGGCAGGCCCTGCGTGAGCGCACCGTAGACCTGAAAGATCTCTTCGATGACGAGCGACAGGCACCAACCATCGGCGAGGATGTGATGATGACTCCAGCTGAACAGATGCGTATCGTCCGCTACCCGCACGAGACGGCAACGCACGAGCGGCGCGCGATCGAGTGCAAAGCCTTCGCTCAGATCGCGCTCGAGATGCTCGCTCCAGCGTGTGTGCTGCTCGTCTTCCGACAGGTCGCGCCAGTCGTCCTCGACCCACGGTAGCGCGGCGTGCGCGTGCACGACCTGCATCGGCTTGTCGAATTCCTCCCAATGGAACGACGTGCGCATCACCGGATGCCGGTCGACGAGCTGCTGCCACGCCGCACGAAACAGCGCGGAGTCGAGACTACCGACGATGCGGCAACCGAGCTGGTTAAAGCTGCTTCTCGAGCCGGGCGAATGCACGGCATGAAAGAGCATCGCCTCCTGCATGGGGGAGAGCTCGTAGATGTCGGCAATGGTGGGGGTTGTCACGATTTGATCCTCGAGACCAGAACGTCCAGCGCTTGCTGGCTGATGCGTGCAGCCGGAAAGTCCGTTGGGCTCAGCCCGGGCTGAGCGTCGCCATCGCTGCTGGCGGCGACGATCGACAGCAGACGGCTGCGGTAGCACTGCGTCAGATGTTCGATGACACCGGGTTCGCAGGCTGCGCGACTGTAGTGCCAGGTCAGGCGCAGACGGCCCTCGAACACAATCCCGTCGATCTCGAACAGATGGCCGCGCTGCGCACGCGGGCTGTGTTCGGGGCTATGGAAATCGAGCACCGGTTTCCAGCCGGTATCGTCGGCGAGCAGGCGATCGATCTGGCCCAGGTAGTTGAAGCGCACCGGCGCGGTCGGCTGCTGGGCCAGCTCCGCGGCGATGCGTGCGTCCTTGCCGAGATAGCGTGCGACGCCATAGCTGAGTCCGCGCAGCGGTACCGCGCGCAGTTGTTCCTTGACGTTGCGCAACGCCTCGGCGGCCACGGTGGCGTCGCCGGCATTCAGCAGCACGGGGTAGTGCGAGGTGAACCAGCCGATGGTGCGCGACGTATCGACACCTTCGAAGATGTCCTCGCGGCCGTGGCCTTCCAGATCGACCACCAGCGAAGCATTGCCGGTCCAGTCGCCGAACGCGAGCAGCAACGCGGTCAGCAGGACTTCGTTGATCTGGGTATTGAAGGCGCGCGGCACGTCCTGCAACAGCGCGTGCGTCTGCTGTTCGTCGAATTCGACGACGACCGACCCGGCGTCGCCGATGGTGCCGGGCCGCATGTCGGCGAAAAACGCCTGCGCTTCGGCGTCGCTCTCGCGCCAGTAGTCGAGACCCTCGATAGCAGTAGCACCGAGTTCGCCGAGACGGTTCGACCAGTCGCGCCAGGCGGTTGTCTTCGCCGGAAGCTGGACCGCATTGCCCGCTTCGATCTGACGACACGCCGCGTACAGATCCTCGAACAGGATGCGCCACGAAACGCCGTCGATCACGAGGTGATGCGCGACCACGAGCAGACGCTGCGGTTGCGCCGGGCCGAACTGAAACAGGTGTGCGCGCAGCAGTGGCGCTGTGGATAACGTGAAGCTTTCCTGCATCTGCGTGGCGATCGCGAGCATGGTGGCTTGCTGCTCAGCGGGCGTCACGTCGGCCAGCACGGTGACCGCGAGCGGTATCGCGAGAGGCGCTGCCGCATGCGATTGCTGCCAGGTGTCGCCGGTGCGCTCGAAGTTCAAACGCAGCGCATCGTGATGCGTGACGACAGCCAGCAGCGCCTGCTCGATCACGTCCGCCCGCAATGACGCGGGCACTTCGATCATGGTCGACTGGTTGTAGTGGTGCGCATCTTCCACGTCCTGCTCGAAGAACCAGTGCTGGATCGGCGTGAGCGGTGCCGGGCCGACGACCGGCTCCTGCGAAATGCTGACGACCGGCGCATCCACGGCGACCTGAGCCAGTTCCGCAATCGTGGGATGAGCGAAAAACTGCTCGGCGGTGAACTTGAGGCCGATCTGCTGCGCCCGCGACATCACCTGAATGATCAGGATCGAGTCGCCGCCCAGTTCGAAGAAGTTGTCGTGCACGCCGATCTGAGCGTGGCCCAGCACTTCGGACCAGATGGTGCCGAGACGCGCTTCGATATCGTTGCTGGGCGCCGTGTAACCGGTTTCGCGCTCGATGGGCGCCAGTTCCATGGCGGCCAGCGCCTTGCGATCGATCTTGCCGTTCGGCGTGAACGGAATGCGTTCGAGCGTCACGATCGACGCCGGCACCATGAATTCGGGCAGGCGTTCTTTCAGATGTTCGCGCAGGCCGGCGGTGCTTGCGGTAGCCGGTGCGACATAGGCAACGAGTTGCTTGTGTTGCGCAGCGTCTTCGCGCACGAGCACGATCGCCTCGGCAACGTCGGCGTGCTGCCGCAGCGCCGCTTCGATTTCACCGAGTTCGATGCGATAGCCGCGAATCTTCACCTGCGCGTCGCGACGGCCGGTGATTTCCAGATTGCCGTCCGGCAACCAGACGCCGAGGTCGCCGGTGCGATACAGACGTTCGCCCGTTTCGAACGGATGGGCGATGAACGCGGCGGCAGTCAGATCGTCGCGGCCGACATACCCGCGCGCGAGTCCGATGCCGGACACGCAGATCTCGCCGACGCAGCCCTCTGGAGCCAGCGCGCCATGCTCGTCGAGCAGATAGAGGTGGATGTTGTGGATCGGCCGGCCGACCGGCAGACGGGTACCGTACGCGGTTGTCGCGTCGACCACATAGTCGGTGATGCAAACGCTGGCCTCGGTGGGACCATACGAGTTGTGGCACGAGCGTGTCTGGGCCAGCTTGCAGATATCGGCCACGCGCGCATTGTCGCCCGCGCTGATCACGCGCTTGACGCTACCGAGCAAGTCCCAGTCGAGCGCGTTGAGATACGCCGGCGCCGCGTTGATCGTGGTGACGCCTTGCTGTGCGATGTATTCGACGAAACGCGGTGCGTCCTTGATCACCGAAGTCTTCGCAAGCACGAGGCGTGCGCCTGCGAGCAGCGTGACGAAGATCTCCATGATCGAGCCGTCGAAGCCTGGCGAATAGAACTGCACGAAGCGGTCGGTGGCATCGAAGCCGAAGGTGTCGACGTGGTACTGCGCCATGTTCAGCAGACCCGCGTGTTCGAGTACGACACCCTTCGGCACGCCCGTCGAGCCGGAGGTGTAAATGATGTATGCCGCGTCGTCGGGCTGGACATCTACCGGTGAAGACGTCGGTGCGGCTTCCAGCGTGTCGAGCTGGAAGTCGAGCGCGAAGATGGGGATTTCCCAGAAATCCGCGAGCAATGACAGGTGTGTCGAGTGCGTCAGCAGTGCCTTGACTTTGGCGTCTTCGATCATGAAGCGCAGGCGTTCCTGCGGAAACTCCGGGTCGAGCGGCAGATAGACCGCACCTGCCTTGAGCACGCCGAGCATGCCGACGATCCAGCGTTCCGAGCGGTCGGCCACTACGCCGACCGTGTCGCCGCGTTCGATTGCGTATTCGCTGAGCAGGAAGCCGGCGAGGCGCGACGCCTGGTCGTCGAGTTGCGCGTAGGTCAGCGTTGTGTCGACGGTCGCGACTGCAATGCTGTCCGGTGCCGACGCCACGAGTTGCGCGAACTGCGCGAGGAAGGTGTCCTGTACCGCAACGGGCGCCGCCTGCGAACGCAGGCGCGCGCGCTCTTCGTCGTCGAGCAGCGAGACCGTATCGAGCGGCGCATCCAGTGCATCGAAGCCGGCGAGCACGTTGCGCAGATGCCGCGCGAAATGCTGCAGATAATGCAGCGTGAAAACCGTCGGTCGGCCCGTCAGGACAATTTCGTAGCCTGCGCGATGGCTGATCTCGATCGACAGATCGTGGTCAGTCGTGCGCGAGGCTTCGTGCAGCCCGTCGAAGCGAATCGCGACGTTGGTCGTGGGCGTTTCGCCATGCAGCTTGTGCGCGAGCGCGGCGATCGGAAAATCCTGGTACGAGTAGCTGCGTTGCACGCGGTCGCGAACCTGGTTCAGATACTCGCGAACCGTGGCGCCTGAACGGATGCCGTCGATCAGCGGAACGGTGCCGCCAGTTTCCGCTGCCGGTTCGACGATCAGGTGCGGCGAATCCACAAACAGCCCGGAGTGGGTGTCGTAGTGCCTGAGAACATGGAAGACAGCCGCCAGCACCACGACGAACGCGCTCAGGTCCTTGCCTGCAGCAAGTTTCTCCAGCACCTGCGCCGCGGCACCATCGAGCTTGAGCGTCTCGACAGGTTCGGGCCCAAGCGGCAGCGCATACGCCTGCCACGATTGCTGAAGACGAAAGTCGCCTTCGATGCGACCGAGCGCGTCATGCCAGAACGCCATGTGGTCCTGGTACTGCCCGCTGGTCGCGAGCGTGTTGAGATTTAGTTCTGACAAAGCACGATCTCCCTCTGCGCGTACAGGCTTTCGGATGTGATGCCTTTCGCCTTGCAGTGCTCGACAAACTGGGTGGACTGGATCAGGCTCGGCGAGTTTTCGTCGAAGGTGTTGTCAAGGAGGTGGTTCAACCACGGCTCCTGACCCATCGCGTAGACATAGGCCGCGCTGAACGGGTAGTGATCGACCAGCGAGGTCGCCTCGGCGACGTTGCAACCGCGCGCGCGGCGCGAGTTGTTGATGTCGCGCGGTAGCGCCTTCGGAAACAGCGGGCCATAGACCCACGACGGTCGCGCACCCTCGGTTTCCATACCGAGAAACAGGGTGTCCGGCTTACCGGTGATGCGAAAAATATGCTCGTACAGGCTCGGGTCGAGGTTGCACGAATCGGCGATGCTCAATACCGAGCGCGTACCGAAGCGGATCATGAAACCCGCCTTGCTCTGGATCGCCAGATCGTTGTGTTCGCCCATGAACGGAATTGCGGTGATGCTACCGCCTTCGCACACTTTCAGTTCCTGCGCATCGCGAACCTCGATCACGTTGTCGAAGCCGACGTTGCGCAACGCGAGTTCCAGCGACGGGTCCTGCGGGAAGCCGTCGCAATTCCTGCCGACCACCACGGTCTTGACCTTGTGGCGCAGCTGCAAAAGCGTTTCGAGCACGATGTGATCGTGATGGCTGTGCGTGATCAGCACGTAGTCGATCTGATCGGGCAGATCGGCGTACGTGTAGCGCGGCAGGTCCGTGTCATAGCCGTAACTGATGACCGGATCGAGCAGGATGCTCACGCCGCGGCTCTGGATCAGCATGCAGGCGTGACCGTAGTAGCGGATGCGGATATCGTCGCCGTCGAACGAGCGATCCTGCTTGAGCTCAGGCGCTTCCTCGACGAAGAAGGAGCGGAACAGCGGCTCGTCCTTCTCCTCGATACGCATCAGGTCGACGATTTTCGCGTAGCTGCCCGGTTTCTCGTGCATGCTGAACAGCGTATCGAGCGCGCGGCTATCGAAGGGCATGTTGCAGAACACCGTGCGCTCGTCCTTGAGCCGCGGTGTGCTGAGAATGAACGGGCGCGGCGTGTTTTCGTCGATCGCGGACAGCGCAATGCTCTGGGCATTGCGCGCATAGAACGGGCTCGCATACAGCAGACTCTCGAAGACCCGGAAGGAGGGGTTGTGTTCGAGGTCGTAATAGATCTCGACAAAGCCTTTCAACGCTTCGGGAATCTGCGGATAGATCGGGTCGGTGGCCATCCCCTTCGCCTGTTCGAGCACGAGCGTCGAGAATGCCTTGTAAGCGGCGGCGAGTTCGAGCTGCTTGGCGGCGCGCTCGGTGGTTTGTTCGATCAACGCGCGAATTTCATCGACACGCTGGCCACCCAGGTTGATGAACGGACCGCCGCGCATGGCCGGGTTGTTGATGGCGGCCGCATGCATCATCGGCGATGCGACGTAAGACTTCATCCGCGGCAGGAACCGCTCGGCCACATTGAGGGCGGAGGTCAACGGCGGAAGGGTGTGAAACCACGCGTACCAGCCATTGATCAGCGGATCGAACTGAATGTTGGGTCGCAGATAGACTTGCGTGCTGGACGAGATAGTCACTCGATGCTCCTTAGAACGCGCTGAGTTCGACGGCAAGCTGGCCGGTCTCGGCACGCAGCGCGCGCTGGCCCAGGGTCAGGTTGCGGATGCGTACTCGCGGGTTGGCGAGCACTTCGTCGACGATCGATGTCAGTTCGCCGGCGAGGTCGTGTACGAGCGACTCGCTGAAGAGGCCGCCGTTATAGACGACGCTGATCGCAAGACCCTCGGCGCGCGGCTCGGCGAGGAACCAGAAATGGGTGGCGGCTTCGGCATTCGCGCCCTGCAGGTCGTGGTTCGGCCGCTCGGAGATGCGCACCTGTCCCGCGTAGCGGTCGACGGCGTCTTGCCGCTGGTTCTGCAACGTCAAGCCGATATCGAACAGCGGATTGCGTCCCGGCACGCGCTTGATATGCAGCTCGTCGATCAGGCGGTCGAGCGGATACAACTGGTTGGAGAACGCTTCGATGGTGGTGTCGCGCACGCGACCGAGCAGCGTATCGAAGTGATCGTCGCCGGCGACGCGATCGCGCAACGCGAGCACGTTCAGGTAGGGGCCGACCTGCGATTCGAGTTCGGGTAGTTCGCGGCCCGCAACCGGCGTACCGATCACGATGTCTTCCTGGCCCGAGCGGCGATAGAACAGCGCCTTGATCGCCGACTGCAACGCGATGAACAAGGTGCCGCCATGGCGCTTGCCGAGCGCTTCGAGTGCCGTCGTCGTCGCGGCCGGCAGTTCGAACTGCCAGGTCTTCCAGCTCGGTGCGGCAGGTTGCTCGACGTCGCCCGGCAGGTCCAGTGCACGCAGACCGCCACCGAGTCGCGTCAACCAGTAATCCTTCATGCGCGCGCCTTCCGGCCCGGCAAGCAGCCGGTTCAGCCAGCCGGCGTAGTCCTTGTACTGGATCGACAGTGCGGGTAGCGGATTGTCCTGACGCTGGATGAACGCGTTATAGATCTGCGACAGGTCGTCGAGCAGCACTTCGGTGGACCAGCCGTCGCTGACGATGTGATGCATCGTGCAGATGCAGACGTGACGGATTTCGGAGAGGCGCAGCAGCTTGACGCGGAACAGCGGTCCGGTGGCGAGATCCATCGGGGCGAGTAGTTCGCGCGCTTCGATTGTCTTGACCTGGGCATCGCGATCGGCGGCTTCCTGCAGGTCCACGACCTCGACCGGAAAGGCGGCTTCGCTGGGCGGCAGCACCTGTTGCAGCGGTTGATTGCCTGCGAGGACGAAGCGTGTACGCAGGATTTCGTGGCGTTCGCTGAGTGCGCGGAACGAGCGCACGAGTGCGTCGACGTCGAGCACACCTTCGAACAGCAGCGAGGCAGGCAACGGGCCACCGGCCTGCGCGCCGCTGAGGCGATCCTGAACCCACAGCCGTGTCTGGGCCGGCGAGAGTTCGTAATTCGTTTGCGCCGGCAACGGTGTCACCGGGGCGTAATCGATAGGTTGCGTATGGGCAATGCGTTTCGCGAGGCTCGAAATAGTCGGGTGCGAAAACATGCTGCGGATTTCGAGCTTCACATGCAGATCGCGACGGATGCGCGCGGCGATCTTCGTCGCAGTGATCGAATTGCCGCCCAGTTCGAAGAAATTGGCCGTCGTGCTGATCTGCGTCTTGCCGAGCACTTCGCGCCAGATAGCCGTGAGCTGCGCTTCGAGTTCGTTGTCGGGTGCGAAGTGGTGCAGATCGCTCGTCGGCTCGGGCAGGCTCGCGCGATCGAGTTTGCCGTTGGGCAGATGTTCGAACGCAGTGAGAACGACGAACGCGGACGGCACCATGTAATCGGGCAGACGCTGCTGCAGGTGGCCGCGTACTGCGCCGATCAGTTCGGCTTCGGGACGCGCGGACAGCAGCCACGCGACGAGTTTCTCGTCGTCGCCTTCGCCACGTACGGCGACGATCGCTGCATCGACCCACGGATGCGACGCTAGCGTGGCCTCGATTTCGCCGAGTTCGATACGCAGGCCGCGCAGCTTGATCTGGTGATCGATGCGACCGAGGAACTCGACATTACCGTCGGGCCGGTAGCGCGCGAGATCGCCGGTGCGATAGAGCCGGTCCTGCGGATTGCTTGAGAACGGATCGGCGATGAACTTCGCCGCGCTCAGTTCAGGTTCGCCGTAGTAGCCACGCCCAACCGGCACACCGCCGATCAGCAGTTCGCCCGCGATACCGACCGGCACCGGCTGCATCTGTGCATCGACGATATAGAGGCGCGCATTGGCAATCGGCTTGCCGATCGAGACCGTGCGATGCACGTCGTTGCGCCGGCACTCCCACGCGGTGACGTCGACGGCGGCTTCAGTCGGGCCGTAGAGGTTGTACAGCTGCGCATCCAGACGTTCGAAGAAACGCTGTTGCAGATCGAAGGGCAGGGCCTCGCCGCTGCACACCACGCGCCGCAGCGACGTGCTGCGCTCGACGTCGGGTTGATCGAGGAACGCACGCAGCATCGAAGGCACGAAGTGCGCGGTGGTGATCTGTTCGCGCTCGATCAGGTCGATCAGATAGTCGGCCTCGCGCTGGCCGCCGGGGCGCGCAAACACGAGGCGGGCGCCGGCGATCAGCGGCCAGAAGAATTCCCACACCGAGACGTCGAAGCTGAACGGAGTCTTCTGCAGGACGCTATCCTGCGCGTCGAGACCGTACGCGTGCTGCATCCAGACGATGCGGTTGGTCGCGGCGCGATGCGTGTTGAGAGCGCCCTTGGGCCGGCCGGTCGAGCCGGAGGTGTAGATCATGTAGGCGAGGTTGTCGCCGGTAAGCGCTGCTGTCGGGTTCGTCGCGGGCGCGGCGGCAATATCCGCTGCATCGCGATCAACCACAATCAATTGCGCCGCGATCTCAGGCAACGCCGGCAGCAGATGCTGCTGCGTCAGGAGCCAGCGCAGTTGCGCGTTATCGATCATGAAGCGCACGCGATCGGCGGGGTAATCCGGATCGACCGGGACATAGGCGCCACCTGCCTTGAGCACTGCAAGCAGGGCAACGATCATGTCGAGCGAACGCTCCATCGAGACACCGACGAGCGCATCGGGCACGACGCCGAGTTCGATAAGACGATGCGCGAGGCGATTCGCGCGAACGTTGAGTTCGGCGTAGGTCAGCGACGCATCCTCGAAGACGGCGGCGATGGCTTCAGGTGTGCGCTCGACCTGCTGTTCGAACAAACGATGTAACGGCTGCTCACCGGCCGCACCGAAATCCGTCTCGGTGCGATTCCACTCGACCGTCAGCGTGTCGCGCGCCGCAGCATCGAGCAACGGCAGCTTCGCCACGGCGGCCGTCGTATCGTCGGCAAGACTCGTCAGCAGTTTCCGGTAGATGCCGAGCAGACGCTGCACGGTGCTCGCTTCGAACAGATCCGTGTTGTAGTCGCAATCGATCAGCAGTTCCTCGCCCGCATCGAGGACGTTGACGTTCAGATCGAAGGCGGTATAGCGGATCAGCGGCGCGACCAGATCGAGCTTGAGGCCGGGCAGTTCGGGCAATGCCGACACCGGCTCCAGATTGAATACCACCGATACCAGCGGCGCAGCGTTGAGATCGCGCTGTGCGCCGATTTCGCGCACCAGTTCGGCGAACGGAAAGTCCTGATGATCGAGCGCATCGAGCAAGCTCTGTCGCGTGCCGGCGAGGAAGCTCTTCACGGTGGCATCGTGCGGCAGCGTCGAGCGCAGCGGTAGCAAGTGCGTGCAGTAGCCCGCGAGTCGATCGCTACCGCTCACCGAGCGACCGGTCACCGGAATACCGGTGACGATCCTGTTCTGCCCGGCAACGCGATGCAGAAACAGATTGAAGCCCGCGAGCAGCATCATGTACAGCGTGCAGCCGTTCTTGCGAGCGGCCGTGCGCAGCGATGCCGCCGAGGTTGCGTCCAGATGCAGCGAAACCCGCTCGCCATGAAACGCCTTTACCGGGGGCCTGGGATAGTCCAGTGGAAGGTTGAGCGGTTCGGCCTCGTCGGCGGATTGCGCGAGCCAGTACGCGCGATTCGCTTTCATCTCCGGGCTGTTGCGCTGCGCGTCGACCTGCTTCAGGTAGTCGCGAAACTGCAGCGGCGCGGCGGCCGGTGCAGCGCCGGCGTACGCGAGCGCCAGGTCCTCTAGCAGAATGCCGAACGTGGAGCCGTCGCAGATGATGTGATGCGCGGTCATCACCAGCAGATGACGTTCGCTGTTCACACGCACGAGCGCGGCACGAAACAGCGGGCCGTTCACGAGATCGAACGGCTGACGGCTTTCGCTTTCGCGCCAGGCATCCTGATCCGTGTCGATCAACGGAATCTGCAGCGTCAACGTGGGATGCACGATCTGGCCGGAGCCGTCCGGCGTCAGCGTAGTGCGCAGCGCTTCATGCCGATCGACCAGACCCTGTACAGCAGCACGAATGGCCGGCTCGTCGAGCTTGCCGTTCAGTTCGAGCGTGGTGTTGACGTTATAGGCGAGCGAGCCTTCCGGATCGACTTCCGACAGAACCCACAACTGGCGTTGTGCTTCGCTCAGCGCAGCGACGGTGCCGTGCTTCGAGTGCGGCCGGATGAAGCCGCCGCGGCGCAGGTCGGCGACGCTGTCTTTCACCGCACGGATGAAGCGATCGACATCGGCGTCCGTATGCGCGGTCGACAGGAAGCAGGTACGCCATTCCCAGATGTAGATGCCCTTTTCGAGCATGTGATAGAAGAACAGGTCGAGGTTCTCGGTGAACTCGAAGCGGAACATCGAACCGAACCAGGTCACCTTGATCGGTGCTTCGGCTTCCTTGAAGAACGCATTCAGCGTCTCGGCGATCTGCGCGGTCCGGTCGTTGAGCTTCGCCTGCAGTTCCGGGCCTTCCTGTTCGATATGCTCGAGCACTGACAGTGCGGCCGCCATGGCGAGCGGATACTGACAGAACGTGCCGCCGAATGCGGTACGGTCGGCAGCCGGGAACGAGTGGTCGCCGTACTCCCACATGCCACCGTCGATGCAGTCCATGAAGCGTCGCGTGCCGGCGATCACACCAAGCGGCAGACCGCCGCCGATAATCTTCCCGTACGTCGCGAGGTCGGCCTTGATGCCGAAGATGGCCTGCGAGCCGCCCGGATGGACGCGGAAGCCCGTGATCATTTCGTCGAAAATCAGCGCGACGCCAGCTTCTTCGGTGATGCGGCGCAGTTCCTTGAGGAACGCGACCGGTTGCAGCGACGGGTTACGGCTTTGCACCGGCTCCACCATCACCGCGGCGATCTCCGACGACATCCCGCGGATCGCTTCAAGCGCCGCGTCGGTGCCGTAGTCGAGCAGAACCATGTTCTCGATCGAACCGAACGGCACGCCCGGCGCGATGCCTTCGGTGACACCTTCCGCGTTCGCCGCGGCGAGCGTGCCGTCTGCGTGGCCGTGATACGAGTGCGTGAACATCACGATCTTGTCGCGCCCCGTTACCGCACGCGCGAGGCGCATCGCGGTCATGACCGCTTCGGTGCCGGTGTTCGAGAACGCAACGCGATCGAGACCGGTGACGCGCGCAAAACGCTTGGCCACTTCGCCGACAAGCGCGGAGCGTGCGCCCAGTTCGAGCGGACGTTGCCATTCGCGCGTGACCTGCTTCTCGATGAAGTCCGGCGTATGGCCGAACAGATGCACACCGAAGCCCATCGTGAAGTCGATGTACTCGTTGCCGTCGATATCCCACAGCCGCGAACCGGCCGCGCGATCACCGACGATCGGATACAGCATTTCCTTGGTCGAGAAACGGAAGCCGACCGTGGCGCGGCTATCGGCCAGCACCGAGCGCGACGCCTGCACCGATTCCTTCGATTTCTTCGTGCGCGTGGTGTAGCGCACGATCAGCGATTCAAGGTGTTCCTGCTGTACGGCGGACAGACCGCGCGCGCGTTGTTCGACGGGGCTACCCCACGGCATCATCGGTTTGCGCGGGGCTTCTGCAGCAGGTGCAGTCGCAGCGGCAGGCGTCGCCTTCGCTACGGGCGCGACCGCTTTCACGGCAGTCGGCGCCGGCACTGCAACGGCCGCCTTGAGCACCGTGCTCGCGATGGCTTGCGCAGCGACCGTCTGCCGCACTTCGACCTGACCCGTCAGGGACGTGCGCAGCAGATCCATCTGCTGGCTCATGACCTGCGACAACAACTGGTTCTGCTCGCGCAACACGCGTTCCACTGCGGAGCCGCCTTCGGCAGCCGGCAACCCGGTCGGGACGAGCGTGAGTGGTGTTACATGTGCGACCGGCGCAACCACTGCGGTGGACGAAGCTACCTCGACTGCGTCCGCTACCGGTGCAGCCTCGACGACTTGCACCGCTTCCGGCACCTCTTGCGGCAGGTTCTCGGCGACATACTCGGCCAGTGCCTGCACGGTCGCCAGGTCTTCGAAGAACCGGCGCATGACGAGCTTCACGCCGTACTGCTTTTCGATGTGACGGATCGCTTCGATCAGGATGATCGAGTCGGCGCCCATCTCGAGGAAGGGGAGTTCGATATTGATGCTGGCAGGATCGGCCTGGATCAATTCGCCGATCTTGCCGCGAAGCCATTCGAGAACCTCGGCGCTGCGGTCGATGGGCAGCGGTTCGGCGATGGAGAGTGCGCTTGTCTGAGTCATGGGCTTGTCCGCTTTCTGGATCTGGAACCAGGTACGACTGCGTTGGAAGGGATAGGAAGGCAATGAAACACGCCTGAGCGCAGGCGTTTCGGCAGAGGCCCAGGCGACATTCACGCCGCGGGCATACAGATTCAAAAGAGTTTCAACGAGGGCTTGCTGCTCCACCTGCGGTCGCTGCAGGCTAAGGAACTGGATGCCGGCGTCCGCTGCGCAGCAGGCACGCGCCATATTCGCGAGCACCGGCTTCGGACCGATTTCGACGAGCAGGTTGAAGCCGGCTTCGGCGAGACGCTCGACGCTGCTCGCGAACTGCACCGGCTCGCGGCAGTGACGGCGCCAGTACTCGTCGGTGGGCGCCTCGTCGAGCGCGGTGCCCGTGAGATTGGAATAGAACGGGATCGCCGGAGGATTCGTGTGAACGGCTTTCGCCACGGCCTGGAAGCTGTCCAGCATCGGCTCGACCAGCTGCGAGTGAAACGCGTGCGAGGTGTTGAGCGGCACCGAGCGTACTTCAAGTGCTGCGAACGCTTCGATGACCTTCGCGATGCTCTCGCGTTTGCCGGAGATCACGATGCTGGCGGGACCGTTGACGGCGGCGACGGCGATGTCGTGCGGATAGGCTGCGATTGCGCGCTCGACAGTCGCGAGGTCGGCGAAGATCGCCGCCATTTCACCGCCGTGCGGCAACGCCTGCATGAGCCGACCGCGCTCGATGATCAAGCGCAGGCCATCTTCCGGCGAGAAGATGCCGGCGGCGCAGGCTGCCGCGTACTCGCCGACGCTGTGTCCCATCACGGCATCGGGCACGACGCCGAACGACGCGAGCAAGGTGGTCAGTGCGAATTGCAGCGAGAACAGCGCGGGCTGGCTGTAGCCGGTCTGATGGATGTCCTCGTTCTGGGCGGACAACACATCGAGCAGCGGTTTGGCGAGCAGCGGATCGGCGACTGCGCGGCAGCGGTCGATGGCCGCGCGGAACACGGGGTACGCGTCGTACAGGCGGCGCCCCATGCCGGCGTATTGCGAACCCTGGCCGGTGAACAGGAACGCCATCTTCACCCGTGTGTTGGGTTGCGAAGTGTTGGCCGATGAGGCACCGGTGGATTCCTTCGTCTGCTTCGCCTGAAAGTCGCGCAGCTTTTCGATCGCGTCTTCGATCGACGACACCGGTAGTGCCAGCCGATGCGCAAAATGCGAGCGACCCGTCGACGCCGAGAACGCGACCGCCGCGACATCGAGCGCAGGTTCGGCTTCGAGCTGCCGCTGATAACGCCCAGCGAGCTCGCGCAGTGCCGCGGGCGTCTTCGCCGACAGGACCAGCGGATGCACCTTGTGGCGCGACGGCGTTGCTTGCAGTGCCGGTGCGGGCGCTTCTTCGAGCACCAGGTGAGCGTTGGTGCCGCTCGCGCCGAACGCGCTGACACCGGCTCGGCGCGGCTGGTCGCCAGGCAGCCAGTCGCTGGCTTCGGCGCAGACCTCGATGGGAATCTCGTTCCAGCGCACCAGCGGGCTCGGATTGCGGAAATGCAGGTGCGCGGGAATGCGGTCGTGGTTCAGCGACAGCACGACCTTGATGACCCCCGCGATACCGGCGGCCGATTCCGCGTGGCCGATATTCGTTTTCACCGAGCCGACGCGTAGCCGCCGACTCGCGTCGCGGTCGGGACCGAACACGGTCGCGAGTGCCTGCACTTCGACCGGATCGCCGAGGGGAGTGCCGGTGCCGTGGGCTTCCACGTAATCGATGGATGCAGCGGGAATGCCGCCCAGCGCCTTGCGAATGACTTCTTCCTGGGCGCGTCCATTGGGCGCGGTAAAGCCGCTCGACGCACCGTCGTGGTTGACCGCCGAACCGCGAATCACGGCGAGCACGCGATCGCCGGCAGCCTGCGCATCCGACAGACGCTTGAGTACCAGTGCGCCACAGCCTTCGCTGCGTACGAAACCATCTGCGGCCGCATCGAAGGTTTTGCAATGGCCGTCCGGCGCCAGTGCCCGCGTGCGCGAGACCGCGATCGAGTTATCGGGCGAGAGGATCAGATTGACGCCGCCAGCGATCGCGAGATCGCAGTCGCCCGCGCGCAGGTTCTGGCTGGCCGTATGAATCGCCGTGAGCGACGAGGAACAGGCGGTATCGATCGCCATGCTCGGGCCATGTACGCCAAGACCGTAGGAGATGCGACCGGCCGCCGTGTTGAGCGGATTGCCGGTGAAGAAGTAACCGTCAATGCCGCTGCCGTCGCCGTTGTTGAGCTGCAGGTTCGCGTAATCGTTGGTGGTGATGCCGACGAAGACACCGGTCCGGCTGCCCTTGAGACTGTCGACAGGAATGCCCGCGTGTTCGAGCGCTTCGTGACTGACTTCGAGCAGCAGACGCTGCTGCGGGTCCATCGCGGCCGCTTCGCGCGGCGTGATGCGGAAAAATGCCGGGTCGAACTGGTCGACGTCGTCGATAAAGCCACCGGAGCGGCAATACATGCGACCCGGCGCTTCCGGATCGGCATCGTAGTACGCGTCGATATTCCAGCGCTCGCGCGGCACTTCGGTAATCGCATCGACGCCGTTGCTGAGCAGTTGCCAGTAGGCGTCGAGGTCGCGTGCGGCGCCCGGAAAGCGGCAGCTCATACCGACGATCGCGATCGGTTCGGGCGTGCCGGCTTCGCGTGTCGCCGGAGCTTGCGTTGCCGGTTGCGTCGACGCGGCTACCACAGGTGCTACAGGCGCATCGGGTGCCGTGGCCGACGACTGCTCCACGAGAAAATCGGCGAGCGCGTTGACCGTCGGATGATCGAACAGCAGCGCAACCGACAACGCGGTGCCCAGCGTTTTTTCGAGTTGCGTGCGCAGGTCGAGCGCCATGATCGAATCCATGCCCATCTCGAAGAAGCCGAGATCGCGGTTCAGCGCCGTCGAGCCGAAGCCGAGCACCTGAGCCACCGCTCGTTCGATGATCTCCGCGAGCAGACGCTTGCGTTCGCGCGGCGATTTATCGCTCATCAAGGCGGGCATCGCAAGCTTGCTCGCAGGGGCTGCACCGACCCGCACGCGGTCGAGGAACGGCTTCGGTCCGCGCGCCTCGTAGGAACCCTGGAACAACGCGAGGTCGATATCGACGACGGCGACCTGGGGCACGAGCGGGAGATGATCGAGCACGTCGAGTGCACGCTCGGCCGCGAGTGTCCGGATACCGACACGCCGCAGCAACGCTTCGGCTTCGGGGAAGGTCATGCCGCCTTCTGCCCACGGTCCCCAGTTCAGGCTCAGGGCCGGCAAGCCGAGGTTGCGGCGATGATGCGCGAGCGCATCGAGGAACCGGTTCGCGGCGCTGTAGTGCGCCTGATCGCGCGAACCCCATGCGGAGGCGATCGAAGAAAAGAGAATGAAGAAGTCGAGCGGGAACGGCTCGCTGTGCTGATGGAGCAGCCAGGCGCCGGCTACCTTCGGCTGCAGCACGGCTTCAAGTTCTTCGCGCTCGACCTGCAGGATCGGCTTGTAGCCAATGACACCGGCCGCGTGCACGATGCCGCGCAGCGGCACGCCTTCGCGCTGGAGCGCGGCGAAGAAAGCTTCGACGGCGGTGGAGTCGGCGATATCGAGGCGCTCGCACCGCACGGTCACGTTCTGGTCGTGCAGTTCGGCAATTGCGCGCTGGCTTTCCTCGCTCCCCGCGCCTTGTCTGCCGACCAGGATCAAGGTGCCCGCGCCGTGCGCTGCCAGCCATCTGGCGGTGTGCAATCCAAGTGCGCCGAAACCGCCGGTGATCAGGTACGCCGCTTCCGGGTCGATCTGTAGTGCGCTTGTTTCGGCTTGAGCGAGCTGGCTCAGTCGTGCGACATAGCGCGCGTCGTGCCGCAGGGCGACCTGTTCTTCGCGACTCTCGCCGAGCACCTCCTGCAGCAGCGCCTGTGTTTCGTCCTCCGGTGCAGCCGGATCGAGATCGATGGCGGTGCCAAACAATTCCGGATGCTCGATCATCGCGCCGCGTGCGAGACCCACCAGCGCGGACTGCGCGAGCCCCGATACGAGCGGCGTTTCGCCGGCTTCGACCGCGTCGCGCGTGACCACCCAGATCTTCGGGCGGGTTTGCGGCGCCCACTCGCGTTCGTTACCACCCAGTGCGCGCACGAGATGCAGGAAGGCCGTCGACATGCGCGCCGCACCGACCACTTCGTCGAGCGCCCACAGGAAGACGATGCGCTGTCCTGGGACCGCTGCGTCCTTCAGCAAGCGGACGAAATGTTCAGCCTTCGCCGGATCGACGTACCAGGCGCCGTCTTTGCGTTCACCGTATTTGCTGCCAGGGCGAACCAGCGAGCAGGACGCACCGCGCTCGCGCAGCAGCGTCGCAAAGCGCTCGCCGACACCGCTCTCGTCCGCGAAGATCAGCCACGAAGAGGGCTCGCCAGCGAACTCGGCCACCGGTAGCGCGGCTTGCTGTTCCCACACCACGTGATAGAGCGGGTGTGCATCCGAGGAGGCAGCGGTTTCGACCGGAGCGAATGCGGTTTGCAACAATTCCGGGAACGTGGCCAGCAACTCGTCCGAATACTTGCCGGACTTCTTCAGTTGTCGCAACGCTTCCTGGATGCTGGCGGCATCCATACCGACGGTCGGCGACTGGGTTTCCCCGAGACTGAAACGCTGCCGTTCGAACGGATAGTTCGGCAAGGTCGTGACGGGCTGGGCGGACGTCGGGAACAACGCGCTCCAGTCGAAGTGCCAGCCTTGCACGTACAGGCTCGCGATTGCCTGCTCCAGGGCGGAGCCGGAGCAGGGCGCCGGCAACCAGCCATCGGCGGCGGCGAGTTCTTCGGCCCTGCGCGGCGCTTCGCTCTGACTCGACGAAGCGGCATGCTGCAACCAGTACTGCGGATTCGTGGCCTCGTCGGTTACTTCGGCGCCGGAATGCGCGGAGATCAGGCGGACCGAGGGACGTGTAAGTACTACGTCCTGAAGCGTTGTACGCAGTGCCTCGGTATCGGATCGCACGGCGACCAGGCGCAGCGCGTCGGTGACGCTCACGACACCCGCGACGCAAGCCGCGACATACGCGCCGATGCCATGGCCCGACACGACGTACGATTGAATACCCCACGCCTTCCACAGTTCGGCCCAGGCGAAGTCGATGGCAAAGCGACCCGCGTCGGTATCGAGTGCGCTCAGCGGGACCGCACAACGATCGAAGGCTGCGCGGAAATGCGGCTCCGTTGCGTGGAGTTCGCGCGCGATATCTGCGACGCTCGTTTCCTGCGGGTCGAGGGCCAAGCCGAAGCTGAAGCCCATGCGCGAGGCTTTACCTGTGCGCGCGGCTTCCGTCGCAACCTGTGTCACACCCGACGATGTCCACGCCGCACGGAACGGATAGTGACTACGTCCTGTGGCCGCAGCGCGACTGATCGCGAACAACTCCTGCGGCGCTGCGCTCGCGAGCACGCTCTCGTAGCGTTGTACCAGCGCGCTCAGCGCCGTCTCCGATCTCGCCGACAGCAGCAGAACTGCTCGTTGCGCATCGTGCGCGCTAGCGACAGGCGGTTCCTCGATGATGGCGTGGGCATTCGTGCCGCTAAATCCAAATGCGCTTAGCCCTGCGACCCGCTTGCGTTCGCCGCGCTGCCACGTAACCGGATCGGCGGCGACGCGGATGGGGATGTCCTGCCACGGCGTGTGCGGATTCGGCTGCCTGAAATGTAGATGCGCGGGAATCCGGTCGTGCTCGAACGACAGCAGGACCTTGATCAGCCCGGCGATGCCGGACGCCGATTCCAGATGCCCGATATTGGTTTTGACCGAACCGATCATGAGCGGCTCGGCGGCCGCGCGTCCCGGTCCATAAACGCCGGCCAGTGCTTCGACCTCGATCGGATCGCCGAGCGACGTGCCGGTGCCGTGAGCTTCGACGTAGGAGATGTCGCCGGGCACGAGGCCAGCTTGATTCAGCGCGCGACGGATCACACGCTCTTGCGAATCGCGGCTCGGAACGGTCAGTCCGCCGCCCGCACCGCCCTGGTCGACGGCTGTGCCGCGCACGATGCCGAGCACACGGTCGCCGTCGGCGAGCGCGTCGGAGAGGCGCTTCAGCACCACCATGCCGCAGCCTTCGCCGCGCACGTAGCCGTCCGCGGATGCATCGAAGGTCTTGCAGTGTCCATCCGGCGACAGCATGCGGGCTTGCGAGAAACTGATCATGACCTCGGGCGAGAGCATGAGATTGACGCCGCCCGCGAGCGCCATGTTGCTTTCGCGCGAACGCAGGCTCTCGCACGCGAGGTGCAGACAGACCAGCGACGACGAGCACGCCGTATCGATAGCCATGCTTGGGCCGGTAAGACCGAGCACGAACGACAGCCGGCCCGCGGCCATGTTCAATGCGCTACCGGTGCCCGCGTAGCTGCTCGACGGCGTCGACGCGCTGGACACCTGGATCGCGTGATCGAAGCAGGTGATGCCGACGTACACGCTCGTGGGCGATTGCCTGAAGCGCTCGGGGGCTAGATGGGCGTTTTCGAGCGCCTCCCAGGCTACTTCGAGCAGCAGCCGTTGTTGCGGGTCCAGATACGTCGCTTCGCGCGGCGCAATACCGAAGAACGCGGCGTCGAATTCATCGACGCGCTCGATAAAGGCACCATGGCGAGTCGCCATCTTGCCGGGTGTAGCGGGGTCCGCATCGTAGTAGCGATCGATGTCCCAGCGCTCGCGCGGCACTTCGGTGACGGCATCGCGTGCGTTATCGAGCAGTTGCCAGAACGCATCGGGCGTATCGCTCGCGCCCGGAAAACGGCAGGCCATACCGATGACGGCGATCGGTTCGTTACGATCCGAACGCAGTGCCGCGATTTCCGCGCGCCGCAGGCGCAGTTCGTCGAGCGCGGCTTTCAGCGCTGTGGTGGCTTTGGAGTTCATTGGGCGCCGATCTCCTGGGCAATCAGTTCGGACAGCTCGTCCTCACTGAGGTCTTCGTCGGAGGCTTCCTCGACAACGGCAGCAGGCAGCGACGGCGACAGTTCGTTGAGGATGTACTGGGCGAGCGATTGCAAATTCGGGTACGAGAAGAACAGCGTGGCGCGGAACGGTCTGCCGAACACCTTCGTAATGCGGTCAGTCAGTTCGAGCGCGATCAGCGAATCGAGACCGAGATCGAACAGCGATTGACCCGGCGGAATCGCGTCGGGACGCGACAGCCGCAGCGTCTTGACGAGCATCTGCGAGAGCGTGCTCGTGACCAGTTCGAGCCGCTCGCGTGGGGCGCATGACTTGAGCTGCGCGAGCAATTCCGTTTCTTGCTGCGCCGGCTGTGCGGCCGGTTGCGCGAGTTCGGAGAAGAGCGCCGACTGCGCGGCTGGTGCATCGACGCGGAACAAGGTCGGCCAGTCGATCTTGGCCACCCCAGACTGGGCGACGCCTGACGCCATCAATCGTTCGAGCGCGGCAATGGCCAGCTCGGGCGGCAACGGCGTGACGCCGAATCCGGCGAGCTGTTCGTGCGCGCGACGCCCGTAGTCGGTGGCGGCGTGGCCGATCTCGGCCCATGGTCCCCAGTTGACGCTGAGCCCCGGTTTTCCCTGCGCGCGACGGTGATGTGCGAGCGCGTCGAGGAAGCCATTCGCGGCGGCGTAGTTGCCCTGGCCCGGCATCGTGAGCAGCGAGGCCATCGAAGAGAACAGGACGAAGTGGTCGAGCGGTAGGTCTGAAGTCAGCTCGTGCAGGTACCACGCACCGTCGGCTTTACCGCTACCGGCGCGATGGAAGAAATCGTCGTCCTGACGCGTGAGCAGCGCATCGTCGAGCGCACCGGCCAGATGGAACACGCCCTTGAGCGGCGGCATCGAGCGAGCGATCTCGTCGATCGCCGCGGCGACGTCTTTGCGCTGCGACAGATCGGCGCGCACGACATGAGCGTCGAGCGTGCGCAGAATCTTTTCGGCCGCGGGTTTCGGCTCGCCGCGCCCGAGCAGCACGACTTTGCCGGCACCGTTCGCGGTGAGCCAGGATGCGAGCCGCAAACCGAGTCCGCCGAGGCCGCCGGTTACCAGGTAGGTTGCATCGGCGTGGAAGCGGATCGGGCGGTGGCTGACGAACTCGCGATCGTCGCGGGCGATACGCGCTACGTAACGCTGTCCGTGGCGGAACGCGATCATGTCTTCGCGGCCGGCAGCCTGCAGCGTTTCCACGATGTGCGTGGCGGACTGCTGCGCGGGATCGAGGTCGATCAGGCCGCCCCACATCGCGGTGTGCTCGACGGCGATCGCGCGGCCCAGGCCCCACAGCGGGGCTTGTGACACAGCCGTCGCTTCGCCGTCGAGTATCGGCATCGCGCCCGACGTCACCAGCCACAGACGCGTTTGCCGCGCTGCCGCGTCACCCGATGCGAGCGTTCTGACCAGGTGCAGCACACTCGTGCTGACATGTTTTCTCGTCGCGCTGTCGGCAAGCGCGAGATCGAGACTCCACAGATGCAGGATGCCTTTCAGCGGCCGGTCGAGCTCGGGTAGGGCGAGCGTGTCGTCGACGTAGTGCAACGAGCACGTATTGCCGGTGCCTTCGAGCAACGCCGCGACTTTTTTAGCAACACCACCGCGGTCTGCGAAGATCAGCCATTCGCCAGCCGAAGCCGCAGCCGCGCCGGCGGTTGTCGCCTCGACGCTCGATGCTCTCCAGACACGCTGATACAGCAGCGGCGCAAACTCATGACGCTCGACCGGTTGCGCGGAATGCACGTGCTGCAGCCGCAGCGCGTCGATTTCGATCAGCAGTTTTCCGGCGAGGTCATAGACGCGGATATCGCCTTCGAGCGTGCCCTGTGCGGTCGATTGGCGCACCGTGGCATGACTCCACGCGTCGGGCGCCGACGGTTGATGATGAACACGTACCGCACCGATCGAGCTCGGCAGATAGATGCCGTTCGCGTCCAGCGCGTCGGTATCGATAGCGGCGGCGAGCACACGACTGCAGGCGTCGAGAAACGCGGGATGGACTTCGTATTGCGACGATGCGAGCGCATCGATGGGCAGACTGATTTTTCCGAGCGCTTCGCCGGCACTGCGCCAGATCTGTTCGATTGCGTGGAACACGCCGTCGATCTGCACGCCGTGTTGCTGGATTTCGCCATTGAAGTCCGCGCCCGAAACGATATCGGTGCAGCGAGCCTGCACCGGAGCCGGGTCGAACTTGCCCTGAGGAACGACACGCTTTGGCGCGCACATCTCGCGCAGCCGGAGCAAATGCGGCAGATTACTGAGGATCAGATCCGCCGACGGACCGAAGTCGAGCAGACACGCCACTTCATCGACACCGATCGATTCCAGATCGCGCACCAGCGCGACACCGGTTTCCGGCGTGCCGATCAGGCCGCGCGATTGCGCGAAGCGTTCATAGAGGAAATTGACGAACTCGTCCAGTTCGCGCGCGCCCATGCTGCGCACGTCCACCGTTTGACCGCGGCTTTGCGCGAGTCCATTCAACAGACCGATATTGCTGCGGATGTAGTTGCAGAACGGCGCGCGTGCCTGCTCGCGCACGAGTACCGGGTCTGCGCCGACAAACGTGTGCAGCATCACGGAGACGATGCCGGTAGCCGGATCGAAGCCGTGCTGCGCGCGTGCTTCGCGGTAAAGCTTGATCTTGTGCGCGAGCTGATCGCGATCCTGATCGAGCACGTGGGTCAGCAGGTTCGCGCCGACTTCACCGGCGCGCACGAATGTCTGCGGATTGCCAGCGGCAGTCACCCAGACCGGCAGCTCCGGTTGCACGGGCGTCGGATAGATCCGCAACTGCACCGGTTTGCCATTGCCGTTTTGCGCGTCGAGCATGCCGCCGCGCCACAGATGCTGAACCGCACGCATATTGGTCAGCATTTCGTCCTGCCGGGTCGCGTACTTCTCCGGGCAGAACACGAAGTCGTCGGGATTCCATCCCGAGGCGAACGAAATGCCCACGCGACCGTTCGAGAGGTTGTCCACCATCGACCACTCTTCCGCGATCCGGATCGGGTTGTGCAACGCGGCGACCACGCTGCCCGCGAGCAGTTTCACGCGTTTGGTGGAAGCGGCGAGCGCGGCATGCAGGACCGCGGGATTCGGGTACAGCGAGCCG
Source organism: Paraburkholderia sp. CHISQ3 (assembly GCF_030464945.1). Classification (NCBI taxonomy): domain Bacteria; kingdom Pseudomonadati; phylum Pseudomonadota; class Betaproteobacteria; order Burkholderiales; family Burkholderiaceae; genus Paraburkholderia; species Paraburkholderia sp. CHISQ3. The sequence goes on from NZ_JALPRG010000013.1 coordinate 163,345, forward strand.
AACTCGGTGAAATGGCGCTCCGGTACCCAGACGCTGGAAAAACCGTTCGCATCGGCGAAGCGGGCACTTTCCATGACCAGTTGGTACTTGTTGCCGGACAACGCCTCTTCACTGCTGGCGAAGAACATCAAGCCGAACTTCATACGTGGCTCCGATCCGATTCGTGAATTTCGGCGCTGGCGCACATCTGCCATTGCGCGGCAGCGCCCGTGTCCTCGATCCGGTGATAGACGGCAAACGAAAACGGCCCGAACGACTCGCGGCTCAGCACGGTCTGCACGGTGTGCGATTCGTGCTCGCGCAGCGACAGCGGCGCGTGCAGCGCGAGGTCTTTCAGCGTGGTGTGACTGGCCGAACCGATCTGCGAGGTGGCCGCCAGTGCCATTTCCACATAGGCGGAATAGGGCAGGACAGGCGCCCCTTTGATGCGATGACCGCTGAGGAACGTGGTGGCCGGTGCGTCGAAACGCGATTCCCAGGTCCATGTCGTGGGCAAATGCGCTTGCTGTTCCATGAGGCGGCCGAGCAGCGGATGTTGCGGCTCGCGTGGCGTGATCCAGAAGCGGCGACGCTCGAACGGGTAGGTCGGCAGGGCGAGCCGCCGGCGTGGGTGGTCATGCTCGAAGGCGTTCCAGTCGATGGTTGCGCCGCGCACGTAGAGCTCGCCGAGTTTGTGCAGGATGGCGTCCCATGTGCCTGCCTGTGCGCCGATCTCGATGACGATGTTTTGAGTGGCTGCTGTGCTGCTTTCTGGCGTTTGCGGCACGTCTGTGAACGACGCTGCGGCACGTTGTCCAGCGCCTGCGCTACTGATGGCGTCCGGTGTGATGCCGAAGGAGATCCATAGTTGTGCGAGCGCCTGCTGGAACGCTACGTATAGTGCGTCGGGCGCGGCGAGTTCGGGCGTCTCGCAGTGCCGGTGCAACAAGGCACGGAATGTCGGGCTGACCGACAGCAGTTGTCGAACGGCTTCAGCGCTCGCACCGTCGTCGGTTGCGAAGTGGAACGTTACCGAAGGCGGGGTTTCGGTGGCGGCACTTGCCGCGAGCGCATCCAGTTGCGCTCGCAACGTGTCGCGACTCGATGCGACGATGGCGCCACGCCGCGCGAAGTGTGTGCGTCCGGTGTTGGTGGTGAACGCGAAATCCTGCACACAGACTTGAGGATTCGCGTCGAGATACGCCGCGTAGGACGCTGCCAGCGCCTGCAATGCTTCGGGCGTGCGCGCGGAAAGCGTCACGAGGCTTGCCACCGACGTCGTCGTCGAATCGGCTTCGATCTCTTCTATCGGCCGCGGCGCTTCCGACAGGATCACGTGCGCATTGGTGCCGCCGAACCCGAACGAACTCACACCGGCAATACGCGGCGCGTGTTCCGAATGCCACGGCGTGACCTGCTGCGGGATCCGGAACGGCGTGTTGTCGAGCGCGATGTGCGGATTGAGCGTGCGGTAATGGAGATTCGGCGGAATCTCGCGATGATGCAGCGTAAGCGCGGTCTTGATCAGACTCGCGATGCCCGCCGCCGACTCCAGATGCCCGATGTTGGTCTTGACCGAGCCGATCCAGCAGACATCGTCCGGCCGACGCGACTCGCTCAGCACAGCTGTCAGCGAGTTCAGTTCGATCGGATCGCCGAGCGGCGTGCCGGTACCGTGCGCCTCGACGTAGCCGATGTCCTGCGGCCGTACGCCGGCATCGTGCTGCGCGCTGCGAATCACGGCTTGCTGGGCCGGACCGTTCGGTGCGGTCAGGCCATTGCTGCGCCCGTCCTGGTTCACCGCCGAGCCACGGATCACGGCGAAAACCGTGTCGCCGTTCGCGAGCGCGTCGTCGAGACGCTTGAGCAACACCATGCCGACACCTTCGCCGCGCACGTAGCCGTTCGCTGACGCGTCGAACGCCTTGCATCGGCCGTCGGGCGAGAGCATGCCCGATTGCGTGAACGAGGCGCTTAGTTGCGGCGCCAGAATCAGATTGGCGCCGCCGGCCAGCGCGGCGTCGCACTCACCGCGCAGCAACGCGCGGCACGCCTGATGAACGGCGACGAGCGACGACGAACACGCGGTATCCACGGCCCAGCTCGGGCCGCGCAGATCGAGCGTGTAGGAAATGCGGTTAGCGGCCACGCTGAGCGCATTGCCGGTCGCGACATAGGGGCCGACATCCGCGGCTTCCTGCTGCGCGAGACGGATGTAGTCCGTATTGCTGATGCCGACGATCACGGCAGTCTGTGCGCCTGCGAGATCCCGGGGGGCGGTTCCCGCGTGCTCGAGCGTTTCCCACGCGACTTCCAGCAGCAGGCGCTGCTGCGGGTCCATCGTCTCGGCTTCGCGGGCGCTGATGCCGAAGAACTCGGCATCGAACTGGTCGATCTGGTCCAGCAATCCGGTGGTCGGCAGATCGTCGGCGCGTTTCTTCGAGGCGCCGACTGCATCGCGGCCTTCCTGTAGCAGTTGCCAGAATTCCGCGGGGTTATTCGCACCGGGGAAACGGCAGCCCATGCCGACGATCGCGATATCGGGCCGCGTTCCGGTAGAGGTGGAGGCGCTGTCCGACGAATCGTTCGTGGTGCCGCTCAAATGGCGGGCGAGGATCGAGATGCTCGGAAAATCGTAGACGACGGTAGGCGCGATCGGCACACCAAGCCAGTCCTGCAACTCGCCGGACAATGCGATGGCGTCCTTCGATTCGAGCCCGTAAGCGCTGAACGGTGCATCGGGGTCGATGCCGGCAGGCGCGATTCCCGCGAGCCGCGAGACATGCTCGATGAACCATTGCACGAGGGTTTTGCTATCGCGCGTGGTGACTGGAGAAGCTGCGGGGGTTGCAGCGGTTGCTGTAGTTGCTGACGCAACGGCCGCGGGTTGCACATGCTCCGCGGCAAACGAACGGCGCCACTCGCCCGCGATGGCGAGACCCTGTCCGCTCAGGAATGCATCGCGCGTCCGGCGCCTTTGAATTTTTCCGCTGGAGGTCCGCAGGATCGTAGCGGGCCGCAACAGGACCGCCGCGTACAGATCGACGTCATGCACTTCGGCAAGCGTGCGGCGGATTTCGGCGGCGACTGCTTCCGCGTTCAAGGTGTTGAGCGCTTCGCGACGCACTTCGCACGCTATGACCACCCGCTCGACGTTATCGACATTGATCGAGAACGCAGCCGATGCGCTCGGCGTCAGCGCGGGGTGACAGGCTTCCGCCGATTGCTCGAGATCCTGCGGATAGTGATTGCGCCCGGCGACGATGATCAGGTCTTTCAACCGACCGGTGACAAAGAGATCCTCGCCGTCGACAAAGCCGAGGTCGCCGGTGCGCATATAGGCCGAGTCGTCGTCGCTGAGCTTCGCGCGAAACGTGTGTTCGGTTTCCTCGGCCCGGTTCCAGTAGCCGACGCCGACGCTCGGGCCGCTCAACCAGATTTCGCCGATCTGTCCGGGCGCGCAGCGCACACCGCTATCGGCGTTCACGATGCGCAGGCGGTGTTCCGCCCAGACCCGGCCGCAGGAAACCAGCGCATGGAGCTTGCCCTGAGTGCTTTTCGTCGCGACACCCTGGGCGAGATCGTCGGCGTCGAAGTCCACGACGAGGGGCCGCGAGCGGGCCGGTTGACCGGAGATGAATAGAGTCGCTTCGGCCATCCCGTAGACCGGTCGCATGGTTTCCGCCTCGAAGCCGCACGAAGCGAATGCCTGCGTGAACCGCGCCACGGTTTCGGCGCGCACCGGTTCCGCACCGTTGAATGCCACGCGCCAGCTGCTCAGATCGAGCTGCGCTTTGGCTTCGTCGGACACTTTGCGTGCGCACAGGTCATAGGCGAAATCCGGCGCGGCGCAGTGCGTGCCGCGATACTTCGTGATCGCGTTCAGCCAGCGGACCGGTTTCTGCACGAACGCCGCCGGTGCCATCAACACCGACAGCACACCGAGATAGATCGGCAGCAGCACCTTGCCGAAGAAACCCATGTCGTGGAACACAGGCAGCCAGCTCACGAACACGGTCGACGCGTCGCAATCGTTAGCCTCGGTGATGACTTCGACGTTGCTCAGAATGTTTGCGTGACTGATCATCACGCCTTTAGGCGTACCCGTGGAGCCCGACGTGTATTGCAGCAGCGCCAGCGTCTGCGGCGTGATCTCCGGTTCGCGCCACTGCTCGAGCGGCGCATCGAACCCGTCATCGGTCGCGAGAATGTTCAGTTCGAGCGTTTCCGAATAGCCATCCGCGCGATGCTCCATACCATCGAGCGTCGCTGCGTCGGTCAGCGCGACGATCGGTGTGGCATCGGTGACGATGGACTTGAGGCGGTCGGCGGGACGATTCTTGCGCGGCGGATAAGCCGGCACACCGATCAATCCGGCATACAGGCACCCAACCCACGCGCTGATGAACTCCAGTCCAGGCGGATACACCAGCAGGACACGATCGCCCGGTTGTGCCATGCCTTGCAGTCGCGCGGCGATGCCGCGCGCACGCCTGTCGAGATCGCCGAACGTGAGACGCGCTAATTCGGATTCGCCGTTATCGAGAAAAATAAACGCTGTCTGGTCCGACGCGTTATTGCCGCGAAACCGCAGTAATTCCGTAACAGTTCTGAATTTTCTGTCGGGAAACATGCTGAACCTTTGTTGTAGGCTGAGCGTTGATTTGAATGCACGCTACCGTTGAAGCCACGCGCGGTTTTTCCGACGGGCGATGACAGGTCGTCTTGCGAGCATGTGTCAGGCGCAGATTGCGTTTGCTATCGTGCCGCCGTCTTGCACGGGGCCGATTTTCCTGTAGAAATTAGAGCATCTCGACAACACGATGTCTGCACCGGAAATGCGGGACAACGCGTCGGGTTCGTTGGTCTTTTCGGAAATTAATCGCGTGAATAGAGGAACAGGGTTTTCCATTAAATATCGATCAAGCATGCTAGCTATGCGGCATATGACGGTTTATTGAATTGCGCTCAGATCGCCATATGGTTTTCAGTAAAACCCGTTAATAAATCGGGCGACAGTTCGCGCGTCGCTCGCGCAAATGTCGCCATCGCTTATACAGCCGCCTCGCGGGTGTGATAGTCGCCGGCGTGCAACTCTGTTGCGTCAGGAGAGTACGGGTCCAGAAGCGACACGATGACCTTGCGCTCGCCTTCGAACGGATTGCGCCCGTGCGCGACTCTCATGTTGTCGACGAGCAGAACGTCGCCCTGTTGCCACGCAAACGCGATCGTGCTTTCCCGATAGGCATTGCGAATCCGCTCGAGGTCGGCGGGATCGAACGCACTGCCGTCGCCATAGAACGCGTTTCTCGGCAGTCGATCTTCGCCGAAAAAACTGACCATCGAACTGGCGAGCGCGGCTTCGAGGTTCGATATATGGAACAGATGCGCCTGGTTGAAGAAGACCTTGTCGTGCGTGCGCGGATGGTAGGCCACGCCCTGGTTGATCTGCGAGGTACGCAACGTGTCGTCGTCGAGCCATTCGTGCTCGATGCCGTTGTCTTCGCAGAAGGCCGCAACCTGGCTGCGGTCGCTGGTCTGAAACACGGTTTGCCATGGGATGTCGATGTGCGGCCGGTAGTGCCTCACATAGCGAACCTTCTTCGTTTCGAAGTTCTCGATGATGCGCGCTCCGATCCTGCGCGTGACTTCGCGCATGTCGGCGATCGGCGTTTCGCCTCCGGTCCTCGCAGCAGTGAGGCAGCAGAACGCGACGCGCAGCGGCCAGTTGCGTTGATACGAGTTCTCGCAATGCAGCGAGATGGTCTCGTTCGGCGGATATTCAGTGGCGGTGAAGACGCCGTTGCCGATCGATGTGCGCGGCGTGGAGCGATAGACGTAATCGGATTTCTGGGCCGACACGGCGTTCGCAAACAGTTCGAATCGATCCACCGACGCAACGTCGAAGCCGCGCAGCAGCACTGCGCCATGTTCCAGCACGAGGGCATCGAGCTCCGCCCGGTTGTGATTCACCACCTGCACGATATCGCGCTCGTTCGAGGTTGGTTCGAGCAACCACGGCGAATATCCGTCGGCAAGCAGCTTGCGTTGCGCTATGTCCTGCATGATAGCTATTCCTTTTCCGAAGGTGGGCGCCGCGGCAAATTCGATTCGATCCGATCCGATCGTGATCGACGCCTGTGCCCGTGGCGCGTTTATGCGCGGCAGGCCGTTTCCACTGCTTGTTCAAAGCGGTTGAGAATCTCGTTGATATCGGCTTCCGACACGATCAACGGCGGCAGGAAGCGGAGTACCGCGCCATTGCGGCCACCGGTTTCGATGATCAGTCCGTTGTTCAGGCAGTTCAGCTTGATCGCCCTGGCGAGCGCGCCGTCGGTCGGGCCGGTCTGGCCTTGCGCGCCGGGGATGACGACTTCGACGCCGATCATCAAGCCGCGGCCGCGGATCTGGCCAAGACACCGGAAACGCTCGGCGATACGCTCGAGACCCGCAACCAGCAATTTGCCGACGCGGTCCGCGTGCCCCGACAGATCGTCGCGATCGATGATGCGCATCGTAGACAGGCCCGCCACCATCGCAATCTGATTGCCGCGAAACGTGCCCGCGTGCGAGCCGGGCGGCCAGGTATCGAGGCGCTCGTCATAGACGACGACCGATAACGGATAGCCGCCGCCGAACGCCTTCGACAACACGAGTACGTCTGGGCGGATGCCCGAGTGTTCGATGGCAAAGAGGGCGCCGGTTCGGCCCAGACCCGTTTGAACTTCATCGACGATCAGCGGGATTTCGTGGCGCAGCGTCAGCTCGCGCAATTCGACGAGCCACGCGTTCGACGCGGGAATGCAGCCGCCTTCGCCTTGCACGACTTCCACGATGATCGCCGCCGGCTTCGTGATCCCGCTCTCTGGATCGGACAGGACGGTGCGGATGTAGTTGATGCTCAGTTGATCGGTCGTCGAACCGTCGGTGCCGAAGGGACAGCGAAACGCGTAGGGGTAGGGCAGGAAGTGAACGCCGTGGCCGCTGCCTCCCGCCGCCTTCGGCCCAAGATTCCCCGACGCGGCGAGCGCACCGGCTGTCATGCCGTGATACGCGCCATGGAACGCCATGATCGTCGAGCGGCCCGTGTAGTGTTTGCTCAACTTGATCGCGGCTTCGATGCCATCCGATCCACTCGGGCTGCAAAACTGGATCTTGCCGGTCTCGGCAACCTTCTTCGGCAGGAGCGAGAAAAGCTGTTCGACAAACGCATACTTCGCTGGCGTCGCCAGATCCAGAGCCTGCTGCATCTGATCGGAAGACAGAAACTGCATCACAGCTTCGTTGACTTCCGCGTGGTTATGCCCGAGCGCGAGCGTGCCGGCGTTGGACAGACAGTCGATGTATTCCTGGCCTTCGGAGTCGCGTACGCGGATTCCTTTGGCGTGGGTAAACAGGCGGGGGAACGATGTCGCGTAGGTCCGGGCCTTCGACTCGACATTCTTCAGGTACTTGAGTTTTTCCATCTGCAGTCATCCGGCTTGCAAAGCGGATTGTTGGACACTGGTGCGCGAGGGTCGCTTCGTGCTAGCCAATGCGGTGACAGTACGGGCGGATTGGAACACGCACGCCAGGTCGCGTCTGCAACGGGAAAATGGGACAAAGACGGGGCATGTCGCTTTGTTATGCGCGGCGCTTGCCTGCGGCGCTTTACACGCGAAATCTGCTGGTCATGCCCGAACAGCAACGCATTTCCATCTTGATTTAACGAAAATCTGCAACAAAGGCTTCCACAAACCTTTCAATTGAAATTGATTCGCATTTATACTTGCGCCTACTCATCTGGAATATCTGGTAACAATTTCCGATAGCGGCGCACCTTGGTCCTGGCGGGGTACGTCGCGCGAACCGCGCCGCCGGACAGGACGAAGGACATCTGGAATCATGATTTTTGCCGAACGCCGCAGCGTCGATGCGCTCAGCTCGTTGACCCGTTTTGCGGCAGTTGCCGCGCTTGCCTTTTTTGCGCAACCCGAACGCGCATCCGCCGAGGACGTTTCCACGTCGACCAAAGGCGCATCCGCAAGCCCAACCGCAAGCAGCAGCGAGCCGGTCATGCTCGATTCGATCGTCGTCTCGGGAGACTGGCTCGGAACCGGTCTGCACAACAGCGTGAAGTCCTTTGCCGGCGCACGTACGGTCGTCAACAAGGAGGCGATCAACCAGAGCGGTGCGACGAGTATCGGCGATGTGCTGCGACGTATTCCCGGCGTGCAAGCCACCGATAATTCCGGCACGGCAGGCAGCGCCGTCTCGCTGAACGTCGGTGTGCGCGGCTTGAGCGGGCGCTACACGCCGCGCTCGACGGTGCTGCTCGACGGCATTCCGCTCGCGGTCGCGCCGTATGGTCAACCGCAGTTGTCGTTTGCGCCGGTGAGCCTCGGCAATATCGAATCGATCGATGTGGTGCGCAGCGGCGGAGCGGTGCGCTACGGTCCGCAAAACGTCGGCGGCGTGATCAACTTCAGGACCCGCGAAATTCCCAGCAAACCCGGCCTGACCGCCGATGCATCGGTGCGCGAAAACATCTACACGAGCGGTGGCGGCAGCAACACGGTGTACAGCACGTTCCTCGGCACGCAGCTCGACAGCGGTCTCGGTCTCGCGTTGCTGTACTCGGGTATGACCGGGCGCGACTGGCGCGCGGGCAGCGATGAACGCGTCAACGATCTCGCGCTCAAGTTTCGCTACGAGCTCTCACCGACCTCCGAGTTCTACGGAAAATTTTCGTACTACGACGTGAAGTCGCGCACACCAGGCGGCCTCACCGTCGCGCAATACAATGCCGACCCGTTCCAGAACACGCGTCCAACCGACTACTGGAACGGCGAGCGCAAGGCGGTCGATCTCGGCTACGTGAATACGTTGTCGGCCAATCAGGAATTCGAGGTGCGCGCGTACTACAACGAAAGCTACCGTAGCAGCACGCTGATCGATACGACGGGCCGGCTTCTGCAAAATCAACCGCGCAACTACAACACGCTCGGTATCGAACCGCGCTTCACGCAGCGCTTCTCGCTCGGTCCGACAAAAAACGACATAACGCTCGGCTATCGCTACATCCGCGAGCGCGGCGACGACAACATCAACAACCTGATTCGTGCAACCGGCGTGACTGTCCCGGTCAGTCGGTTCGACAACGCCACGGACGCGCACGCGTTCTACATCGACGATCGCATCGCTTATGGGCGTTGGCGTCTTACGCCGGGTGTGCGCTTCGAGCACATCGAATCGACGCGCCGTAACGACGCGCTGAACCAGACCTACGAGACGAACAACAACAAGCCGTTGCCATCGGTGAACCTGTCGTACCTGTGGAATTCGTCGCTGACGCTGTTCACCGACTACAGCACGTCGTTCGGTCCGGTGCAGAACATACAGTTGAACTCGCAATCGGCCACCAACCCGCTGCGTCCCGAACTGGCGAAGACCTATGAAGTCGGCGCGCGCTGGACGAGCAAACGGATCCATGCAGAACTGAGCGCTTTCAACATGCGCTTCGATAACCAGATCATCCAGGTCCCGGGTATCGTGCCGGTCACGTTCCAGAACATCGGCGCGACGCGCCACCAAGGTGTGGAAACCGCGATCGACTACGCGTTCGCCGAAGACAGCGTATTGCGCGGTCTCGACCTGTACGCGAATTTCACCTATACGAAGGCGATCCAGGAGTCGGGTGCGACGTCAGGTCTCGATGTGCCGTTCTACTCGCGTTTCACCGATACGCTGGGCGTGCGCTATGCGACGCACGGATGGACCTTCAACGTATCGAGCACACATCAGAGTGCGCAGTATTCCGATACGGCCAACACCGTTGCGGAAACGCCCGATGCACGCATCGGCCGGATTCCGGGTTTCAGAGTGTGGGACGTGCAGGCCGATTGGAAGATTCCTGGCTGGAAGGGCAGCAGCCTGACGCTCGGCATCAACAACATCGCCGACAAGCGCTATTACACGCGCAATGTCGACGGCAACGCAGGGCGCATGGTCGGCGCGCCGCGTATGGTCTACGCGCAGGGGCATTTCGTTTATTGATGCCGGTTGCGGGGCGTGGCGAGGCTGAAAGCCTGCCTCGCCCGATCCGTAGATTGTAGTTTTGTGACGGTTTCGGCTAGAATCGCGGTTTGCTGCGGGTTTTGTCATGCCCGCGGGGCCAAATCCGGGGATCGCGTGGAAATGCACCGGTTCCGCTTTGGCACATGGGTTCGAGGAGTGGTAGTTCAGTTGGTTAGAATACCGGCCTGTCACGCCGGGGGTCGCGGGTTCGAGTCCCGTCCACTCCGCCAGCACACTGTTGAAAGGCGAACTCCGGTTCGCCTTTTTTATTGCCCGCTGTTGTAATATCGGGCGTTCTGTTTTTGGCACCTGCACGCATGCTCGATTTTTTCCGCAATCACCAACGCCTGATGATGTTCATGCTCATCCTGGTCATTCTGCCGGGACTGGGCTTCGTGGGCATTCAGGGCTTCCGCGGCTTCTTTGACGAGAGCGCGAACGTCGCGAGCGTCAACGGGCACAAGATTCCCCGCGCCGACTACGACAACGCGATGCGTCAGCAGCTCGATCAGGCACGTCAGGCACTCGGTGCGCAGTTCGACCCGAAAGTGCTCGATACGCCGGAGCGTCGTCGCGATGTGCTCGACGGGCTGATCCAGCAGCGCGTGCTGGCCGACGAAACACAACGTTCGCATCTGACCGCTTCCGACGACGCCGTGCGGCGCGTCCTGCTGAACGATCCGATCATCTCGTCGCTGAAAAATCCCGACGGTTCGATCGACGTCAATCGTTATAAACAATTACTGGCGATGCAGGGCATGACGCCCGAGCAGTACGACGAGCGCGTGCGTTACAGCCTCGCTTCGCAACAACTGCCGTCGAGCATCGTGTCGAGCGCGTTCACGTCGAAGACGCTCGTGCAGCATCTGACCTCGCTGGCCGACCAGCAGCGTGAAGTGCAGGGCCTCGCATTCCACGCGCAAGACTACGCCGCGAAGGTGCAGCCTACCGATGCGCAGTTGCAGGCGTACTACGATGCGCACCGCAACGACTTCGCTACGCCGGCTACTGCGACGATCCAGTACCTGGTGCTCTCGCCGGCATCGCTCGCTAACGCCGCGCAACCGAGCGATGCGGATCTGAAGAAGTATTACGACGACAACGTCGCGCACTATCGCACCGAAGGCGAAGTGCGCGCGAGCCACATCCTGATCTCGGCGCCGAAAGACGCCAGCGCTGCCGACAAGGCGAAAGCGAAAGAGAAGGCGGAGGCCGTGCTCGCGCAGGTCAAGGCTCACCCCGACCAGTTCGCGCAGATCGCCCAGCAGAATTCGCAGGACCCGGGCTCGGCATCGAAGGGCGGCGATCTCGGCTACTTCACGCGCGGCATGATCGCCGGCGGCCAGGCATTCGACGACGCGGTGTTCAAGCTGAAGAAGGACGAGGTCAGCGACATCGTGCAAACCGACTTCGGTTATCACATCGTCAAGGTGACCGACGTGAAGCCGGCGGTCACGAAGTCGTTCGACGAAGTGAAAGACTCGATCGTGAAGGACGTGAAGGCGCAACAGGCAGCGAAGACGTTTGCCGACGACGCGGAAGGCTTCACGTCGACCGTCTACGAACAGGCGAAGAGCCTGCAACCGGCCGCCGACAAGTACAAGCTGCAGGTGCAGACCGCGACGGTTACGCCGCAGCCGAACCCGGCGCTGCCGCCCGATAATCCGCTGAACAACGCGAAGTTCCTCGCTGCGGTATTTGCAAACGACGCGACGACGGCACGCAACAACACGCAGGCTATCGATACCGGCAACAGCACGTTGATCGCCGCGCATGTCACGGACTACAAGGCCGCTGCGGTACCGGCGCTTGCTGCGATCAAGGATGCCGTGAGCAAGAAGGTTATCGCCTTGCAGTCGGCGGACCTGGCTCGCAAGGACGGGGCGGCGAAGCTCGCCGAACTGGAGAAGTCGAAGTCGACGGCCGGGTTCTCGTCGGCGCTCAAGGTTTCGCGCAACGACGCACAAGGCGTTCCGCCCGCCGCACTGAGCGCGATCTACAAGGTCGATGCGCAGAAGCTGCCGGCTTATGTCGGTGTCGATCTCGGCGACGCTGGCTATGCGATCTATCGTGTGAATGCGGTGTTGCCGGGCACGCCTGTCGACGGTCCGCGTCTCGCCGCCGCCCAGCAGCAGATCGGGCAGGTCGATGCGCAGTCGGAAGTGGAAGCGTATATCGAAGCGGTCAAGGCGCGCTCGAAGGTGAAGACGTACGGCAACCTCGACAGTTCGCAGGCCGACAGCGAGTAACGCGTTTTGCTGAGACACGAAAAAAGCCCCGCTTTCGCGGGGCTTTTTTTTGCCGGCTGGCCGTTGCTAACAGATAACTGCAAGATGACCGCGCTGCAGCGACACCGTGTCGAATTTACATAGACACGACCTCACGTTACCCGTTGCATTCATCAGACGACGTTGTTACAGGCACGCGCTGATGCTGCCCGCGGCGTCGCTGCTGGCGCCGCTGCCGGCCCGGAAACCGACCCACGAGCCCTGGCCCGTGCGCCCCGGACGCACGACAGCGGCTGCGCCATTCGGCGGTTGTTGTCCCGGAACGTACACGTCGACGGCCTGATCGTTGGCGAGTTCGTTTTGCGACACGACCTGCTGTTGCGTCGAATCGGCCCATTTCTTCGCGATGCATTGAGCGACCGCGCCCGGGGGCTGCTGGCTTTGTCCGACGGATTGCACATTCGCCTCCGGCTGCGCGGCGCACGCGGAAACGGCAACGGTCAACGCGATAAGTGATAAATATTTCACGCTATCTCCTTCCAAGATCGCTCAAGAATGAGCCGGATTTTCAAGGTCACGCGATAGTGTCGGAATAACCGATATCGGTGGTGTTCCCCGTCTTTCGCAACAGGACGCGGGCGCGCTTGTCAGCGCGACGCACCTGTGCGAAGCAGCGGCTTGAGGGCTGGCCACACGTTGTTCAGTAGCACGGGCTGTGCCTGAACGGTGGGATGCATCTGGTCGGCCTGGAACATGTCCGGCTTGCTTTCGATGCCGGCAAGGAGAAACGGCACCAGCGGAGCGTGCATCTGCTTCGCGAGGTCGTCGTAGATAGCGTGGAACTTTTGGGTGTAGTCGGGGCCGTAGTTGGGCGGTACGTACATGCCGACCAGTACGACCTTCGCGTGGCCCTGCTGCGCGAGCTGGACGATCGAGCGCAGGTTGTTTTCGGTGGTGGCGAGCGGGATGCCGCGCAGTGCGTCGTTCGCGCCGAGTTCGACGATGACGATGGACGGTTTGAGTCGCTGCATCAACGCGGGCATGCGCGCGAGTCCGCCTGCGGTGGTGTCGCCGCTGATGCTTGCATTGGCAACGCTATAATCGATGCGCTCATCGGCAAGACGTCGGCGCAGTAGTGCGACCCAGCCGCTGTCGCGCGGCAGACCGTATTCGGCGGAGATGCTGTCGCCGAGTACGACGATGGCTGGTGCTGCCGCAGTTGCCGCTGCTGCTGCTGTATCGGCGGCATACGCCGCAGGCGTGAGCGCAATCACCGTAACACCCGCAGCGACGGTTCCCACTGCTACGCCCAGTGCAACGAAGCACGCTCTCAACCTACGCTTCACCATGCAAAAGAAAACTGATCCAGTCATTGAAGTACGGGGCTTGTGCAAGAGGGTTCAGGATGCAACGGGCGAACTGACGATCCTCGATGATATCGATCTTTCGATCGAATCCGGCAGCAGTGTGGCGATCGTCGGTGCGTCCGGCTCGGGCAAGTCTACGTTGCTGGGGCTGCTAGCGGGATTGGACAGCGCAAGTTCCGGGTCGGTTCGGTTGCTGGGCCAGGAGTTGACCGGGCTCGGCGAGGACGAACGAGCCGCGCTGCGCAATGGTTCGGTCGGCTTTGTCTTCCAGTCGTTTCAACTGATGCCACATCTTACGGCGCTCGAAAACGTCACGCTGCCGCTCGAATTGCAGGGCGGGATGACGTCGCGCGATACCGCATCGCGCGCCAGAGCGCTGCTCGAGCAGGTCGGGCTCGGCAAGCGGACCGGGCACTATCCGAAGCTGCTGTCGGGCGGCGAACAGCAGCGTGTGGCGCTTGCGCGCGCGTTCGTCACGCATCCGGCCATCCTGTTTGCCGACGAGCCGACCGGCAGCCTCGATGCGGCAACCGGGCATGCGGTGATCGACCTGATGTTCGAGATGAATCGCGCGAATGGTGCAACGCTCGTGCTCGTCACGCACGACGTCGAACTGGCGCGGCGTTGCGATAGCACGGTGACGATCGAGGCGGGGCGTCTCGCCTGAGTTTCGTTTGAATCTCGGCTGAATAGCGGCGCGTTCGCCGCGCATCGCTTACGTTCAAAAAAACGGCCCGCGCATTGGCGGACCGTATTCCAGCAGGTAAAGCGAAGCGACTCAGTAGCCGCTTGTCTTTGCCATCATCCTTACTTCGGCGACTTCAACGCGACGCGTGCCCGTGCGATCAGCGCAGAGGTCGACGAGTCGTGCTTGCCCACCTCGGCAGCCGGCGCGACCAGATCGGCATCGACGACCTTGCCGAGGATCTTGCCCAGCTCGACACCCCATTGATCGAACGGATTGATGTTCCATACCGACGCCTGCACGAGCACCTTGTGTTCGTACAGCGCGATCAGCGCACCGAGCGAACGCGCAGTGAGCGCCTCGACGAGGATAGTCGTCGTCGGCCGGTTGCCCGGGAACACCAGGTGAGGCACGAGTTCCGGCTTGTCAGGACCGGCGACCTTGGTTGCTTCTTCGACGGTACGGCCGAGCATCAGTGCTTCGCTTTGCGCGAAACAGTTTGCCAGCAGCTTCGAATGATGGCCAGGCAGCGGGTGTTCCGACGTGAGCAACGCGATGAAATCGATCGGCACGATCGTCGGGCCCTGGTGCAGCATCTGGAAGAACGCATGCTGGCCGTTGGTACCCGGTTCGCCCCAGGTGACAGCCGCGGTCGGGTAGTCGACCGTCACACCGTCGAGCCGCGCCGACTTGCCATTGCTTTCCATCTCGAGCTGCTGCAGATACGACGGCAGGAAATGCAGCGCCTCCGAATACGGTGCGACGAGATAGCTTTGCGAGCCGAAGAAGTTGCGATACCAGATGCCGATCATGCCGAGCAGCACCGGCAGGTTGTGCTCGAGCGGCGCTTCGCGGAAATGCCGGTCCATGTCGTTGGCGCCGAGCAGCAGTTCGTCGAACTGCTGCGGTCCGATCGCGATCATGATCGACAACCCAACTGACGACCACAGCGAGTAACGCCCGCCAACCCAGTCCCACATCTCGAACACGTTTTCCTTCGCGATACCGAACTTGACGACTTCGGTCGGGTTCGCCGACACACCGACGAAGTGTTTCGCGAGTTCGCCTTCGGGGCAGCCGCCCTGCACGAGCCAGTCGCGCATCGAGCGCGCATTGGTCATCGTTTCGAGCGTCGTGAAGGTCTTCGATACGATGATCGCGAGCGTTTCTTCCGGATCGAGATGCTGCAGCACGCGATACAGATCGGCGCCGTCGACGTTCGACACAAAGTGCGTCGAAATATCGGGTGTCGACAGATGCTGTAACGCATGCGCGACCATCTTCGGCCCAAGATCCGAGCCGCCGATGCCGATGTTCACCACGTGACGAATGCGCTTGCCGGTGTAGCCGGTCCACGCGCCGCTGCGCAACTGGTCGGCGAACGCCGCCATCTTCGCGCGCTCGGCCTTGATTTCGGCGTGAAAGGGCGCTTGCGGATCGGTCGCGCGCAGCGCGGTATGCAGCGCCGCGCGGCCTTCGGTCGGATTGACGATCTCGCCTGCAAACATCGCGTCGCGGCGTTTCTCGACGCCGGCTTCACGTGCGAGTTGCACGAGCAGTTTTAGCGTTTCGGCAGTGATGCGGTTCTTCGAAAAGTCGACGGCAAGACCGCCGCCCGCGAACGTAAAGCGTTCGGCGCGGGTCGGCGCAGGATCGTTCTCGGGAGCGAACCAGTCGCGCAGGCGTTGATTGCGGATCTGTTCGTAATGGGTTTGCAGCGAGGACCAGGCGGGGAGCGAGTTCGGCATCGTAACTGTCCGTCTAACGAAGAGGCAGGATGAAAGGCGGCGGGGTGAACGCACCGCCCAAGGTGCGGCGCCGGTGTGCCGCTAGCCGACGCGGCGCGCTTCGGGCAATCCGGCCGGCGCAGTTGTTCAGTATAGCGGCGTTGAGTGACAGCGGGCAGACGGAACGTCGCGGTTCACATAGTGCGATCAATCGCGTGGCGGATAGAACAGGCGGTTCAGCAGCGTGCGTACCATCGGCGCCAGTTCGCCGGCGGTTAGACCGGCGGGGCCGTCGCCACGGGCAGTCAGTGTATCGGCGGCGAGGCCGTGCAGGTAGACGCCCGCGAGCGCCGCTTCGTAACGCGGCAGGCGCTGCGCGAGCAGCGCGCCGATCAGGCCGCCGAGTACGTCGCCGGTGCCGCCGGTGGCGAGCGCCGCGTTGCCGGTCGGGTTGATCGCGATGCGGCCGTCGGGAGCTGCGATCACCGTGCCGGTTCCTTTCAGCACGATAACGCTCGCGAACCGCGTGGCGAGTTCGCGCGCTGCGGCGAGCCGGTCGTGCTGCACATGGCGTGTATCGCTCGCGAGCAGTCGTGCGGCTTCGAGCGGGTGCGGCGTGAGCACGCAAGGATCGCCGCGGGCGCCGCATGCTGCGACCTCGGCGGCCAGCGATGCATCACTCGCGAGCAGGTTCAGCGCGTCGGCATCGAGCAGCTTCGGCACGTCGAGACGCAGTACGTTATGCAGCACGTGTGCGGCAGGTTCGCGTGTGCCCATGCCGCAGCCTACCGCCAGTGCGTCCATTTCATCGAGCGGCAGGTTGTCGAGCGCGTGCAGCATCAATTCGGGGTGAGGCGGGTCGTAGGCCGGTGCGCCGGTCCCGAGGAATGCCACATGCACTTTGCCCGCGCCGGCATGGAGCGCGGCCCGCGCGGCGAGTATCGGCGCACCGCACATTCCCGTATCGCCGCCGACCACCGCGAGACTGCCGAACGTGCCTTTATGCGTGGAGAAATCGCGTGGCGGTAGATGCGCGGCGAAGAGGGCGGGCGCGTTCAGCGTCGGGGTTGTGTTGCCACCGTGCGCGGCTGCGTCGATTCCGATTTGCGCAACGCTGACCGCGCCCGCCAGATCGCGGCCCGAAGCCATGAAGAGCCCGGGCTTCGCGCCGATAAAGGTGACCGTGTGGGTCGCGCGCACCGCGGTGCTGCCGTCGATCGGATTGCCGGTGTCGCTGTCGAGTCCGCTCGGTACATCGAGTGCGAGCACGCGTCCGGTGCTGCGCGCGCGTTCGGACAGACGTTCGGCAAGTCCGGCGAACACACCGTCGAGCGGACGCGTGAGCCCAATCCCGAACATCCCGTCGACGAGCCAGCCATAGCGCGCGAAGGTTGCCGGCGGTGCCGCCGCGATCGGCACGCCTGCGGCGCGTGCGTTGTCGAGTGCCCAGCGGGTGTCGTCGGGTTTGACTTCGACCGGCATGCACACCTCGACGGCAATGCCCGCCTTGCGCAAGTGCGTCGCGACCACGAGTGCGTCGCCGCCGTTGTTGCCCGGGCCGGCCACGATCCACACGGGGTACGCGGCATCGACGGAACCTTTGCGGCCGATCTGCTCGAGCAGGAAGCGGGCGGCGGCTGCGCCGGCGCGTGCCATCAGCGTGTGAGGCGGCAACTGGGCTGCCGCTGCGCGTTCCAGCGTGCGCAGGTCGGCGAGGCTCAGCAGCGGCACGGGCTGGTCGACGGTAGGTAGCAGCGCGGAGAAATCGGACGACGCGTCGGTCATGGTGTGAGCGGAAGCCGGGGAAGGTCGGTGAATCCGCTCATGGTAGTGCGAATGGGCTTGGGTTGCCGCTACGTCGCGATGGTGGTGTGGCGGTGCGGGCGTCCTCCCGGATTCGACAGGCTCAGCAGCCCAGGCCGCTCACGGGCTCCGACAATCCAGACCGCATCACCCGATTCAGCGCCCAAAGCGCTCCGCACCCAAAGCCGCGACCGTATCGGGCGGCAGATCCGGCACCGTTCCCGACACGAGGTCCGCGACGAGCCGCGCGGACCCGCACGCGAGCCCCCAGCCAGCCGGGCCATGCCCGAGGTTCACAAAAAGCCGCGGATGCAACGCGTTGCCGACCACCGGCAAGCCGTCCGGCGACAGCAGCTTCACGCCTTCCCACGGCATCGCGGCGGAAATCTTGGCCGCGCCCGGAATCCAGTCGTGAGTGGCCTGCCCAAGCAGCGCGAGTGCTTCTTTCGTCAGCGGCTCACCGAGTGGCTTGTCGGTCTGGCCAATAGCTTGCAGAACCGCACCGCCGGCAATGCGCAGCCGGTGATTGTTCCGCGTGACCGTAATGCGCTTCACGGCATCGATCACCGTGATGTGCGGCGCGCATTCCTCATGTGCGATCGGTGCGACCAGCGTATGGAGCCGCAGCGGATGCAGCGGCAGACGCAGTCCAAGCCGTTCGAGCAACGGCAGACTGCCGACCCCCGCGGCCACCACGACCGCATCGGCGCTGATCACGTCGACTTCGCGCGAGCGCAGCGGTTCGCCGACGCGCGGCACGAGTTCGACGGCAGCCCGCTCGCCGTCGACCCGGATCGCCGCAACCTCGCGGCCGAGCTGGAACTGGACACCGCCCTGGGCATCGAGCGTCTGCTTGATGAGCTTTGCGAACAACGGGCAATTTGCCGTGCGCTCGGTCTCGAACAGCACGCCACCGGCAAAAGCGGGCTCGGTCGGTACCGAGTGTTCGAGCGCCGCGCATTCGCCGGCGCTCAACACGTGATGCGGCACTTCGAAGCGGCGCAGCAGATCGAGCGCGGACTGCGCGCGCTCCCATTCCTGCGCTGTGCGGACGAGATAAAGCTGACCGGTCGATTGCTCGAATTCGAGCCCGAAGCGCGCTTCCATGTCGGCCATCGCATCGCGGGCCGACTCGACGAGCGGCCGCAGCCGCGAATATTGCCGGGCGAAAGCGTCAGGCTCTTGCAGCGTGTTCAACTGACGGATGAAGTCGCGTGCCGCGCCGTTGAAGCCGGTCTTGCGGATCACGCCGTTCTTCGCGTCCTGGCGATGCGCCATGAAGGTGGGGCCGAACCAGACGTCGAGCGGCGTCGGCAGCACGGTGCCGCCGTGTCCGTAGGTCGCGCCCTGGGCGACGGTCGCGTGGCGTTCGACCACGCACACCCGATGCCCGGCTGCGCGCAGTTGATAGGCGGTGGCGACGCCGACGATCCCGCCGCCAATGACGATGACATCCATGTGTGTGCAATTGACCGGCACGACGCGAGACGTCCGGCGCTCCCCGTATTGCGTGACAGGCCGGGCATGCGGCAAGCCGTTGCGCCGGGCTGGTGAAAGGCCGAATGATAGCAGTCAAACGCGGGGGCGTTCGACGATTGGGGCGCCAAAATACGCTAAGCTGGCGCAGGACCCGCTGCCAGTCGGATTGCCGTACGCTCTTGCGTCGGCCGAAGGCGCCCGGCCCACTTCAAACGAACTTCTCGCGAATATTTACCGCTCTGCAAAATGACGACTCTTTGCCTTAGCATTTTTGAGTACGACGAGCCACAGGCCCTGATCAACCATCGGCACTACTGTTCGCAGATGGGGTATGAGCATGAAGCGGTGTCGTACGCCGGCCTGCAGAGTGTCGCGCACCGGATTCTCTACAAGTACGAGCTGATTCTGCATCACCTGCGGCGTTTGTCCGAAGATGCGCTGCTTGCCTGCCTCACTGAAGATTGCGTGATTTTCGGCATGCATTCGATCGAAAACATGGCCGAAGGACGCGACCATGTTCTGCCGGGGATCGATGGAGAAGGCTACGACAGGCAGACGGCCGTTCAGGTCTGGCGCAACACGGCGGCGATCCGCGCGCTGATCACGGGCTTCGTTGCACGAGCCAAGATCACGACCGGACTTGAGCGCGAGCTGGATCTTTACGCCGGCATCGATTATCTGCCGCCCTATGCACAGCTCGCCGGATGCTACTGCGCTGTGATGTGTAACGTGCGCCGTCACCCGGCGTGGAATGGGCACGCGAACATATGGACCCTGGTACTGTCGGACATCGAGCTGTACGCGGGAACGCATCCGCGCTTTCGCGCGGCACTTTTCGAACACGTGAACGACTGGCAACAAAACGGTGCGCCTCTGCTGGAATTCCCGACGTATGCCGGTGTTGAGCAGGGCGGCTTCAGCGTCCAGGACCCTGGACGACCCGTGGCGATCGTGATGTATTACACGCCGAATATCCGCCAGTTCGGCGCGATTGCGGAATCGAACTTTCTGCGCTACTGCAAACGGCACGGCTATACGCTCTACGTGCACCGCGAGACACCGGCTGAAGCCGGGCCGGGGCTCACCGGAACCTGGCTCAAGATGTGGCTTCTGAACAAGTATTTGCCACACCATGAGTGGGTGCTATGGGTCGACGCCGACATTCTCTTTGTCAACCAGGCCAAGCAACTGGAACCTCTGCTGGAGGGCCACGACATTGTCGCCGCGCACGACATCGGGTCATGGATCATCAACGCTGGCGCGCTTGGGTTTCGGCGGACCAGCCGCAACCTCGAACTGGTCGCGCGGATATTCGAGTCGATCTGTGCCGTGCCGGACAAGTCGAGCACGTATGCGAGCGGCGGGGACCAGACCGTCGTCGCCGATATCCTCACGAACGAGCTTGGCTGGAATCTCGACGCCGGACTGGATCTTGTCAGTCTGAACACACCGTGGTTTTTCCAGCAGGACTCGAGCCTGATGGTCCATTACTACGGTATGGCCACCGAACTCAGAGCCCTGATGATGGCCGCCCAGGATCGGGGTAGCCTACGGTCCGGTGCCGCGGACGCGGCGCCCGACGTGCATACAACGCAAGACCCTGCACACAAGCCCCTAACCCGTGACGTTCTTCCATCCATTGAGCCTATGACCGATCAAGACATCATCGCCGCATTGCCGGTTTTCTCCGTCAACTCGGCCGGCACGGCATCGGCGGTGGCCGCGCTTGCGCTGAAGTCGGCTAACCAGAGTTTTCCGTTGCTGGCCACGCTCATTTCCGAACTCAGTCAGCACGAGCTTCATGCGTTGCCGGTAGAGGCCGCGCTCACCTCTGCGGTCGCGCATACGGCCGCGCAGCAACTGAAGACGCTGTTCGATCACTACGGCAGCGACAAGGCCAACCCCCACAACTATCACTTTCTTTACGGGCATGTGCTGCGCGAACCGCTTGCCGTGACGCATGTACTTGAAATCGGCATGGGGACCAATAACGAGGACGTGGTCTCCAACATGAGTGCGCAGGGAAGGCCGGGAGCGTCGCTGCGCGCGTTCCGGGATTTTCTGCCCAATGCGAGGATCTTTGGCGCCGATATCGACGAACGTATCCTGTTTCAGGAGGACAGGATCGAGACGTACTTCGTCGACCAGACCGAGCTCGACACCATGGCTGCATTGGGCCGCAGGTTACCGGCGGAATTCGATCTGATCATCGACGATGGCCTGCACACGCCCAATGCGAATCTGGCCAGCTTGCTGATTGGTCTACCGAAGCTGAAGCGCGGCGGTCATCTGGTGGTGGAGGACATTCATCCCGAGCATCTTTCGGTATGGCGGGTCGTTGCAGCCAGCCTTCCGTCCTGGTACAAACCGTCGCTGTATGCGGCAAGCCATGGTTATCTGCTGGCAATCAAGCGTCTGGGCTGACCGGTAGCAGGTAGAGAAGGGCGCTGTCTGGACTTCGGCGTCCCTTTCGCTGAACGTCCCGAACGCGGGCTTCGGCGGCGCGGACGTATGCGCAGTGCGCGGATTCCAGGGGAGACGGGGTTGTCTCAGGGACCGTCCCCGATCCCTGCCGGAAAGCCACGCCACCGGCCGTGGGCGGGTCTTCCCGGGGTATAATCTCGAACTTCCTTTCCGCCTCAGGTCGCCGCAAGCGCGACTTGTCGACGCAACTAAGCGACGCAACTGCGCGACCCAACGTCAAGTCCATGGCCCACTTCTCGTGTTTCCCCGGTGCTTCGGCCCTTTCCGATTTCCGTCAAACCCGCCTGCTCGACACGCTGACCGGCATTGACGCCGGTATCACCGGCGTGCGCGGCCAGTACCTGCATTTCGTCAATGCACAGACGCCGCTGACAGCCGAAGACAGCGCGAAAATCGAAGCGCTGATGCACTACGGCGATCCGTTCGAAGCCGCGAACGAACGCGGTACGACCGAAACGTTTCTCGTCGTGCCGCGCTTCGGCACGGTGTCGCCGTGGGCCAGCAAGGCGACCGAAATCGCCCGTCACTGCGGTCTCGCGCAGGTGCGGCGCATCGAGCGCGGCATCGAGTACACGGTGACGCTGAAAACGGGGCTGCTCGGCGGCAAGAAGACCTTGTCCGATGAAGCGCGCGCCGCGGTGGCGGCGGCGCTGCACGACCGGATGACCGAAAGCGTCGCGCCGTCGCGCGATCACGCGTTGCATCTGTTCGACGAACTGCCGGCGCGGCCGCTGCAAACCGTCGATATCCTGAGCGCCGGACGTGGCGCACTCGAAACGGCGAACACCGAACTGGGCCTCGCGCTCGCCGACGACGAAATCGACTACCTGGTCGACGCATTCACGAAGCTCGGCCGTAATCCGACCGACGTGGAACTGATGATGTTCGCGCAGGCGAACAGCGAGCATTGCCGCCACAAGATATTCAACGCGCAATGGACGATCGACGGCGAGGCGCAGGACATCTCGCTGTTCAACATGATCCGCAATACCGAGAAGCTGCATCCGGAAGGCACGATCGTCGCGTATTCGGACAACTCCGCGATCATGGCGGGCGGTATGGCCGAGCGCTGGTTTCCGCGCCAGCCTGGGCAGGCGGGGGCGCAGGTGAATGAGCTGGCCGAGCATTACGGCCGCCACGTCGAACTGACGCACACACTGATGAAGGTCGAAACCCACAACCACCCAACTGCGATCTCGCCGTTCCCCGGCGCGTCGACCGGCGCGGGCGGCGAAATCCGCGACGAGGGTGCGACGGGACGCGGTGCGCGCCCGAAAGCGGGGCTCGCCGGCTTCACGGTATCGAATCTCGATCTACCCGACGCACGCGAAACGTGGGAAAACGCCCGCGATGCCGTGCAGCCGCTCGTACATCGTCGTCCGGACGAACAGGGCGAAGCGTACGGCCGGCCGGACCGGATTGCCTCGCCGCTGCAGATCATGATCGACGGGCCGCTCGGCGGCGCCGCGTTCAACAACGAATTCGGTCGGCCGAACCTCGGCGGCTATTTCCGCGCGTACGAACAGAACGTGGCGGGCCTCGTGCGCGGTTATCACAAGCCAATCATGATCGCCGGCGGCATCGGCAACATCTCCGATCAGCACACGCACAAGCACGATCTGCCCGACGGCACGCTGCTCATTCAGATCGGCGGGCCCGGCATGCGGATCGGTATGGGCGGCGGCGCGGCAAGCTCGATGGCGACCGGCACCAACACCGCCGAACTCGACTTCGACTCCGTGCAGCGCGGCAACCCGGAAATCGAACGGCGCGCGCAGGAAGTGATCAACGCGTGCTGGCAACTCGGTGAACGCAATCCGATCCTGAGCATTCACGACGTGGGCGCGGGCGGTCTGTCGAACGCGTTCCCGGAACTGGTCGACGGCGCGGACAAGGGCGCGCGGTTCGAACTGCGCAAGATCCAGCTCGAAGAGAGTGGCTTGTCGCCGCGCGAAATCTGGTCGAACGAAGCGCAGGAGCGTTACGTCATCGCCATCGCGCCGGCCG
Organism: Paraburkholderia sp. CHISQ3; assembly: GCF_030464945.1. NCBI lineage: Bacteria > Pseudomonadati > Pseudomonadota > Betaproteobacteria > Burkholderiales > Burkholderiaceae > Paraburkholderia > Paraburkholderia sp. CHISQ3. The sequence continues at coordinate 187,160 of NZ_JALPRG010000013.1, forward strand.
ATCTGCCCGCATTCGAAGCGCTGTGCGAACGCGAGCGCTGCCCGTTCGCGGTGATCGGCGTTGCGACCGAAGAACGCCAGCTGAAACTGATCGACACGGAGCTACACGACGACGACGCGCACCAGCCGGTCGATATGCCGATGGAAGTGCTGCTCGGCAAGGCGCCGCGCATGCATCGCGATGTCACGCGAGTTAGTGCAACGCTGCAACCGGTCGACGTCACGACCGTCGCGCTGCCCGAGGTCGCGATGAGCGTGCTGCGTCATCCGACGGTGGCTAACAAGTCGTTTCTGATCACGATCGGCGACCGCTCGGTAGGCGGCACGACCGCGCGCGACCAGATGGTCGGCCCGTGGCAGGTGCCGGTTGCCGATTGCGCGATCACGACGATGGACTACGCCGGTTTCCGCGGCGAAGCGATGACGATGGCCGAGCGCACACCGCTCGCAGTCATCAATGCGCCCGCATCGGGCCGCATGGCGGTCGGCGAGGCGATCACGAATATCGCGGCGGCGCCGATCGCATCGCTGGACAAACTGAAGCTGTCGGCGAACTGGATGGCCGCTTGCGGCAGCCCGGGCGAAGACGCTGCGCTTTACGACACCGTGAAAGCGATCGGCATGGAACTGTGCCCGGCGCTCGGTATCAGCATTCCGGTCGGCAAGGATTCGCTGTCGATGCGCACGAAGTGGGACGACCGCGGCGTTGCGAAGGAAGTGGTCGCGCCGGTGTCGCTGATCATTTCGGCGTTCGCACCGGTTGAAGACGTGCGCCGCCACCTGACGCCGCAACTGCAGCGTGCCGATGCAGCAGGCGACAGCGTGCTGATTGCAATCGACCTCGGTCGCGGCAAGCTGCGCATGGGCGGCAGCATTCTCGCGCAGGTGACGCAGCAGGTCGGCGATACGGTGCCCGACGTCGACGATCCCGAAGACCTGAAGCGCTTCTTCGCGGCGATCCAGGCGCTGAACCTCGATGGCAAACTGCTCGCGTATCACGATCGTTCGGACGGCGGCCTGTGGGCGACCGTCTGCGAAATGGCGTTTGCGGGACACGTGGGCGTGTCGTTGAACGTCGACATGCTGACGCTCGATCCGGATCACGAATCGGACTACGGCGACGCGAAAGACTGGACGAAGCAGACGAGCGGCCGCCGTGAGGATCGCACGATCCGCGCGCTGTTCAGCGAAGAGCTTGGTGCAGTGATCCAGGTGCGTGCCGGCGATCGCGACGCGGTGCTGGCTGCGTTGCGCGAACATGGGCTGTCGGCGTGTTCGCATGTGATCGGCAAGCTGAACGACCGCGACACGATCGAGATTTATCGCGACGCGAAGAAGATCTACGATGCGCCACGCGTCGAGCTACAACGTGCGTGGAGCGAAGTGAGCTGGCGCATCTCGCGTCTGCGCGACAACCCGGCGTGTGCCGATGCGGAATACGACGGACTGCTCGATGCCTCCGATCCGGGCATGACGCCGCAACTGAGTTTCGATCCGGCCACGGATGTGGCGGCACCGTTCATTGGTAAGGGTGCACGTCCGCGCGTGGCGATCCTGCGCGAGCAGGGCGTGAATTCGCACCTCGAAACCGCGTATGCATTCGACCGCGCCGGTTTCGACGCGTACGACGTGCATATGAGCGACCTGCTGGCCGGGCGCGCAACGCTGGCCGATTTCACGGGAGCGATTGCGTGCGGTGGCTTCTCGTACGGCGACGTACTGGGTGCCGGTGAAGGCTGGGCGAAGACGATCCGTTTCAATGCGCAACTGGCTGATATGTTTGCTGCATTTTTCAGTCGCAAGGACACGTTTGCGCTGGGCATCTGCAACGGTTGCCAGATGATGAGCAGCCTTGCATCGATGATTCCGGGCGCCGAGGCGTGGCCGAAGTTCACTCGCAACAAGTCGGAGAAGTTCGAGGCGCGTTCATCGCTGGTCGAAGTGCAGGCATCGCCGTCGATTTTCTTCGCAGGGATGGAAGGCTCGCGGATTCCGGTGGCCATTGCGCACGGTGAGGGATTCGCCGACTTTTCGCAGCAGGGCGATGCGAAGCAGGTTGCCGTGTCGATGCGGTTTGTCGATCATCGCGGGCAGGCGACCGAACAGTATCCGTTCAATCCGAATGGTTCGCCGCAGGGGATTACGTCGGTGACGACTGCGGATGGGCGCTTTGCGGTGTTGATGCCGCATATGGAGCGGGTGCACCGTTCGGTGCAGATGAGTTGGGCGCCGTCCGAGTGGAAGGGGCTTGATGGTAGCCCCTGGATGCGGGTGTTTCAGAATGCGCGGCGGTGGGTATCGTAAAGGGTTTTTTGCCTGTGCAGGCTGCTGGCTTTTGCCTGGGGCGGCGGCCTTGATTTTGCGGTTTTGGTTTTTGCCTGTGCAGGCGGCTTCTTGTTAGCGCCTCTCTTTTGCCTATGCGGGCGGCTGCGATTTGGCGCCTCGCGGCGCAGGCGTTGCCCCTGTGCGGGGCGGCACCTTCTTTCTTTGCCGCGGCAAAGAAAGAAGGCAAAGAAAGCCGCTCGAGACGTTACCGAGTCCTTTCCGCGTGCCGCCTTCGTGGCCCGCACCTAAGTGTCGTCCTCGCACTGAAACGGCAGTGGTCCGAGACGAGATCATCCCTCGCACCTTCTGCGGTAGTGACCAGGCAGTCATTCATCCCGCTCGCACTGCGTGCTCGCGGTCGGATGACCACATGGGAAGGTGGTGGTGGATCGCAGAGGAAAACTGAGGAGCGCAGTTGACAAAACTGCAGCGACGGCAGAAGCGAAATCGCAGTCGGATGACCACGTGGGACGGCGATAGCCGGACGGAGATGAAGGCCCGAAGAACGCAACCGCGAAAACAGCTGATAGAGCGTAAGCGAGAACGAGAAGCAGAAAGCGGAGGTGGGGGAGCAGCGTTGCGGAAGAAGGATCGCGCGCAACGAATGGCGTTATGCCCATCGGCGGCGAAGCTCGCCGGAACGGATGAGCGCTTTGTCACTGCCGTTGGCGGTGCGAGGTGTGATCTCGTTTCGGACCACTACCGTGTCGTTGCGAGGGCGACACTTAGGTGCGGGCCATGAAGGCTACACACGGAAAGGACTCGGTAACGTCTCGAGCGGCTTTCTTTGCCTTCTTTCTTTGCCGCGGCAAAGAAAGAAGGTGCCGCCCCGCACAGGGGCAACGCCTGCGCCGCGAGGCGCTAAATCGAAGCCGCCTGCACAGGCAAAAGAGAGGCCCTAACAAGAAGCCGCCTGCACAGGCAAGAGACAGCAGCCCGCACAGGCAAAAGCCGCCAGCCTAGGCAGAACACCAACCAGGCCGACGGCCAATCAACACTATTGAATCTTTGCGTTCTTCCGCAAACCTTCCTCAAACGCCTGCAACTTCTCCTGCTGGATCTGCTGCACGACCTGCTGCTTGACCTGATCCAGCGGCGGCGGCGTAACGGCCCGCGTGTCATCCAGTCGAATGATGTGCCAGCCATACTGCGTATGCACCGGCGTATCGGTCATCTGACCTTTCTGCAGCTTCGTCGCCGCAGCCGCGAATTCCGGCACATATGCCTTCGGGTCGGACCAGTCCAGGTCGCCGCCGTTCTTGCCCGATCCCGGGTCCTTCGAATACTGCTTCGCCAGCGCCTCGAAACTCGCACCACCCTTGATCTTCGCGATCAGGTCCTTCGCCTGCTGCTCGTTGTCGACGAGGATGTGGTGCAGGTGATATTCCTTGCCACCGGCATTCTTCACGAGCGTGTTGTACTTCGCTGTGATCTCGGCGTCGGTCGGCTGGTTGTTCTTCACGAAATCTTCGATCAGCGCGCGCAGCACGACGGTCTGCTGCGCCACGGCAACTTCCGCCTTCACATCGGCACGCGCCGGGATGCCGCGACGAACCGCTTCCTGCATCAGGACTTCGCGGTTGATCAGTTCAGTGCGCACAGCGGCTTCCAGCTGCGGCGTGTCCTGCTGACCCTGTTTCCCGAGCTGCGCAATCATCGCGTCGGCTCGTGATTTCGGAATCGGTGTGCCGTTCACAACGGCGATGTTCTGCGCAAACGCAGGTGCAGCTGCAAACGCAGCCAGCAATACCCAGACGCGGGTTTTGTTCAAGGTCATCGGAAGTTTCCTAACGGGAATTGAATTCTTCTGGCGTGTAGGCCGTGATGGCAAGTGCATGAATGCCGCGCTGCATGGCGTCGGCCAGCGCATCATACACCATGCGATGGCGCGCAACGCGCGCGCGTCCAGCAAACGCAGCCGCGACGATCGTCACGCTGTAATGGCCGCCCGCCGATGCACCCGCGTGGCCCGCATGCTGCGCGCTGTCGTCGCGCACCTCGAGCGACACAACTGGCGCGAGCGCCGCACCGAGGCGCGCTTCGATCAACGCGATGCGTTCGGCCGCACCGGCGTTCAGGAACGCCTCGCTCGTCTCATTCATTTCATTCTTCCTTCATGTACTTCGCGAGCCACAGGCTCTGTCCGACGATAAACACCACGAGGCACCCGGTCGCGCCGAACAGCTTGAAATTCACCCAGGCATCGGTGGTGAAGTGATAGGCGACAAACAGGTTCACGATGCCGAGCAGCACGAAGAAGATCGCCCACACGATGTTCAACTGCCCCCACACGCGATGCGGCAACGTAATCTGCTTGCCCATCATCGCTTCGATCAGGTTCTTGCCGAACGCCAGTTGCGAAACTATCAGCGCGACGGAGAACGCCCAGTACAGCACGGTCGGCTTCCACTTGATGAAGGTGTCGTTGTGCAACACGAGCGTCGCACCGCCGAACACCGTCACGACGCCGAGGCTTACCCACAGCATCGGGTCGACCTTGCGGTGCCGGAAAGCCACCCATGCAATCTGCACGAGTGTGGCGACGATCGCGACCGCGGTCGCGGTGAAGATGCCCCATATCTTGAACGCGACGAAGAACAGGATGATCGGGAACAGATCGAACAGAAATTTCATTGTCGGGTCGGGAAAAACGGAGAATGAACGAAGAGTGAAGGGCGCGGACGGCGATCGGCTCGCAGTCCGGCACACCGCCGTCCGGCGCGCCCCGCTAGTCCATCAATCAGCAGGGCATGCGTATCGGGTCGCGTTACTTGGGGTCGAATTGTAGCGCAGCCGAATTGATGCAGTAGCGCAGCCCCGTCGGCGCCGGACCGTCTTCGAACACGTGGCCCAGATGCGAGCCGCAGTTCTTGCAGCGGACTTCGATGCGCAGCATCCCATGCGCGCGGTCGGTCTTCTCTTCGATCACCTCGCCGTTGATCGGTTTGAAATAGCTCGGCCAGCCGCAACCAGCATCGAATTTCGTGTCCGATTCGAAGAGCGGCGTGCCGCAGGCGACGCAGTCGTAGATGCCGCGGTCCCAGTGGTCCCAGTAGCGGCCCGTGAACGGGCGCTCGGTGGCCGCGTGGCGCGTCACTTCGTATTCGACGTCGGATAGTTGCTTACGCCATTCGGCGTCGTCTTTCTCGACGGGGTAGGTGTCGGCTTTAGTATCGTCCGGATTCATGGTCGGTCTTGTCTCCAGCTACGGTGAAGAGCGCGGGCCGGCTCGTTGCCGGCAACTCCGCGCGATATTCGTGAGGTTCGCGGTCATGCTGTACTACGGCTGTGCTACGGCTCGGCACTTGCGCCTTACGACGAGCAACTGACTTCCAGCGTACTCGCCCAGTCCGGTGGCAGCGCCGCATACGCGTCGTGCTCCGGCTGTTCGTCGAACGGGCGGCGCAGTACAGCTGCCAGCCGCTCGACTTCCGAAAAGTCCTTTTCCTTCGCATGCCGGATCGCCGTTTCGGCGAGATGGTTGCGCAGGATGAATCTGGGGTTCACGCGGTTCATTGCAATGGCGCGCGTCGCATCGTCGCGTGTTTCTTCGGACAGCCGCGCGCGATAGTCGTTCGCCCATGCATCGAATGCCGGGCGGTCGAGAAACAGGTCGCGCGCCGAAGTGTCGCCGCTTGCATCGTGCTTCGAGATCCGCGCGAGGTGGCGGAACGTCAGCGTGAAGTCCGCGCGGTTCGCCTGCATGATTGAGAACAGGCGGTTCGCAAGCGCGTCGTCGCCGGGGCGTTCGTTTTCGAGGCCGAGCTTGGCGCGCATCCGCGCTTCGAGTGCGGGCGCAAACTGCGTCTTGAAACCTTCCAGCACGCGCTGCGCGTCCTCGATCGCGCGCTCGCCGCGCACGGCTTCGTCGTGCGGGCCGCCGAGCAGCGGCAGCAACCCTTGAGCGAGGCAGAACAGGTTCCAGTACGCGACTTGCGGTTGCCGCTGATACGCGTAACGACCTTGCGTGTCCGAATGGTTGCAGATGTAGTTCGCATCGAAACCGTCGAGAAAACCGAATGGGCCGTAGTCGATCGTCAGGCCGAGAATCGACATGTTGTCGGTATTCATCACGCCGTGGCAGAAGCCGACGGCCTGCCATTGCGCGAGCAGATCGGCGGTGGAATGCACGGCTTTGTTCAGCAGCGCGAGGTACGGGTCGTCGGCTTCACGGCAATGCGGATGGAAGCGGTCGATCACATGATCGGCGAGCATGCGCAATGCATCGGTATCGTCATTCGAGTAGAAATGCTCGAAATGGCCGAAGCGCACGAAGCTCGGTGCCACGCGTGTGACGACAGCCGCCGTTTCCATTTCCTCGCGACGCACCGGCTGGTCGGAGCCGATCACGCAGAGCGCGCGTGTTGTCGGGATGCCGAGGTGGTGCATCGCCTCCGAGCACAGGTATTCGCGTATCGACGAGCGCAGCACGGCGCGGCCGTCGCCCATGCGCGAATAGGGCGTGCGGCCGCCGCCCTTCAACTGCAACTCGTAGCGCCGGCCCGCATGTTCGATCTCGCCGAGCCCGAGCGCGCGGCCATCGCCGAGCTGGCCGGCCCACACGCCAAACTGATGACCGGAATACACCGACGCATAAGGCAGCGCGTCGCCCGGCCAGTCGCGCGTCGTGTTGCCGGAGAAAAGCTCGGCGAAGTCCGGTTCGTCCGCGACGGATGGTTCGAGGCCGAGCAGCGCGGCGGTATCCGCGGAAAATCCGACGACATACGGTGCCGGCAGCGGCGCCGCCGGCAGGCGCGTGAGAAAGCGGCTGCCAAGCTGCGCGAAGGCGCCGTCGCGCGGGCTGCCAAGCCCGTCGGCAATGGCTTGCATCGATGCCGACAGGGTGGAACTGCTTGGGGAAAACGACATGTTGAGCGCCTCTGGGTTAGCCGATATTGTAAGGCGGCGCCTGCCGGCCCGCAGGACGCCGATTCGCTGCGCATACGGACGGGGATTGCCGGTGTGCCGCGAGCGCGGCTGCGTAGCGAATCGTGTGGCTCGGGCCCGATACTTCAATCGACAACATGGCGAGGAGACGCCCGCATATGACGACGCCGTTGCTGGGACAAATGATGGATGTGCCGCTCACCGTGTCGTCGCTGATCGCGCACGCCGCGCGGCATTTCGGCGACACGGAGATAGTCTCGCGGCGCATCGAAGGCGACGTGCATCGCTACACCTGGCGCGACTGCGAACGACGCGCGAAGCAACTCGCGCAGGCGCTGATCGCACTCGGTGTGCAACCGGGCGAACGGGTCGGCACGCTCGCATGGAACGGCTACCGGCATCTCGAGGCGTATTACGGTCCGACCGGTTTCGGCGCCGTGTGTCACACGATCAATCCGCGGCTCTTTCCCGAGCAGATCGCGTTCATCATCAATCATGCGGACGACAGCTACGTGCTGTTCGACATGACCTTTGCGCCGCTCGTCGATGGGCTGGCACCGCATTGTCCAAAAGTGCGCGGCTGGATCGCGCTGGGCGATGAAGCGTGTATTGCAGAGCATCTGTCGTCGATGAAAACGCCGGTGCTCAGCTATGAAACGCTGCTCGCTGCCCAGGACGGCGAGTACACGTGGCCGCAACTCGACGAGCGCGCTGCCTCCTACCTCTGCTACACCTCGGGCACCACCGGCAATCCGAAGGGCGCGCTGTACTCGCATCGCTCCACTGTGCTGCATGCGTACGGCGCCTCGCTGCCCGACGCGATGGGCCTGTCCGGGCGCGATGCGGTGCTGCCGGTCGTGCCGATGTTTCACGTCAACGCATGGGGCATCCCGCACGCGACGGCGCTGACCGGCGCGAAGCTGGTGTTTCCGGGCAAGGACCTCGACGGCAAGTCGTTGTTCGAACTGATGGAAGCGGAACGGGTCACGTATTCCGCCGGCGTGCCGACCGTGTGGCTCGGTTTGCTGAATTACGTGAAGGAAGCGGGCCGGCGGTTTTCGACGCTGCAGCGCACGGTGATTGGCGGCTCGGCGTGTCCGCCTGCGATGCTGCGTACGTTCGAGGACGTCTACAACGTCGAGGTGATCCACGCCTGGGGGATGACGGAGATGTCGCCGCTCGGCACGCTCGCGAAGCTTACGTGGGAACAGTCGCAGCGTCCGCCCGAAGCACAACGCAAGCTGCGCGAGAAGCAGGGGCATGTGATCTACGGCGTCGACATGAAGATCGTCGGCGAAGACGGGCGCGACCTGCCGTGGGACGGCGTTGCGTTCGGCGACCTGCACGTGCGCGGCCCGTGGGTAATCGACCGGTATTTTCGCAAGGACGATTCGCCGTTGATCAACGGCTGGTTTCCGACCGGCGACGTCGCGACAATCGATCGCGACGGCTTCCTGCAGATCACCGACCGCAGCAAGGATGTGATCAAGTCCGGTGGCGAATGGATCAGCTCGATCGATATCGAGAACGTCGCGATTGCGCATCCGGCGGTGGCGGAGGCGGCCTGCATCGCGTGCTCGCATCCGAAGTGGACCGAGCGGCCGCTACTTGTCGTCGTACGGCGCCCGGACATGAACGTGACACGCGACGAACTGATCGCGTTCTACGACGGCAAGGTGGCGAAGTGGTGGATCCCCGACGATGTCGCGTTCGTCGACGAACTGCCGCACACCGCGACCGGCAAGCTGCAAAAGCTGAAGCTGCGCGAGCTGTTCCGCGACTACGTGCTGCCGTCGGCGCTGGCCGTCGACAATTGTCCGCTCACCGATGAGGAGACCGACAAACCTAGGGCAAACCCTGCACCGCGATAATAAATCCGACTGTAAGCGCGCTCGAATTGAACGAGCGTGCTTTTTTGTGTATCCTGCCTGCTGGCCCGCGAATGACGGACAATGATCCGGTTGGGGCGCGACAGCGCGTCGCGTCTTTCTCCGGTTCGCATCGAGGCATGGAGGCAGACAGATGGCAGTGGACTATACGACTCATGACGGCGTCGCCGTCATTACGCTCAACAATCCCCCGGTCAACGGGCTCGGTCTGACGACCCGGGCTGGTATCGTCGAAGGGCTCGAGCGGGCACAGAACGATCCGGCCATCGTGGCCATCGTGCTGACGGGCGCCGGCAAGGCGTTCTCCGGCGGTGCCGACATCACTGAATTCAACACCCCGAAAGCGACTCAGGAACCGACGCTCGCCACCGTCATCAAGGCGGTCGAGGGCAGCGCGAAGCCGGTCGTCGCGGCGATTCACAGCGTTGCGATGGGCGGCGGTCTGGAACTCGCGCTTGGCGCGCATTACCGCATCGCTGCACCCGGCGCGCAGATCGCGCTTCCTGAAGTGAAACTCGGCATCCTGCCGGGCGCCGGCGGCACGCAACGTCTGCCGCGCGCGATCGGGCTCGAAGCCGCGCTCAACATGATCGTGTCCGGTGCGCCGGTGCTGTCGGAGAAGCTCGCCAGCAGCGGGCTCTTCGATGAAGTCGTCCAGGGCGATCTGGCCGAAGCGGCATTGGCGTTTGCCCGCAAGGTCGGCGCGCAGGCGGGTCCGCATCCGAAGGTGCGCGACCGCAAGATCGAGCATCCGAACGCGGAAGGCTTCATCCAGTTCGCACGCAATAGCGTCGCGGGCATCGCCAAGAATTTCCCCGCTCCGCATAAATGTATCGACGCAGTCGAAGCCGGCGTGAAAAACGGCTTCGACAAGGGTCTCGCATTCGAACGCGAGTGCTTTATCGCGCTCGTGCAGACGCCGGAAAGTCATGCGTTGCGCCATGCATTCTTCGGCGAACGCGCGGCGAGCAAGATTCCCGACGTACCGTCGAGCACACCCGTGCGCGAGCTTCGCAAGATCGCCGTGATCGGCGCGGGCACGATGGGCGGCGGCATTGCGATGAACTTCGTCAATGCGGGCCTGCCCGTTACGTTGCTCGAAACGAAGCAGGACGCGCTCGATCGCGGTATCGCGACGATCCGCAAGAACTACGAAGGCACGGTCAAGAAGGGCAAGCTGAAACCCGAAGCGCTCGAACAGCGCATGGCGCTGATCACGCCGACACTGTCCTACGACGATCTGAAAGACGCCGACCTGATCATCGAAGCCGTGTTCGAAGAACTCGGCGTGAAAGAGCAGGTGTTCAAGCGGCTGGACGAAGTCGCGAAGCCCGGGGCGATCCTCGCCTCGAATACCTCGACGCTCGATCTGAACAAGATCGCCGCGTTCACGAAGCGTCCGCAGGACGTGGTCGGCATGCACTTCTTCAGCCCGGCCAACGTGATGAAGCTGCTCGAAGTCGTGCGCGGCAAGGACACGGCGAAAGACGTGCTCGCCACCGTGATGCAGGTCGCGAAGAAAATTCGCAAGACCGCAGTGGTGTCCGGCGTGTGCGACGGCTTCATCGGTAATCGCATGATCGAGCAGTACATCCGCCAGGCGCTCTTCATGCTCGAAGAAGGCGCGCTGCCTGCCCAGATCGACAAGGCCATCGAGAAGTTCGGCTTCGCGATGGGCCCGTTCCGGATGAGCGATCTCGCCGGTAACGACATCGGTTGGGCGATCCGCAAGCGCCGCTATCAGGAACATCCTGACCTGCACTATTCGAAGATCGCCGATCGCCTGTGCGAGACGGGCCGCTTCGGGCAGAAGACCGGCGGCGGCTGGTACGACTACAAGGCGGGCGACCGCACCGCATACCCGTCGAAGCTCGTCGACGAGATGATCGTTGGCTACTCGCAGGAAACCGGTGCGACGCGCCGCAAGATTTCCGACGCGGAAATCGTCGAACGTCTGGTGTACGCGCTCTCCAACGAAGGCGCGAAGATCCTTGAAGAAGGGATTGCCTCGAAGGCATCGGATATCGACATGGTGTACCTGACCGGCTACGGCTTCCCGCTGTGGCGCGGCGGCCCGATGCTGTACGCGGACACTGTTGGCCTCTACAACGTCGAGCGTGCCATCGGGCGCTATGCGGCGCAGGCGAACGGCGACGGCTGGCAGATCGCGAAGAGCATCGCCGATCTGGCGGCGCAGGGACGCGGTTTCAATAGCTAAAAGCAACTGAGAACGGCGCGCGAATTTGGCGAACGAGGTGCAGCGATGAAGGGTGCAGGCGACGTGCTGCTGGTAATCGACGTGCAGAACGATTTCATGCCGGGCGGCGCGCTTGCCGTCGCGCACGGCGACGAGATCGTACCGGTCGTGAACGAGCTCGCACGCAGCTTCGCGCATGTGGTGCTGACGCAGGACTGGCACCCGGCCGCGCATCGTTCGTTTGCCGCGAATCACGCGGGCCGCCAGCCGTTCGATAGCATCGCGCTGCCGTATGGCAACCAGGTACTGTGGCCGGTGCACTGCGTGCAGGACACACCGGGCGCCGCACTGCATCGCGATCTCGACATACCGCATGCGCAACTGGTAATTCGCAAGGGACTGCGCGCGGAGGTCGACAGTTACTCGGCATTTGTCGAAGCGGATCGCACCACCTCGACGGGTCTGGCCGGCTATCTGCGCGAGATTGGCGCGCAGCGTGTCTGGTGCTGTGGACTCGCCACTGACTATTGCGTCGCGTGGTCCGCACTCGATGCACGCGCAGCCGGATTCGACGTTGCACTGATCGAAGACGCGTCGCGCGCGATCGATCTTAACGGTTCGCTCGACGCCGCATGGCGACAGCTCGATGCAGCGGGCGTGGCCCGCGTACAGGCTGCCGAAGTGCTGCGCTGATTGTGCCGCTGCGTCTCGCTGTTCAACCAGCAGGACGCGCGACGAACCTCATTTCACATTGGAAGCAGGAGACACCATGACTGACGCCGTAATCGTTTCGACCGCCCGCACGGGTCTTGCCAAATCGTGGCGCGGCGCCTTCAACATGACGCACGGCGCGACGCTCGGCGGGCACGCCACGCAGGCTGCGGTCGAGCGCGCGAAGATCGACCCGGCCCGCGTCGAAGACGTGATCATGGGTTGCGCGAATCCCGAAGGTGCGACCGGCGCGAACATCGCACGGCAGATCGCACTGCGCGCCGGGCTGCCGGTCAGTGTGCCGGGCATGACGGTGAACCGCTTCTGCTCGTCGGGGCTGCAAACCATCGCACTGGCTGCGCAACGTGTGATCGCGGGCGAAGGCGATGTGTTCGTCGCCGGCGGCGTCGAATCGATCTCGTGTGTGCAGAACGAGATGAACCGTCACATGATGGCCGAAGGATGGCTCGCGAAGAACAAGCCGGAAGTCTACTGGTCGATGCTGCAGACGGCGGAAACGGTCGCGAAGCGTTACTCGATTGCGAAGGAACGTCAGGACGAATATGGCGTGCAATCGCAGCAGCGCGCGGCGGCCGCGCTCGAAGCTGGCCGCTTTGCCGCCGAAATCGTGCCGATGACGGTGCTCGCCGGCGTCGCGGACAAGGCGAGCGGCCAGCTGTTCACGAAGGAAGTGACGATCTCCGCCGACGAAGGCATTCGCGCCGACACGACGCTCGAAGGCGTATCGAAGATCCGTACGGCGCTGCCCGGCGGCGTGATTACGGCAGGCAATGCCAGCCAGTTTTCCGACGGCGCGTCGGCGTGCGTGGTGATGAATGCGACGGTCGCGGAGCGCGAAGGGCTGCAACCGCTCGGCATTTTCCGCGGCTTCGCCGTGGCGGGGTGCGAGCCCGACGAAATGGGCATCGGCCCGGTGTTCGCGGTGCCGAAGCTGCTCAAGCAGGCGGGTCTCAAGGTCGAGGACATCGACCTGTGGGAGCTGAACGAAGCGTTCGCGGTGCAGGTGCTCTATTGCCGCGACAAGCTGGGCATTCCCAACGAACGACTCAACGTCAACGGCGGCGCAATCGCGGTCGGTCACCCGTACGGCGTGTCCGGCGCGCGGCTGACCGGTCATGCGTTGATCGAAGGCAAGCGGCGCGGTGCGAAGTTTGTCGTCGTGACGATGTGTATCGGTGGCGGGCAGGGCGCGGCGGGGCTCTTCGAAGTCGTCTGAAGTCGTTCGCGTGTTGCGATGCGGCGGTACTGCGGGCCAGGACACCGGACAGCCGGTGCCGACCTGGTCGCTGACGCCGCCTGCGAACGGTTTGCCGTTCAATGCGTGATCGAACCCGCTCGAACGCGATGCTGCCGGGGCGCACCGCAGGCGCGGCTCCAGCGTATCGAAACAACCGGCAACGCTGGCCCACCAAGGGTGTGCGCGCAACGGTTTGCACGGTGTATGCTTGCCGCGTTCCCCCCGCGCGTCGTGTCGACACTCCATGAATCCGTCCAATCCCTCCCGCCTGTCCGGCGACGTCGGTCCGATCCCCGGTGCGCAGGTCAGCCCGATCGCCGTGCCGACCGAGGAGAGCTTTCGCGCGCTGGTTCAGGCAATCGAGGACTACGCGGTCTTCATGCTCGATGCCACGGGCCGTGTCATCAGCTGGAACGCCGGGGCGATGAAGCTGAAGGGCTATACGGAACACGAAATACTCGGCTCGCATTTTTCGCGCTTCTATACCGCGGAAGCGGTCGAGCGCGGCTGGCCCGCCTATGAACTCGAGCAGGCGCGGCTGCTCGGCCGCTTCGAGGACGAAGGCTGGCGCGTGCGCAAGGACGGCACGTTGTTCTGGGCGAACGTGATCATCACGGCGCGGCGCGGGCCAGGCGGCACGGTGGTCGGCTTTGCCAAGGTCACGCGCGATCTGACCACGCAGCGCGAGGCCGACGAGGCGTTGCGCCGCAGTGAGGAACGCTTCCGGTTGCTGGTCGAAGGGGTGAGCGATTACGCGATCTTCATGCTCGACCCCGACGGTCGCGTGATGAGCTGGAACGCCGGCGCAGCGCATATCAACGGTTATCGGCGCGATGAAATCGTCGGTCAGCATTTCTCGGTGTTCTACGCCGCCGAAGACGTGGCGACTGGCAAGCCGTTGCGCGAACTCACGCTTGCGCGCGAACAGGGCCGCGCCGAGGACGAAGGCTGGCGTGTCCGCAAGGACGGTACGACCTTCTGGGCCAACGTAACGATCACCGCGATCTACGACGAGGCGCGCGAGTTGCGCGGCTTCGCGAAAGTCACGCGCGACATGAGCGAGCGCAAGCGCCTGGAAGAGGTAGAGCAGGCGAGCCAGCGGATGAAGAAATTCCTCGCCATGCTCGCGCACGAACTGCGCAATCCGCTCGCGCCGGTCCGCAATGCGCTCGCGGCGATGCAACTCGAAGAAGGCGTGAGCGAGACGGTGCGCCGTTGCCGCGACACGATGGATCGCCAGATCACGCATCTGACGAGGCTCGTCGAGGATCTCCTCGACGTCGGTCGGATCACGTCGGGGAAGGTCGAGCTGCGAATCGCACCGGTCGAACTGCGCGACGTATTGGTGCGCAGTGTCGAAGCCGCTCAGCCGTTTATCGATGCGCGCCAGCAGAGTATCGATCTGCAGATGGAGCGTACTTCGATTGTCGTGAGCGGTGACATGACGCGGCTCGTCCAGGTGGTGCAGAACCTGTTGCACAACGCATCCAAATTCTCGCCGGAGGGAAGTTGCATCGGCATCCATATGTCGATCGAAAACCGCATGGCCGTGCTGCGCGTTTCCGATGCCGGTTGCGGCATTCCGCAAGACGCACTGGATACGATCTTCAGTCTGTTCACGCAGGTGCCGGTGGCGCAGAACACCGGCGAAAGCGGTCTGGGGATCGGGCTTACGCTGTGCCGCTCGTTGATCGAGTTGCATCACGGTTCGATTTTCGCGGCGAGCGCCGGACTGGGGAAAGGCAGTGTATTCACGGTGCGTCTGCCGGCGCATCCGGAACTCGCGCCTCTGTCGATGGACGACAAGACGAGCGAGCCCCGGTATGGCACGCCGGGCTTGCGTGTGCTGATCGTCGACGACAATCGCGATTCGGCGGACAGCCTCGCGATGCTGTTCGAAATGAAGGGGCATCGGGCGCAGGTGGTCTATCGCGGCGAACATGCAGTCGAGGCTGCGCGCCGGTTGACGCCGAACATTGCGCTGATCGACCTCGCGATGCCTGGCATCGACGGTTTCACGGTGCTGCGCATGCTACGCGCGCTGCCCGAGTTGCGCGGCACGCGCTTTGCCGCGATGACAGGTTTCGGTCAGAGCAGCGATCGCGAGCGCACGCGCGAGGCCGGCTTCGACGTGCATCTCGTGAAGCCCGTCGATATGACGCTGCTCGACGAATTTATTGCGCTGGCTGCGACACCGCGTGAAGCTGGTTGAGTGGCGATTACATGCAATTACGCGGACTGGACAGGCAGTGCAAACATGCCCTCCCGCCGTACGTCGCCGCCGTTATTTTGATAGGCTTACGCGCTCATAGCCTGCTGCATCGATAGAACCACTTATCGACCCATTTACCGAACGACGAGGAACACCGTGATACGCCATATTGTGATGTGGAAGCTGAAAGAACATGCCGAAGGTGCAAGCCGTGCGGAAAATGCGCTGAAGCTGAAGGAACGGCTCGAAGGTTGCCGCAACATCGTGCCCGGCATTCTGCATCTGGAAGCCGGCGTCGCCGCGCCGGGTCTCGATTCGACCTATGACGTCGTGCTGGTTTCCGACTTCACGGACAAGGCCGCACTCGATGCTTACCAGGTTCATCCGTTGCATGAAACGGTCAAGGCATTCGTCGGTGCGGTGCGCGAGACGCGCGAATGTGTCGACTTCGAAGTGTGACGCAGCGCAATGACCTCACCGCGTAAATCCGCTGCTGCAAGCACCGCGCAGCCGATACTCGAAAGCCCGTTCGTCGATCATCTCGGCCTGCGTCTCGTCAGTGCGGCGGACGGTGCAAGCGAAGTGATGCTGCCGCTGGCACACGACCACATGAACACCTGGGACGTCGCGCACGGCGGCGTCACGATGACGCTCGCCGACGTCGCACTCGCGATGGCCGCACGTTCGCTCGCGGACGACGGCGTAGGCGTCGTCACCGTCGAAATGAAGGTCAATTTCATGCAACCGGGCCGCGGCGAACTGCGCGCGCACGCACGCGTGCTGCACCGCTCGACGACGATGGCTTACTGCGAAGGCGAGATCCGCGACAGCGAAGGCCATTTCGTCGCGAAGGCGCTCGGCACGTTCAAGTACATGCGGCGGCTTGCGGTCGGCCGTGACGTCAAGCTGCAACGTCTGCGCAGCGACCCGTCCGCCACACCTGGCCCGAGCGACGGTTAGAGCCATCGCGTCGGTTCGTTCAATAGGTGCTGTGCCCATTTTTATCAAAGAGATTCGTCATGACCCAGATCAACCGGCAGATCCTGCTTGCATCCCGTCCGCAAGGCGGCGTCACGCCCGATAACTTCAAGCTCGTCGAGACACCGCTCGCGCCGCTCGCCGACGGCGAAGTGCGCGTGCGCAATCACTACCTGTCGCTCGATCCGTATATGCGCGGCCGGATGAACGACAGCAAGTCGTACGCGGCGCCGCAACCGCTCGATGAAGTGATGATCGGCGGAACGGTCGGCGAGATCGTCGAATCGAAGCACCCGAAGTTTGCTGTCGGCAACAAGGTCGTCGGCATGTTCGGCTGGCAGGAATACGGCACGTCGGACGGCAAGGGTCTGCAAAAGGTCGACGACACTCACGTGCCGCTGTCCGCCTATCTCGGTGCGGTCGGCATGCCAGGTGTCACCGCGTGGTACGGCCTGAACCGGATCATCGCGCCGAAGGCCGGGGAAACGGTCGTTGTCAGCGCGGCGAGCGGTGCGGTGGGCAGCGTGGTCGGGCAGCTCGCCAAACTGGCCGGCTGCCGCGCGGTCGGCATCGCGGGCGGCGCCGACAAGTGCAGCTATGTGGTCGACTCGCTCGGCTTCGATGCGTGCGTCGATTACAAGGCCGGCAACCTGTACAAGGACCTGAAGGCGGTCACACCCGACGGCGTCGACGGTTACTTCGAGAACGTCGGCGGCGAAGTGCTCGACGCTGTACTTGCACGGATGAATGCGTTTGGCCGCATCGCACTGTGCGGGATGATCGCGGGCTACGACGGCGAACCGTTGCCGCTGAAGTATCCGGCGTTGCTGCTCACGCAGCGCCTGCTCGTGCAGGGCTTTATCGTTTCGGAGCACATGGAAGTGTGGCCGGAGGCGCTCGGGCAACTCGGTATGCTGGTCGCGCAGAAGAAGCTGCATTATCGCGAGACGATCGCTGACGGACTCGAGAATGCGCCGGAAGCATTTATGGGGCTGCTGAAGGGCAAGAATTTCGGCAAGCAGCTCGTCAAGCTCGTGTGACTGTGACAGCGGTGTAGCGGCCCGGTTGATGCAGGGATGATGCCAGGCCGCCACATCGAATACGAAAGACAAGAACGATTTCTCTGGGAGACGACATGTTTCAGTTCGACGGCAAGGTCGCCGTGATCACCGGCGCGGCAAGCGGGTTCGGTCGTGCGTTTGCGGAGAAGGGCGCGGCGCTCGGCATGAAGCTCGTGCTCGCGGATGTCGACGGCAAGGCGCTTGCTCAGACCGTCGATGCGTTGCGTGCAACCGGCGCCGACGCGATCGGCGTGCCCACCGACGTCACCGATCCCGCGCAGGTGGAAGCACTGGCGCTCGCCGCGCTCGATGCGTTCGGCAAGGTTCATCTGTTGTTCAACAATGCCGGGGTCGGCTCGGTTGGCTTCGTCTGGGAAAGCAGCGCGAACGACTGGGCGTGGGTGTTCGGCGTCAACGTGATGGGCGTCGCGCACGGTGTACGCGTGTTCACGCCGATCATGCTGCGACAGAACGAACCGGCGCATATCGTCAACACGGCTTCGGTGGCGGGGCTGCTATCGCCGCCGTCGATGGGTGTCTATAACGCGTCGAAGCACGCGGTCGTGTCGTTGACCGAGACGCTGTATCACGATCTGAAGCTCGTGGGCGGGCCGGTCGGTTGCTCGCTGCTGTGTCCGGCCTTCGTGCCGACCGGCATCGCGAATGCGGAGCGCAGCCGTCCCGACGGATTGCGCAACGACGCCGCGCCGACCCGCTCGCAGGTCGCGGCCGCCAAGCAGCTGCATCGCGCGGTCGAGTCCGGCAAACTGAACGCTGCCGATGTCGCGAACATCACGTTCGAAGCAATCGACGAGGGCCGCTTCTATATCGTCACGCATCCGCCGATCATGGACACGGTACGGATGCGGCACGAAGACATCGAACAGTTGCGCAACCCGATCGATCCGATGTCGTTGAAGCCCGAAGTAAAAGCCAGCGAATAGACGGAGCGCGCCGCGCAGGCACTACCTGCGTGCTGCCTGCGCGCCGTGGCATCATACGGCGCTCATTCCACTGCGCGGCGCGAGCGCGCCGTTTCACCACCCCATGCCGCTGAATCCGAAGATCGCCCAGGTGCTCGAACTGATCGAGCGTGCCGGGCGCCCGCCGTACCATACGTTGTCCGCGCAGCAGGCGCGCGCATCGTATGAGAAGAGCGCACCGATTCTCGAGATCGCGAGCGCGCCGATGTATGCGGTCGAAGACTGCATCGTGCCGACGCGCGACGGTGCGTCGATCCGCGCACGGCTCTATCAACCGGTCGAACCGGGCTGGGCGGACCCTATCCCCGCGCTCGTCTATTTTCATGGCGGCGGCTTCACGGTCGGCAGCGTCGACACGCACGATGCGCTGTGCCGCATGTTCGCGCGCGATGCGCAATGTGCGGTGCTGTCGGTCGATTACCGGCTCGCGCCCGAGCACAGGTTTCCGGTAGCCGTGAACGATGCATTCGATGCGCTCGCATGGCTGCACGCCAACGCCGCCTCGTACGGCATCGACGCCGCGCGGCTTGCGGTGGGCGGCGACAGCGCGGGCGGGACGCTCGCCACAGTGTGCGCGGTGCTGGCCCGCGATGCCGGCATCGCACTCGCGTTGCAACTGCTCGTCTACCCGGGTACGGGCGCCCATCAACAGACCGCCTCGCATGCGCGGCTGGCCGACGGCTTCCTGTTGTCGGGCAAGACGATCCAGTGGTTCTTCGAGCAGTACGTACGCGACCCGAGCGATCGCGACGACTGGCGTTTCGCGCCGCTCGACGGCACGCGCGGGGCGCCAGGGTTCGGCGGTGTCGCGCCGGCCTGGATTGCGGTGGCGCAATACGATCCGCTTTGCGACGAAGGCGTGGCCTATGCGGAGAAACTGCGCGCGGCGGGCAACGAAGTCACGCTCGAATGCTACGCCGGGATGATCCACGAGTTCTTCAAGATGGGCGGCTTCGTGCCGGACGTCGCGCGTGCGCATGCGGATGCGACAGGCGCGCTACGGCGCGCGTTTGGAACGTTCGGCAGCGACTGAGCCCACGCAGCGGGCCATCTGGCGCGAACCTCTGCGCTAGCGTTCGACGTTAAACGCGAAGCTACGCTCGAAGTCACCCGGTCGCACGATGCGGTGCGAACCGTCGTCATCGCTGCGCTCGGCCGCGGTCACGCTGATCTGCTCGCGTCGAGCGACGACACGCAGCGCGGTCGTACCACGCGTTCCATATTCGGTCCCCTCGATAAAAGCCGCCGACAACGCACGTTCCCGTTCGAGCGACAGACCGGTAGCGGGCAATTCGTCATCGCGTGCGAGGCGCGGATCGCGCATCAGATCGATCAACTGTTCGAGCGGTGTTGCAGGATCTTTTGCTAGCAATGCCCCGAGTTCCGCGCGCTTGCGCACGAGCTTCGGCCAGGCGGTATCGAGCACCGCATTCGAGATGCCGTGCGTGCCGGCTACGAGTAAGGCCGGTGCGGCATCCGCGCGGTTGCAGTACCACGCGAGTTCGCGCCGGGTCCAGTCGCCGACCAGCAGATTGAAGCCGTTATACAGACTGCCGGACTGCGCGACCTGCTGCAGATAATCGAGCGGTGTTTCGGCCGCGTCGCTCAGAAAACGACTGACGAGCGCTCCGCGGGTCGGCGCATCGGGCCGCATCTCGTGCGGCGCGCGGTAGTTGGTGAGGGCGGCGAAGCGGCCGTCGCGGGTCATGCCGAGCCAGGTACCGCCGCCAGCGAGATCGCGTCCCGCGAGTAACCCCGGCGCATCGCTCCACCATTGCATCGGTTCGGCCGGGCGGCGGAAGAATTCGTCGCGGTTTGCCGCGAGCGTGAAGAGCGCGCCGTCGGTTGCGTCGGGACGCCAGTCGAACACAATCAGGCACATCGGTCGAAGTCTCCGGGAGCAGCGGGCCGACCGCCCGCGATCAACGCGTCAGACTTCCGTCGGCCACGCGTACGGCAGCGGCAGGAAGCGCAGCGCGGGGCCGTCAGCGGCACCGAGATGCACCGAGCCGCCTTCGAGCGCCACGAGCTTGATCTCGGCCAGCACGTCGACGCCGCCCGCCGGCGCGGACGCCACGTTGACGACCATCCCGCATGGCTGGCCCGGATCGGCGGAATGGAACAGCTCCGTGCCCGCCGCCACAGATGACGTTTCGCCCGCCACATTCGCGAGCGCGGTACGCCGCTTGATCGTGCCGCGATACTGGCTGCGCGCGACGATCTCCTGGCCCGGATAGCAGCCCTTGCGGAAATTCACGCCGCCGAGCACGTCGAAATTGACCATCTGCGGCACGAACTGCTCGGTGACCGGCCCGGTGATGCGCGGCTCGCCGGCGCGGATATCGAGCCAGTCCCACACGGCCGGCGACACGCGCACGAGCTTGCTGTCGAGCGCCGGCAGTTGCGCTTCGACTTCGGCCCGCGGCCCGATCCACAGATAGCGCAGCCGCCCTTCGGCATCGGGCACGCGGATCAGCGAGCCGACCGGCCCGTCGACTTTCACATGCACGCCGTCGGGAATCACATCGAAGATGCCGCCGAGCGCCGCACGCACGTCGCCGGCCAGACCGACTGCGAGCAGGTCGGCGCTGGCATCGCTGAGCTTCGCCTTGGCGCGCAGCACGAACATCGAGAGCCGTTTCTGCACCGCGGCCTGGACATCCTTCGATACCAGCAGGCGGATCGCCTCACTGTCGCGCCACACGAGAAACGACGCGAGCAGTCGACCCTTGGGCGAGCAGTAGCCGGCGAGGCGCGCGTTGGCGGCATCGAGATGCTGGGTATCGCTCGTGAGCTGGCCGTGCAGGAACGTCGCCGCATCGTCGCCGGCCACGGAGATCACGCCGAACTGCGTGAGCGGCATATACGCGCCGCTCTTGAGCACGGCCTCGAATTGCGCGCCACCGGGGCGCGGCAGCACCGGCAGCACGGCGGCGGCAACGGGCGGCACAGAATGGGCGGGAGCGGGTGCGAGCGGGGCGGTCATGGATGGGTGGCGCAGTCAGTTGTGACTTTAGCTGGGGCAAGCAAGTATTATATGGGGTCCTCCCCAGCCACGTTTTGCATGTCCCTCCTGAAAAAATGTCTCGTTGCCGGCACGGCGCTCGTCGTGCTGGCCGCTGCCGCAGCAGCCGGCGGATATTACTGGTCCCAGACCCCACTCGTACTGACCCCTCAGCAGCTCGACGTGACGATCAAGCCGCACAGCAGCCTGCGCAGCGTGACGCTGCAATTGCGGCGCGGCGGCGTGCCGGTCGCGACCGAACCGTTCGTGTGGATGACACGCCTGCTCGGTCTGCAGAGCCAGCTCAAGTCGGGCAACTACGAGTTCAAGAGCGGCGTGACGCCGTATGACGTGCTGCAGAAGCTGGCTCGTGGCGACGTCAACGAGTATGTGGCGACGATCATCGAGGGCTGGACGTTTCGCCACATGCGCTCCGAAATCGACGCGAATCCGGCGCTGAAGCACGACACGGCGGGCATGACCGACGCCGATCTGCTGAAGGCGATCGGCGCGCAGGAAGCGCCGACCGGGAATGCGGAAGGGCTGTTCTTCCCGGACACGTATCTGTTCGACAAGAACACGAGCGACCTCGACGTGTACCGCCGCGCGTACCGGCTGATGCAGGTGCGTCTCGACGAGGCGTGGGCTGCCCGTGCGCCGGGGCTGCCGTACAAGAGCGCCTATGATGCGCTGACGATGGCATCGATCGTCGAAAAGGAAACCGGCAAGGCGTCCGACCGTGCGCTCGTTGCCGCGGTGTTCGCGAACCGTCTGCGGCTCGGCATGCCGCTGCAGACCGATCCCACTGTGATCTACGGGCTCGGCGACAGCTACGCGGGGCGTCTGCACAAGCGCGATCTGCAGACCGACACTCCTTACAATACGTACACCCGTGCCGGCTTGCCGCCGACACCGATCTCGCTGCCGGGGGTAGCGTCGCTTCAGGCGGCGCTGAACCCGGCGCAGACCAACGCGCTTTACTTCGTCTCCCGCGGCGACGGCAGCGGCTTAAGCATTTTTTCTGACACGCTCGGCGATCACAACAAGGCCGTCGACAAGTACATCCGAGGTCAATGATGGCGCGGGGCAAATTCATCACGTTCGAAGGCATCGATGGGGCGGGCAAGACGACGCACCTTGCCTGGTTCCGCGAGCGGCTCGATGCGAAGGTTGCGCCCACCGGGCGCGAAGTCGTCATGACACGCGAGCCGGGCGGCACGAAGCTCGGCGAATCGCTGCGCGAAATCCTGTTGCACCGGACCATGGATCTCGAAACCGAAGCGCTGCTGATGTTCGCGGCACGCCGCGAGCATCTGGCGCAGGTGATCGAGCCGGCGCTCGCGCGCGGCGACTGGGTGCTGTCCGACCGTTTCACCGATGCGACGTTCGCCTACCAGGGCGGCGGCCGCGGTTTGCCGCGCGACAAGCTCGAAGCGCTCGAGCGCTGGGTGCAGGGCGGTTTCCAGCCCGATCTGACGGTGCTGTTCGACGTACCGCCGGGAACCGCGAGCGAGCGTCGCAGCGCGGCGCGCGAGCCGGACCGGTTCGAGAGCGAGTCGGATGCGTTCTTCACGCGGACGCGGGCAGAATACCTGCGCCGTGCCGAAGAGGCGCCATACCGGTTTGCCATCGTCGATTCGACGCAGAGCATCCTGCAAATTCAGAGTCAACTTGAGAAATTGGTCGCAACGCTATGATTTTTAACTGATATAAGTTGTTGTCATGGATGTTGAAATAACTCAGCCAATACATCACATCCACCTCGTAACCTATTGAATCAAAAGAGAACGATGATTTATCCGTGGCAAGCCGACGACTGGAACCGAATGCAACAGCTGCGCGCGCACTGGCCGCATGCGTTGCTTCTCTATGGGCAGACGGGGATCGGCAAGCTGCGTTTTGCGCAACATCTCGCGCAGGGCATGCTCTGCGAAGCGCCGCTTGCCAACGGCGAGCCGTGTGGCGCGTGCGCGGCGTGCAACTGGTTTGTGCAGGGCAATCACCCCGATTACCGGATCGTGCTGCCGGAGGCGCTGGCGGCCGAATCGGGTTTTGTCACCAGTGCTGACGACAAAGCCGATCAGGCCAGCAAGGCCGACAAAGGCGACGATGACGGCAAGAAGAGCCGCGCGCCAAGCAAGGAAATCAAGATCGAACAGGTGCGGGCGCTGCTCGACTTTTGCGGCGTCGGCTCACATCGCGGCGGGGCCCGCGTGGTCGTGCTGTATCCCGCCGAAGCGCTCAATGTCGCGGCAGCCAACGCATTGCTGAAGACGCTCGAAGAACCGCCGTCGGGTGTCGTGTTCCTGATGGTGTCGGCGCGCATCGACCGGTTGCTGCCGACCATCATCAGCCGTTGCCGGCAATGGCCGCTCGCCACGCCCGCCGCCGATGTCGCCACCAGGTGGCTCGCCGCGCAAGGTGTCGACGACGCGCCCGCGCTGCTCGCGCAGGCAGGCGGCGCACCGCTGGCCGCGCTGGCGCTCGCCGCCGACGAAAACCGCGCGTTGCGCGACTGGACGCTCAAGCAACTGGCAAGCGGCGCCGCATGCGATGCGTTCGCGGTCGGCGAGGCGCTGCAAAAGCTGCCGGTGCCGCTCGTGCTCGGCTGGTTGCAGAGGTGGCTATACGACCTGCTGGCGCAGCGCACGGCCGGCACGCCGCGCTATTTCCCGGAGGCCGCGGCGGCGCTGGAGCGCTGTGCGGCGCAGGTCGATGCGAGCACGTTCGCGCGCTTTATCCGCACCGTGACGCGGCAGCGCGCGGTCGAGAACCATCCGCTCAATGCGCGTCTCGTGTTCGAGGAACTGTTCCTGGGTTATCGCGCGTTGTTTGCCTGACTCTCGTCCACCGTTTGCCTAACCCCGCTAGCCGATTTCCTCCATGACCACGAATCTTCCCTACCGCGATGCCACGCTCGACGATCTGCCCGCCATCGTCGCCATCTACAACTCGACGGTGCCGTCGCGAAACGTGACCGCCGATCTCGAACCGGTCAGTGTCGAGAGCCGGCTCGCGTGGTTTCGCGAGCACGGCCCGGACAAGCGGCCGCTGTGGGTCGTCGAGGACGGCGGGCAGATCATCGCGTGGCTCAGTTTTTCGAACTTCTACGGGCGCCCGGCCTATTCGCGCAGCGCCGAAGTCAGCATCTATCTGCACGAAGACGCGCGCGGCAAGGGGCTCGGCAAACAGTTGCTGGCGGCTTCGCTGGCAGCCGCGCCTGGGCTCGGCATCGACACGGTGCTCGGTTTCATTTTCGGCCACAATGAACCGAGCCTGCGACTCTTCCGCGGCTTCGGCTTCGACGTGTGGGGTACGTTGCCGCGCGTCGCGGTGCTGGATGGCGTGGAGCGCGACCTGGTGATCCTCGGGCACCGGGTTGTTGCCTGAACGTCAATTCAACGCCGCCTAGGCAAGCACTTTTCCCGATTCATTGCAGGACACCCCCATGTTTGTCGACTCGCATTGCCACATCAATTTCGAAGGTCTCGCCGAGCGCCTGCCGCAGGTGCTCGAGAACATGCGCATGCATTCGGTCACGCACGCGCTGTGCGTGTCGGTCGACCTCGAAACGCTGCCGTCCGTGCTCGAGATTGCGCGCACCTATGACAACGTCTATGCGTCGGTCGGCGTGCATCCGGATCACGAGGATGCGCAGGAGCCCGACGTGGCCGGGCTCGTCGAGCTGGCCGGGCACCCGAAGGTCGTCGCGATCGGCGAGACCGGGCTCGACTACTACCGGCTAGAAGGCCGCACGATTGCCGACATGGAATGGCAGCGCGAGCGTTTCCGCACCCATATCCGCGCCGCGCATGCCACCGGCAAACCGCTGATCGTCCACACACGCGCCTCCGCCGACGACACGCTGAGCATCATGGCCGAGGAACGCGCCGACGTGCCGGGCGGCGTGATGCATTGCTTCACCGAAGCATGGCCGGTCGCCGAACGGGCGCTCGCGCAGAATTTCCACATTTCGCTGTCGGGCATCGTCACTTTCAAGAGCGCGACCGAGGTTCAGGACGTCGCGCGCCGCGTGCCGCTCGAGCGTCTGCTGATCGAAACCGACTCGCCGTACCTGGCTCCTGTGCCGTATCGCGGCAAGCCGAATGAACCTGCGTACGTCAGCCATGTCGGACGCTTCATCGCGCAACAGCGTGAGATGCCGGAAATCGCACTCGCCGCGGCGACCACAGCGAACTTCTTCCGGCTCTTCAAGATCCCGGCGCGGTGATCTTGATATTCAATATTATCAACAGGATAGGGAAGATACCTAAACTAGAATATGAGAAATAACTCCAGTCAGATCGTCATTCGTTCAGCCTCCGTCGCTCCTTTCATCCGCCTGTCCGCGTTCAAACGCGGGGCAGCCCGGCTCGCGCTGGCCGGCGGGCTCGCGTGGGCGGCTTGCGGTGCGTTGCCGGTGCAGGCCGCGCCCGCCGACACGATGATCAAGGCCGTCAAGTTCGATGACGTGAAGGAAGTGACGAAGCAGCTCGCCAATGGCATGGACCCGAACATGACCGACGATCAAGGCATGCCGCTGCTCGTCCTCGCTGCACGCGAGAAATCCGACAAGGTCGCTGCCGCACTGATCGCCAATCCGAAGACCAACATCGAGATCGAGGACAAGGCCGGCGAAAACGCGATGATGCTGGCGTCACTGAACGGCGACATCAACCTCGTCAACCTGCTGATTTCAAAAGACGCCGAAGTCAACAAGAAGGGCTGGGCGCCGCTGCACTACGCGGCATCGAACGGTAATGACGATATCGTGAAGCTGCTGCTCGACCACTCGGCGTACGTCGACGCCGGCTCGCCGAACGGCACTACGCCGCTGATGATGGCCGCACGCGCCAATCACGTATCGACGGTCAAGCTGCTGCTCGATAACGGCGCCGATCTGACCGTGAAGAACCAGCTCGGTCTCACCGCACTCGACTTCGCGAAGCACTACAAGGCACCCGATGTCGTCGAAGGACTGACGGCACGGCTCCAGCAAATGCAGAGCCAGCCACCGGCAGCCCCGCAAAACGGTGCAAAATAACGGTTGCGGCGCGTCCGGTCTCAGGCCGGAACGCGCCGCCGGATGCGACACGAGATCGCCCGATAACCGCTTGCTCACATAAAGGATCACCATGCTGCGGGCTTTGATTTGCGCGAGCGCGCTGGCCATACCCTTGTCGGCAGCCGCGTTTACCGCGAGCGACCTCAACAGGCTGTGCACGAAAACCGATATCGCGTCACGCAGCGCGTGCGCGGCCTACATCGAAGGCGCGGCCGACGGCGTCTTCAACACCATCGATGCGATTGGCGGCACGACCGGCCCGCGGGTCGGCCAGTACTTCTGCCTGCCCGCCGACGCGCGTTCGCAGCAACTGACGGACGCGGTGCGCCGTTACATCGCGGAAAATCCCAACGTCGCGGGCTATAACGCGAGCACTGCGATTTCACTGGGGCTCGGCAAGGCATTCCCCTGCAAGACGGGTAGCTGAGCGCGGGTGGCGCAGCGGGGTTGGGCGTCCACGCGGCGCCACCCACAACAACCCACGACCCGAGGAAAACGCGCTTCATGCTCACCACCGACGACATCACGCGCATCGCCGATGCCCCGCTGCACACCTGGCCGGGCGCGGTCGTCGTGTCCATCGTCGTTCTCGCGCTCGCATTTGCGGTCCATCGCATCGGAGCGCGGATTCTCGTGCGGATCGCCCGACCGTATCCGTTGATGAGCGTGATCCTGCGCTACATCAACCGGCCCGCACTCGTGGTGCTCGCGATCGTCGGCCTCGAATTCATCTGGTGGGAAGCGCCCGATACGCTGCCGCTCGTCGGCGTGCTGCGCAACATGGCGGGCGTCGTGCTGATCGGCGCGCTGACCTGGCTGTCGATGCGCTCGGCGGCCGCGATCGGCGAAGCGATCATCCAGGCGCACCCGCTCGACACCGCGGACAACCTCGAGGCACGCCGGATCCACACCCAGGCGCGCGTGCTGGCGCGCTCGGTGATGGTGGTGATCGTGATCGTCGGCGTGGGCGGCGCGCTAATGACGTTTCCGGGCGTGCGCCAGATCGGCGCGAGCCTGCTGGCGTCGGCGGGCGTGGCCGGTTTGATCGCCGGTATCGCGGCGCGGCCGGTACTCGGCAACCTGATCGCCGGGCTGCAGATCGCGCTCTCTCAACCGATCCGCCTCGAAGACGTCGTCGTGATCCAGGGCGAGTGGGGGCGCATTGAGGAAATCACCGGCACCTATGTGTCGGTGCGGCTGTGGGACCAGCGCCGGCTGATCGTGCCGCTGCAATGGTTCATCGAGAATCCGTTTGCGAACTGGACGCGCAACAGCGCGCAGATCATCGGCACGGTCTTTCTGTATGTCGATTACCGGATGCCGCTCGCACCATTGCGCGAGGAACTCGGGCGTCTCGTCGAGGGCGCGCTCGAGTGGGACGGACGTGTACAGGTGCTGCAGGTCACCGACGCAACCGAACGTTCGATGCAACTGCGCGTGCTTGTCAGCTCCGCGGATTCGGGGCTCAGCTGGGATTTGCGTTGCCGCGTGCGCGAAGGGTTGCTCGCGTTCGTGCAGACGCACTATCCGCAGTATCTGCCGCATTCGCGTGCGGAGGTGTCGGCGGAACTCGGAGCCGCGGAGGGTGCGCTCGACTGGTTGCCCGGTCATGCGCGGGCACCTGCTTCAAGTACCGCCGCGCGCACCGAAGCCGATCCGGTGGCGAATCGGGGTGGAACTCGCGGCGGAACTCGCGACCCGCGCGCCGCATCGGCTGCGAGCCGGCCGCCGGACGAAATCGCAAACGATCCAGCGGCGAGCCGGTCGAACTGAGCATGGCCGCTGCTGGTGCTCTCCATCGTCGCTGAAGCGGCGATTGCAGTAGCGCTGATTGCAGTAGCGGCGCCGCCGGCGATATGCGCCGCTCACCCGTCACCGAATGCGTACGCCGTGTGTGCGCATCGACCGAACCACGGAGGAAACACCACATGGGCCGACTGATCGTCGTATCGAACCGCGTCGCCACACCGACCGAAACGAAGGGCTCGGCGGGTGGCCTTGCCGTCGGCGTGTTCGGCGCGTTGAAGGACGCCGGCGGGGTCTGGTTCGGCTGGAGCGGCGACGTCGTCAGCGAAACGGTCGCGCATGCGGGTCCCACTATCGTGCACGAAGGACGCGTGACGTTCGCGACCGTCGGTCTCACGCGCAAGGACTACGATCAGTACTACCGTGGGTTCTCGAACGCGACGCTGTGGCCGGTGTTCCACTACCGCAACGACCTCGCGCGCTACGAGCGCGACGAATACGCGGGCTATCGGCGCGTCAACGCATGGCTCGCGCACAAGTTGGTCAAACTGCTCGAACCGGACGACATCATCTGGGTTCACGACTACCATCTGATCCCGTTTGCCGAAGCGCTGCGCGCGGAAGGCGTGACGAATCGCATCGGCTTCTTTCTGCATATTCCGTTTCCGGCACCGCAGATCATCTTCAGCATTCCGCCGCACGAGGAACTGGTGAAGTCGCTGTGCTGCTTCGATCTGCTGGGCTTCCAGACCGCCACCGATCAACTCGCGTTCCACGACTACATCACGCGTCATGCGCGCGGCACGGTGAGCACCGATGATCGCGTGGAAGCGTTCGGCCGCCATTTGCGCACCGGCGTCTATCGCATCGGCGTGTTTCCCGATGAGATCGCCGAGCAGGCGCAGCGTTACGAGAGCCGTCAGCATGTACTGGATCTGAAGCAGAGCCTCGAAGGGCGCAAGCTGATCATGAGCGTCGACCGGCTCGATTATTCGAAGGGACTAGTCGAGCGTTTCCGGGCCTTCGAACAGTTGCTCGAGCGCTCGCCCGAATGGCGCGGCAATGTCACGCTCGTGCAGATCGCGCCGCCGACGCGTTCGGATGTCGAAACGTATCAGCTGATTCGCCAGGAACTCGAAGGCGAGGCGGGGCGTATCAACGGGCGTTACTCGGGGCTCGACTACACGCCGATCCGTTATCTGAACCAGCGGTACGACCGCTGGAAACTGATGTCGCTGTTCCGCGAATCGCAGATCGGCTTCGTGACGCCGCTGCACGACGGCATGAACCTTGTCGCGAAGGAATATGTCGCCGCGCAGAACCCCGACGATCCCGGCGTGCTGGTGCTGTCGATCTTCGCCGGCGCGGCCGCCGAACTGACCGGCTCGCTGCTTGTGAATCCGCACGATGCGGTGGGCATGTGCGAAGCGCTGCAGCAGGCGCTGTCGATGCCGCTGAAAGAGCGTCAGCGTCGCCATCAGGTGAACATGGCGGCATTGCGCAAGAACGATCTCGGCGTGTGGCGCGATTCGTTCCTGGGCGATCTGCGCAATGTGCCGGCAGGCGAGGGACGTTGATGCGCGGCGCTACGTTCATTTTCATTCGCACACTGGCGATCATGGGCCGCGCATGCTGACCACACTCGCCATCGCCGGCTACCGCTCGCTGCGCGAGCTGATCATGCCGCTCGGCAAGCTGAACGTCGTGACGGGCCCGAACGGTAGCGGTAAATCGAGCGTCTATCGTGCATTGAGGCTGCTTGCGGTTACGGCGCGCGGCGGCGTGATTCCATCGCTCGCTCGCGAGGGCGGTCTGCAGTCCACGTTGTGGGCAGGCCCCGAGCGTTTCTCGCGCGGAATGCTGGCCGGCGTAGAGCCGGTCACGGGCGTGCGCCGCCACGAACCGGTGAGCCTGCGGCTTGGCTTTGCCGGCGACACCTTCGGCTACGCGATCGATCTCGGACTGCCTGTTCCCGCCGAGAGCTCGCAATTCTCGCTCGACCCGGTGATCAAGCGCGAGTGCATCTGGAACGGGCCGGTGCTGCGGCCGTCCGCGCTGCTGGTCGAGCGGCACGGTGCGGTGCTGCGCGCACGCGACGCCGACGGCGAATGGCAGACGGTGCCGCAGCCCGTGGCGAGCTTCGACAGCATGATGACCGAGTTCTCCGACCCGCGAAGCGCGCCCGAAATGATTGCTGTGCGCGAGCAGATCCGTTCTTGGCGGTTCTACGATCACTTTCGCACCGACGCCGAGGCCCCCGTGCGGTTGCCGCAAATCGGCACGCATACGCCGGTGCTCAGCGACGACGGCACCGATCTTGCTGCCGCACTACAGACGATCGCCGAAATCGGCGAAGCGACCGCACTCGACGCCGCGATCGAAGACGCATTTCCCGGCTCGCGCATCGAAATCGTCAATCACAGCGGCCGCTTCGAAGTGACGATGCGGCAGCATGGCCTGTTGCGTGCGCTGAGCGGCGCGGAACTGTCCGACGGGACGCTGCGCTACCTGCTGCTGGTCGCCGCGCTGCTGACGCCGCGTCCACCGCAATTACTGGTCCTGAACGAGCCGGAGACGAGCCTGCATCCGGACCTGCTGCCGGCGCTCGCGCGGTTGATCGCGCATGCGTCGACGCGTTCGCAGGTACTGGTGGTGTCGCACGCGACACGGCTGATCGCTGCACTCGAACGCGAGGCGGGTAGCCAATCGGTGATGCTCGAAAAGCAGCTCGGTTCGACGCGGATTGCCAACAGCGACGAGCTTGATATTCCCGCGTGGAAGTGGCCATCGCGCTGAGCGCCGCAGATGTTTCGCGACTGTAACAGCGCACAGGAAATGCAATACGTCGCGCGTTTGCGTGCACAATTGACAATACTCGTCAGGTACGAGGCGTAGCTGAAGGTACCTGTCCTGCAACAGGCCCGGCGTGATCGATCGGCATTGGCCACATCTGGCTGCATTGATCGGTTGCCGCGGCGCTGGCATACTCGGGCGCCGCCGCTGGTGCCTGATTGGCACATTAGCGCCTGGCGCGCACGAGGCACGCCCCGAACGGGCGGCCATCAGATTCATGGAGACACTCAATGAGAATTGCCCAGATCGCCCCGCTGACCGAATCGGTCCCTCCCAAGCTGTATGGCGGCACCGAGCGCGTCGTGTCGTACATCACCGAGGCGCTGGTCGAGCTCGGCCACGACGTAACGCTGTTCGCCAGCGGCGATTCGGTCACGAGCGCGAAGCTCGAAGCCGTTTGGCCGCGCGCGTTGCGGCTCGACCCCGGTATTCGCGATCGCGTGGCGCCGCACATGCTGTTGATGGAACTGGTGCGCCGTCAGGCCGACGAGTTCGATGTGCTGCATTTCCACATGGACTACTACTCGTTTTCGGTTTTCAAGCGGCAGGACACGCCGTTCGTGACGACATTGCATGGCCGCCTCGATCTGCCCGAGCAGCAGCCGGTGTTCGATACCTTCAACACCGCGCCGGTCATTTCGATTTCGAATGCGCAGCGCCATCCGCTGCCGCAGGCGAAATGGCTGACCACGGTCTATCACGGCCTGCCTGAGGCGCTCTACACGCCGCAGCCGGTCGAGCAGAAGTACCTCGCGTTCCTCGGCCGTATTTCGCCGGAAAAACGCGTCGATACGGCGATTCGCATCGCGGGCCGGTGCGGTATGCCGATCCGCATCGCCGCGAAGGTCGACGCGGCCGATCGCGAATATTTCGAACGCGATATCAAGCCGCTGCTCGATCTTCCGTATGTCGAATATATCGGTGAGATCGCCGACAACCAGAAGGCCGAGTTTCTGTCGGGCGCACACGCGCTGCTGTTTCCGATCGACTGGCCGGAGCCGTTCGGTCTCGTGATGATCGAAGCGATGGCGTGTGGCACACCGGTGATCGCCTTCAATCGCGGCTCGGTGCCGGAAGTGCTGGACGACGGCGTGTCGGGCTTCATCGTCGAGGACGAGATCGGCGCCGTGGCCGCCGTGAATCGCCTGCACAAGGTGCCGCGCGCAGGTGTGCGGCAGCGCTTCGAGGAACGCTTCACGTCGCACCGGATGGCGCAGCAATACGTCGAGGCGTATCAGTCGGTGATTCGCGCGCAGAAGCGTTCGCGGTTCAAGGTGATCGATACGTCGTCGAACTAGATCTGCTGGCGCACAGACAAAACGCGCATAAAAAACGGCGTTGCCTTGCGGTAACGCCGTTTTGCTTTGCAGCAGCCCCTCCGTAGAGGCAGTGCTCCGGCGACGCTGCCGCCGGAACACACTGGAACGATAGCGCGTCAGATGTTCAGACGCGTCACCTTCGTACCGGCGATCGAGATGTCGCCCATCAGCCCGGCATTGGTCATCACGAAGACTTCGACGGGAGCCGTCGCGGTCGTCGTGTCGATCGAGCCGTTCGCACCCATCTTCACGAGCGCCACGGAAGCATCGCCACCGGCTGCCCAGCCGTCCGAGTTGCGGAACCGGTCGAGCGAGTCCTGCGTCATGAACAGGAAGATGATTGCCTTCGACTGCGCACCGGCCTGCAAACCGAACGAGCCCGACGCCGTGCTGTAGTAGCCGACCGTGCTGCCGCCGACGCGCAGCGAGCCTTCGCCATACTGGCCACCGACGATCAGGCCTGCCTGAAGGACTGACGGGAACACGAGGATGCCACGCGACTTCGAGACGAGTTCGCGGGAGCCTGGTACCGTCGAATACAGCTTGGAAATCGCGCCGTCGACGCTGGCGTTGATCGAGTCGCGCTTCGACGCATTGCCCGAGGCAGTGGGCGTGCTATTGGGCGTCGTGGTGCAGCCCGCGAGCGTAAGGCCTCCGAAAGCAAGTGCAGCGGTGGTTTTCAGAATGAAGTTTCGTCTTTGCATCTTTTTTCTCCATCGTGGTTCCAGGGCAACCTGATCAGTGGTGACGGTTGGCCATTGGGTTATAACACATGAGAAGCGCAGCAATGCGCGTGCCTGACCGGCGAAAAGCCTTGTCGGACGGGCGTTTGCGGGAAAATGCGCAAATCGTGCAACGTAACTTTGACCGAATTGAGGATGCGTCGAAGCGATGCGGCAACTGGCAGTTCGCAGCGATTTCGCCTGCTATCGCCCTGATTTCGACGCCCCGTCTACGGCCTGCCCGAACGCCGCCGGTGCCGGTTTTTTTTACCGGAAGCGGGTGATTTGCACGTTCGATGAAAAGACTTTGAAAGTCTGGCGAGCTTCCCCACGCGTAGGTTTTTCGCAACGTGATCCGGCATCGATTACCGCATTTCAATGCGGCGTGCTGCTTTTTACAGCGGGTCGGCGCAGTGCGCGGCGAACGCCGGCAATCACCAGACCGAAGCCGAACAGCACTGCGGCGGGTACCACCCAGTAGCCGACGAACGCATGCCACAGGTAACCGGCGAGCGTGCTGCGGCGAACCGAATACTCGTCGATGGCTTCCTGCTGACGCGGTGCGTTGGCGACCAGCACGTCGGCCGGGCAGCCCGCGGCACGTGCCTCGTCGGGCTTGCCGTGACAGCGCGCGGGTGCCCCCGCGGCGCGCTGCGCATCGGTGAAGTCCCAGGTGGTCAGCGCGTGCTCGAGATCGACGGCGTTGTAGGCCATCTCCTCGTGGATCTCGCGGACCGCAACGATCAGTACCGGCACGGCCCAGAACACGATGACAACCAGCCATCGCGTGAACCAGCGGTTTTGTCTCCATGCCATTCTTGCCTCCGTTCAATGCGCGCTCGCATCAACGACAAGACGGCGGCCCGATGGCGCATGATGTTTTATGTGGGGGTGGGCCGTCTCCGCAGCCATCATAGAAGAAATCGGGCGGCGGTGTGCATGTCGCGCTGCAGTGGAACGCCGATCGGGCACGATCGATGCTGGGTGGATGGCACTGCGTGCCGCGAAGCCTAACCTGCCTTGCTCCCAATCTGGGAAGAGCACGCCTGCATTTCTCCCAGAACCCAGTTCGCCAGACGCGCGAGCTTCGATTCAGGAGTGATTGGGTCGGGCGAGAGCAGGTAGTAAGCCGAGCGATCCCTTTTGAAGCCGTGGGGTGCAACCAACTGCTGCGCACGCAATTCGTCCTGCACCATGAAGTACGATGCCATGGCCATGCCAAGTCCTGCCATGGCAGCTTGAATGCAGAGATAGAAGTGCTCGTAGTCCACTCGTTTGCCCTTCTTTATCGGCGCTCCACCGGCGCTTTCCCAGTTTTTCCACGCAAGCGGCCGCGACCTGGTATGCAGCAGTACGGGGTTTGCGCGCAAAAAGCCTTGCCGATCGGCTCGACACACCGGCCCGACCCATTCATCGCTAATTTTCAGCGAATGAATCTCGCTGCCCCAATTGAAATCATTGCGACGCAGCGCTACGTCAACTCCCGATTTCTGGAAATCAATAGGACCTCCCGCCGCCGACAGATGCAGCTGGATGTCGGGATGGGCGTCTTCGAATGCCGGTAGTCGCGGAATCAGCCACTTCATCGCGATTGTTGGTTCGCACGACAACACGATCACGCTCTGGTTGGTTTGTTGCCTGATCCGATAAACGGTGCCTTCCAGTTGCTCGAAGACGGACTGGGTCGTCGTCAGCAACAGGCGACCGACTGGGGTAAGAAACACCGCACGATTGCGTCGTTCAAACAGCGCCGTGCCGAGTGCATCTTCCAGTTGCTTGATCTGGCGGCTGACGGCGCCATGCGTGACATGCAGTTGCTCTGCCGCCTGGACAAAACTATCTGCCTGGGCGGCGACATTGAACACCCGAAAAGAGGTCAGTGGGGGAAGTTTCATTTTCTATTTGTGTGAGAAAAAATCACCGATTCAATGTACCACAAATCGATTTTTATAATCGCAGGAGTCCTCGACAATGATTTGCCGGTCGTGCAACCGGCGAACAAAGATTATAGAAAGCGAGGATACCAAATGGAACACGCGTACCAGGACGAATCTCATGCCCAGTCAAGCGACCAGGCTAACCGGGCAGCGAGGGAAGCCGAGAATTTATGTCAGTTTATTGCACGGAAGGATTTCTGCTTCCTGCCGGCAGCCAAAACGGAACGTTTGCTGAAGGCAATAACGGGAACCACTCTGGAGAGCTGGGAGCGATTTCAAGATAGCTGGAATCGACTGGAACCCGATCTCCACATGGCCGACGGCGGCACCTATCGCTATCGGCGGCACGCAACCTTCAGCGCACTCCCGTCCGGGCGTTGCGCCATTCGCGAATCGCACCAGCCGCACTATCAGAGTCTCGACTACAACCATCTGAACGGCGGGGTTGCCCGGGATTTTGCGCCGATCGCGAGTGACATCGCGCAGGGGGATGTCCTTACGGCAATTTTGTCGTTCTGCTGTGAATTGTTTGGCAGGCTTGCTCCCTTCTATGGCTGGCACATCGAGGTTCACCAGTTTCGAATCGATGCATCACAGGCAACGGCTAATCCGACGCCAGAAGGTATCCATCGCGATGGAGTCAACTTCGTGTTCATGATGATGGTGAGCCGAAGCAACATCGTGAACGGTGAGACAAAGATCTACGATCGCGGCCGCCAACCTTTGTCCGCGTACACGTTGATGGCACCGCTTGACGCCGCGATCGTCAACGACGAACGCGTGATGCACGGTGTAACGCCAATCGCGCGGCTGGACGATGCCCAGCCCGCGTATCGCGACGTGCTGGTGGTCACCTTCTGCAAAAAATAGATGTAGCTCGAGAAACCATCCCGGCGGAGATCATCCGCCGTCCTCTTCCTGGAACTCCAATGAACGAATTACTCGCGGTAGCAATGATCACTATTCTCGCTGTCATCAGCCCTGGGCCAGATTTCGCGATGATTACCCGGAACAGCTACGCATATGGACGTCGCTCCGGACTGATTTCGGCGCTTGGTGTTGCCCTCGGCGTACAACTGCACGTGCTCTATACGGTGCTCGGTATTGCCGTCGTTATCGCACATTCGCCCGTTCTCTTTCTGGTCATGAAATTTCTCGGTGCGGGCTATCTGATCTACATTGGATACAGGTCGCTGACGAACAAGTCGCGTCTGACGCTCGACTTGTCGACAGGGCATCGTCTGGGCATGTGGGTCGCCTTTCGCAACGGGTTTCTGACCAACGCGCTCAACCCGAAGACAATGTTGTTCGTCGTGAGTTCGTACACGCAGATCGTCAAACCGGGTAGTCCTCTAGCAATCGATTTTGCTTATGGCGCTTTCATGTCGCTGGCCCATCTGGCCTGGTTCAGTCTCGTAGCGATCTTTTTCTCATCCGAAGTCTTGCGCCAGGCAATGCTGGAGAAGCAGCGTATTGTCGATCGGATCATCGGGACAGCGTTGATTGCGTTGGGACTGTCGCTGGCCTTCACTGCCGTGGGATTCAAATGAGCGAAGTACTCGAGAAAGTGGCGTGTATCGATCTTGAAGGTGTGCTGGTTCCGGAGATGTGGCCGTATATCGCCCAACG
The DNA here is from genome assembly GCF_030464945.1 of Paraburkholderia sp. CHISQ3. Lineage (NCBI taxonomy): Bacteria > Pseudomonadati > Pseudomonadota > Betaproteobacteria > Burkholderiales > Burkholderiaceae > Paraburkholderia > Paraburkholderia sp. CHISQ3. The sequence continues at coordinate 223,935 of NZ_JALPRG010000013.1, forward strand.
CACAGGTATCGATGTGCTCCACGAGACTACGCGGGAGGTTCCGGAGTATCGCTTGTTAATGGCCAGGCGGATTTCTGCACTCAGAAGTCACGGTGTGACGCTGCCGCAGACGCAGGAAATCCTGGCGGAGATCGCTCCATTTCCCGAGTCGACGGACTTTCTCGCCAGGATTGGCGAGCAATACAGCGTGCGGATTCTTTCCGATTGTTTTTACGAGCTGGCGGATCCGGTACTGGGATTGCTCGGGCGGCCGACGGCGTTATGTCACCACCTTGTCACCGACGATGATGGATTCATCGTGCGCTGTGAATTCGCACCATCCCGTCGGGGCAAGGAAGACGTGGTGGCGGCGTTTCTCGACGCTGGCAGCGAAGTCGTAGCGGTAGGAGATGCCTTCAATGATCTGGAAATGCTGAAGCTTGCGACGCGAGGTTTTCTGGTGCGGCCATCCGAATCCACGCGCGCCATGGCAGCAAGCCGAATCTGTGTCGTCGAACATGTTGACGAGATCGTGGAGATGCTGCGCTAGACGCCGTCGAGCCGATCCCAGGTAGATGAGAACTGCCGGGTGCATCCCAAGCTCAATCTGAGCCCGGCGAATCGGTGCGATCTAGGGTGGACGAGCGGCGAGGGGATGATTCTGTGGAAGTTTCGATCACCGCGGTGCGGGTATGCAGGCGATTGAAAGTATTTAGTAAGAAATGGCGGCTTGACGGACGATGAAGTGAGCCGCGTACTGCGGGTCCGAAACGCAAAGAAGGCCCGCCGGCCCGGCTGTGTAGCGTGACAGCCGGCCCAGCGGACCCAGAAACAATACTGTCGTGGCTCAGCCCTTGTTGCTGAGGCAGGTCTTCATGAACGCCTTGCGGTCGTCGCCCTTCTTGCCGGTCGCCTGCGTGTTGCACATCTTCATCTTGTCCTGCTGGCTCATCGGACCCGATGCGGCAACGGGCGCGCTCGACAGGCAGCTCTTCATGAACGCCTTGCGATCATCGCCTTTCTTGCCGGTGGCCTGCGTGTTGCAGGTGGCCATCTTCGATTGCTGGGCATTCTGGGCAAAGGCAGGCGCGCTGGTCAGCAGACCGCCAAGGACGAGGGCAGCGATAGCGGATTGGATTTTCATTTGACACTCCCACGATATTGAACGTTATTGGTAGTCGTTGCGACGAGCAGGGCGTCTCCGGCATCCCAAGCCTGGCGCGATGACCATTATGGCAAAGCTGTCTGCCAGAACGGCTAAATAGTTGCATTGGTTGACAGCGGCGAGGCAGGATATTCCCTCAGCGCGATTACCCATCCCCAACCAAGGAAAGGAGACCGACGATGCACTACCTGATGTTCTACGACCTCGCCGCCGACTACCTCGAGCGACGCGCTACCTACCGCGCGGCGCACCTGCAGCTCGCGTGGGCCGCGGCGGAGCGCGGCGAACTGCTGCTGGCCGGGGCGCTGGCCGATCCCGTCGATGGCGCGGTACTGCTCTTTAGCGGCGAGTCGCCGGCGGTCGCCGAGGCGTTTGCGAAAGCCGATCCGTATGTACGCGAGGGGCTCGTCACGCGCTGGCGCGTGCGTCCGTGGACAACCGTCGTCGGCGAACAGGCCGCGACGCCGGTGCGCTAGCGGTCTATCAACGCCAGCGGTCGTGCGAAGCGCATGGGCGAAGGGCGGCGGAGCAATCGCACAGGAATCCAAACGATGCAACGTGCATCGATCCAGCGATGCCGCTGCATCCGCCGCCGGCAATAACCAGGATCCAGCCAGGATCAACCAGACTCACCGCGCCAGCCGTTCACAACAGCTCGGCGCCCGTTAATAAGTGCCGTTGCACCGGCCCAACGGCCGCGCAGCGCGCCAATCCGCTCATCCGGCGGCCAATGCGCTGCCACACCGTGTCTGGAGCCGCCGGGACTGCCAGCCCATCTGCCCAGGCAGCAAAGGAAACGACGCAGCGAAAAGGACAAGTTTGTTTCTTTCAGTAACACTTGTCTCTGTCATATTCACGCAAACCCTGGGGATGGTATGCTTCGTGCACAAATTCTCCCATGCACGAGTGAGACCATGTTTTGTGCTTCGTCAATGGGAAAGTCCGCACTAAGGCTGTGCTGATTTTCGCAAACGGGCTAAAACGTAAAGCATATTGTGCAACCTGGGGCATAGCGCGAATGACGCTAGATCAATAATCGCGAGTGCCCCTCGCCGCGGCCAGGCCAGGCTGCGTGGAGAAACGCATGTTTTTCGATGAGCTAAGCAATGACGAATGGGCGCAGCTTGCTGTGCTTGTTTCTGATGAGCCGGCTATCCGTCTTAACAGACGTGGCCGACCCCGAGCCGAACCGCGCATCGTTGCGAATGCGGTCCTCTGGATCCTGACAACCGGTGAGCCCTGGTCGAAACTGCCAGGCCGCTATCCGTCGGGTCCGACGTGCCGGCGCCGTTTCGAAGAGTGGCAGATCAACGGTACGTTGACCGAGATGATCCGTCTGCTATCGCAGGTCGGGCGCAGCTTCGCCTATGTGCCCGAACCTGGCGTACCTGTCGCACCACCCAAACCAGTTGCCGACACGCAGCCGCACACGCCCGCGCTGCGTGACGATGGTTTGCGTGGCGTGTTCTGGAGAAGTCCCGAGTCGTGGCAAACCTCGCCTCGTGCGGCACACCCCGCGCACGAGTGGCGTTCGCTCGACCCGATCGCCGACATCACGCGACAACTCTCCGGCACGGCAACCGACGAATCCACCGATGAAGAACTGCTGCAAGACCGCGCGCATGTCGGCGCGGAGCGGTCGCTCGATTGCGAGCATCGTCCGGTGTGGATGAACATGACCTCGCGCGGCAAGCAGGTGGTCGACCGGCGCGGCTATACGATCTACGTTGCGCTCGAGCAGGTGCCCAATGCGATGTTCCGGGCATGGGCGGAGATCATGAAGGACGGCAAGCGCGTCGAGCGTTCCGGTCTGATCGGTCCGCGTTTCGCGCAGGCCGATGCGGCGCAGGAGTTCGCGCTCGGCTGGGCCGACGACTGGATCGATCGTCATTGCCGCACGCTCGCGGCCGTTGCGGGCATCGACGAAGCGATCAGCGCAGCAGGGCATGAAGCGCAGCAAGAGGCAGGGCACAACGCAGCAGCCGCGCCGGCGGTAGTGCAGATCGAAACAAGGATCGAAGCCAGGCACGAAAGCGTCAACGCAGTACCGGTGCAAAGCGCGCCGCGCACGCTGCCCGCTGTCCGCAGCGTGCCGGAACCCGTGAACAGTTATTCGGCCAACGCCCATGTCGCTGCATACACGCACGCATGCAGGGTCGCGCTACGCCGTTACCCGACCGGCACACCGGCCGCCGAGCAGGCAGACAACAACAACGCGGGCGATCGATTCCCGAAAGCCCCAGAACTCGTCTCCCACGCGGGATGAGCACAGCAGCAACCCGCGGACGGCAGGAGCAGCCGCCGCAGGATTCGCACTACCGCACCACCCGTTGAGTATGTGACTTACTGCCGTCCGTACGTATCGTCGAAGCGCACGATGTCGTCTTCGCCGAGATATGAACCGGATTGCACCTCGATGATTTCCAGCGGCATCTTGCCGGGATTCTCGAGTCGGTGAGTGACACCGAGCGGGATATAAGCCGATTCGTTTTCGGAGACAATGAAGCGCTCTTCACCGCGTGTGACGAGCGCCGTACCGCGCACGACGATCCAGTGTTCCGCGCGGTGGTGATGCATCTGCAGCGACAGACGCGCACCGGGTTTCACGACGATGCGCTTCACCTGGAAGCGCTCGCCGGTGTCGACGGAATCGTAGTGGCCCCACGGGCGATGAACCTTGCGATGGTTCGCCGCTTCGGGGCCCGCTTCATTGCGAATCCGGCCAACGATCTTTTTAACGTCCTGCACGCTCGCCTTGTCGGCGACGAGAATCGCGTCGGCGGTTTCGACCACGACGAGATTGTGCGTGCCGACGCAGGCGATCAACCGGCCTTCCGAATGCGCGAAGGTCGATTTGGCGCCTTCGAACATCACACGTCCACGGCCGACATTGTCTGCTTCGTCCTTCGGCAGGATCTGCCAGATCGCATCCCACGAGCCGACATCCGACCAGCCCGCGTTCAGCGGCACGACCACGCCGGTGCAGACCGACTGATCGTTGCCGAGCTGCTCCATCACCGCGTAGTCGATCGAATTCGATGGTGAGGCGACGAACGCATCGCGTTGCAGCCGGAAGAAGTCGCCGTCCGTTTTGCCGCCGGCATAGGCCGCGATGCATGCATCGTGAATCGCGGGCTGGAAGTGGGCGATCGCGGCGAGCCAGGTCGACGCGCGCATGATGAAGATGCCGCTGTTCCACCAGTACTCGTTCGAGGCGACATAGCGCTGCGCGAGTTCGAGATGCGGTTTCTCTACGAAGCGATCGAGCCGGTGCGCAGCGACGCCGGGCGCATTGACTGGCCCGGTCAGCGCTTCGCCGATGCGGATATAGCCGTAGCCGGTTTCCGCGTGCGTCGGCACGATGCCCATCGTCGCGACATGACCGTTCGAGGCATGCTGCACGCCGGCGGCCACGGCCGCATGAAACCCGGCGATGTCGGTGACGGCATGGTCGGCGGGCATCACGACCATGATGCCGTCGCTGTCTTCCGCGACGATCGACAGGGCGGCCACCGTTAACGCAGGCGCCGTGTCGCGGCCGACAGGCTCGAGAATCAGCCGGCTCGTCTTGCCGCTCGTGCGCAGCTGTTCGGCGGTCGTGAAGCGGTGTTCTTCATTGCTGACCACTACCAACTGGTCCGCCAGCGGGTGACCTGCTTCGAGTCCGTCGAGCCGGCGTGTCGTGGATTGCAGCAGCGAATCGTCGCCGAGCAGGCCGATCAGCTGCTTCGGATACTGTTCGCGCGACATGGGCCATAAGCGTGTGCCGGAGCCGCCGGCCAGAATCACCGGATGGACCTTCAGCTTGACGTTCTGGGACGTGACAGTCGAAAACCGGGTGTCGGCGGCGGGCGCCGTAACCGGAGCGGTCATGATGTACTCCTCGGGGCTGGGTCAATGCGACGAGTTGTATCACGACGTAAATAGTCAATAAAAGAATGAGAAATTTCCATATCGGAAATGGAATAAGGAAATGATCAATTCCGGTAAACGTGCGACGGTTTTATTTCAATAAAAAATAGAATCGAAAAAAATAATCGACGAAATCCAGTGGGGAAATTTTCTGGAATTTTTGCGGCCACGCAACATGTTCCGGAAGCGTTTCCGCAGATGGTGGAAATTCGTACAGGAAGTGACGTACAGAGCCCCGTTTCCGCCCTGCAACATCAGTAAAAAGGTAAAAATTGCCGAACAAAATTCGACAAAAATAGCGCAAGGATTACCGATACATTTTGAGATATTTTGCGGCCTTGCAGCGCGAATTTTAATGCCGCTTTATCTAACCCTGTACAGGGGTATTCACTCATTCGGACAACGATTCCCGTGCAACGCAACCAGGTGACGGAACTTGAATGACGAACTGAGGTACGGCTCATGCTGAGCGTGTTATCGAGAATCATCGACATCGCGATGGTCGGACTCGGCGCGTGGCTCGCGGCGGCGTTCCACAGCGGGCAGTTTGGCTGGTTGAACGACATGCAGAGCGTCACGCTGACGTTCAACTGCCTGCTGGTGGTCGTGTTCTTTCCGGCGCTAGGCATCTACCAGTCGTGGCGCGGCAAGCCGCTGTACGACCTGCTGTGGCGTGTGACGGGCGGCTGGCTGATGGTGGAGGGCACAGGCATTCTGATGAGCTTCAGCTTGCACCGTGCCGAGTTGCTGTCGCGGCTGTGGCTCGCGTACTGGGCACTGGCAACGGTGCTGCTGCTGGTGATCACGAAGGTGCTCGTCTACACGGTGTTGAAGAGCCTGCGCCGCGAGGGCTTCAACCTGAAGGCGGTGGCCATCGTCGGCGGTGCGCCGTATGGGAAGTTTTTGATCGAGCAGATTCGCAGCCGGCCGGAAGCGGGTTTCAGCCCGGTGGTCGTGTTCGACGAAGAAGGGTCGCGCAATCATCACGAGGACCCGGATGCGGCGGAAGCGATCGAAGGCGTGCCGGTGGAGCGCGATTACGCGGCGATGATCCGGCTGGTGCGAACCCACGAGATTCGCGAACTGTGGCTTGCGTTACCGATTTCGAAGGAGCGTGCGATTCATCGTTTCGTCATGGAGTTCCGGCATGACTTCGTCAACATCCGCTTCATCCCGGATGTGCGCAGTCTGACGCTGTTCAGTCAACCGATGGTCGATCTGCTCGGCGTGCCCGCGATCAACCTGGCCGCGTCGCCGATCACCGATCTGCGCGTGTTGCCCAAGCGCGTGTTCGACCGGCTGTTCGCACTCGGCGCGCTCACTGCGCTCGCGCCGGTGATGCTCGTGATCGCGGCGCTCGTGAAGACGACTTCGCCCGGGCCGGTGTTTTTCCGGCAGAAGCGCAAGGGCATCGATGGAAACGAGTTCGAGATCTACAAGTTCCGTTCGATGAAAGTGCACGCGGAGGTCGCGGGCAAGGTGACCCAGGCGACGCGCCACGATTCGCGCATTACGCCGGTCGGCGCGTTTTTGCGGCGCACGAGTCTCGACGAGCTGCCGCAGTTCATCAATGTGTTGAAGGGCGAGATGTCGGTGGTCGGACCGCGGCCGCATGCACTCGAACACGACGACATCTACAAGGATCTGGTGAAGGGCTACATGCACCGCTACCGGATCAAGCCCGGCATCACGGGCTGGGCCCAGATCAACGGCTACCGGGGCGAGACCGACCGCATCGAAAAGATGATGGGGCGCGTGAAGCTCGACCTGTACTACATGCAGCACTGGACCTTCTGGCTCGACATCAAGATCGTCGTGCTGACGCTATGGAAGGGTTTCACCGGCCGCAACGCGTATTGACCGATTCATATGCCGCCGGTGGACCCACGCGGGCTGCAACAGGCACAGATCCATTTCCGCATGCGGTGCCCGCGCATCGCAGCCGACTTTCTCCGTTTTGGACGCATTCAATCTCCGAGGTGTAATTCATGAACCTGACGATCATTGGTAGCGGTTACGTAGGCCTTGTGACGGGCGCCTGTCTTGCCGACATCGGCAACGACGTGTTCTGTCTCGACGTCGATCCGCGCAAGATCGACGTCCTCAACAACGGCGGCGTACCGATCCATGAACCCGGGCTGCTGGAGGTCATCGCGCGCAACCGCAAGGCGGGGCGTCTGAAGTTCTCGACCGATGTCGAAGCGGCCGTCGCGCACGGCGACATCCAGTTCATCGCGGTCGGCACGCCGTCCGACGAGGACGGTTCCGCCGACCTGCAATACGTGCTCGCCGCGGCGCGCAACATCGGTCGCTACATGAACGGCTTCAAGGTGATCGTCGACAAGTCGACGGTGCCGGTCGGCACCGCGCTGCGCGTACGCGAAGCGATCGCGGCAGAACTGGCCACGCGCGGCGAGCATCACATGTATTCGGTTGTGTCGAACCCGGAATTCCTGAAAGAGGGTGCCGCTGTCGAAGATTTCACGCGGCCCGATCGCATTGTGCTCGGCTGCGACGACGATGTGCCTGGTGAAAAAGCGCGCGAACTGATGAAGCGCGTGTATGCGCCGTTCAACCGCAATCGCGAACGCACGCTGTACATGGACGTGCGTTCCGCCGAATTCACGAAGTACGCGGCCAACGCGATGCTCGCCACACGCATCTCGTTCATGAACGAACTGGCGAATCTCGCCGACCGCGTCGGTGCCGACATCGAGGCCGTGCGCCGTGGCATCGGTTCCGATCCGCGCATCGGCTACGACTTCCTGTACGCGGGCTGCGGCTACGGCGGCTCGTGCTTCCCGAAGGACGTGCAGGCGCTGATCCGCACCGCCGACGAATACGACGAAGGCCTGCGCATCCTGCAAGCCGTTGAAGCCGTGAACGAAGCGCAGAAGAAGATTCTCGCGCACAAGATCGTCGCGCGGCTCGGCGACGATCTGAGCGGCCGCACGTTCGGCGTCTGGGGCCTTGCGTTCAAGCCGAATACCGACGACATGCGCGAAGCGCCGAGCCGCCCGCTGATCGCCGAACTGCTTTCGCGCGGCGCAACCGTGAAGGCCTACGACCCGGTGGCGCGCGACGAATCGCGCCGCGTGTTCGCGCTCGATCTGCAGCATGCGCCCGAGCAGCTCGCGCGCCTGACGTTCACGAACGAAGAGATGGAAGTGGCCGATGGCGCCGATGCACTGGTCATCCTCACCGAGTGGAAGGTGTTCAAGAGCCCGGACTTCGACAGCCTGAAACAGCTGTTGAAGAACCCGCTGATCTTCGACGGCCGCAACCTGTACGAACCGGATGCGCTGCGCGAACTCGGCATCGAGTATCACGCGATCGGTCGCCAGCATTCGCCGACCACCGGTCGCGACGAGGTACCGCAGGCCGTGTCGCGCGAGCCCGCGCGTACCACTGCCGCGCTTTGATGGGTGTCAAGAGGAGCTGCCTATGTTCGCCAATGTCCTGATCGTCTGTCACGCCAACGTGTGCCGTTCGCCCGCGGCTGAAGCGCTCTTCAAGGCGCGCCAGCGCAGCGACGTGGCGCAGCCGATCGCTTTCCAGTCAGCGGGTCTGCGCGCGAAGGACGGCGCCGACATCGACCCGGTGATGAGCTGGCTGCTGGCCCAGCAGGGCATCCGGGCCGGGCAGCATCGGTCGCGGCGGCTCACGCGCCGCATCGTGCGCGACGCCGATCTGGTGCTCGTCACCGAACGTCGTCAGGTGGAGGACGTCGAGTCGCTGGACCCGGCCGCCCGCGGCAAGGTCTATCCGCTCGGCAAGTGGGAAGACGCCGACGTCGTCGATCCGCACGGCCGCGCCGAGTCGGACTACCGGAAGAGCCTGATGTTTATCGATCGACTGGTCATGGGATGGCTGAACAAAATATGCTGAATATGTTGATGCGCAAGCCTACGCCGCTCACCTCGCTTAAGTCGCTCACTGCGCTTGCGGCGCCCATTTTGCTGACGACCTTTCTGTCAGCCTGCTCGACTGTGCCGGGATACTTTCTCGACACGTCGCGGCTCAAGGAGGAACCGCGTACGACGCCGCAGGAAACCTATCCGGTCAAGGTGATCGACTCCGATCTCGTGCTTGCCGAGGCGAAGGCGCAGGCGGCTGCGGCTGCGTCGCAGGCGCTGCCGCCGTCGCGCTTTGCGGACCCGGCACAGTACATCTACCGGCTCTCGCCGCAGGACATTCTCGGCGTGACCGTGTGGGATCACCCCGAACTGACTACGCCTAACGGCACCACGCTGTCGGCGGGCGGCAATACCACCCAGTCGGTTGGCCAGGTGCTGCAGCAACCGTACACGACCGCGCTGCCCGGTCAGGCGGATCCGTTCGGCCAGACCATCTCCGCCGACGGCACGATCTACTTTCCGTTCATCGGCCGCATCCGCGCGGCCGGCAAGACCGCCGGCGAACTGCGCGACCAGATCGCCGCGGGGCTCACGCCCTACATCAAGAATCCGCAGGTCGACGTGCGCGTGCTGTCGTACCGCGGCCAGAAAGTCCAGGTGACCGGTGAAGTGAAGACGCCGGGGCCGCTCGCGATCAGCGACGTGCCGCTCACGCTCGTCGATGCCATCACGCGCTCGGGCGGCACGAACTCCGATGCCGATCTGCAACGCGTGCGCCTCACGCGCAACAAGCAACTGTACGTGCTCGACGCCAACGGCCTGCTCGATCGCGGCGACACGACGCAGAACGTAATGCTGCAGGCGGGCGACATCATCAACGTACCGGACAACACCAACAGCCGCGTGTTCGTGCTCGGCGAAGTGAAGTCGCCGCAGCCGATGTACATGCTGAAGGGCCGTCTGTCGATTGCCGATGCGTTGTCGCAGGCAGGCGGCATTCTCGACACCGACGCCAACCCGCGGCAGATCTACGTGCTGCGCGGCATGAAGGACAACCCGACGAAGCCCGAAGCGTACCGGCTCGACCTGACGCAGCCGGACGCGATCATGCTGTCGGCGCAATTCCAGTTGCAGCCACAGGACGTGATCTACGTCGGCACGGCCGCATCGGCGACGTTCAACCGCGTGCTGAACCAGGTGCTGCCAACCATCCAGACCATGTTCTACGTGAAGCAGTTGACCCACTAGAGGCCTGAACCGCCGTGCGGCATGCGTTCCCTCCGGAGCGCATATCCGCGGCGACCCACCCGGGACCGAATGATGAGTAATCAAGTAAATCCGCATCTGGCCTTGATGGCGAAGACCGAGGAAGAGGATGTTCTCCTCGGTCAGCTGCTGCAGGTCATCGTCGACGACATCTGGTGGCTGATCGGCATCGCGGCGATCGTCGTCGCGATGGCCGGCCTCTACTGCTACATCGCGAAGCCTGTGTATTCGGCCGATGCGCACGTGCGCGTGGAGCAGTCCGACAACACGTCGCAGGCGCTCACGCAGACGCAGACTGGCGCGGCCATCACGAGCGGCTCGACGGCACTGCCGACCGACGCCGAGATCGAGATCATCAAGAGCCGTGGCGTGCTTGCACCGGTCGTGCAGCAATGCAAGCTCAACTTCATGGTCGGGCCGAAAACGCTGCCGATACTCGGCAGTCTTGCGGCGCGGCTCGCGACGCCGGGAAAGCCGGGGCGTCCGTGGCTCGGCATGAGTTCGTACGCATGGGGCGGTGAAGTGGCCGACGTGGATTCCGTTGAAGTCACCCCGGCGCTCGAAGGCCAGAAGCTGACGCTGACCGCGCTCGGCGACGGCCGCTATCAGCTGCAGGCCCCCAATGGCAGCGTCTTGCTGAACGGTCAGGCCGGTCAGCTCGCGCAGGGCGGCGGTGTGTCGATCCTCGTGAATCAGCTGATTGCACGGCCCGGCACGCAGTTCAACGTCATGCGCGCCAACGATCTCGACGCCATCACCGCGTTCCAGTCCGCGATCCAGGTGACCGAGCAGGGCAAGGGCACCGGCGTGATCCAGATCTCGCTCGAGAATGGCGACCCGGCGCGTGGCGCACAGATTGCCAACGCACTCGCGCAGTCGTATCTGCGCGAACACATCGCGACCAAGCAGGCCGACGCGAGCAAGATGCTCGACTTCCTGAAGAGCGAAGAGCCGCGTCTGAAGAGCGACCTCGAGCGTGCGGAAGCGGCGCTCACCGCGTATCAGAGCAAGTCCGGCTCGATCAACGCAAGCGACGAAGCCAAGGTCTATCTGGAAGGCAGCGTCCAGTACGAGAACCAGATTTCGTCGACGCGTCTGGAGATCGCATCGCTCGAGCAGCGCTACGGCGAAGACCATCCGATGTTGAAGGCCGCGCGCCAGCAACTGGCCGAACTCGAATCGCAGCGTACGAAGTACAGCGACCGCTTCCGCGATCTGCCGGCCACCGAAGTGAAAGCGGTGCAGTTGCAGCGCGATGCGAAGGTCGCCGAAGACATCTACGTGCTGCTGCTCAACCGTGTGCAGGAACTGGCGGTGCAGAAGGCCGGTACCGGCGGCAACGTGCATCTGGTCGATGCCGCGTTGCGCCCCGGTTCGCCGGTGAAGCCGAAGAAGGTGCTGATCCTGTCGGCGGCGACGATCCTCGGGCTGATCGTGGGGACCGGCTTCGTGTTCCTGCGCCGGAACATGTTCAAGGGCATCGACGATCCGGAACACGTCGAGCGCACGTTCCATCTGCCGGTGTACGGCCTCATCCCGTTGAGCACGGAACAGGCGGCGCTCGAACAGGCGGTCGTGCGCGGCGGCGACCGGCAGCGTGCGGTGCTGGCGGTCGCGCGCCCGAAGGATGTCTGCATCGAGAGCCTGCGCAGTCTGCGCACGTCGATCCAGTTCACGCTGCTCGATGCGCGCAACCGCGTGATCGTGCTGACCGGGCCGATGCCCGGCGTCGGCAAGAGCTTCCTGACGATCAACCTCGGCGTGCTGCTCGCGCACTCGGGCAAGCGCGTGCTGATGATCGACGGCGACATGCGGCGCGGCTCGCTCGAACGTCACATTGGCGGGCCGCAGGAGAACGGCCTGTCGGAACTACTGTCCGGGCAGATATCGCTGGAAGAAGCGATTCGCCCGACCAACGTCGAACACCTGAACTTCATCTCGTGCGGCCAGCGTCCGCCGAACCCGTCCGAACTGCTGATGTCGCCGCGTCTGCCGCAATACCTCGACGGTCTCGCGAAGCGTTACGACGTGATCCTGATCGACACGCCGCCGGTCCTCGCGGTGACCGACGCGTCGATCATCGGCGGCTATGCAGGGTCGACGTTCTTCGTAATGCGCTCGGGCATGCACAACGAAGGCGAGATCGGCGATGCGTTGAAGCGTCTGAAGGTAGCCGGCGTGCACGTGCAGGGCGGTATCTTCAACGCGATGCCGGCGCGTGCGCGCGGCTATGACCGCAGTTATGCAGCTGTGCAGGAATATCTGAGTACGTGAAATTCATCCGATAAGACTGGAGAACAACTGATGAAAGTGACGGTACTGGTTCCGACGTTCCGCCGCCCGGCCGATCTCGCGCGCTGCCTCGCGGCGCTGCAACTGCAGCAGCGCGCGCCCGACGAAGTGGTGGTGGTCGCGCGCGCCGACGACGACGCAACGCATGCTTGCCTGCGCGACCCGGCCGTTACCGGCAATTTGCCGTTGCGGGTCGCGCCGGTCGCGTTGCCCGGACAGGTGGCCGCGCTGAACTGCGGGCTCGATACCGCGACCGGCGACGTGATCGCCATCACCGATGACGACGCAGCACCGCGTGCGGAATGGGTGCAGCGCATCGCCGCGGCATTCGCCGGCGACACGCGGCTCGGTGCACTCGGCGGACGCGACTGGGTCCACGAAAGAGGACGCATCCTCGATGGCTCGCGGCCGCTGGTCGGCAAGCTGACGCCGTCGGGCAAGATCATCGGCAATCACCATCTGGGCGTGGGCGAAGCGCGCGAAGTCGATCTGCTGAAGGGCGCCAACATGAGCTACCGGCGCGCCGCGATCGGTTCGATCCGCTTCGATGCGCGGCTGCGCGGCAGCGGCGCCCAGGTGCACAACGACATGGCGTTCAGTCTGAGCGTGAGAAACGCGGGCTGGAAGCTCGTGTACGACCCGCGCGTCGCGGTCGACCACTATCCTGCCGAGCGTTTCGACGAGGACCGTCGCGACGCACAGACACTCATCGCGGTGCGCAACGCCGCGTACAACCTGCATCTGATCCTGCGCGAGAAACTGCCGCCGCTGCACCGCGAGACCGCGTGGTGGTGGTACGCACTGGTCGGCACGCGCGTCTATCCCGGTCTCGCACATGCGGTACTCGCGCTGCTGTCGAAACGCGGACGCTCGCAATGGTCGCGCTGGCGCGCGGTGCGCGGTGGTGCGCATGAAGCACGGCGCGCGCTGTCGTGAGTGTTGTGGCTCCATGCTTCGAGTCATCGCTGTCGATGCATACGACGAGCACTAACTATTGGCTGCACTGGCGGTCCGGAGTATCTGCATGACGACGAACATTCACGTGCATCTTTTTTACGGCGCCGACCCGCGGTCTTACCGCAAGGGCGAGAACTTCGGTTGCCTGTACGGCTATCACCACGCGGAATCCGACGAATTCGCGCTCAGCTATTCGCAGGACGCGCGAGAAAGCGCGCCGGTGCGACTGTTTCGTCGCGGACTGAAAGCGGTGCTCGGTTTCGACCTGATCCATACCTGGCGCAACCGCAGCGAGATCCTCGCCTCCGATGTGATCTGGACGCATACCGAGCAGGAGTATCTGTCGGTTGCGCTGGTGCTGTTGCTGGCGGGCCGGCGTGCCGCGCCGCCGTTGCTGCTTGCGCAAAGTGTCTGGCTGCTCGACAAGTGGCCGCACTATGGCGCGCTGCGGCGCTGGTTGTATCGCAAGCTGATTGCGCGTGCCGACGTGTTGACGACGCTCGCGAGCGAGAACGCGGAGCTGTGCCGGCGCTATCTCGGCCGTGAAGCGACGCATGTGTACTACGGGCTCAACACCCAGGATTTCCCGGTGCAAACGCCCGCCGAATGGTTGCCGCACACGCCGCTGCGCATTGCCGCGATCGGCAACGATCGCGACCGCGACTGGGAAACCTTGATTGCCGCGTTCGGCAACGACGCGCGTTACAGCGTACGGCTTGCGACGCGGCGCAAGATCCCGCAGACGTTGCGTGCACCGAATGTCGAGATCGCACCGGCCGCGGGCTTGCGCAAACAACGCGAGCTGTACGACTGGGCCGACGTCGTGGTGGTGCCGTTGCGCCCGAACTCGCACGCGTCGGGTATCACCGTGATGCTCGAGGCCGCGGCCGTGGGCAAACCGATGATCGTCACGCAGGTCGGTGCACTGGAAGATTACTTTTCGGCGCAGGCCGCGGCTTACGTGCCGCCGTTCGATGCCACCGCACTACGCGAAGCCGCCGACCGCCTCGTCGCGCAACCGGCCATGGCGCTGCGCCAGGCGCAATCGGCAGCATTGCAACTGATGTCGCGCGATTTCACAACGCGCCAGTTCGCGCTCCAGCACGTGCGTATCACGGAAGAACTGTTGCAGCGGAATCCGACCGCGCGTGCCCGGCAGAGCACGGGCGCTACACCTTCGTCACCGTCGCCCGTCACTGCGCAGCACACATCGTCGGGTGAAGCCCGCGGGGGCAGGTAAGCGATGTCGTCGATCATGCGAGCTGCCGCCACCGGTGCGGCGCGTCCCTTCGGCGGCGATCCGCAGGTCTGGTTGCCACCCGTGCTGCTGTGGGTGATCACGGCCGCGCTGATCCTCGCGCACCAGGGCACGGTGCTGACGCTCGCGTTCCCCGTGCTGTCGATCCTCACGGGCTTCTGGCTCTACTTCAAGAGCCCCGTGCGCTATATCGGCTTCATGTGGTGGCTGTGGTTCCTGAGCCCCGAAGTGCGGCGTCTCGCCGACTGGTCGAAGGGCGGCTTCACGCCGACCAGTCTGATCCAGATCGCGCCGCTGGCGGTGACGCTGATCAGCGGGCTGTCGCTGGTGCGCTACTACCCGGTGCTCGCGCAGCGACGCGGCCTGCCGGTACTGCTGATCCTGCTCGGCCTCGGCTACGGTTTTCTGATCGGCGTGATGTCGAGCGGGCCACTTGCTGCAGCCTACGATCTCGCCAACTGGATCTATCCGATCCTGATCGGCTTTCACATCATGGCGAATCCGCGCCAGTACCCCGAGTACCGCGACACGATCGTCAACACCTTCATCTGGGGCATGCTCGCGATGGGCGGCTACGGGATCGTGCAGTTCTTCCTGATGCCGCAGTGGGACGCGATGTGGATGATCGGCTCGCAGATGAATTCGCAGGGTGACCCGGTGCCGTATGGCGTGCGCGTGTTCAGCACGATGAACTCATCGGGACCGTTCGCGTTCGCGATGATGGGCGCGATGGTCTATGTGATGGCGGCCAACCACCGTGTGCGCTGGATTGCCGGCGCGCTGGGTTTCCTGTCGTTTGCGCTGAGCCTCGTGCGCTCTACATGGGGTGGCTGGGTGATCGCGCTGGCCATCCAGTTGCTGAAGTCGAACAACCGCATCCGCATCCGCATTATCGTGAGTGCGGTGCTGCTGGCCGGCCTATGTGTGCCGCTGCTCGCGGTCGGTCCGGTTGCGGACCGGATGCAGGCGCGCCTGCAAACGCTCGTCAATCTCAACGACGATGCGAGCTACGCGGCACGCAACGAGTTCTACGCATCGTTTGCGAAGACCGCATTCACCGACGTATCGGGCGAGGGTCTCGGCGCGACCGGCTCCTCGACGAAGCTCTCCAACGACGGTGGCGAACTCGGCAAATACGGCAATTTCGACAGCGGCGTGATGAACATTCCGTTCGTGCTCGGCTGGCCCGGCACGCTGCTGTACCTGTCCGGCATCCTGTGGGTGCTGGCGCGGGCGATCCGCGCATCGTTCCGCCTGCGCGACGACAAGTTCGCGTCGGCCTGTGTCAGCTTGAGTGTGGCGATCGTTGGGATGCTGGTGTTCACCAATTCGCTGGTCGGCACCGGCGGGCTGCTGCTTTTCATGAGCATGTTTTCGATTCTTTCCGCGGCCCACTGGCAAAAACAGAACCGCAGACACAATCTGATTCTTAACGGAGGCACCTGAGTGAGAGTCGCCATTGTCACGCACGTCGTTCGCCATAACGACGGCCAGGGGCGCGTGAACCACGAGATCGCGCAAGCGGCGCTTAACGAGAACATCGCGGTGACGCTCGTCGCATCGCATGTCGCGCCGGATCTGCTGGCACATCCGCTGGTGCGCTGGGTACCGATCAAGATCGGCCGCTGGTGGCCGACCAATCTGCTGCGCCAGCAGGTCTTCGCACTGCGCAGCGCGTTGTGGTTGCGGCTGCATCGCCGCGAGTACGACGTACTGCATGTGAACGGCTTCATCACCTGGGCCACCGCCGACGTCAACACCGCGCACTTCGTGCACAGCGGCTGGTTGCGTAGCCCGTATTACCCGTTCGGTATCACGAAGGGGCTGTGGTCCGCTTACCAGGCGATCTATACGCGTCTGAACGCATGGCTCGAACGCGGTGCGTACCGACGCTCGCGCGTGATTACCGCGGTCTCGCAGAAAGTCGCCGCGGAAATCGCGGCGATCGGGCTCACGCCGGATAACCGGCTCGACGTGATCTATAACGGCGTCGATACGCAGGGCTTTGCAGCGGCTCAGGGTGACAGAGCGAAGTTTGGTCTGCCCGCGGATGCGTTTCTGCTGCTCTTCGTCGGCGATCTACGCACGCCGCGCAAGAATCTCGGCACCGTGCTCGAAGCGCTGCGGCATCTGCCGGAGCGTGTGCAGATTGCGGTGGCCGGGTATCTGCCAGGCAGTCCCTATCCGGAGCAGGCGAAGGCACTTGGTATCGCGCATCGCGTGCATTTTCTCGGGCTCGTGAAGGAGATGCCGGTGCTGATGCATTCGGTCGATACCTTCGTGTTTCCGTCGCGTTATGAAGCGATGAGCCTGTCGCTGCTCGAGGCGATGGCAGCGGGCTTGCCGGTGGTCACCGCGCGCACGGCGGGCGGCGCCGAAATCATTACGCCCGAGTGCGGCATCGTGCTCGAGGACCCGGACGATCCGACGGCGCTCGCTGCGGCGATTGCGAAGCTTGCCGGTGCCGACGATGCACGCCGTGCGATGGGTGCCGCGGCGCACGATCTCGCGACCGGTTTCGGCTGGCCGCGGATGGCGGCGCAATACATTGCGTTGTACCGGCAACTGGCGGGACAGCGTACGGTGCGGTCTAGCTCCGGCAGTGCCACCGATACCGCGGATGTCGCGAAGGTCGCTAGCGTGACGAATACAACAACCGCTACAACCGCAACGAACCTGTTCGCAGGTCACAACGCAGGCCACGAGGGAGCGAAATAATGCAGGCCACCACACTGAGAGCTGTTCCAGCCGCCACGCCTATCCGTTCGATCCGTTCACTGCAGATCGGGATGCACTGGTTTCCCGAACGCGCCGGCGGTCTCGACCGGATGTATTACTCGCTGGTCGGCGCACTGCCGGGGGCGGGCGTCGCGGTGCGCGGCGTGGTTGCGGGTTCGGCGCGAGTCGCTGCCGACACGGATGGTGCAATCGAAGGTTTCGGATCGGCGGCACAGTCGCTGCCGTTGCGTTTGATGGCCGCGCGCCGCGCGCTGCGTCGGCAGGTCGAAGCGCAGCGTCCCGACGTGATCTCGTCGCACTTCGCGCTGTACACGTTTCCGGGGCTCGACGTCACGCGCGGCATTCCACAGGTTTCGCATTTCCAGGGACCGTGGGCCGACGAAAGCCACGTGGAGGGCGCCGATTCGCTGGGTCAGCGCGCGAAGCGCTACCTCGAGCAGACCGTGTACGCACGTTCGTCGCGATTGATCGTGTTATCCAGCGCGTTCGGCAAGATCCTGACGACACGCTACGGCATTCCACAGGACCGCATTCGCGTGGTGCCCGGTTGCGTAAACGTCGACCAGTTCGATCTACCGATGTCGCAAAACGAAGCACGTCTGAAACTACAACTGCCGCTTGGACGACCGATCGTGCTCGCGGTGCGACGCCTCGTGCGACGTATGGGGCTGGAAGATCTGATCGATGCGGTGAAGCTGTTAAAGCGCAGCGAACCGGACGTGTTGTTGCTGATTGCAGGGAAGGGTCGGCTTGAAGGCGAACTGCAGACGCGTATCGACGAAGCGGGCCTTGGGGAGAACGTGAAGCTGCTCGGCTTCGTGCCCGATCAGCATCTGGCGGCGTTGTACCGCGCGGCAACGATCAGTGTCGTACCGACGGTTGCGCTGGAGGGATTCGGGTTGATCACGGTGGAATCGCTGGCATCGGGTACACCGGTACTGGTGACACCGGTGGGTGGCTTGCCCGAAGCGGTTGCAGGGCTATCGCAGGACCTCGTACTACCGACGACGGGCGCGGACGCGATCGCGGATGGACTCGCACGCGCGCTGAACGGTTCGTTGAAGTTGCCGGACGAGCAAGCGTGCAAAGCTTATGCACGCGCCAATTTCGATAACAGCGTGATCGCCGGCAGAGTAGCCGAGGTATACGAAGAAGCGATTGCGCTGGGGTAGGGGGTACGGAAAGCGGACGGCCACGGCCGTCCCAAGTGGTCACCCAACCGCAAGCACGCAGTGCGAGCGGGATGAATGACGGCTTTGTCACTAAGGCATAGGGCGCAGGGGACAATCTCGTCTCGGACCACTACCGCGTCGGTGCGAGGACGACACTTAGGCGCGGGCCACGAAGGCTACACACGGAAAGGACCAGGTAACGTCTCGAGCGGCTTTCTTTGCTTACTTTCTTTGCCGCGCAAAGAAAGTAAGTGCCGCCCCGCACAGGGGCAACGCCTGCGCCGCGAGGCGCTAACGAAGAGCCGCCTGCACAGGCAAACGAACAAGCCCGCTGCAGGCAAAAGCCAAAGCCTGCTGCAGGCAAAAAACCTAAAACGTCTCTGCCACCTGATTCCGAGCAACATCGGCAGCAACCATCATCTGACAGAGCTGCTCAAGCGTAGTCTCCGGCACCCACCCCAGTTTCTCCCGAGCCTTATCGGCGCACCCGATCAAAAGCTCAACCTCAGCAGGCCGATAAAACCGCGGATTCACACGAACCAGCACCTTGCCAGTAGCGACATCAATACCAGTCTCACTCTCCGCCTTCCCCGACCACTCCAGCTGATAACCCGCCGCAACAAACGCCATCTGCACAAAATCACGCACAGTCTCCGTACGATTAGTCGCGAGCACATAAGTATCGGGCTCGTCAGCCTGCAACATCCGCCACATACCATCGACATATTCCTGCGCAAACCCCCAGTCGCGCTTCGCATCCATGTTGCCGAGCTCAAGCACGTCATGCTTGCCAAGCTTGATCTTGGCGACCGTGTCGGTGATCTTGCGCGTAACAAACTCACGACCACGCAACGGCGACTCATGATTAAACAGAATGCCGCTGGTTGCGAAAATACCGTACGACTCGCGATAGTTGATCGTCGTCCAGTGCGCGAACAGCTTCGCCACCCCATACGGGCTGCGCGGATAAAACGGCGTGTCCTCGCGCTGCGGTACGGCCTGCACCTTGCCGAACATCTCGGAGGTCGAGGCCTGGTAGTAGCGCATCCGCGGGTTGAGGATGCGAATGCCTTCAAGCAGATTCAACGCACCGATACCGGTCACTTCCGCCGTCGTCACCGGCTGATCGAACGACACACCGACAAAGCTCTGTGCCGCAAGGTTGTACAACTCGTCGGCCTGCGCATGCTCGAGCAACCGCAGCGTCGAACCAAGATCGGTCAGATCGTGCTCGACGAGCCGCAGGTTCGGATGGTCGGTTACGCCCAGTTCGTCCATGCGCCAGAAATTGACGGAACTGGTGCGACGATAGGTGCCGGTCACCTGATAGCCCTTGCCAAGCAGCAGTTTCGTCAGATATGCGCCGTCCTGGCCGGACACGCCGGTGATGATCGCTTTGCGCTGGTTGGTCATGAGTTGCCTTCGGTAGTAAATAATCGGAATCTGCGCGCCGTTGCAAACAGCTACGAATAGCTACGCGTTGCTACGAGCTGCCATCAAGCATGCGCGCCACGAGCGGATCGAGCACGCGAAAATCCTGCTGTGCTTTCAGCCGATAAAGCTCCGGCTTCGGATGCGCGCCGTCGGACATCATCGTCTGCCAGGCGGGCAGACCAGTGATATACGCGAACTGGTCGACGAGCGGCACGTGCTGTTCGGCGGCCACGCGTCGCGTCATCGCGACCATCTCCGCGAGTCGCGCGTTGCGACGACCATCCGGCATCGGGTTCGACGTTTCGAGCACCGGCAACTTGCCTTGCGCACGCGCCGCTTTCACGAGCGCCGTTTCCGCTTCGTAGAACTGCTCGGGTGTCTGGTTCTGCATCACTTCGTTGATGCCGTAGTTGAACGTCACGATCTGCGCATGCGATGCGGCGATCCGTTCGTTCCACTGCAAGCCGGCGCCACGCCCGGTGCCGCTCAGCAATTGCGTAGCCATCGTTCCGCCCACGCCGAGATTCGTCACGCTGACACGCTCGCCGTGCGCATCGTGCAACTGGTCTTGCAGGAACGTGACTGCGTTGTCCGCCTGCGGACCGCAGCCGCCGTTGCGGCACGTGATGCCGAGCGTGGTCGAGTCTCCATAGGCTTCGATCAGCACCTGTCGTGTGCCGGCTGCGACGCAGTGCAGCGATGCCGTCGCGGCCACTGCGGCGATCGAGATCCGGGCCAGCCACGCGCTAAAACGCGTGCGGCCGCTCATGCGCTGGTCCTCGTGGCATCGGCAGGCGCAGGGCGCACCGTTGCAACAGGTACAACCGGTACGGCCGACCCGCGGCGCGTCGCGCCGTGAATCAAGCGCCGCTCGAACGCGAACCAGCTCACGCTCGCATACGCCAGCGTGACGATCAGCGCGAGCGCCGCGGTGACGATACGGCTGTGATGCAGCGGCCACAGCGCATACAGCACGGTCAGGTGAATCAGGTAGATCGTATAGCTGATGGTGCCGATATACACGAGCACCGGGTTACTCAGCAGGCGTTTGACGATCCCCTTGCTTTGCAACGCGATCACGACAAGCGACGTGCACAGCACCAGCGAGATGCTGTACAGCGCCGCATTGGACAGCGGCGTATTCGCGGCACGAAAGCGCGGATAGTGCAGATGCAGCCACGCAAGCACGGCCAGTGCAACGAGCGCGCCAACCACGGCGAGCAGCTTGAACGGTTCGAGCGCATCGCGATCGCGCCGTACGGTGACCGCGAGCAAGGCGCCCGCGGCCAGCAGATCCATGCGGAACGGCGTCAGGTAGTAGATCGGCCAGAACGAATCGAACCACGGCGTCGCAATGGCGCGCAATACGGGCACCCCGACTATCAGCGCCGCCGCGACCCACGCAAGCGCACGTTGCGGCACGAGCAGGATGACAAACGGCCAGACGATGTAGAACTGCTCTTCGACCGCCAGCGACCACAGCACATTGAGGCTGTCATGTCCGCTCTGGTTCAGCGCATCGCCGATATTGGTCGCGAAGAACGCGTACCACTGCCAGTGTTGCGCCCATCCGAGGCCGAACAGCAGCGACGAGACGATCATCAGCAGCACGTAGGGCGGCAGGATGCGGCGTGCACGCCGCGCATAGAAATAACCGAAGTAGCTCTGCTGACGCGACTTGCGCTCGAGCAGGATGCCGGTGATCAAAAAACCGCTCAGCACGAAGAACAGATCGACGCCCATCCACAGCGGCGCCTTGAGCGCATGCTGGGCAAACACCGCGAGCACGGCGATCGCCCGCAAACCGTCGAGCTGCACGATGCGCTGCTGGTGGGAGGGTGGGGCAGGCAATGCGCTGGCTGTCATGAACCGTCCGGAAAGTGCGCCGTACCGGCCCGCGGAAAACCCCACATGCGGCGCGTGACGCGCACACGCTGACGCTTTCCGCGTGGCCACGGAAGTGGAGTCCATTCTAAGGAAAAGAAACTGCAAAAAAACCGGAATGAAACAGTCGAATGCTGCGAATGACATCACACCGTCATCGGGTGAATGATCGGATTAACGGCGCAGTGAAGTGAATTGACTTCAGGATATATCTGCAAAAACTGCAAACCCGCTCCGCGCAAGGCGGTAAAAACGATCTGTCAGGCACGCCGTGTGCACAGATAACGCGGTTTGTTTCATTTCGATCTATTTCTTTCTGCTTATCGGGCGGATTCACAGCGCGTTTGAATATTTTTGAATTATTTTAGATTTTCTTTGGAGCGAGACTTGCACGTATCGTCATGTGCAGTCAGGGCAGGTCTGCCCGCTTGTGCCCGGCTTGTGCCCGTTTGCTGTTCCCGTCCCGTTCGACCTCGCTACAGGAGATCCCCGTTTGCTGCGTCCCCGGTTTGCCCGGCTCCTGTGTGCGAGCCTTGTCTTTCTCGTCGCATCGGCGGCCTGTGCGGAAACCGCGCTGAACGCGCGAACCTCGTGGATCGGCAACACGTTCGGGTTCGACGACGGCACGTGGACGCAGATCAACATCACGGCGATCGCCGTGGCGCCCGACGGCAAGGTGTACACGAATGCGCCGTGGGACGAGAGCGGTGCCGAAGCGAGCGTCTATCAGGACGGCAAAATGCTCGGCTTCGCGGGCGGCACGCATGGCTGGGGCAACGGCGGCGGCAATGCGGTAGCGATCAACCGGCGCTATGCGTTTGTGGCGATATCGGTGGGCAACGAGAAGGGGCACCTGGTCTCACCGGGAATCTGGCCGGAGAAAGGGCGTCAGTGGTACGGCATTTCGCGGCGCGAGATCGGCGACACCAGACTCAGCGCACCGTTTCAACCGGCCGCGAACCCGCTCGATCTGCGCGCAAAACTCGCTGCCAGTTTTCTGATGATCAACGACGTGCCGACGCCTACACGCGCGGACAGTACGCCGGGCACTGCGAATGACGTCACGCCCGTGAGCAGCGACATCGGCGGCCTCGCTGCAAGCGACACGACGTTGTACGTATCGAACACATCGCGCGACCGCATCGAGGTGTACGACGCGGAATCGATGCTGAAGAAGTCGGCGTGGACGGTTCACGAACCCGGCCATCTCGCGCTGGCCGCGGACGGCTCGTTGTGGGTGCTGACCGATACGGCGACCGGCAAGAGTGCACGCGTCGCGCATTTCAGCGCGAGCGGCGAGCGCCTCGGCGACACGCTGTCATTGCCCACGGACACAGATGCCGCGGACATCGCCGTCGATCCGCGCGGTCGCGTGCTGATCGCGGATAACGGACCGCGTCAGCAGATCCTGTTTTTCAGCAAGGCGGACGGCGCGGGCGGGCGTTATACGCAATCGGGCACGCTCGGCGAACGCGGCGGCATTTTTTCCGGCATCGCGGGCAAGCCGGGACCGCAACGCTTTAACGGCCTGACAGGCGTCGGTGTGGATGCGCGCGGCAATGTGTATGTGTCGACCAACGGCGTCGGCCCGCGCTTCGCATCGATCGGTGCGGGGCTCGGTGCGACGCTCGAAAGCTACGCGCCCGACGGCCAGCGCTTGTGGAAAGTGGAAGGGCTGCTGTTCGTCGACGGCGCGTGGATGGACCCGTCGCGACCGGACAGCGTCTATACGGGCAACAAGCGTTTCGAGCTGGATCTGTCGAAGCCGGCCGGCCAGGACTGGCGTTATGCGGGCTTTCTGTCGAACCGCTTCAAGTATCCGCAGGACCCCGTGTTCGACACCGACCGGCCGGGCCTGCCGATCGCCCGCAAGCTGAAGGGCCACACGTTTCTGTATCTGACCGACATGTATTCGGATCACCTCGTGATCTATCGCTTCGACCCGGCGCACGACGGCGAAGTCGCCGCGCCGTCGGGCCTGATTGCAGGCCGCCCGCGCGGCGTCGCGCAGATCCCGAACGCGCCGGCCGGCGGCGACTGGATGTGGCGGGATGCGAACGGCGACGGCAAGTTCGACAGCAACGAATTCACGCCAAATACCAGTGGTCCGAAACTGGTCGGCGGCTGGGGCTGGTGGGTCGATACGAACGGCGACATCTGGCGCGCGCGCGACAACAAGGGCGTGTTTCGCTTCCGCTTCGGCGGGCTCGATGGGCGCGGTAATCCTGTCTATTCGTACGACAGCATCACCGCCTACCCGGTACCGCAACCGTTCACGGAACTGCGCCGCGCGATCTACGACCCCGCGACCGATTCGCTGTACGTCAGCGGCTATACCGCCGACCTGAAGTTCGATCCCGGCTTCTGGAAGGAAGTCGGTCGCCAGCTGGTGCGCTACGACCACTGGTCGACGGGCAAGCCGGTGCCGCGCTACACGATCACCTTGCCGTGGGACACGAAGGGCAAGCCGATCGTCACCATCATCGGCTTGACGGTGGAAGGGCAGTACGTATTCGCAGTGGAACCGGTCGGCGCGGTGCATGTGTACGAGCGCGACTCGGGCAAGGAAGTCGGCGTGATCCGGCCGGGTCCCGAGGTCGGACGCGCGTCCGGCTGGGTCGATGTGCCGAACGGCATCAGCGCGTACCGCCGCAGCGACGGCGAGTACCTGATCTTCGTCGAAGAGGACGCGCGCGGCAAAGTGATGATGTATCGCTGGAAACCGGCTTAACGCGCATCCGCCTCGTATGCGCTGAGCATGCAGAAAGCATGCAAGCGCCGATTTATTTTCATTTTCCGCACCGCACAACGAGCGTTTTGACGTGCTTTACTCGATGCGATCGCGCACCTGCAAGCGCGCGTGACCGAACCGGAAGGACTCGATGGACAAAGGCATCCTCAAGAACGTAGCGATCAATTTCCTCGGGCTGGTGTTGCCCACGTTCGTCTCGCTCGTCACGGTGCCGGCCTATATCAAGCTGCTCGGCGTCGAGCGCTATGGCGTGATCAGCCTCGTCTGGACGCTGATCGGCTACTTCGGGATTCTCGATCTCGGTATGAGCATGGCCGCGCAGAATCACATCTCGAAGGCGCGCGCGAGCGCGGACACGACCGAAAGCGCACGCGTGTTCTGGAGCGCGACGTGGCTCAACCTCGCGACCGGCGTCCTGGGTGGCCTGACGATCTACTTCGGCGCGTTCATCTACACCGCCTACTTCACGAAGGTCTCGCCCGAGTTGCAGCATGAGGTCTATATGGCGCTGCCGTGGCTCGCGGTCGCGATTCCGATTGCGAACGTGTCGTGGGTCTTTGCGGGGGCGATCAACGGTGCGGAGCGCTTCGGGGTCTACAACACGAACCAGACGCTCGGCACGTTTCTGTTTCAGTTGCTGCCGCTTGCCGCGGCGTGGCTGATTGCGCCGAAGCTGCAATTCGTGCTGGCGGCTGCCGTGTTCGCGCGTCTGGTTGCCGCGCTGCTGATGGGTTATTCCGCATTGCAGGTGCTCGATATCAAACGCATTCTTGCGCCGCAGTTCGGCGTCGCGAAGGGGCTGTTTAGCTTCGGCGGCTGGATGCTGATTGCGAGCGTCACCAACATGATCGCCGAATCGCTCGATCGCGTGATGCTCGGCACGTCGCTCGGCGCGCGTTTCGTCACCTACTACACGGTGCCGCAGAACCTCGTCACGCGTCTGAACATTGTCCCGACCGCGCTGGCGCGAACGTTGTTTCCACGTCTTTCCGCCGTTGGTCGCGATCATGCGGACACGATTACGCGGCAATCGCTCGAATTCCTCAATGGTGTGTTCACACCGATCGCGCTGGTCGCGATCATCGTGCTCGAACCGTTCCTGCATCTGTGGGTAGGTAGCGAGATCGCCAATGCAGCCGGCCCGGTAGGCCGCATTCTGATCATCGGTGTGTGGCTCGTCGGTCAGGCCGGTGTGACGCGCATTCTCGTGCAGTCGCAGGTCAATCCCGCGGTGGCTGCGCGGGTCGGATTGTTCGAGCTGCCGTTCTATGCAGGTGCGTTGTGGATCGGCATCTCGCACTTCGGTTTGACCGGTGCGGCGGTGATCGTGGCCGCCCGCGCGTTGTTCGATTACGGCGTGCTGCTGTGGCTGTCCGCGATCCGTATGCGTCCGATCGTGCTCGACATGCTCGCGCATCTCGCGTTCCTGCTCGGCACGTTGTGGCTGTCGACGTTCCTGTCCGGTATCGGTGCCGCGGCCCTCGCCGTGGTGCTGGTGGTCGGCGCGAACGTGGGCTGGTCGCTCACGATGACGCCTGCTTTGCGCGATCTCGCGCGTTCGCTGCTGGTGCGACTGAACTCGAGGAAAAGCGCATGAACCACGATCTCGTCGAAGAAGCCGCATTGCGTCCTGCCGCACGTAGTGGATTGACCGGACCGGTGCTTACGCCGGCTGTCAGTACCCCTGTAGCCGCCGCACGCACGCCGCAAGGTGCGCACGGCAAAGTGCGTGTCGCGATCGTGCACGACTGGCTCGTGACCTGTGCGGGCGCCGAGCGGGTGCTCGAGCAGATCGTTGCGTGCTTTCCGGATGCCGACCTGTTCAGCCTCGTCGATTTTCTCGACGACCGCACGTTCCTGCGCGGCAAAACGGCCACGACGTCGTTTATCCAGAACCTGCCGTTTGCGCGGACCCGCTATCGCGGCTATCTGCCGTTGATGCCGCTCGCGATCGAGCAGCTCGACGTATCGGCCTACGATGTCGTGATTTCGAGCAGCCACGCCGTTGCCAAAGGCATCCTGACCGGTCCCGACCAGGTGCACATCAGCTACGTGCACTCGCCGATCCGCTACGCATGGGACCTGCAGCATCAGTACCTGCAACAGTCGCAACTGACGCGCGGACCGAAGTCGATGCTGGCGCGCCTCGTCCTGCATTACATCCGCAACTGGGATGTCCGTACGTCGAATTCGGTGGATTCGTTTGTCGCGAACTCGGCGTTTATCGCGCGCCGCATTCACAAGGTGTATCAGCGCGAAGCGGACGTGATCTTTCCGCCCGTCGACGTCGATGCGTTCACGCTGAACGAGCAGAAAGAAGATTTCTATCTGACCGCGTCGCGAATGGTGCCGTATAAAAAGATCGATCTGCTCGTCGAAGCGTTTGCGCAGATGCCCGAGCGTAAGCTTGTCGTGATCGGCGATGGTCCCGACATGCAGAAGATTCGCGCGAAGGCGACGCCGAACATCGAGATCATGGGCTATCAGCCGTTTGCGGTGCTGCACGACCGGATGCGTCGCGCGAAGGCCTTTGTCTTCGCCGCCGAAGAAGACTTCGGTATTTCGGTCGTCGAAGCGCAGGCCTGCGGCACGCCGGTGATCGCCTACGGCAAGGGCGGCGCACTCGAAACGGTCCGCGATCTCACGCACCCGCAGCCAACCGGGTTGTTCTTCGCCGAGCAGAGCGTGGAGTCGATCATCGCGGCAGTCGAAGATTTCGCCGACAATCCACGGCGCTTTATCGCCGCCGATTGTCGCCGTAACGCCGAGCGTTTCTCCGCTACACATTTTCGCGAGCGTTTCTTCGCTCATGTACGCGCTGCCGTGCCCAAGATGCAGGGCGCGGCACTCCCTGCATTCGATGCACCGCCCGCGGACACGCACGTACCGTCGGCGAATACCCCACGCATCCTCGCCGTCGATCAGACCGGTGTGCTGGGTGGGGCCGAGCTGTCGCTGCTCGAAATCATGAAGGCGCTGCGGGCGCGTGCCGAGGTCGTGCTGTTCGACGACGGCCCGTTTCGCACCGCGCTCGACCAGGCCGGCGTTACCGTCAACGTGTTCGAATCGGGTGCGCTGCGCGAGGTACGCAAGCGGGGTGGGTCGGTGCCGAAGTGGGCGGCGTTCAAGGACATCGTCGCACTGGTGCGCGCGGTCGTGAAACAGGCCCGGCGCGCCGACGTGATCTATGCAAACACGCAGCGCGCGATGGTGATCGGCGCGCTCGCCGGCCGCTTTGCCCGCAAGCCGGTTGTCTGGCATCTGCGCGATATCGTCACCAGCGAGCACTTTGGCGGCAAGCAACTCGCGATCATCAAGTGGTGCGCGAAACTCGGGCTCGCCCATGTCATTGCGAATTCCGCTGCGTCGAAGCGCGCGTTCGTCGAACTGACGAACTTCGACAGCAAGCGCGTCGACGTGGTGTTCAACGGCATCTCCGCTGCGCCGTTCGACGCGCTGGCCGATGTCCCGCAAGCGACGTTGCGTGCGCTGCTGAATCTGCCGCAGCAAGGTTTCCTGGTCGGCTCGTTCAGCCGCCTCGCGCACTGGAAAGGCCAGCACGTGCTGCTCGAAGCCGTCGTGCTGAACCCGCATATGCATGCGGTGCTGGTCGGTGCGCCGCTGTTCGGCGAGGACGATTACGAGGCTACGCT
This sequence comes from Paraburkholderia sp. CHISQ3, assembly GCF_030464945.1. NCBI lineage: Bacteria > Pseudomonadati > Pseudomonadota > Betaproteobacteria > Burkholderiales > Burkholderiaceae > Paraburkholderia > Paraburkholderia sp. CHISQ3. The sequence goes on from NZ_JALPRG010000013.1 coordinate 252,255, forward strand.
GCGTGCGTTCGTCGTCAATCACGGGATCGGCGATCGCGTGCATTTTGTCGGCTTCCAGAACGATATCGCGGCCTGCATGCGAGCCGTCGACGTCGTCGTGCATACGTCGATCACGCCCGAGCCGTTCGGCCGGGTGATCGTCGAAGGGATGCTCGCGCAGCGCCCGGTCGTTGCGGCGCGCGCCGGCGGTGTGGTCGAGATTATCGACGACGGCGTGAACGGTCTGCTGTGTACACCAGGCGATGCGCATGGTCTTGCCGATACGCTCGCCGAACTGCGCGCCAATGAGAGCCTGCGCGAGCAACTGGTCGCGAACGGCAACCGTGTCGCTCGCCAGCGTTTCGGTCCGGGCAACTATGTGGCGTCGGTTGAGCGGATCTTGAAGGCGGTGGCGGGCTGAGGGTCTGCCGCCGCGCGCAAAACTGCGCGGCGAGGTACGCGTTTGCCTTGCGGCGAAATCCGGTACCGCGCAGCGGTACCCGGCGCGTTGCCGGGTTGCCGCGCTGATCGTTGACGTTCGTTGCGTTGCGTGACGTCAGGCCTGCACTGCCGTTTTCGAGGTTTTGCCGGAATTGGCGTTGCGCGGTTTCAGGCTCGCCGACCACTTCATCGCCGGAAGCTCGACCAGCCGGTAAAACCCATACGCAACCGGAATGGCGACCAGCATATAGCCGAACGAAGGCCAGATCGACTGTTGCAGCGCCGAACGAAACAGCAGCGACGACAGCAGCACGAAGATCGGCAGATGCACGACGTACAGCGAAAAACTGAAGTCGCCGAGCCGCGACAGTGCGCGCATCGCGGGGCCGCCGGCGGTACGGCGCGTGTCGAGCGCGCGATACAGGTAGCAGGCGAAACCGAGCGCCCACAACTGGAACGCAACGTACTGCCCGAAATGGAACGCGACACAGCCGAGTGCCGTGAACACCGCCGCCGCACCGTAGAGCAATAGCGACGGCCGTTGCGTAGAAGCAGCCGCGTGCGCTTTCGTATCGGCAATCCACGCGCCGAGCGTCCACGACAGCCAGTACGACGTGAAGAACTGGATGTCATGGCGCTCGAGCCCGAATGCCGACACGACATTGACGAGCGCGACGAGCACCAGCACCGGCGTGATGCCGATACGCCGCCGCAAGGCGAACAACAGTGGATAAATCGCATAGAACTGCACTTCGAGCGACAGTGTCCAGAGCGCGCCGTTCGAACCATAGGTCTTGCCGGCTACGCCTTGCAGCGAGAACAGGTTGACGAGGAACGCCTGCAGGCCGATCTCGCGGATCTTATGGCTGACCGGCGGCAATTGCAGGCTGGCCCAGTCGAGCGCGAGCGTCAGAAGCAGCGCCGCGAACAGTACCGGATAGATGCGCGCAAAGCGGCGCGCCCAGAAATTGGTGGCGTCGAGCCGCCAGGCCGGGTTCTGGGCAAGCCGCAACGCCGCGCCGCGATGAATGCAGTAACCGCTGATCACGAAGAAAATCGGCACGCCGGCCGACCCCCAGGCCACCGGAAACGTCAGATACGCAACGATGTTGCTGAAATCGAGCGACCGGCCCACCGTCTGGTGAAAGCTTTGCATGCCGATCCATTCAACCTGCCGGCAATGGAAATAGGCCACCAGCAGCGCCGCGAAACCGCGCATGGCGTCGATGACGTGATCCTTGCTGGCGCTTTCCGCGCGGGCTCCGCTGGCCGGCAGCGCCTGAAAGGGCAGCGAAGTGCCGGTTGCTTCGAAGGCCGAATCGCTCATGCGCGCTCCTTATCCATACCGCGTGATTTGCTTATATACACAACGCAGACCCGACGCACGACATGTTCTGCAGGCACGGGCTCGCATGGTCTATCGTAGAGCAACGGCAATTCGAAAAATGAATAAAAATTTCTCACGAACTGAAATAACAAGTCGAATTGATGACTCGAATGGATTGAAAAAATTAACTGGCGGGGTCGCTGAATTATTTGTCGATTTTTTCGTGCTAGTTTGAGTCTCGGACTCATTTGACCAGGAGTAAAGCCATGAACATGCACTTGCTCGCGGGGATCGCCGTCCTGCTGGTTCTGGTGGGCGTATCCGCCTACCGGGAAGCGTTGCGCAACGAACCGATCGGACGCTTCCGGATGAATCCGGGCAAGCTCCCGCCGTTCGACGAAAGCGAATAAGCCGCGGCCGTATTTCACGTAATAATTGCGCATTGAGTTTTAGTCAGCCGCTTCATCACGTAACACTTCCCGATCAGATTTCGCGATGTGACAGCATGCGATCGAAAGGCCCGATTCACGATCGATCGCATGAATTCATTACGGAAAACGAATATTTTTCCGCTAACCTTTTTGAGGACAGTTTCCGGACCGCGTGGCGTTCAGTGTCGTCCACGCTAACGGACCGCAAAGATTGATTAACCGATGTGGGAATGCAGACCATGCTGAAAGTCACTAAAGCCGTGTTTCCCGTGGCGGGCCTCGGAACACGCTTCCTGCCGGCCACCAAGGCCAGTCCGAAAGAAATGCTGCCCATCGTCGACAAGCCGCTGATCCAGTACGCGGTAGAAGAGGCCATTGCGGCCGGCATCACCGAGATGATCTTCGTGACCGGGCGCAGCAAGCGCGCGATCGAAGATCACTTCGACAAGTCGTATGAAATCGAGGCCGAGCTCGAGGCACGCGGCAAGGACCAGTTGCTCGAACTCGTTCGTAGCATCAAGCCGGCCAACGTCGATTGTTTTTATGTGCGACAGGCCACCGCGCTCGGTCTTGGACACGCGGTGCTGTGCGCCGAAAAACTGGTCGGCGAGAGCCCGTTCGCCGTGATTCTCGCGGACGATCTGTTGCACAGCACGAAGCCGGTCATGAAGCAGCTCGTCGACGTGTTCAACCATTATCACAGCTCGGTGGTAGGCGTCGAAACGATCGCCCGCGAAGACAGCCGCTCGTATGGCGTGGTGGACGGCCGCGAGTGGGAAGAGGATGTGATCAAGCTCTCGGGCATCGTCGAGAAGCCCGCGCCGGAAAAGGCGCCGTCCAATCTCGGCGTAGTGGGCCGCTATGTGTTGATGCCGACCATCTTCAAGCACATTCGCGCGTTGAAGCCCGGTGCAGGCGGTGAACTGCAACTCACCGATGCATTGCAGTCGTTGCTTGCCGAAGAGCAGGTGCTGGCATATCGCTACTTCGGCACGCGCTTCGATTGCGGCAGCAAGCTAGGCTATCTGAAGGCGACTGTCGAATTCGCGTTGCGGCATCCCGAGGTGCGGGCGGAATTCGAGGAGTATCTGCAGAACTATCTGCCGGTGCAGTTGACGGCGGCCGCTGCGTAATACCGCCACGGGTTGTGCATGAGTTGTGTATGAATACGCCGCCGTTTTCGGCCACGCTATGCGGACGCATAGCCGGTCTGGAAACGGCGGCGCTTCATTCCAGCACGCCTCGCGCAAGCTAGCAGCGGTTCATCTTGATCACGCGCGAGATCTGGGCAGCTGTGAAACTGCTCCTGTGAGCATACGGCGCGCAGTCGAGCGGCGCCGTCAAAGATTCGCTTACGGCGAACTGACCCACGTAGCGAAACGAATCGGTCTCGATCTTGATGAACACCGGGATCTCGCCGGCCTGTCTTGCGAGCGTTCTGCCGGCGGCACGGGCCGCGGCACCGCCGTCGCAGAGGATGACCTCAGGTGCGTGTGGGTTCAGGTCGGGCCGCAGGCACGCGGCGACTACCTTGCCATTCTTCGTCGGAAGAAAAGCTTGCTTGCTGCCGCCGCAGACGGTGTGGATGTACTCGCGGCTATAGTTTTTGTTCATTTCAAACATGAGAGACCTCGGTGTGATGCGTAGCGCAGGGTTGCTACGTAGAAAGCATTGACCTGGCAGCGCTAAATACAGCGCGATGCCGCATTCGATGCGCGCGCACTCATCCCGCCGCGCTGCGAGTCTCACTCGCAAGGCACGATCATCCAGACGCGGGACAACCCCGCGTTCAGCTGGCGCTAGATAGAGAACCTGGAAAGGCTACTGCGGCGCGCACCGTCTGCCTGCTGGCAAGACGGCGGCTAGAAGAAAGGGCACGCGGACGTCCTGCCGGTCAGGCAGTGAGATGGTTCGACGATCGACGACATCGGTTATTCATGGGACCCGTTCGCGGTTTGATGTTGCCGATATTGTAGATATCTGTATCTCGGCGGCAAGTAAAAAGGTGGTAAACGGCGATCCGGGGGCGGCCGGATCGCTGTTGTCGCGCTGTTATCGCGTTGTTATCGCTTAACGCTGTTGCTGCTGCAGATACTGCCTGACATCGCTCATCGACACGCGCCCGGTATGGGCACTATCGATCTCTTCGAAGTGTTTAGCGACATAGCCGAGACCGCTGCTTTGCGCCTGTGCCTTCGTAACAGAAGCGCCATTGCTAAGCGCCGTGTTGGCGCCGAGTCGTGCTTCGACGCGCTGCTGCGCCTGCTGTTGCAAGGTCGCGCCGGTGGACGGCGTCACGGCCGCCACACGGTTCTGCGGAAAGAACGGACCGTCGACACCATGACTGCCATGCGGCAACGTCACGGGCGCGACCGCTTGCGGCGGCAACGCGTGAGCGCTACTCATGACAGCACCGAGGACAATCAACGGAGACATACGTCGCAGCAAATTGATAAGAGACATGATCACTCGCATTAGATGGGTGAACAGCAGGTTGCTGTTAAAAACGCGCACTGCTGCAGCGCTCAGGGCGCGGCCGCCTGCGTCACAGTGCTGGGCGTACTAACGGTCGGTGAACTCGCCGGGCTTTCGTCACGCCACGGCTGCGGCAGCGTCGTCAGCGTGAGGGCACCCGGAATCTGCTTCGCCGCGTAGAACAGCTTGAGGTGCGCTTTCACCTGCGGCCGTGCCACGTCGTCGAGATAGATCATGTGACCGCCCTGGACGAAATTCACCTGCAGGTTCGGATTCAGGTGAGGCACCGTCTGGAGTCGTGCCAGTTGCTTCTCGGTATTGAAGAACGGCGTGGCCAGATCGTGATAGCCGTTTTCCGACAGGATCTCGAGCCGCGGGTTGAGCGTCAGTGCACCGAGCAGATCGGGGATCGTGTCCGGATAAGACTGGCCACCATGCGAGAAGTCCCAGGTCATGCCGTCGTTCAACGGCACGTAGGTCGAGTTCGGCGCCGTGTAGCCGAGATATTGCGGCATCTGTGTTGCAAGCGCGTTCGTGAACGGTTGCGAGATCAGGATGTCCGACGGATCGTTGTCGCTCTGCAGCCGCGGGTCGGAGTCCGGCAACGTCACGCGTCCGTCATAACGGCCGATCTGCCCGTTGCTGACCAGAGTGTCCGAGAACCAGTTCTGACTGAAGTAGCTCTGCAATGCCTGCACGCTCATGCCCGATGTTTGCGACCACGACTGCAGCGTGCGCAAAGGCGGTGTGCCGTTGTTCAGATGACGATACTGAGCGGTCGAAAACTGCTCCATCTGCTGTGCATAGGCGCTCAGGCTAACCGGTGCCGGCGAAACCTGGTTGTAGTAGGCCGATACTTCCGCGTAGCTCGGCAGGTCGTCGGCGACATCGTCGGTTGACCCATAGTTCAGGATCGAAGACTGCAACACGATCCCCGTCAGATGGACACCGGCGGACTCGAGCGACAGCGCGAGCATGTCGGTGCGCGGCGTGCCATACGACTCCCCGTACAGATACAGCGGCGACTTGCTGCGATTGTTGACGGCGATATAGCGCTCGACGAAATCGCGTATCACCTTGACGTCCGGATCGCAGCCCCAGAAGACCTGGTTCGTGTTCGGCAAAACGGCTTCGGAGAGCCCGGTTCCCGGCGGATCGATATACACCAGGTCCGACACGTCGAGCATGCTTTCCTTGTTGTCGACGAGCGGATAGTTCGGCCAGTTGTTGCCGAACAGCGGGTCGGGCGTGGCGACGCGCGTCGGCGCAAACGAACCGAGACGCAGCCAGATCGACGACGAACCCGGGCCGCCGTTATAGATGAACGTCACCGGGCGCGGCGCACCGTTCGTGCTCGGCGCGGTGTAGGCGACGTAGGACATCGACGCTTCCGGGTTGCCTTGCGCGTCCGCGGCGGTCAGGTGACCGGTGGTGGTCGTGTAGTCGATCGTCGTACTGCCGGATTTCCACTGGTGCTGCATCACGGCGGCCTTTTCGGTGACCTGTGACGCGGCCAGACCATCGGTGGCGTTCATCGAATAGGCGATCGTATCGACGTAAGGCTGATTGCTTGCTGCGGGGTTTGCCTGGTTGTTTGAGGTTTGCTTCAGATTCGCGGCACTACTCGAGGACGAACCACCATCACTGCCGCCGCATCCCGCCAGCGCCAGCATTCCGATCGTCACGATACTGAGTGCAGCTAGCCGGCCCTGCTTGCTACCGTTACAGCTCCTGTCTGGCTTCATCTCTATCCCTGTTGAATGAGTTTGGATACCGCTTTACGAAGGTCGCTTGCGCGCTGGTTCGCTATATAGAGTCGTTCGGGAAACATGGAAGGACCAGTGGCTTTGAGTATTGTTGAAGCTTGCGACATGGCGTGATGATGCCAAAGCATCCAGTATCTGGAATCGTCATCAAAAGTTTGCACACCTCTCTATCCGCTGTGTATCGTCGCCCGGCAGTCCACAGTGATGGGCTTAAAAAAACCGGTTACGCAAAGTCGAACTTGCTGGAGGAGGCGAAATGGATAGAAGAAGATTTGTCTCGTTGGCCGCGCTGGTGCCGTTCATATCGGCATACGGTAGCGAGAACGATAGCGGCACCCTGAATTCCACGAACACCGCTAAAAACGTTTCCGCCGAATCTGTCAGTCCACGTGTGAAAGCACGCCATACCTTCTCGTTTAGCCCGGACGGCAGTCAGTTTCTGCTGGATGGGCGCGCGCTGCAGATTCGCAGCGGCGAAATGCATCCTGCACGCATCCCGGTCGAATACTGGCGGCATCGGATCAGGATGGCGAAGGCGATGGGCATGAACACCGTCGCGTTTTACATCATGTGGAACTACCACGAGACGACGCCAGGTCACTTCGATTTCGAAACGGAAAATCGCAACATCGAAGCATTCATCAAGCTTTGTCAGGATGAGGATATGTGGGTGCTGCTGCGTCCCGGTCCGTATATCTGCGGCGAATGGGACCTGGGTGGTATTCCGTCTTATCTGCTGCGCCATCGTGACATCAAGCTAAGGACAAATTCGGCTAGCGATCCGCATTACATGGCCGCGGTTACGCGTTATATCAACGAACTGATACCGCGCATCAATCCCTTGCTCGTCGCCAACGGCGGACCGATCCTGATGATCCAGATCGAGAATGAGTTTGGCTCCTATGCGAACGACCCGACCTATATGGAGGAGGTTCGCCAGCTCTGGGTTCAAGGCGGGATACAGGGGCCGTTTTATACGGAAGACGGTTTCACGGAGCTCGAGCAGAATCATTCGAACGTGACAGGTGGCGCGATCGGGTTGAGCGGCGGAACGGCCACGGATATCGCGGCGTCGCGGCATGCCTATCCGGGCGTGCCGGCGATGGCGGGCGAAGTCTATCCAGGCTGGCTCACGCATTGGGGCGACCCGTTCCTGCAAGGCACCGCCACCGACATCACTGCAACGCTCACCACGCTGATGCAGCAAAAGCTGTCGTTCAATCTGTACGTCATTCATGGCGGTACGAGTTTCGGCTTCTTCTCGGGCGCCAATACCGATGTCAATACCGGCGAGTATCAGCCCGATATCACGAGCTACGATTACGCGGCTCCGATTAGCGAACAAGGTGTTGCGACCGCGCACTACACGAGGTACCGGAATCTCATCGCTGGCTATCTGCCATCCTCGCTTCCTGCGGTGCCGCGACCGATTGCCACGATCACGCGCAACCGGTCCGAGGCACTCGCGCCCGTTCCCTATGCTTCTATCTGGGACAACCTGCCTGCTGCACTGCCTGCTTCCCAAACGGTCAACCCGCAGCCGTTCGAGATGTACGGCCAGGCGTTCGGGTTCATTCTGTACCGCAAGCAGTTGCCACGTTACGACGGTGGGGCGCTTACCGTCACAGACGTTCACGATTACGCGACGGTGTGCATCGGCGATCAGTACATGGGCGGCATTTCGCGGGCGGCGATACCGGCCGCCTACGCGCAGCGTCTGCACGTCACGCACCATGCGCCGTTGCCGCTATCAACCGCAGTGACGTCGCCTTCTCCTGTACTCGAAATCCTGGTGGAGGGCATGGGGCGGGTCAACTTCGGTCATGCGATCGTCGATCGCAAAGGCATTCTCGAATCGGTCGCGCTGCAGGATCAGAGCGGCCAGAGCAGCGTGCTGACCGGATGGGAGGTCCACCTGTTGCCGATGGATGACGCATTCATAGCGAATCTTCGTCCTGGGACCACGAATGCCAGAAAAGGCGGCCTGTTCTTCAAGGTGGAGTTTCAACTGAACGAGGTTGGCGATACTTATGTCGATATGAGTCGCTGGACCAAGGGCATGGTATGGGTGAATGGCCGGAATCTCGGCCGCTACTGGCACATCGGTCCGCAGACCAGACTCTATTGCCCGGCACCGTGGCTCAGGCCGGGCTACAACGAAATCATCGTGTTCGATCTCCATCAGCTGGATGCGCAGCCGATCGAATTCGCGGCAACGCTTGCCTGACGGTAGCGCGCCAACGCATCGGCCATGTCTACCGATGTACGTCGATTCTATGGAAACGAGGGGAATCATGAAGCGATCTGGAAGCCGTATTTCGCTGACCGCACTGGGAGCGATCCTGCTCGGGCTGCTGCAGGCCGCGCCCGCGCAGGCCGTCACGTTCCATGCGTCGGCGCCGGTACCGATGAGCATCTACTCGGATAGCCCCAACTCGCTCTTCATCGATAGGGATGGCACGTTCTTCCTCGAAAACGCCTACTCGCAGTACGACGATGTCCCTGCCGATCACGTGTGGGATTTCTATAGCGGCGCAAATGCCGACTCCGTTTCGCTGTCGCAGGCTCACTCCCAGTACGATACACGCGTGCTTTGCAACGACGGTAACCCGGTAGCAATCGAGTTGTTCGGAAAACCGGTCAAATCGCAAACCTCCTATACGCAGGCCGACTACTGCGACATGATCGGCGTCTGGGTCGATCCCGATACAGGGGACTGGTATGGCATCGTGCATAACGAGTTGTTCGGCACGAATCCGCGGGTCGACGCGATTTCCTACGCTATCTCGAGAGACCGTGGGGCGAGCTGGACCCTGCAGTCTCCGATCGTGACCTCGCCGTACGGCAAAGGCGACCCTCATACGCCTTACTACTACTATGGCGACGGCGACCCCCGGCTGTTCGTCGACTACGCATCGGGATATTTCTATATCTTCTATACGAGTCGAATACTCGGTCAGAACGGCGCTCCGTCTGGCTTTGACAACTACATGTGGGCACATGTCGCAAGAGCGCCGATTAGCCGCAAGATGACGTCTTCGTCGTGGCAGAAGTTCTACAACGGGAAATGGCAACAGGTACTGGGAACGAACTGGACTTGCGACGCATCGAGCGCGGCTACGACTCCCTGCGCGCGCGCCCCTGTGTCGAGCTCGCTCGAATCGAATATTCAGGGCCCGTCTGTCGATCTCACTGCTCAGGGCGGTCCCGCGGCCGACGCCACCGGAAGCGAGACTTTTGTCACCCCCACGGGCAACACAGGCAGTTTGCTTGACGCGGGCTACACCAACGCAACGCTGCGGGTTATGAGCATTTCATGGAACGTCTATCTGCAGAAGTACATCGCGGTAGCCGAGGACAGAACGATCTCAAAGCCCGGAACCCCCAGTTTCGATTACGGCCTGCCTGCCACGACGCTAAAACTCTATACGTCGAGTGATCTTGCTACCCAGCAATGGACTTATGCCGGTAGTGTCCCGTACAGTTCGGCCTCCTGGTACAGATGGTTCGTGGACACCGCAACGAAAACGTCATCCAGCCCGCTCGGCCAGACCTTCCGTACCTATTGCGCGTTCAGTTGCTCGCAGTCCGACGGCGAATATATCGACATCACCGCACACCTCGATCCGTCGACCGATCCCGTACCGGTCTACTACGCGGATGCCGCTGGTCACTCGATTACCGCTGACTCGCCCAACGGCGAATACTTCATTGCACATCCGGGCAATCCACTGGCTAATGTGCCGGCACTCGCATCTGGCGCGTGGGGGTTCAAAGCGACGGGCGATGGATTCTTCACGATCTCGATCGACGGTGCTTACCTTGGCGTGGACAATAGCGACGCGGGTCGAGCCTGGGGCGCACCGGTCAAACTCTCGCCGGCCGGTTCGTCGGTGCAGCAGCAGTGGTATTTCCAGAAAGTCGTCACCGGCGATGCCTTCGCGTATCGCATCGTCAACCGGTTTAGCGGGCTTGCGCTCAGCTTCCCCGGCAGTGCGCTGACAAGCAGTCTGTCCGGCGTTGTGACAGCACCGATCAGGAGTTGGGATAACAGCAGACCTCGCTCGATAGCGGTGTGGGGATCGTTCGATCAAAGCATCGTTCTTCAGCGAAGTGGAGGGTAGGGTCTTGCTAAGGGCGTGACGGGGCGGGTGCTTTGTGCGCCTGTCGCAGCGTTGCGACTGGGCACCCGACACGGCAACCAGCATCTCCGTAGCTGTCAGTTAGCAAAATTCCCCGCTGCTGACGGAAGTAATTTGAAAGCTGTTCTGGCGTAATCCGCAAGTATCGAGGATCGCTCGCGACCTGCGCCTATATGTCGAGCAACCACGTGGCCGGACAAAAGCCGCGATCTGCGCCTTCGCTCTACGCAATCCCGCCTATATCGCCGAATTGACGGCGCTTCACCCCCTTCATCGATTGTTTGCATGACGAAACGCGTTGCTAGTCTGGACCGGCAGTGCGGTTCGTCGTGCGTCCACGCGCGGCCTTGCTTGCATCGAGCTAACGAATTTATTCCGGTCCCCGACGATGACCAATGCCCTTAATTTCTCCGGCGGTCCCGGCGTATTGCCGGAATCGGTTTTACGGCAAACCCGCGAGGCAATTGTGGCGTTGCCGGAAACCGGGCTCTCCGTGCTCGGCATGAGCCATCGGTCGGCGTGGTTTCGCGCGATCCTCGATGAAGCGGAGCAGAACCTGCGTACGCTGCTCGCGCTGTCCGACGACTACGCGGTGACGTTCCTGCAAGGCGGCAGCAGCCTGCAGTTCGCGATGATCCCGATGAACTTCGCGCCCGGCGCCATGGGCAATGCCGGTGCGCCCGAATACATCGCGTCGGGTTACTGGAGCGGGCGGGCCGCAGAAGAAGCGACACGTGTTGGGGCCGCAAAGATTGCGTGGGATGGCCGCAGTAGTGGCTATTGCCGCTTGCCTGATCTCGACGCTTTGAACGTCGCAGCATCGGCGGCGTATCTGCACTACGTGACGAACGAGACGGTAGAAGGTCTGCAGTTTCCCGCGCGAGAACATACGTTGCCGGTACCGCTGATCGCCGACATGTCGTCGGATTTTCTGTCGAAACCGGTGCGCACCGAGTGCTACTCGATGATCTACGCCCATGCGCAGAAAAATCTCGGACCGGCCGGCGTCACGGTTGCCGCGATTCATCGCGAGATGCTCGAACGCATTCCCGACGGACTCCCTGCAATCCTCGATTACCGCACGCATATCGCCCACGGTTCGAACTACAACACGCCACCGGTGTTCGCGATCTATGTGTTGGCGCTGGTGACGCGCTGGTTGCGTACGGAGATCGGCGGACTCGAGGCGATGCAGCGCATCAACGCGCGCAAGGCCGTGCGGCTCTACGACACGCTGCACGCGCTCGGCGACGCAGTCATGATCCATGCGCAGCCGCCGTGGCGCTCGCAGATGAACGTTGCATTTACGTTCGGCGATAGCCGGCTCGATGGCGCGTTTCTGGAAGCGGCGAGCGAGCGGCAGATTGTCGGACTGGAAGGACATCGCTCGATCGGCGGCTTGCGCGCGTCGCTGTACAACGCGGTGACGGAAGCTGCAGTCGACATGCTGTGCGACACGCTAACCGAATTCTCGCTGCAGCACGTATGAGCACACTCCACACCGCGTGCGACGATGCCGTTGCCGTCGCAGGGGCGCCAGACTCGCCGACCGCCGTGACCGCTCTCGCTCGACAACTCGACGACGATCCGCTCAATCTCGCGTTGCATGCCGCGCTGGCGCAAGCGTTGCAAGCGGCGGGCGACGACACCGGTTTTCTCGCACACCGCATCGCTCTCGCCACCTTCGATACGATCGCTGCCGGCGAGCCCAGCCTTGCCGCCATTCCGCTCTACAACCTCGCCACGGTCTACTACATGAAGGGCGAGCACGACGCGGCGAAGCACTGGTATGGCCACGCGCTGAAGGTGCACCCCGATCTCGCGATCGCCCACCAGAATCTCGCCGCGATTTTCGAAGCGCAAGGGCAGGCTGCGGATGCCCAGCAACACCGCTCGCGTGCATACAGCCTGCAGCGCGTGTTTATCGAGCCGGCACAGAATGCGCGGCGGCATCTGCTGATCCTGTGTTCGGGGCACGCGTGCGGCAATGTGCCGTTCGAAACCTTGCTGCCGCCCGATACCACCTACCGCATCAAGTACGCGATCGACTACGCGCACGACACAGAAGACGCGCAACTACCGCCGTTCGATCTCGTGTTCAACGCAATCGGCGAGCCTGACGTCGCGCAGCCGCTCACCGCACGGTTGCAGCGTTTTGCGCAGCGCTGCGGGCAGGCGATGCTGAACCGGCCAGACAGGGTTGCCCGTACGCAGCGTCACCGGATGGCGTTGTTGCTGGCCGGCATCGACAACGTCGTGACCGCGCCGTGCATTCGCGTCGAAGCGCGGCCCGCTTCATACCGCACGCTGGCCGAGCGGCTCGAGGTTGCGGGCATCGGTTTTCCGCTATTGATGCGTCCGCTTGCTACGCACGGCGGCGACGGACTCGTGCTGCATGAATCGTTCGACACACTATGGAGCGCGCTCAAGGCGCTCTCCGCACCGTGCTATCTGACGAAATTCATCGACTTTCGCAGCGCGGACGGCCATTACCGAAAGTACCGGACGGTGTTCGTCGATCGCGAGCCGTTTCCCTATCACCTCGCGATCTCGTCGCACTGGATGGTGCATTATTTTTCCGCGGATATGACGGTGAACCGCTCGAAGATCGACGAGGAACGACGCTTTCTTGAAGACCCGCGAACGGCGCTTGGTGAACGCGCGGCGAAGGCAATCGCGGCGATCGGGCGCCGGCTCGATCTGGACTATGGCGGCATCGACTTTACGTTGCTGCCCGATGGACGGGTTTTCGTCTTCGAAGCAAACGCGACGATGCTGATTCATCGCGAGGCGGCCGATGGTCCGCTTGCGCACAAGAATGCCTTCGTGCAACCGATCGTCGATGCTTTTGAACGGCTGCAGGCGTCGCGCATGGGTACACCCGCTGCATGAGTAACTGGCCGGCCGCTGCTGCGAATCCGGATGCACGCGCAACGGAAGAGGGCATCGCCGCTTTACTCGCACAGGCGAAAACCCATCACCTGTCCGGCGATCTGACTACGGCACGTAGACTCTACGAAGCCGTGCTCACCGAGCGACCTGCGCATGCAGACGCGAGCTTCAGACTGGGTATCCTCGACCTGCAATGCGGCGACGCCGGGCGCGCGCTTATATCGGTCGAGCGCGCGCTTGCCTGCGAGCCGCATCAGACACGCTACCGCTTCGGTCGCGCTCAGGTACTCGTCGCATTGCAGCGTTTCGACGACGCAATCGACGTCTGCCGCGATCTGCTCATCGGACAACCGGCATCCGTCGATATACTTTTCGTCCTGGCCCATACTCTGCAGGCAAAAGGCGACATGCGCGCAGCCGTCGATACGTGGCTTCGCGTTCTCGATCTCGACCCTGCATGCATCGAGGCGCTGAATCAGCTTGGCAATGCATATCGGCATCTTGGTGACCTGAGCGCAGCGGAACAGTCATATCGTCGCGCGCTGGCCGTGCAACCCGCTAACGCGGACGCGCTGACCAACCTGGGTAGTGTGCTGCGCGTATCCGGGCGCCTCGACGAAGCGACCATGTGGCTCCGAAAGGCAGTACAAAGCGACCCACGCAATGCAGCGGCACATGTGAATCTTGGCGTGGCGCTATGCGAACGGCGCGAGTATGCGCAGGCGTTGGCATTGCTGGAACGCGCAGTCGAACTCGATCCCACTTCGGCGGAGGCCGCGTATAACCTCGGCAATGCCGCCCACGCAACCGGTCGTCCGCGCGATGCAATCGTCCAGTACCGTCGCGCAATCGAGCTGAAATCCGATCACGCGGACGCGCACAACAACCTCGGCAACGCGCACCGTTCGCTCGGCGAATTCGCGGCTGCGGCCGACGCATTCGCCGGTGCGTTGCGGCTGCGTCCCGACAGCATTGCTGCCTGCAACAACCTGGGCAACCTGTATCGCACACTCGGTCGAACCGACGACGCAAAAACATACCTGCGCCGCGCGCTAGCGATCGATCCGACGCATTCAGTCAGTCACAACAATCTCGGCAACGTGCTGAAGGACGGCGGCGCGCTCGACGATGCGATCGCCAGTTACCGGCGTGCGCTCGATTGCGATGCGGACAATGTGATCGCGCACAGCAACCTGCTGTATGCGCTGACGTTCCGCTGCGACGACGCGCAGACGGTGCGCGACGAATCGCGTCGCTGGTCGGCGCGGCACGAAGACCCTTTGCGAACCACGCTGAAACCGCATGGCAACGATCGTGCGCCCAACCGGCGACTGCGCATCGGCTATGTCTCCGCCGATTTCCGCGACCATTGCCAGGCGCTGTTCACAATTCCGTTGCTCGCGCATCACGATCACGACGCGTTCGAGATCGTCTGCTATTCGAGCGTCGAGCGGCCGGACGCGGTCACGGCGCGCATCGCCGCTTATGCCGACGTCTGGCGCGACGTACGCACGCTCGACGACGAACAGCTCGCGCAGACGATCCGCGCCGACGGCATCGACATCCTGATCGATCTGACGATGCATATGGCCGACGGGCGCCCGTTGCTGTTTGTGCGCAAACCAGCGCCGGTGCAGGTGGCGTGGCTCGCCTATCCGGGCACGACCGGCATCGACGCGATCGATTACAGACTGACCGATGCGCATCTCGATCCGTCCTGGCACGATAGCCACTACAGCGAGCAATCGGTCCGCGCGCTGGAGTCGTTCTGGTGCTACGACCCGCTGACCGACACGCCCGCGGTCAACGCGTTGCCCGCATCGAAGCGCGTGACTAACGGTGCGGTGACATTGGGTTGTTTGAACAACCCATGCAAGCTGACCGATCGCACGCTGGCGATGTGGGCCGGTGTCATGCAAGCGTTGCCGTACGCGCGACTGGTGCTGATGTCGGCGGCAGGCGAGGGCCGCGAACGGCTCGTCGAACGTGCCGACGCGCAGGGCATCGACACTGCGCGCGTGAGTTTCGTACCGTTCCGACCGCGCGCAGCGTATCTGGCCACGTATCACGACATCGATCTCGGTCTCGACACGTTTCCCTACAACGGCCACACAACCAGTCTCGATTCGCTATGGATGGGCGTGCCGGTCGTCACGCGGGTTGGACAGACAGCGGTCGGTCGCGGCGGCCTGAGCCAGCTCGCGAATCTCGGCCTGTCCGAACTTGCGGCGTATACCGACGAAGAATTCGTGCGAATCGCCGTCGAACTGGCGCGCGATCTGCCGCGGCTGTCGGCGCTGCGCAGCGGTTTGCGTACGCGCCTTGAAGCATCGCCGCTGATGGACGGTAGCCGCTTCGCGTACCAGGTAGAGCGCGCCTACCGGCAGATGTGGCGGACGTGGGCAGTTCATTGACGACGCCGCGCACGACGTTGATGATCGACCCGACGGTATTTGCTAGACTGGCTCACCGCAAACGTTGCGCGCGCAGCGACACGCGGATTGCACGATTTCTTCCAGGAGACATCGCCCCATGAACACCGCCAGTCGACGGACGTTTCTGAAAAACCTCGGCGCAATGTGCGCTGCGAATTCGCTAACGCTACTGGCCACACCCACGCAGGCAGCGGTTCCTGCCGCAACCGACTGGCAAATCATCACACCGGAAGCAGCCGGGTTCAAACCGGGTCTCGTGGGCCGCTTCGACAAGCTCGAGGCAAGCGGCCGGCTTGCCGGGGTGCACGGCGTGGTCGCGCTACGAGATGGCCACATCGTCTTCGAGCGCTACTTCAAAGGCGACGATGCGAGCCGGCGCGGCCCGTTGGGCGAGGTCGAGTTTGGTCCCGACACACTGCACGATATTCGCTCGGTGACGAAGAGCATCGTCGGGCTGCTGTACGGTATCGCGCTCGCCCGCGGCCAGGTTCCCGCAGTCGAACAGTCGCTGCTTGCGCAGTTCCCCGAGTATCCCGATCTCGCCGCCGACCCGCAGCGCGCCCGCCTGACCATCCGCGACGCACTGTCGATGACGCTCGGCATGCAATGGAACGAGAAGCTGCCGTACACCGATCCAGCGAACGGCGAGACCGCGATGGACGCCGCCGCCGATCGATACCGCTACGTGCTCTCCCGTCCGGTGGTCGGCGACCCGGGCAAGGGCTGGATCTATAGCGGTGGCAACGTCGCACTGGTGGCGAAAATCATCGAGAAGGGAACGGGCCGCAACTTGCCCGACTTCGCGCGCGAGGTGCTCTTTGCACCGCTCGGGATCGGTTCGACGGAATGGGCCAAGGACGCCGATGGCGAAGTGTACGCGGCGTCCGGCCTCCGGCTGACGCCACGCGAGCTGGCGAGGATCGGTCAGATGGTGCTCGCCGACGGCCAGTGGAACGGCAAGACGGTCGTGCCGGCCGGGTGGCTGCACGAGAGTTTCCGCCCGGCTGCGCTCGTCGATATCGGCTATCCCGGGCTGCATTACGGCTACCTCTGGTACGTCGGCGAGGCATTGCAGGAAGGCAAGGGCGGTAGCTACGGCGAACGTTTCGTCGCGGCGATCGGCAACGGCGGGCAGCGGCTCTTTGTCTTTCCCGGACTCGATTTCGTGTTGTGCGTGACTTCGGGCAACTACAACTCCCCAGACCAGTGGCGTGCGCCTTCGGCGATTCTCTCCGAGATATTCCTGCCGGGCCTCGCGAGTTGAGTCACACGTGTTCGCGCCAGGTACACCACTTGCTTGAATGCGACAGCCGGACGCGCAAATCTGACCTGTTTGAAGCGAAATCGCTGTTAGCGCATTCCGGCCGCGGCAACTTCTGCATTGCGCCGTGTCGTTGTTACGTGATGGCAACCGTAGCGCCGCATCATGGCGCCGCCCGATGCCATTTTTGCCGATCGCTCGCATGCAAGAGTTGACGGCGCGTAGCCGGGAGTTCGTGGAATGTGGATAACAAGGAAAAAACCGACCTGCAAGCCGACGCCACGCGTGCTCGTGTGGACGATCGCGTGCGGCTGCGGTGTGGCGATGGCGCCCGCTCACGCGCAGACGCCTTCACCGCTCGCGGAATGGCAGTATTCGGCCGGAGTGCCGCTGCAAAAAATGTTTGACCCCGATCCAGCCAGCACACCCAACTGGCAGTTCAGTTTCGGCGCGGCGGCCGCCTTCCAGCCGCGCTCCGATGGCTCGGACCGCTACCGCGTGCTGGCAGGCCCGAGTATCGACTTGCGCTATCGCGATCTGTTTTTCGCGTCGACCGGCGAGGGCGTCGGCGCCAACGTGATCAACACCGACCACTGGCGCACGAGCATTGCGATTGCCTACGACCTGGGGCGCCGCGCCGCCGACGATCAGCAGCACCTGAACGGCCTCGGCAATATCAACCCGGCAGCCGAGATCAAGATCGCCACCGACTACGTCATATCCAAAGACTTTCCGCTCGTGCTGCGCGCGGATTTGCGACGCAGTCTCGGGGGCACCGATGGATGGATCGGCGACATCAGCGCGTATATGCCGCTGCCCGGCAGCTCGAAGAAGTTCTTCTGGTTCGGCGGACCGACCGCCACCTTTGCGGATTCGCGCTACATGAACCGCTGGTTCGGCGTGACCGGCGCGCAGTCCGCGCGCTCAGGCTACCCGAGCTATTCGGCCAATGCAGGGCTCAAGTCGGTCGGCGCCGGTATCACGATGATCTGGTTCATCAACAAGCACTGGTTCATGACCGCCGACGGCGCGATCGAACAGCTAGTGGGTCGTGCAGCGCATAGTCCGATCACGCAGCGTTCGACGAATGGGGTGGCGGACATGTCGATCAACTATCAGTTCTGATGCCGTACTGGATGCGCTCAGACGAAGTTCAGACCGATCGCGCCGAGCGGCCCGTAGTCGACATGGAAGGTATCGCCGGCGCGCGCCGGAATCGGACTCGTGAACGAGCCGCTCAGGATCACGTCGCCGGCGTTCAGATGTTCGTCGTACGGTGCGATCTTGTTCGCGAGCCACGCCACGCCGGTCGCCGGATGATTGAGCACGGCCGCCGCGAGCCCGCTTTCCTCGATTGCGCCGTTGCGATAGAGCAGGGCGCCGACCCAGCGCAGATCGACGTCGAGCGGCCGGATCGGCCGACCGCCCAGCACGATGCCGGCGTTCGCCGCGAAGTCGGAGATCGTGTCGTAGACCTTGCGCGGCGCTTTGGTTTCGCGATCGAACTGCTCGATGCGTGCATCGATGATCTCGACGGCCGGCGTGACCCACGCGGTCGCGTCGAGCACGTCGAACAGCGTCACGCCCGGGCCGGTTAGCGGGCGACTCAGGATGAACGCCAGTTCGACTTCGACGCGCGGCGCGATGAAGCGATCCGCACGGATGTCCTGACCGTTTTCGATAAACATGCTGTCGAGCAGCGGTGCATAGTCGGGTTCGTCGATCTGCGATGCCCGTTGCATGGCGCGCGAGGTGAGTCCGATCTTGCGGCCCTTCACGACCTGTCCTTCAGCCAGTTTCAGTTTCAGCCATTCGCGCTGGATCGCATAACCGTCCTGCACGGTCATCTGCGGATAGGTGCGCGAGAAATGGCGCAACTGCGTGCGGTTTTTCTCGGCGTGATCGAGCTGGGCGGCGAGGTCGCGGATAGTCTGTTCGTCTAGCATGAGGGTCCCGTGCGGCAGTGTGCTCACTCAGGCCTTAAGCCGGGAGTGCAGGTTGTTGTGCTTCCACGTGCCGGCTTCGCCGAACTCGTTGATTTCAAGCGAGAGCGCGAGGCCGCGTTGCTCGTAGTCGGCGGCGAAGTGCTGTTTGATGATCTCGAACAGCGCGTCGCCGGTCGCGCGCCGGACCGCTTCGGAGCGGCCCGCGCCGATCTTCAGGTTCGCATGCAGGAATGCGTTGTCGGGCCGGCCGTCGGCAACGCAGTAATGCTCGCAGCGAATCGCCCGCACGCGGATGCCGCCGGTCGGAAAAACGCGTGCGCCGCCATCACTGTCGCGTTGTCCGTCGAGGCTGTGTGCGAGCGCTTTGCAGAGCGGGCCGAGGCGGGTATCGTCGGCGAGGTTTGCGCTGTATTCGAGCGTCAGATGGGGCATGGCGAACTCCTTCGTTTCTGGTCGCGATCGGGTCAGGCGGGTAACGGCGTCACCGGAAAAACCGCATTGATCTGGCCGGTGCCCGAGCTGCCGAAATACGGCGTGATCACTTCGGCCTTGCCGTCGTAACGGTCCCAACCGAGTGCACCGAGCAGCATCGCAGTATCGTGCATACCGCCTTCGCCCCAGCATTTCTCGTTGTAGAGCGGCAGCATCGCGCAGAACGTCGACCAGTCGCCGGCCTCCCAGAGATCGACGACCTTGCGGTCCATCTGCTCGAGAAACGGACTCCAGACCTTGTGCATGAACTGCTCGGCGGTGCCGTTGTCCGCGAAGTGATGGCTCAGCGAGCCGCTTGCAAGTATCGCGACCGTGCCGTCGTAACGTTCCTCGATAGCCTTGCGCACGGCGAGGCCGAAGCGGGCGCTTGTTGCGAGGTCGTGCCACATGCACCAGCCGGCCACCGATACCGTGCGGAAATGCTGATCCGCATTCATGTAGCGCATCGGCACCAGCGTGCCGTATTCGAGCTCGAGCGTGGTCTCGCTGTGCGCGCGGCTTTTCACGCCCATTTCGTTGGCGACGTCCGCGATCAGATGACCAAGTTCGACGTTGCCCGGATACGCATACGGCATGTTGCGGATGAAATGCGGTAGCTCGTTGCTCGTATAGACGCCTTCGAAATGCGGTGCGCAGTTCACGTGATACTCGCTGTTCACGAGCCAGTGCACGTCGAACACGACGATCGTATCGACGCCGAGCGCGCGGCAGCGACGACCGATCTCATGATGACCGTCGATCGCCGCCTGGCGGCAGCCTTTGTGCGGACCGTCCAGCTCCGACAGATACAGCGACGGCACATGCGTGATTTTGGCCGCCAGCGCGAGCTTGCCCATCGATGTCTCCAGTGACGCGCCGCGTGGTAACGCGATGCGCGTGCCGATCGGTTATACGCCCCAGCGCGGAATGTGATGCGAGCCGAGCGACAGACACACGTTCTTCGGTTCGAGAAACACTTCATAGCTCCAGGTGCCGCCTTCGCGACCCACGCCCGATGCCTTCGTCCCGCCGAACGGCTGCCGCAGATCGCGCACGTTCTGGCTGTTGACGAAGCACATGCCGGCTTCGATCGCAGCGGCAACACGGTGCGCGCGACCGGCATTCTCGGTCCAGATGTAGCTCGACAGACCGTAGGCGATGTCGTTCGAGAGTCGCACTGCATCGGCTTCGTCGTTAAACGGAATCAGGCACGCGACCGGGCCGAAGATCTCTTCCTGCGCGATACGCATCCGGTTGTCGACATCGACGAATACCGTGGCCGGCACAAAATTGCCTTGCCGCAACGCATCGGGCAGATCGCGCACATCGAGCCCGCCGCACGCAAGCGTTGCGCCTTCCTTCGGCCCGAGTTCGATATAGCTGCGCACTTTGGCGAGGTGCGCCTGGCTGATCATCGGTCCGATAGTCGTGCTGTCCGCCATTGGATCGCCGACCGTGAGGCGCTTCGCGCGTTCGATAAAGCGCTCGGCGAAACGCGCGTAGATCGAGCGTTGCACGAGAATCCGCGAACCCGCGGTGCAGCGCTCGCCGTTGTTCGAGAAGATCATGAAAACTGCCGCATCGAGTGCGCGTTCGAAATCGGCGTCGTCGAAAATCACGAACGGCGACTTGCCGCCGAGTTCCATCGAGAATTTCTTCAAGCCCGCGGTCTGCACGATCCGGTTGCCCGTTGCCGTCGATCCGGTGAACGACACGGCGCGCACGTCCGGATGCGCGACGAGCGGCTCGCCGGTTTCCTTACCGTAGCCGTGCACGACGTTGAGCACGCCGGCCGGAATGCCGGCCTCGAGTGCGAGCTGGCCCAGCATCGAAGCCGTGAGCGGCGACAGCTCGCTCATCTTCAGGACTGCGGTATTGCCGAAGGCGAGGCAGGGCGCGACCTTCCATGTTGCCGTCATGAACGGTACGTTCCATGGCGAAATCAGCGCGCACACACCGACAGGGTGGAACAGCGTGTAGTTTAGATGCGTATCGGTAGGGTACGTATGGCCGTCGACCCGTGTGCACATCTCCGCGAAGTAATGAAAATTATCGGCTGCACGCGGCACGAGCTGCTTGCGCGTCTGCGAAATGGTCTGGCCGGTGTCGTTGGTTTCCGCGGCGGAAATGTCCGGCACGTTCTTCGCAATCAGCTCGCCTAGCTTGCGGATCAGCTTGGCACGCTCGGCCGCGGGTTTGCTTGCCCAAGCGGGGAACGCATCTTTTGCCGCATGCACCGCGGCATCGACTTCGGCCGCTGTGCCGCGCGCAACTTCGGCGAGAACCTGCTGATTCGCCGGGTTGACGGTTTCGAAATAGTCGGCACCCGTTTGCTCGCGGCCGTTGATCAGATGTTCGATGCGCATGGCAATGTCCTTGTTCTCGGGGAGCGAAGCGGATCAGGGCCGTGCCTGGCGGCGACCGAACACCGCATCCGCTGCAATCGTGTTGACGAGCCGCCCCAGTCCGTCGATCTCGCAGACGACTTCGTCGCCGGCTTCGACGTTGACGACGCCTTCCGGCGTGCCGGTCAGGATGACGTCGCCAGGTGCCAGCGTCATGAAGCTGCTCAGGTATTCGATCAGCGCGGGGATATCGGTGACGAGATCGCGCGTATTGCCGTGTTGCTGCAACGTGCCGTTCACATAGGTGCGCAAACCGAGTTGCGTGACGTCCGCGATATCGGCGGCATCGACGAGCCAAGGGCCGAGCACGGTCGCGCCGTCGCGATTTTTAACGCGCAGGTTGGGGCGGTAGTAGTTTTCGAGGTAGTCGCGGATCGCGTAGTCATTCGCGATCGTATAGCCGGCTACACAGGCCATTGCCGCATCGCGCGCGACGTTGCGTGCCGTGCGGCCGATCACGACAGCGAGTTCGCACTCGTAATGCATGAAGGCTACGCCGTCGGGGCGACGTGTGAAGCCGCGATGTCCAAGCACCGCGCCAGGGCCTTTCAGAAAAACCAGAGGCTCTTCCTGCTGCGAGAATTGCAGCTCTTTCGCATGCTCCGCATAGTTCAGGCCGAGCGCGAAGATCGTGCCGACCTCGAACGGCGCGAGCCATACGACTTCTTCTTCACGCAGCACGCGGCCATCGGCGAGTTGCACGCCGTTGCCGGCAGGATGCGCCTCATGAATAGCGCCGGCATAGGCGACGCGGGCGCGCATCATGACCGGTCTCCTTGCATGGCATCCGCGCCGACGAACGACAGACGCAGCGCCGGCCAGTCCGCTATCGTCATGATCGCGGTATCGCCGGCGTGCGCAACAGGCGAGCCGTACGGCACGCCCAACGTGAGCACATCACCCGCGGACAGCGTCATGAACTCCGTGACGTCGGCAAGCAGTCGCGCGACGCTGCGCACGGTTGTCGCCGTGTTCGCGACGAAAGGCGCACGCCCCTCGATGTGAACCGCAATCGATAGATTGTCCGGGTCCGCGACGTGACGCCGCGCGACGATAGCGGGGCCGATCGCGCAGAAGCGATCCCGTGCGCGAAAACGTACCGATGGGCGATACACGCTTGCGTGTGGAATGCTGAGATCGGCGACGATCGTGTACCCGGCGATGTACTCGAATGCATCGGCGGCGGTAATACGCGTTGCCGTGCGCCCAATCACGATGCCCAGCGATGCACCGACCTCGATGCCAGGCCCGCTCGCACCAGCAACGTTTTCGGGCACGGTGACGCACGTGCCGTGACCGGTCAGCGTGTTGCGCGGCTTGACGTAGAGAATCGGCGCTTTAGGGGGAGCCTTGTAGGGTGCCTCATGCACAGCATCGCCGAGTGCGGACAACGCCGCACGGTCGTTCAGCAGTGTGCCGTACACCATACCCGTCACGGGGACCGCGCACGTCACACGTTGCGACAGCAGCGCGGCCGCTGTCTGCGCATCGGTATCGCGCGGTAGCGGGTCACCTTCAACGTGAAACAGATAGTCGGCAAGTGCGAACATGAGGTTCAATAACGTCTGCAAACAAGGGGTAGCGCATCGCGGTTTGGCGAAACACTAACATGTTAGTATTATTGAGCCTGCTCAGATTGGCGGTCAACAGACTTTTCTTCATGCACGGGTTTTCCCCGAAGCTGACAGAGAGCGTCGCTCCACCGCTGAATGCCCACCCGTCTTTCCTCTGCTATTGAACGGTCCCGTCATGCCAGTCACCGATGCCACGCTCGTTTCGCACCGCAACCTGCCGATGTTGCTGCTGCGCGCACGCGAAAAGATGATGGAGCGCTTTCGCCCGTTGATTACCGCACATGGGTTGACCGAACAGCAATGGCGCATCATCCGCGCGCTCAATGAGCAGGGGCCGATGGAACCGCGCCAGATCTCCGACATCTGTACGATCTCGAGTCCGAGTATGGCGGGGGTGCTTGCGCGTATGGAAAGCCTCGGGCTCGTTACAAAAGAACGCTTCGCTGACGATCAACGCCGCGTGCTTGTCGAGCTGACCGACGCAAGTATCGATCTCGTGCGGGTGATATCGAAAGACCTCGAGGCGAACTATCGCGAACTGGAGCGCAAGGTCGGGCCCGAGGTTGTCGAGCGTGTGTATCGCGCGGTCGACGATCTGCTGGCGGGGCTGGAAGAGGACGAGGAAGCGTGAGACTGGATCCCGCTATCGCCACACGTGTCGCGCACGCGGATCTTCCGCTCGACGTTGAACTGTGGCGCCTCGATATCCCGCAAGACGAAGCCGCGTTACTGCCGATGCGGCATACGCTCGACGCCGCCGAATTGCAGCGCGCGAGCCAATTCCACCGTCTCGTGGATCGCGCATGCTTTATCGTCACCCGCCACATGTTGCGCGCGCTGCTCGCGGCGCGCACGGGGGAGCCTGCGCAAGCGTTGCAATTCGAAACCAATGCACACGGGAAGCCATCGTTGCGCGATTACCCGACACTTGCGTTCAACGTGTCGCATTCGGGCAACCAGGCGCTGATTGCGCTGTCGGCGCAACGCATGGTCGGCGTCGACATCGAGAAACTCGATGCCGCGCTGGACTGGCGGGAAATATCGGAAGTTGCGCTTAGTGCGGATGAATACACGCAGGTCGACAGCATGCCGGACGATGTGCAACCGCAGATGTTCCTGCGCTGCTGGACCGCCAAGGAAGCGCTGCTGAAAGCGACGGGCCTCGGTATTGCGGTTGCCGATGTGCTGCGCGCCACAACCGTCGATCCTCGCTCGGACGAAGTGCAGTGTCTGCAGGTGCGTTCGCTGGAACGCGCACCGCAGCCGCTCTGTTTTCGCTGGATCGATGGGCGGGCGGGCTACGTTTGTTGCATCGCGTGGGGCGCGTGAGTTCAGTTCAGCTGAGCGCCATGCCCAGCGGCGTCTGAGGCGCCTGCATATAGCGGATTCCGTAGTGCAGCGTGCGTCCCCACAGCAGGCCTAGAAGCACGATCGAGAACAGGATGCCCACCGTGCCTGGCGAGCCTCCAGAGAAAAACAGCAACTTGCCGCCAAGACTGACCAGCACGACGATCAGCGGAACGATTCCGCCGGGTCGCTCAATCAGCTTGCGTTCGTGATCGGCACGGACTGCGCCCGCAGTGGCAACGATCCAGCCCGCCCACAAACCGACCGCGATCGCGATCAGCAACAGCACGAAGGAAACCGCGTGCCCTTCGACGCGCTGCTCGATGTTGCCCAGACTCCAGACCGAAAACAGCGCGGGGAAGATCAATAGTCTGGTCACCGACATGATTCTCGGGCGCAACGAACGAACCGCGCGCCAGATGACCAGCGCGAGCACGATCCAGAGCCAGAAGGGTGTTGCTGCGTGTGCAGAGCTCATTTCGACATCGATGGTTCACGAACGTTGGATGGGGACCAGCATCGATTGACGGGGCGATGGTGGCGACGGTTGCGGTTTCAGATTGAACCAGGCCGCGTTATGGAAAAGACATATCGCGTCCAGACGATCCAATCGACATCGGCGACCATTAAACCTGGCTTGCGCCGCAATGTCTGTCCCTGAAACAGCTGACATCGCCGGTCGGATCGACTCAACGGGCGATGACCCGCCTTGTGCATCGATCACACATCGTGATTGCTGCCATAAAATCATTTCAATTGTTTGATCGATGCGCGACTTCTACGCTTGCTCCGGCTATCTACAACAAATCGGAGACAATCATGCCGCGAATCCCGGTGTTCGTGTGGCGTCGCGTCGGTCGCGATGTCGTGACGCAGTTATGCCGTCGTGCAACGTGCGGTATTCGCGGGCATCTGAGCGGGTTGATATCTCTCGCGGTCGTGGTGTCTGTCGCCGCGCTTTCAGGCTGCTCCAGCGATGGAATCGAGGCCAGCGCCATCGCACCCGACTGCGCGAGCCTGTTGCATACGCAGATCGCCAACACCACGATCACGACCGCCACGTTGATACCCGCGGGCACGGATCTCAAGTCCATCACCGGTACTTCCGGCTCATTGGCTGCGCCAACCTGCCGCGTGGTCGCGACCGTCAGCACGCAACCCGGAGAGCAGGTGGGGATAGAGGTGTGGTTGCCGCAAAGCGGCTGGAACGGCCGTCTGTTTGGAGTGGGCTCGGGAGGCTTCGGCGGCGTAATCCCGTACAGCGGAATCGTGTCAGCCGCCGCGCGCGGGTTCGTCGCGGCGGGAACCGACACCGGACACATCGCTTCCACGACGTTCACGTGGATGAACAACCCGGTTCAGTTGAGCGACTGGGGCCATACGTCGATTCATCTAATGACGATTGCAGCCAAAGCGATCACGCAAACGTACTACGGGCACGGTGCGCAGCACGCGTACTACGAGGGCTGTTCGACCGGTGGCGCCGAGGGGATGGAGGAAGCCGAATATTTTCCCGCCGACTATGACGGCATTCATGCGGGATCGCCGGGGATGGCCTATAGCCATCTGATGGAGAGTTTCATGTGGGGCGGGGTGCTTCCGGCGAAACAGCCAGCGTCTCTGCTCACGTCGACTGCGCTGTCGGCGATGAGTCATGCAGTACTGACGAGCTGCGGGGGGACTTCCGCGGTTGCGGATGGCTACCTCGCCAATCCGCTAGCGTGCCA
Organism: Paraburkholderia sp. CHISQ3; assembly: GCF_030464945.1. Taxonomy (NCBI): domain Bacteria; kingdom Pseudomonadati; phylum Pseudomonadota; class Betaproteobacteria; order Burkholderiales; family Burkholderiaceae; genus Paraburkholderia; species Paraburkholderia sp. CHISQ3. The sequence continues at coordinate 278,874 of NZ_JALPRG010000013.1, forward strand.
TTTCGATGTCACTCAGTTGGGGTAATCGTCCTTTTCGTGCAAAATCTGGCGGTTTGTTTTAATTTTCCTTTAAAAATCAAATGCTTGAATACGCTGCAATTTCTCGATACCGCGTCCTTTCGATGCAAAATCTGGCGCTTTCGTCTAGTCGCAGCGGCAATGGATATGGTTGTCTGACGTGGTTGTTGCGCGTCGCACCGCGCAGCAAGCTTCGTCGGGTCAGCGTCACGCGTCTCACGAGTCTGCTCAAGCTGGGCCCCCTTTAAGCCCGATGCGGTTTACCGCGATAACTGACCATTTCCAGTGCCCGTAAGGGGCAGCGATTGTGCTGCGGCGTGCTCCAAAAATTGAGCGGATATCCTGGCTGAGATTTCCGAATCGCCGATTCGGAAATCTCAGCTAGCCAGTACATGCCTGAAAAAACACTCAATCAAGTATTTCTCTCAGGAGCATAGCCTCCAGTTACCAGCACCGTGAGTGCCCAGAGAGCATCTTTCGCTCAATGAACGTCAGCATTCCGGGCAGCACGTTGCCGCCGGATAATCACGTGGTCTTCATTTCCTCAACGAGAAAGCTCCTGCGATCTGCCGGGCTCGCTTGATCTCATCGCTATGCAGGTAAATGGACGTCGTCGAGATCGACGCATGACGCAGGTTGTCCCGCACGGTCGTCAGTTCCGCACCGCGCGCGAGTGCATGAGACGCGTGCGTGTGCCGCATCCAGTGCGGGCTGGCCCTGCGCAGTTTCTCCGCGAGGGCGGGATAATCCGCCTCTACAATTTCGGCCGCTTTCTCGAAGAAGCGCTGCATGACTTTCCAGAGCCGCACCGCACTGATGCTGGCCACGCTGTCTTGCTCGAGGCTGACGATCAGGGGCGTATCCGGGCGCCATCGCACCGGTGTAACCGGTAACCGTCGCTCCGCCAGGTAGCGATCCAGCGCTGCGCGGCCGAGCGGCGGCAACGCGACCTTACCCGCCTTGTGACCTTTCCCGATAAGGCTCACCCAATGGTCACCGTGGGCGTCCGTTTCGATATTGCCGAGCGTGGCGCCGACCAGCTCGCTTGCGCGCAGACCGGTCGCATAGGCGAACCCGCTGTATCTCAGCACCGTGCAGGCGTATGTGGTCGATCCGGCAAGCGCGGGCTACTTCGATGCCATCGCAACGCCGTTCGACTACACGCAGGCGTTCGGTTTCTGGAGCGTCGCGTTTACCTCGGTTGTCGGTCTGTATTTCGCGTGTTTAGGGATTGGAACGGTCGTCAATTTTCTGCGGCGAGCGTGACATGCGCACCGGGCGCTTCCCGGTTTTTCTGCAAACAGGAGGTTCTATGTTCGGTTTGAAGGGTGTTCTCTCTCGTGCTGCTGGCGTGGCTGTGGCAATCGGTGCGGGCGTGGCTGTTGCGCCTGCTGCAAACGCGGCAACGGCGGGTCCGGACTACACGGCGCTGCTGGCCGGTGTCGACTTCACCACGACCATCGCGGCGGTGCTGTCGATTGCTGCGCTCGTGGTCGGTGTGGTGCTGGCAACGCGTGGCGCGAAGATCGTCATCGGCATGGTGCGCGGGGGCTGATTCCGGGTGCCTGCGTGAGGTGGGGCGGGCCTTGTGCTCGCCCTTTTTTCTTCCAGCTACGGGGTGTAGCGATGGACTCAAACACGGCCTGGTACATCGTGATGTTCGTGTGGGGCCTGCTCAGTGGATGGGCAGTTATTCAGGGCATGAGGGGGTGATATGCGTGTGCGTTCGTTGATTGCGGTGTGTCCTGTATTGCTGTTCGGTGCGCTGTTCACCGGGCCGCATCAGGTGGCGTATGCACAGACGCCTCCCGCGTCGTTCGGGTCGACGCTCGGGGCGCTGGTCGCGGCCAATGCGGCGGCTAACGGCTTCGCTGCAGCGGACCCGCGTATCGCTGCAACGGCTGCTGCAATCGGTGCGCGTGCTGCGGCGCTTGCTGCTGCGGCTGCGTCTGCTGCGGGGACGGCGCTGGGGGCGGTGTCATGGGGTGCTGTCGCTGCGGCTGCCGGGATTGGGGCAGTCCTTGGTGCGGTGCCGGTGACGCTTGGCAACGATACGTTGACGCAGTGGCAATTCAATCACGATGGAACAGTGTCGGTGTATGCGCCACCTTCGGGTACGCCTCCAGGTGGTGGAGGGTCGCCCGTTGGTGGGACGGTGTCGCCGTACGCCCCGCTGTCGGCCGGGGTGGTGTACTGGTACATCATGCAGATTACTGCTTCGTCGGCGGATGCTGCGGGTGAGGCGTTTATGGAGCAGGCCGGGTTGCGAAGCTGGAGCATCAAATGTGCCCTCACTGAGCCGTTTGAAAATCAGGCCGTCTGCACGGGTACCCAGACTAACCAGGCGGGTACTGAAGGAAAACCGAGCTTTACGGTCGCCTCGTCCGGACAGAAGTGGACGGGCCCGACCTGCCCGTCCGGTATGGGTACGGCGAGCGGTGGATGTACTGCCTTTGCGCCCCAACAACCCCCGCCACCACCTCCACCCGTAACAACATCGCCAGCAGTTGCTGCCGCTGGCACCAGCGCTGCAGATCAGGCCGACTCATTGAATCCAAAAGTGGCGGCTGCAACCGTTGATGCGTTGTGGTCGTCGGTCGCATCACAGCCAGGGTATCAGGGGCTTCCGTATCCTGTGAATGCGCCGGTAACCGGTGCCCAGGCTGCGGGCGTTGAATCTTCGATTGGCGCATCGTGGCCGACCGTAGGCAGCTTTACCGGTGGTGCGGGCACGACGGCCGGTGGGTCAAGCTCTACGCCTTTTGATACGTCCGTTCCTGCGGCGTCAAATCCTGCATCGTCTGTGCCGGTCGCGACCAATCCGGGCAGCGGTGCACAGATCAATATCGGTCCCGATCCGGGCATCGGTGCGCCCGGTCTTGAACAGACGCCTACCGCTACACAGATCCCCGGTCTGCGTTGTTTTGCGGTGAGTGTATCGCACCCGTGGTTTCGGGCGTCTAGCGTCAGGAGTGTCCGGCACCTGGTCGGAGTCGCTGGTACGGGTGCGGCGGTGCTGCGAAGTGCGAACGGTTATCGCGCGGCTCAGCGCGGCCTGCCGGACCGAGTAGCGGGTGGTAGCGCGAGGGCAGAACGCAAGCGTTGTGGCTGGGCAGGCCCCCCCTCACTGCAAAGCTGCTGTTTGCGGACTATCGCGCCCCGATGGGGCTCGATTGTGGGCGCGTGGCGATGTCCGGCATTTGGGGCAACGACAATCGCAGGCTGTTAGATTTTCTGCCGTCAGACGTTCTGTCGAGGATAATGGGGCCGTACGGCTTTTGACGTTTTCCCCCGGAAAGGATTTTTGACATGAGAGTGGATCGAATTGAGCTGCAAAACTACCGCTGTTATCGGGAATTCGACGTGTCATTTCGGCCCGGCTTCAATGTCATCGCTGGCGTCAACGGCAGTGGCAAGACGTCGCTATTGAAAGGTATCAGCGAAGCGTTGGCGTGCTTGACCCTATATATGCCTATGCGTGCGGGAAATGTTATGCCGCTGCACGACCGCGATGCGGTGCGGATCCAGCGTGATGACTTTGAAGGGCGATACCGTTTCGAGACACAGTATCCCGTCAAGGTGACGGCAACTGGGGAAGCGTTCGGGAAAAGCAGTAAATGGAGTGCGACAAAGACCAGCCAGCCAGATTCTTCGCAGTTTGGCGGACAAATTCCGGGGCAAGTGTGGACGAGCATGCAGCAGTCGGGTGATACCGCGGCACAACACACGCTTCCGCTTATCGCGTTCTATCCCGCTTATCGCCAGTGGCCCCCCTCCCAGCCCAATGAGATAGCTGCTGCTAGCGATCCGCCGTCTCGAACGGACGGATACCAGCGCTGGTGGGATGCCGCGTCCGATTCGACAGGGTTGCAACAGTGGGCTCTTGGCAAAAGTCTGGAGCGGTTGCAGTTTGCTTCTGACCGATCTATCCAGTGGAGCGCAGTTGATGACGATGAACTCGCTTTGGCGAACCTCGCGCTGTCTACTGTCGTTGAGGGGGTTGAGGGACTGCGTTACGATTTTTCGCAGAAAACCTTGTTAATTGAGTGGAGTTCTGCTGACCCCACTCCCTTTCGAAATCTCAGTGATGGTCAGCGAGTGGCCGTCGCTCTGGTTGCGGATATCGCGAGACGCATGTGCTTGCTGAATCCGCACCTTGGCCTAGCGGTTACGAAAGAGACGCCTGGTGTGGTGCTTATCGATGAGTTGGATGTCCATATGCACCCGAAATGGCAGCGCCTTCTCACTAAGGGGTTGTCGGCTGCGTTTCCGCGCGTGCAGTTTATTGCGGCCAGTCATTCACCGCAGGTGCTTGGCGAGCTTCAGCCCGAGCAAATTCTCCTTTTGCATGCGGACGGATGGAGCCATCCGCAAGTTAGCTATGGTTTAGATTCGAGTCGCGTTCTCGATCAGATCATGGAAGCGAAGCCGCGCGCGTCGGAGATCGAGGATATCGTGTCTGCGCTATTTGAGTCCCTAGAGCGGAACGAGCTTGCTGATGCACGCAATTTGCTGCTCAAGTTGAAGGTTTCGGCGCCGGGAATACCGGAGTTGGCCGGCGCGGAGGCATTGCTTAAGCGCAAAGAGGTAATTGGCCGATGAAGTCCGTGACGAAAGGTTTGCCGCCGACATCATTTGAAGATTGGAAGGCTTCGGCTAACGCCGATTGGGAGCCTACTTATCCCGTTTTGCGGGATCCTCAGAAACGGGACTTACACACGGCGTTACTTGCCGAGCAAGGGGGTGTCTGCTGTTATTGTGGGCGTTCTGTCGGGCTCAACGATAGTCACATTGAGCATTTTCGACCGCAGCGTGGCAAGTACAGTCATCTTCAACTGAGCTATGACAATTTGTTTGCGTCCTGTTTTCGGGAACTGGATCCGGGGATGCCGTTGCATTGCGGGCACGCCAAGGGAAATAAGTTCGACGAGGAGCAGCATATATCCCCGCTGGATATTACCTGTGAGGAACGCTTTATTTACACTCAGTTGGGTGATGTCGTGCCACTCGATCCTTTGGACTCACCCGCGAAGTACATGATGAACCTGCTGGCGCTCAATACGCCGTCGTTACGGAATGCTCGAGAAGATGCGGTGAGTAGGGTCTTTGATGCAGATTTTCTAGTCACTGTCAGTTCGGATGAGTTGCGTCTGTTGCGAGATGCGTATCGAAGCCGCGACGGCGAGGGGAGATTGCTGGATTTTGGTCATGTCGTTGCGCGATACGCGGAGCAAAGGCTCAATGACGCACCGGACCTACCTCCGGCACCAGCGGCTATTTGACCAGCTAAAACATTGAATCAGATTGTCAAAAAGGGTTCAGTTTCGCTGTTTGGAGGACGTTCTCCCGGATTTACGCTCGTCCGGGAGGTTATGTGATTCAGTTTGAGCTTTGGCCGCATGAAACAGTGTCTGCTGCCGAGTTAGCGGTCGTGGTTGGGGAAATTCGAAATCTGTACTGGTTTATCCGGAACACGCGTCGCGGTATTCATGACGCGCGTCGTCGGCGTGTTTATCGTAAGATCGAGGTCCAAAAAAAACGCCTGCTGGTTGCAGGCGTCTCGAAGCGGGAGATTCTGGATTTTCTAGCTTGCTGCCGGTCGAAGCAGAGCTGCGGAAAAGGTTGCCTTGGCTGTCCGCCGCAAACGGCGAAGTTTGGACCACAAATTTGACATAATATAAATTAGCGAAAATTTTCGTGTCAGAGCTTTTTAGTAATGTCTGGTTCTGGCTCATTAGAAATGTCCGGTTCCCGGCCCCGGGCTGTAGCTGTGGCGCATGCTCAGGCATGACGCACAGCCCGGGAGCCGGACATGAACGGACGTGGATTCATCACGATAAGCATGCACGAGCTCGAGCGTGTGAAGGTCATCGAGGCAGTCGTCGAGCACGGTCTGACGATCGTGCTGGCAGCCGAACGCCTGCAGCTATGTGAGCGTCAGGTCAGCCGGCTGGTGAAGCGCTATGAAGCCGCTGGTCCCGCCGGGCTGGTATCGGCGCGACGTGGACAGCCCAGTAACCGTGAGTTGCCCATCGATCTACGGGCGCGTGCCATGGCGCTGGTGCGTGAGCGCTATGCCGATTTCGGGCCGACGCTGGCGTGCGAGAAACTTGCTGAATGCCACGGTATGGTACTGGGCAAGGAAACCGTGCCGCGCTGGATGCGTGAGGCCGGGCTGTGGATTCCCCGCAGGCTGCGGCCAGCGAAGCTTCATCAGCCGAGGAACCGCCGCGCGTGTCTGGCGAACTGATCCAGATTGATGGCAGCGATCACCGGTGGTTTGAGGAGCGCGCGCCGGCGTGCACGTTGCTGGTATTCATCGACGACGCAACAGGCCGGTTGATGGAGTTGCACTTCACGGCCACCGAGTCGACTTTCAGTTATTTCGAGGCGACGCGCCACTACCTTGAACAGCATGGCAAGCCGGTGGCACTGTATAGCGACAAGGCCAGCGTATTTCATTGCAACAGCCATTCAGCGACGCCTGGCAAGGGCGTGACGCAGTTCGGGCGGGCGCTGTACGAGTTGAATGTGGACACATTCTGTGCGAACAGCAGTCAGGCGAAGGGACGCGTCGAGCGCGCAAACCTGACGTTGCAGGACCGGCTTGTCAAGGATCTGCGCCTGCGCGGCATCAGCACAAAGGAAGCGGCCAACGCTTATGCGCCCCACTTCATGGCTGACTTCAACGGCCGGTTTGGCAAGGTGCCCAGGAGCACATTCGATGCACACCGGCCGTTACGTGCGGATGACGATCTCGATCTGATCCTGACATGTCGCGTGCCGCGGCGCGTGTCGAAGGTATTGACGGTGCAGTATGACCGGGTGATCTATCTGCTTGAGGACACGGCTGCAAACCGCAGCCTGATTCACCGCTATCTGGACGTATTTGAGTACCCTGACGGGCGCATCGAGCTCCGCGTCAATGGCGCTGCCCTGCCCTGTGTGCCGTATGACCGGCTCTCCGAGATTGACCAGGCGGCTGTAGTCGATAACAAGCGGCTGGGACACACGTTGCAGATGGCGCAGGTGATCCAGGCACAACGTGATAACCGGCGTATCTCCGGTTCGCCGTCGAGGACGAACCAGGGCGAGGCGCCGCGCCTGAAGGAGCGCAAGGTAGGCACCCGGACACAGCGCGAACTGACGCGGGAAGACCTGAACGCCGCGATCCTCGCGACCGCCGGAACGCGGGTTGGCCCGGTGTTTAAAAGCCCTTTCAGATAGAGATTTATGGACCTTGAAACCGGACATTTCTAAAAAGCCGGAACCCGGACATTTCAATCTGGCCTCGACATTTGCACGCTTCATAAGCTAATCGAAAGACGTGACTCACACAGCAAATCGCCCCAAAAAGCCGCCTCGAGACCTACGCCGCATCCTCCAACGCCACGAAAAAACGATCCAGCGCTGGCTCAACGGCACAGCCGCCATTCCGTTCCGGACCGTCGCCGTCCTCAAGCTCCTACGGCTCGAGCACCAGCTAATACGCGACCAGACGGGATTCACTGCGTTTGAACGCGAATACCAGCAACGGCAAATAAAGCAACAACCGACATGCGGCCTCAGCCGGCATCGAACGACGCGTCATTCCTCACACCGGACACATGGTCGCAACTACAACTAGAAATTACGCAACAACACGGATGACAAAGACGCACGCACAAAAAAGCCCCACTTTCCGGGGCTTTTGCACGGCAGACTTACGGACGCTGTCGCTCGTTCACCGTCACGAATAATCGACAAGATCATCCACTTTCGTAATCTTCCACACTCCGTCAATTTTCCTTAAAAAAACGACGACTGTGTTCTTTTCTTTAGAACCGAACGTCACGGGGACGATAACAACGTCATCAAGCGTAATTGCTGGATGTAGCGTCATATTGGCTAACCAATCTTTCTCGTCAAAATCTTGCGATTTTGTAAAATACTCTGCGCGATCAGCGAATTTATTTTTCTTGTAATCAAACCGAAGCAAATCAACCGTGCCTTTGTTTACGTAATGGTATATCTCTTTATCCATCAACGGATAATTGCCGTCCTTAGCCAGTCGCGGTATGTACCAGCTATAGAAAGCCCTAGCAGTCGCCTCAGGCGTAGAGGCATTGACCTGCGCAAAGGCCTGGGTCTGGCAAAAAATAAAGCACAGCGCAAGCCACAACTTCATTGATGACGCAATAAATTTAGTCATGGCTTAATTGTGTCGGTAAATCACAACAGGAGGTTTAATATCTCTATACGCTTGGCTTGGGTAATATCCGTGATATTGCCTAAAATCAGAAATCCAGATATTTCCGTCAAACATTGCCATATGACCATACGGGTGATCCGGAATCGGTTGAATCACCGCAACATCACCTTTCATCGGATGCGCCGAACTCAGCAACGGATAAAATCCTGCCGAAAGCAACGGTCCACCGTAATTACGCGCAGCGACCGTATGTTCCAGTTCAACGCCACCAGCACCAACAGCTTCGCGAACATACCGAGCGCACAGGCTATGGCTCGACGGTTGCGCATGCAAGCGAAGGTGATTAACCGCAGCATCTTTGTTCCAGTTTGGCATGGTCGCGGATTATCTCAAAATAACGTAACGTTATTCTAACCCGCTTCAAGTCTCGCCATACAGCGCGCTACTCAAAAAACAGATCTACGTTGCATTACCCGTCGCCATCCAGAACATCCCTATCCCACGATTCTAGGGAAATTCTGCAAAAGTCCTGGTATTGAGAAGCGTATGGACTATCGTGTGA